>CAZDET010000032.1:0-54717 GCA_964504335.1 uncultured Saprospiraceae bacterium
GCGGGTGGGGAACACGCAGTATGCGGTGCAGCGGAATAAAGTGAGGTGTAATTAGAGTCTGCTTAAAAAGGGATCTGATGGATTTGAGCAAAGCGCACCAAATTCGTAACAAATAGAATAATTCCAATCCAACATTCGGAAGTATCTTTTAATTTGGCTCGGATTTGATTCAATTTATAGCCCTGCTTCGCCTGCCCGATCTTCCTCTCGATCCGGTTGCGCTCGGTATACTCTTTTTTCTGGTTTCGCCGCTGTGCAGCGGTGGGTTTTTCCTTTTTGGGACGTCCCTTGGCCGCTACGGTCAGGCGGATACCCCGCTGTTTGCACCATTGGCTATTTGCGTTGGTGCCGTACAGCTTATCCACTTGTACCAGCTCTGGGTAATACCCGTACAGTTCGCGGTAGGCAGCTACGTGGGCGGGTAGATCCTGGCTTTCGTGGTAGGCATTCCAGCTCAAGGTTTCGGCTTTGATAAAGCCATCCATTTGGGCTAAACCTAATTTGGAACCAAATTCTACCTCCTTGCCGACTTGGCCCCGCACGATCGGCCGTACGTGTGGCTGGTGAATGCTGACAATGCGATCATCGCACCGTCGTTCGCGGCGATCGTACATTTGACGCTGCTGTTGACACAGGGTTTGAATGATCCACAGGGTGCGCATTTGTGCATACTCCAGGGGGTTGCTTGGTAGTAAATCCAGCATGCGGTGAATAGAGACGATGTTGCGCTCCACACAGTTGATCAAATAGCGCTGGGTGGTGCGGATGAGCTTAGATCGATTTTTCTTGCGCTTGGCCACTTCCAAATACTTGCGGCGAGCCACCCGCCGGTAAGTGCGGGGCTTGACGCGAAGCTGTTCGCGGGTATGTTCGTACAGCTCGTCGATGAGGTCTTCGGTTTTCTGGCGTGCCTCGTTGAGCAGGCTCAGATCGTTGGGATAGCGAATGTACTGATCGGCCACCGTAGCATCGAGCTGCAGCTTGCCGCGATTCGGGCTAGGCGATCCTTCGTCGACCGGCAGCCGGTCGGCCGAGCAAATGCGAATCAGCGCATTACTCAGCTCATCGAACGTAGCCTTACCGAGCCGCTTGCGAAAGTTGACCAGCGCGGTGGGATGGAAGAGCGCACGCGGGTGGAATACTTCCAGGCCCAGAAAGAACTGCATGTAGGGGTTCTCTTCGATGGTTTGTACGGTCTCGGCGTCGCTCAGGTTGAGTTTGTGTTTAATAATCAGACTACCGATAATGATCCGAGCGGGTAGGGTGATGGCGGGTCCTTGACTTAGGTGTTGATGGTAAATTTGAATCAAATGCTTCCAGGGCAAAGCGTGAGCGGGTCGGACCCAACGATTGGTTGGGTTCAGGTGAATTTTTCATCTTTCAAGTGCAAGTTTATTCAGCAATAATACGTATAGGCTTGCATAAAATTGCCAGAAAAACTTCATAAACTATTGCCTACTAAATCGTTACGCTGATTTCAGCAGGCCCTATTTATGGGAGTTTTCTAGCCGATGCAGTAAGAAAAATGGTATCTAAATTTAGAAACAAGCCACTGCATAACCGCCAAAAAGCACAATTAAGCATTCGTTACTCCGGACTCGCCCCACTAATCAAAAAGTTGTTGGCCAGCAGGGAGAAGTCCAATAGATTGACCAATCCATCGCCATTGAAATCGGCACCGGGCACGTAGCCTGGGTCCGATTCGGATAGGTTAAAGCTAGCGGCCAGTAAGCTAAAGTCGAGGAGGCCTACGGCATTGTCCAGATCAGCATCTCCGGCCGGCAGGGTGCCAAAATCAATCGATTGCGTGCCCAATTCTAGCTGGACGCTCTGGAAAACGGTAAGAAAATGGGGCACCTCGAGATAACAGTCGTACGATCCTCCCGGTACTTCGGGAAAGGAAAAATTGCCGGTCTGATCTACCGCAATTTGCTCAAATACGAGTGGCGCAGGATCGCCCGTTAGCGGATACATCGTGATAGATGCCACGGCCTCATGGTTCGTACGGCCGCCCAGCTGCAGGGTTCCCTGGATGCTTCCACTACTATCGCCGTCGAAGTTAGCCGTTGTTTCGGAGCTTTCCTTATACCCGATGCGAATCGCCCGTGCCTTAATGGATACCGACCCACTGATGTCAAACGGCTCGGTGTACACCTGCCAGTAGGTCTCGTTATTGATCTTATATCCAATGGAAGCCCCCTCGGTCGTGGATGCCATTGCGATCTTGCCGTCGGGATGCTGGCTGATGGACGGGGCCGCCGTTGTGGGCTGTACGCCCCCCGGCCATCCGGCTTGGAGCAGGGCTTCTTCGGCCGACGGGAGGTCGCTCACATCGGGGGTGGCGGTGCCCTGCGTCTGGATCATCCAGGCATCGAGGTCGGCCTGCAGTTGGCTTAATATAGACGCGTAGGCGGGATCATCCGCCAGGTTGTGGAGTTCAAACGGATCGAGGGTGATGTCGTAAAGCTCGTACTCCGGGCGGGAATCGGCTAGCCAGAGCGCCTGCTCGGGGGTTGGGTTGCCGTTGTCGCGCAGCTCGTACAGCTCCTGCATAATGTTCATCTGGTTGCGGTACTGCACGGGAATGATATAGGGGCGGCTCGGATCGTAATTGCGGATGAGCTTGTACTGCTTGTTGCGAATGGTGCGGACGTAATCGTAACTCTCGTCCGTTCGATCCTTGGCGGCGTGCACGTAGGCGCGGTCGGAGGCTGCCGGATCGAGGAAGGAGGTGCCCTGCATATAATCCGGTACTTCAACACCGGCCAGCTTTAGTAGGGTAGGCGCAAAATCGATGGCACTGACCAATTGGTCGGTGACGGTATTCGCAAAACTGCCGTCCGGAAAGCGGATGATGAGCGGAATCTTGGTGCCCCCATCGTACAGATCGCGCTTCGAACGGGGCAGCCCGGCTCCGTGATCGCTGAAGAAAAACACAATCGTATTATCGTCCAGCCCATCGTTGCGCAGGCGGTTGAGAATGTTGCCCACCTCGTTATCCATTTTGGCGATGTTGTTGTAATACACCGCCAGGTCTTCCCGCACGAGCTGGGTGTTCGGATAGTAGGGCGGTACGGGTACGTCGTTGGGGTCAATATTGCCGAATTGGCCCGCGTTTCTCCAGACCCGCGACTCGTGGGTGAGGTTGATGTTGATAATCGAAAAGAAAGGCTGGTTGGCATCCGGTCGATCTCTCCAATCTTTATTATTGGCCGACAAATCGTAGGTTGTGAGCGGCACTTTGAATTGGAAGTCGGTCTTTGAGGCATTCGTCACGAAGTAGCCCGCAGCGCGCAGGTACTCCGTGAACGTCTTCACGTCCGGCGGCGGTACGGCCTCGTAGTTGCCCACCCGGACTTCGGCGTTGGGGGTATTATTACTGCCGTTAAGTGTACGCATGTGCTGCGCGCCAATGCTGTTCTGGTGCATCCCCGTGATGATGGCCGCCCGGGAAGGTGCACAGACCCCAGCCGTGGTAAACGTATTGGTGTAGCGCACCCCTTCGTTGGCCAGCTGATCGAGATTGGGCGTAGCGGCTGTCGCATCACCGTAGGAAGCCAACTGCGGACTCATATCTTCCACCGAAATCCAGAGGATGTTCGGCTGGGAGCTGGCCGGCGTGTAGCTCACATCAGTATTTTCGCAGTAGTCGCCGATGCCGTTGTTGTTGTAATCCAGATTGCTGGGATCGTAAAAATCCGGGCAAAGGTCAATGTCATCGGTCAGGCCGTCGCCATCGCGGTCGTTGAACTGGGTAGACATCAGTGGAAATGGCTCGCCGGTAGTATACACGGAGCGCAGAGATAACAGCACTAACAGGCCGGTTAGAACGTATTGGGCATTAAGCAAGCGCAGTGCCAGATGGGTTTGGAGTTGCATAACCTGATCATTGGGGCCGTTGGGTGGTCGACCGGGTGGTATTTTTCGTAGTGGAGTACGTTTTAGGTATTTAGGACGTAGATTTCCAGAAATATAAATATCTAAAAATCTAAATATCTAAAAAGCAAAATCTAACAAAACATATCACATTACATAAATATATAAATCACTACCGACTTAGACAACCTTCTCAACGAGCCCCCCAGTTGTCCGGCGAGTGGACCGTCCCCAAAGACAGGCATTTCCTTATGATATTCGAGAAGATGCACTTACCGCATTTCCCGAGAAAACCCGATATGTAAGGGTCACAGAAAAAATTACTCCATTCAAAGCCCTTTTCATGCCAAAATTTGAATGGCACGATCCCAAAAATCGATCGAATCAGAGGAAACACGGCTTATCATTCCAACAAGCGAAAGACGTATTCGATGACCCGGATCGCATTCAGTATATCAGTAGTAAGAAAAAGTACGGCGAACGAAGATGGAAAACTGTAGGTAGTGTCACTGGCGTTCTCATTTCGGTAGTATACACATTGCGCACAGTCATCTTTCGCATCATCTCGGCACGGAAGCGATACCCGCCATTCAGGTGCTCAAGTTGCGGCAGGCCGGTGTGGAAATCCCCGAAGATCGGATAGTGTACTTAGCAGATGACGAACTGGCGTATGATTCGGATTTTGATGAGGGGGATTGGGTTCGAGTGGAAACGGGGTCGCCTGACAATCAATTGGAAGAATTATCGGTAGTTATCTCCGTCGATGCCCAGGTCAAACAGTGGGTAATACAGAACGAAATTGATCTGAAGACACCCCTGTCTACCCTTTTGGATTCTTACTATCGCACGGATCAACTGATTCATTCCAAATTGGACGATCGGGAGTAGTGAGGATAACCGCTGGCAGGACACACGCATCAAAGGCCGGAGACAGTAAGTCCGCCCGGCGGGACATAGCTTGGCCCCTCGGCTCTCCGGCCGGTGGCTGGGCTCGGGGCGCCCCACACCATGTGGGTGGGTATTTAAAAAACGGCCCGCCCACCTTACCTGCCAACCTCGAGGGCTGCAGGCAGCCCAGGCGTGCGCTGCGCACGCGGCTACCAGCAAAGGAAACGGCCGTGTGAAAAAGTGGGCTATTTTGTGAGAACGGCTGCCGCCAGGGCAGTTATTGGATGGTTCTTCAAAGATACGCGCTTATCACCACAGAAGCAAGCCCAAACTATCGTACCGACCATTTTGGTGCGTTTACCCTAACCGCTGAACGAGGTGGCTCTCATTTACGAATAAACGCGTAAACTTGCGCCCATTCACCATTGGCTATCAACCATGCAAAAACTCCTATCGCTACTAGTGTGCCTGGTCACGATCCTACCCCTCCTGGCCCAACGCACCCTCCTCATCGACCAGCTGCCCACCAGCACTCCCGCCGGGGCGGAGATCTACATCGCCGGCGACTTTCAGGGCTGGCAGCCCGGCGACCCGGCCTACCGCCTCAACGAAGACTCTACTACCGGTAACTACGCAATCACCCTCCCCTCCGGGCTCGGGGATATTCAGTTTAAGTTTACCCGTGGCGATTGGTCGACTGTAGAGGTGGATGCCACAGGCACCTCGATTTCAAATCGCTTTCTGGCCGCTGGAGAGGGAGACACCGTCCGCCTACAGATTGAGGGCTGGGACGATCTGGATGGACCTAACGGCAATGCCAGCACCGCCGAGTCGAATGTGCGCATCCTGACAGACAGCTTTTACATGGCCAGCCTCGACCGCTACCGTCGGGTGTGGCTCTACCTGCCGCCCGACTACGACCAGACCACTCAAGCCTATCCGGTGCTGTATATGCACGACGGGCAGAATGTATTCGACGCCAGCACCTCCTTTGCCGGCGAGTGGCAGGTGGATGAAACGCTCAACAACCTGCACGCTGCCGGCGATCGGGGCATCATCGTCGTAGCCATCGACAATGGACAAACCCTCCGTTCGCGCGAATACAGCGCCTGGCCTAACGCGCGCTACGGAGGCGGCGAGGGTGCCGACTACATCGATTTTATCGTCGAAGAACTCAAGCCCTACATCGACGCCAACTACCGCACCCTGCCCGACCGGCAGCATACCGGCATCATGGGCAGCTCGCTGGGGGGCCTGATCTCCCTCTTCGCAGGCATCGAGCACCAGGAGGTATTCGGAAAGGTAGGAGCCCTCTCACCCGCCTACTGGTTCAATCCGGAAGCATTCGAGCACGTAGCCAACACCGGCAAAGAGGCCGAAATGCGCATTTACCAGATTGCCGGCACCCAGGAAGGCGCGCAGTACGTGGAAGAAATGTTTGAAATGGACGACCAGCTAGAGGCCGCCGGTTTTGACTCCGAAGAAGTCCGCACCCTCGAACACGCCGACGGGCAACACAGCGAATGGTACTGGGCACGGGAGTTTGCAGCGGCCTACGAATGGCTGTTCGGCGATGCCACCACGAGCACCCGGGAAATTAAGCTAGTAGTCAACGAGTTGCGTCTGTACCCCAACCCCGCACAGGATTCCCTGCTGTTGGAATTCAAGTTGCTACAGGCGGCGGAGGTGCAACTCGAACTGGTCGACACGAAGGGGGCCATCCTGCAGGCTTCCCCGGCCCAAAAGTTACCGGCGGGCGTCCATGAGCTAACCTTGCAATTAGATCGCACGGCGTTTTCAGCCGGCTATTACATCTGCCGGCTGGTGGTGAGTGATCGGGTGGCTACGGTGCCGTTTATAGTACGATAAGAAGAGTAGCTGTTTGTCAGCGCGCTTTGTATTTTTGGTTCTCTGACAATTTTCGTGGTTATATCGACACGAATCCCTTGCCTTTAATCCTTTTCGGCCATCGGTTTTGTGTCGACCACAAAAATTGTCAAAGAAGGGTGGTTTTTTCGCATTTTTGAAACCCTAGTTCTTTAGGACGTACCTATGCCATCGGTTCAATTACAAAGTACCAACAGACCAAAGTACCAACAGACCAAAGTACCAAAGTACTTTCCTGGAGTCGCTGCAATATTAATAGTGTGCCCCGAAACAAGGAGGCGAGCATAGTTGATGGAAGTTCCCTTTACCGCCCCATCCACAGCGCCCCAATCTTCTCTGCCCACAGCTTTTCGTTAAACGCCGGAATGGCCTCCTCCATCAACTTCCGGCCCTGCTCCTTCCACGTTGCCCATTGCTGATCCAGCTCCGCCAGCCGCTCGCGGGTGGGTTGGTTGACGCGCGGAATGCCGCTTTCGGCGTGGTTGATCACGAACAAGTAGTTGGCCGTAAATTTGTTTTCGAAATTCTCCACGTCGTCGTAGGCCTTGCTCTTGCGTTGCACCATCTCCGCATCCCAGGCCTGCATGCGCTTCAACAGATCGTGCCCTTCGGCGTGCAAGTCCGAATGGCCGGATGTTTTCAATTTTCCGAGCACGGTAGTCAATTGGTTTTGCAGGGCTATCAGGTCGTTTACCATGTCGTGCATCTCTTGTAGAGTGGCTTCGGCCTGCTGCATGAAGGCGTGGTAGTCGGCATAGTCGGCCGAGCTGAGGCCGTAGTGCGGATGCGGCTGAATAGTGCATTCCTGCGTGCGCCGCTCGTCACCTACCTGTAGTTCGAGGGTGTAGGTACCGGGCACGGCCTTGTGGCCCCGAAAACTGCCCTCGATGTAAGCCGTCGGGATGCCGGGCATGGTCGGATAGCGCATATCCCACACAAAGCGGTTGAGCCCGGCTTTTGCAGGTACCGTTGGCTCGGCGGGCGGGCCGCCAGCATAGGATTGGAAGTTGGAATCGGCCTCGGAGCTCAGTTTCCGGACGACATCCCCGCTGGTATCCCGGACGGTCAGCGTTACTTCCATACTGTCTTTCGGCAGGTGGAAATAGATCACCACCCCGCTAGCCGGGTTGACGCCCCGCAGCGGATGGCTACCGTCAAAATTCGGATTGTTCCCGTCCAGTTCACTGCCGCCACCGGCCAACAAGGTAGGCGCAGGTTGGTACAGATGCACTGCCTGAGGCGTAGCCTCGTACTGGCGGAGCAACTCCAGATCGTCGAGTACCCAGAACGAGCGACCCGAAGTGGCGATGATCAGGTCGTTGTGTGCCACGCGCAGATCCAATATTGGCGTAGTGGGTAAATTCAAATTAAAACGCTCCCATTGCTTCCCATCGTCCATACTGATGTACAGGCCCGTTTCCGTGCCCGCAAAGAGCAAGCCCGGGCGCTCGGTATCCTCGCGTACTACGCGCGTGTAGGCTCCGTCGGGAATATTGCCGGTGATATCGGTCCAGCTTGCGCCGTAATCCGTCGTTTTGAGCAGGCGCGGCGTATGGTCATTGAATTTGTAGCGCGTGGTCGCGATATAGGCTGTGCCCGGACTGCGGGGCGACAGGTCGATGGCATTCACCAGGCATTCTTCCAGCCCGGCGGGCGTCACGTTGGTCCAGGTGGCACCGCCGTCGCGGGTAAGTTGCACCAGGCCATCGTCGGTACCTACCCAGATGTGGCCGGCCTCCTGGGGCGATTCAATCACGTAGCTGATCGTACCGTAGTTCTCCGCACCGACTGCCTCTACGGTGTAGGGGCCGCCGCCCTTGATTTGCTTGTCTTTCTGATTGCGGGTCAGATCGGGCGAGGCTTCTTCCCAGGTCTTGCCCATGTCGCGGGTGCGGAGTAGCTTTTGCGCAGCGTGGTAGTAGGTGCCCGGCTCGTGTTTCGACCAGATGATGGGGGCATTCCAGTTGAAGCGGTATTTCATATCGCTGGCCGCCCGCCCGAGATACTGAATGGGGGCCGCCATGATGTTGGTGCCGGCATTGGCCTCATTGTCCAGCACCTCAATGGTGCCCAAATAGCTGCCGCCCAATACGTAGCGCGGATCATCGGGATCGAAGGCCAGGAAGGCGCTCTCGCCGCCGGCGGAGGCCTTCCAGCTATCCGTGCTGATGCCCCACGCCCCCAGTTCCCGATGGGCGATGGTAACCGAGCTATTATCCTGCTGCCCCCCGTAGATGCGGTAGGGAAATCCATTGTCCACGTTAATCCGGTAAAATTGCGCTGTGGGCATGTTGGCCTGGGTCGACCAGCTTTTGCCGTAATTAAAGCTGATGGCTGCTCCCCCATCGTTGGCAATGCAGAGATTGCGCGGATTATCGGGATTGATCCACAGGTCGTGGTAGTCACCGTGGGTGCCGGAGAGGCGCTCCCAAGTCTTACCGCCATCGATGGAGCGCAGGGCCGGGGCGCTGAGTACGTATACCGTCTGGTCGTCCTGCGGGTCGGCAAATACTTCGATGTAGTACCAGGCCCGCTGCACGAGCCGGTGATCTCCGCTGACGCGGCTCCAACTTGCCCCGGCATCGGTAGATACAAACAACCCGCCCTTCTCCTGCTGTGAATCGCTTTCGATGAGCGCGTACACCTTCTGGGAATTGGATGGGCACACGGCGATCGCCATTTTGCCTTTTTCTTCGGGCAGGCCTTCGGTGAGTTCCTGCCAGGTCGTGCCGCCATCGATGGATTTGTACAATCCACTACCCGGCCCGCCACTGATCACCTGCCAGGGAAGGCGCTGGTGTTCCCACATGGCTGCGTAGAGGATGTTGGGATCGTTGGCATCCATGCTCAATTCCGAGGCCCCGGTGCGATCGTCTACGTAGAGCACCTTCTCCCAGGTAGTACCGCCGTCGGTAGAGCGGAAGACACCTCGCTCTTCGTTGCGTCCGTAGAGCTGCCCCTGCGCAGCGACGTACACAATGCGTGGATCGTCCGGATGCACGATAATTCGCGAAATATGCTGCGTGGGCGCTAGCCCGAGGTGCGCCCAGGTCTTTCCGGCATCCGTAGATTTATACACCCCGTCGCCGTGTGAGGTCATCACGCCCCGGGGTGCGTGTTCGCCCATCCCTACGTAGACTACATTTGGATGGCTCTGCGACACGGCCACGGCCCCCACCGATCCTGTCTTAAAGTAGCCGTCAGATACATTGTGCCAATGTTGGCCGGCATCTTCCGTTTTCCAGACACCCCCACCGGTGGTGCCCATGTAGTATGTCAGCGGATCGCCGACTACCCCACTGGCACACACGGAACGCCCCCCGCGGAAGGGCCCGATGCTGCGGTATTTCAGCGGTTGGAAATAGTCGGATAAAGGGGTGGAAGTGTTACCACTCTGAGCAGTCAGGCTACTGCTGAATAACAGCAGGAGTAGTGAGAGGAGTGAAAATCTAGGCATGAGTGATGGTGATTCTAGTCCGTAAATAAGTTGGTTGTAGTAGCCAATTTAGTAAAAAGGGAAGAACCAACCGTAAGTAAAAATCAGAGCCATTTCACACAATCAATCCGGAGGTCATGCGCAATTTTCCTCGTGAGAATTATCTTTGATTTACAGCTAATTGAAAACATGAGCGGCATCGAAGATTCACACATTCAGGAATTGAACAACTCAAAGGTTTTAACCGAGATCGATGAATTACTTGCTCGGGTAGAATCGCTCAGGCCCTTTTTGCCTGATGTGGAAGGCAAAGTGATACAGAAGCTGAGATTAGACTGGAATTACCATTCTAACGCTATAGAGGGCAATCAGCTTAATTATGGGGAAACCATAGCCCTGTTGATGCACGGAATAACCGCAAAAGGAAAGCCGCTCAAAGATCATAACGATATAAAAGGCCACGATGAAGGGATAGAGCACATGCTGAAGATGGTGAAAAGTGATCTGAACATCACTCAATATGACATCATGGTATTGCACCAAATCATCTTAAAGGAGCCCTATTCCATTAACGCTGTTACCCCCAGCGGGGTGAAGGTGCGCAAGAAAATAAAAATTGGCGAATACAAAACGGAACCCAACCACGTCCTGACGAAAACAGGTGCAATACATTACTACACCGAGCCAGAACTTGTACAGGCAGAAATGTCGGATCTGGTTGACTGGGTCAATCAGGCATTAAATGCTACTACATTCCATCCGGTAGTTATTGCCGCTGTTTTTCATCATAGATTTGTGGCCATTCATCCATTTGACGATGGAAATGGGAGGTTAGGCAGAATTTTAATGAATTTGATATTGTTGAAGTACAAAATCCCCCCCGTTGTTATAAAATATGACGCACGCAACCAATACTACGGCACCCTTGCCCAAGCTGACGTTGGGAACTACGAACCTTTGATTGAATTAATCGCCGAATCGGCAAAAAGATCCCTTCAGATTCAATTAAGTGCCGCACAGGGTGATGTAATTAATACCATAGAAGATGTAGATAAAAGCATTGCCGTTTTTAAAGCCGGTTTGAGTTCCTCTGAAAAAGGAACAATTAAAAAAACCGCCGATAGAATGTTGATCCTACTGAGTGAGGACATCATCCCCTTGTATGAAGAATTAGAGAAAAGGCTGCTCCAATTTGACGAACTTTTCGAAGTGGTAGAAAAAAGCTTTTCCTTCCGGGAGCCCACTCATGGCACTAAGTTATTCCGGTCTACCGGACCTTTTGCCGAAAACCTGCTAACCGCAGCGAAAAGTGCTCCTTTAAACATTACAAACACGAGCTTCAAGTATACCTTTAAAAACTTTAAGACGAGCAGCACGAAATTTTCACACGAGATTGATTTCGTCGTAACCTTCGACGAGTTTTACTATGCCTTAGATGCTTCGCGAGTAAATACGGATCTTAGCGTTACCAAGACGTATGATCAAGTTTTTTCGGTAATCGAACGAAATCAATTTATTCAGGTGCTCATAGAAGGACTCATCAATAGCATTGAAAAGATCAGACGATAATATGCGTGTAACTATGGTTTATTTCAATGGTTAAACCCACAGTTCGCAATAGGATATCCATCTGGAAGATGCCGCACGGAATCGATAACAATCTGCTGGAAGAATGCGACCGCTATCCTCTCCGCGGAACGCCGAACTACAAAGTCCACACCTAGACGGCCGAATTGAAAAGAGCACACCAAAAATTTTTAATAAGATTGGTTTGCACGATAAATACACAGGAACCTACAACTGACCTTCATGCACGACGTGCTCATCATCGGCGGCGGACAAAGCGCACTTGCCTGCGGCTATTACCTCCAGCGGACCTCGCTGGATTTTCTGATCCTCGACGACCAGGAGCGGTGCGGCGGCGCCTGGCTGCACGGCTGGGATTCGCTGACACTCTTTTCGCCGGCCGCTCATAGCTCGCTGCCCGGATGGTGGATGCCGAAGTCGGAACACCCCTTCCCCACCCGGCCAGAAGTGATCGATTATCTGTGTAGGTACGAACAACGCTATAACCTGCCCGTCGACCGTCCTGTGCGCGTGCAATCCGTGCACCGCGAAGCGGATGCCTTCCGGTTGGAAACCGACCGAGGTGCCTACCATAGTCGGGCCGTCATCTCCGCGACCGGTACCTGGAGCAAACCAATCATCCCGGATATTCCGGGGCGGGCACTCTTTCAGGGGGAGCAAATCCATTCGGCCCGCTACCGCACGGCCGCGCCCTTTCGGGGGCAGCGGGTGCTTATCGTTGGGGAGGGCAACAGTGGGGCGCAGATCCTTGCCGAGGTCTCGAAAGCGGCCGACACCGCCTGGGCCGTCCGCACAAGTCCGCAGTTTCTGCCCGATGATGTGGACGGCCGCGTGCTCTTTGATGTGGCCTCCGCCAAATACTACGCCCAGCAAAAGGGCGAACCCTTCGATGCCAGCAGATTTGGCCTGGGCAACATCGTCATGGTACCCACCGTGCAGGAGGCACGGGCGCGGGGTGTGTTGCAGGCCCACGGAAAACTGGTCGCCCTCTACGAGCAGGGAGCGGTATGGGAAACCGGCGCACGCGAGCCCTTCGAGGCCATCATCTGGTGCACCGGCTTCGGCTACGCCACGGATCATTTGCGAAGTATGATAACGCCCGATGAGCGCGGACGTATCCCCACTGCGGGCACCAGCGCTACCGAGGTGCCCGGCTTGTGGCTGGTCGGCTACGGCGGTTGGACGGGCTTTGCTTCGGCCACCGTCATCGGCGTGGGGCGTTCGGCCCGAACAACGGTCAAAGAGGTGGCCGCCTTTTTGAAGAAATGAGCTATTTTAAGTGCTCTCGTTATGACTAATACTCCTTTCCATGAAATCTTATCTGATCCTTGCCCTTTCGATTTTCTTCATTGGCACTCAATTAAATGCCCAAGCCGTCATCAAGGCCACAGACCTTGAAACGGATTTTCAAATTCTGAAGAAAGCCCTGGAAGAGCTGCACCCCGGATTGTATAAATATGCCTCAAAAGAGGCTATAGATGCCGATTTTGCTGCCTTAAAGGACAAGCTTTCCGACGATCAGGATATGCTGAGTGTCTATAAAGAAATTTCTCTATTCACCGCTAAGGTTCAATGCGGTCATACCTATGGTAATTTTTGGAATCAATCCGATTCGCTGAGGAACTATTTCACCAATGCCCGGAATAAGGTTCCGTTTACGTTCAGAATCATCGATCAGGAAGCCTATATCTATCAAAATTTGTCGCAACACACCGCTCTGAGTCCCGGAGATCGCATCGAAAGCCTCAATGGCATTCCCATGAAGCAGGTGCTTGAAGAGCTCAAACGGTTTGTAAAAGCAGATGGTGCAAACGACGGAAAACGCTTATTCGATCTTCAGGTATTTGCACTGGATAATTACGAAGCGTTTGATATTTACCTACCGTTCGTCATCGACCTTGATTCAACTATCCGCCTCCAATTATCGGATTACGAAAGTGGCAAGCAAAAGGATGCAGAAGTTACGTTACTCACCCGGAAAGAACGCTTCGACCTGCTTACTGAACGATACGGCAAGCAAATTGAATCGTACGATGACTACTGGAACTTCGAAATCCTGGAAAATAACATTGGCTATCTACAAATCGGCACCTTCGTTACCTGGAAAATGAAGCTAAACTGGAGGCAGTTTTTGGACGACGCCTTCAGCACCCTCCAAAAACAGCAAATCCCCCACCTGATCATCGATATCCGCGGCAACGAAGGTGGAGATGCAGCTGTACAGGCCTTGCTGTACAAGAAACTTCGCAATAAGCTTTCCGAAAACGGCCCATTCCAGCAAACTTTGAAGACCAATTATGTATCCGACGAAATACGGCCCTACTTAGAAACCTGGTCGAACGAATACTATGATATGAGAAACAACACGGTTGCTATGAGCAATGGCTTCTACACCTTCAAAAAAGAGGGAATGATAATGGGAACTAAAAAAGCGGAGAAGGGCGCTTATACCGGAAATGTATATTTACTGGCAGACGCATCGAACAGCTCCGGCACCTATTTTTTGATTAACTACTTAAAAAACAATTATTTAGCCACGGTAGTCGGGCAAACCAGCGGTGGTAATCAGCAGGGGATCACCGGCGGACAAATGTTCATGCTCCAATTGCCCAATTCTGGAATCGAAGTGGATATTCCCATAATAGGGTTCTACCCTCCCACCGATAAACCCAATAAGGGCATCGAACCAGACGTAAAAGTTGAATTGACCGTGGAAGATCTAGTGGCCGAAAGAGATGCGGTGTTTGAACGCGCAGTAGAATTAATACAAACCAGTGGCAATAAGCCCTGATTCCAATGTTCTGCTTTTTCCAAAGAGGCCTTTTAAGCATTGATTCGATCGTCGTCCCAGACTTCGGTTGGCAGAAAGTTCAAGATGAAGAGAATGTGAAGCAATGGGGGAATCCATTGAACTAGGAGTATCTGGTATACGAGATACCGTGATTGGTTACCGACTTTTGAAAGAAGGGAAAATTTCCATCCGTGGAAAGGGATCTTACAGGATTGTAGTACGACCTTTATAATCCCAGAATAACCAAAGGAATCCTGATGAACCGAACGGAAGAGGAGCAATATGATGAAGAATTTCCGGATCACCCTTTGACCAAGGTTAGAAAACTACTCGCGCAACTCGAACAGGAGTTAGTAGTACGCCCCGAATTAAAGAAGATCAGAAGATTTAACAAGTAATTTTTGCTATGCAAATATTGGCCACCAAAAAATCAAGCCCCCATGAGAAGCGAGAGAGAAATGCGTTCCTTGATACTATCCGTAGCAAAAGAAGATACCAGGATCAGGGCAGTCGTACTAAATGGTTCAAGAGTTAATAAGACCGTACCCTCCGATGAATTTCAGGACTTTGACATTCTCTTTTATGTGGAAAACCTGGCCAGCTTTCGAGGGGACTCCAATTGGATCGATGTATTTGGGGATCGAATCATTTTACAAC
Organism: uncultured Saprospiraceae bacterium; assembly: GCA_964504335.1. GTDB lineage: Bacteria > Bacteroidota > Bacteroidia > Chitinophagales > Saprospiraceae > CAZDET01. The sequence continues at coordinate 15,123 of CAZDET010000032.1, forward strand.
TACCAAATTCGATGCAATTAGGGGAAGCAGATGTAGAAAAGGACGAGGCGGCGCTGACCTACCTTATGTTATTCACCGATTTCAATAGAATTGACCTCCGATTGATCGAGGTAGTCAACCGGAGCCGCTATCAAGACAGTCTGAGTAAGGTACTTCTCGACAAGGACGATCTGTTTGAGCCAGCGGTAGAACCAACCGATCGGGATTACTGGATAAAAAGCCCCTCCCAAAAAGAATTCTTTGATTGCTGCAATGAATTTTGGTGGGTGACGACTTACGTGGTGAAGGGATTGGCAAGAGATGAACCCCTATACGCAAAAGAAATGCTTGAAATACCCGTCAGAAGGATGTTCCTGAAAATGATATCCTGGAAGGTTGGGACGGAGACTAACTTTTCCGTTAACTTAGGGAATAGTAATCGCTTTTTAAAAAAGTACCTACCACCACCGCTGTGGGCAAGCCTCCTTAAGACGTATCCAACCGCACACAATCGCGACATATGGAATAGCTTAATGGAAATGATCCGGCTTTTTCACACCCTGGGCCTGGAAGTAGCGGATCGCATGGGGTTTCGGTATAATGTACAGGAGGCCGAGAATGTGCAAGCCTACGTAAAGGCAATGGAGCACAGGGTCACCTGCCCCAAGCCAATTTGACATCAGTATAATTTTCCAACCGCTTAGCATTTTAATTGCGTTACCTAATTTTTGCTGTATGAAAAGAAGACAATTTGTAAAAAACAGCCTCGTCCTTTCTGGAGCTTCAACATTGGCAAGCTTACCACTAACTATATACCCCTGGAATATGCGCCCGGATATTCACAAACTACAAGTGGGTGATTTCACTTGTACTATTTTCAACGACTTTCAGTTTATCTACCAGGCAAAGGATTATTTCATCAATGCCGAAACGGAAGAACTGGATACGGCATTGCGCAACTACGACATTAGCACCGGAAGCATTCCTTCCCCCTACATCGCGCTGCTGGTGGAAACGGAAAATCGAAAGATGCTCATCGACTCCGGAATAGGATTTTCAGAAACGCCCATTTCTTTCAAGGGGAAGCAGTTTATGTTGCAGGGGCGGCTCCATTCATTATTGCAGAAGCAAGGCATCAGCGGGATGGACATCACGGACGTTGTCCTCACCCATTTTCATCCCGACCACATCGGCGGAGTCTACTCGGATGCAGGGCAGCTGAACTTTCCAAATGCTCAATTTCACGTACACGAAGACGAATGGAATTACTGGCACTCCTCCCAATCCGATCAACAGCCCGGATTATTCAAATCCTTTGTCGAAAAGAAGGTAAGCCCACTAGCCCGGCAGAATTTGCATTTAATGCGTGGTGACGAAGCAGAAATTTTACCGGGAATTACGGGTATTAAGGCAGCGGGCCATACCCCAGGTCAAATAGCGGTGTTGCTTCATCAAAACCAATCTAATTTGCTGTATATCTCCGATGCTTTTTTACATCCACTTCACATCGAGCAATTGGATTGGCAAACTAATTATGACTTAGATCACAAGAAAGCCCGTAAATCAAGGGTGAAACTACTGGAAATGGCTCGAAAAGCGGATATGCAAATAAACGCTTTTCACTTCGATTTTCCCGGGATAGGAAGGGTAGACCTGGCAAAAGGGCAATGGAAATGGCAATATACCACGGAATAGTACCAGCTGGATGAGCGCACTAAGCGAAAACCTAACAAAACGATTGACAAAAACACGCTTCTATACCCATGACGGAGTGGTTTGGGTCTATTTGATCCCGAGCCAAACAAGGAGTTCTTGATTGATTTTCTCAATCAGGTTTTACCGAAAAACCATCAGATAAACGAGCTGACCTACTCCAGAAACGAACATTTGGGGCCAGGGAAATAGACCGTAAAGCCATTTTCGACCTTTGCTGCATCGGCAAGACCGGAGATATGTGGCAGTAATGCCTGAATCGAAATAAAATCTCTACGACAAATTAAAAGCAATTAGAAACTTCATCGCGATACTCCTGACCAAAGTGAAAAAGCACAATACTATCCTCGTTTCATGCATGGCATGAAGCAAACAACCGATAATGAAGAATGGGTATCGACTCGAAAATCCCTATCCTTTAATGCATAGGAAAGACCGATAAAAATCAAGTCAGTCACTGATTTTGGTCATGGATATCTAAAAGTAATTGTAAGATCTTTACAAACTACGGTGGCGTTAGCTTTAAGCCATTTCGAAAACTAAAGTAATTGAAGATACGGATTGGGTGGAATAGGATGAGTTATTGGTATCCACGGACCTAACTGCTGCGTAAATGCTGTACAGCCAAATACATAATGCATTTAATTTTCCCTAACCAACTTTTATTTTATATGAAACGCTTCTCACTTTTAACGTTACTTACCCTGGCAATTGCCCTGCTGAGTTTTTATTCAGCTAATGCCCAACAGGCCAGCCTGCCACCGACCGCCTCTTTGGTGGTGGATGTGGATGAGGGTTATGCTCCGCTGACGATCAACTTTGACGCAACGGGGTCTACGGACGATAATGGCATCGTGAGCTATACCTTCGAATTGGGCCAAGGCATTACGGAGACGAATACAACAGGACGACTGAATTATACCTACGAGGATTGCACGGGTTATTCGGAGGCTTCCGTTACCGTCATGGATGCGGAGGGTCAGACCGACACCGAAGTAGTGGAATTGTATATAGTGGAACCTCCAAATGCCATGTTATCGACAAACGTGGTCGACGGTACGGCTCCACTGTCCGTGAGATTTACTGCATTTGGTAGTACTTATCTTTGTGGTGATGACTATGAAGGTTGGTATACCTTCGAACCCGGAGGAGAGGGCTTTGGATCCGACGTTGGACCAGGCTCACAGAACATGGTAGGTGAATATCGTTACACTTACACCGAAATCGGCACGCATACCGCCACAGTAGAAATATCTGATGGTCAGTTTTCGGCTTCAGATACGGTCTACATTACAGTATCGGAGCCCCCGGTGATAGCTGAACTACAAGCCACGCCAACTTCTGGTATGGCACCATTGACGGTTTCCTTCGACGCCACAGGATCGACTGCATCAACCTTTGATTTCGGCCCAGAATACTTCTTTGACCTTGACGGAGACGGTATTCAGGACTTCAGGCTTGATGAAGGGAAGGTAAGCTATACTTATTTGACACCCGGTGTCTACACGGCCACCGTTACCGTACAGGATTGGTGGGGTACGAGAGACACTGAGAGCGTGACCATCACCGTTGAAGAACCACCTAGCCTTCGCTTCCAGTTGGTCAACCGCGCACGGGATGTCCTGGACATGAACTTGGAAGATGGCGACGTCATCAACCTATTCGAGACGGGGGATATTGAATTCAACATCCAGGCGATCCCCGATCCGATGGATGTGGGTAGCGTGGTATTTGAATTGTCCGGAGCACGGAATCTGACCCGCATCGAAAGCGTCGAACCTTACGAATTATTCGGTAACGGTGCGCAGTTCTTGCGCAAAGGTAGCTACACCCTGACGGCCACTCCCTTCAGTGGCTCCGGTGGTAGCGGCGAGGCCGGTACACCACAAACGATCAACTTCGAGGTAGTTAATAACCCGACTGCCGATCCTACGGTGGTGAGTTTTGACTTGGTCGATGCCAACGGCCTTGTAGTTCAGAACCTCCAAGATGGGGCGATCATAGACCTCAACGAATTGGGCGACCAGCCATTCAATATTCTCGCAAATACTATTCCGCCCACCCCCAAGGACGGCGTACGCTTCGAACTGAGCGGTGTACAGGCCTTTACACGTACGGAGATTGAGCCGCCTTACACGCTCTTCCCTTCGGCCGAACCACTCGCCATTGGGGCGTACAACCTGACAGCTACGCCAATCATCGATGCCGAAACGGGAAAGGAGGGCTCTCCATTGACCATCAGCTTCGAAGTAGTCATCGATCCGGATGTAATGACCTTCCGCCTGGTAGATGCCGATCGGAATGTCCTGATCGGTAATGTGACTGAGGGAACCGTTATTAACCTGACTGATTATCCAACCGGTACACAGTTCAATATTCAGGCCATCACCGAACCTGCCGGAGTAGGTAGTGTCGACTTCGATCTTACCGGCGGAATCAACCTGAGCCGCGTCGAGAACTTCGCTCCGTACGAAGTATTCGGTAACGGTCAGCGTGGTCTGCCGGTAGGTAGCTACACCATCTCTGCCACCGCATTCAGCGACCCAGGTGCTAGCGGAATAGCCGGAGCCAGCAACACGGTCAGCTTTGAGGTGATCGACGGTCAATCCCTCTTCGAGGGCAACTTCGATGTGGAAACCAATTCCGGATTCCTCTTACCAGAAAACGTAACCATCGTTACCGTAAACCCGAACCCCGCGCTCAACCGAGCCACGCTGCGCATCGAGAGTGCCACAACGGGTATGGCTCGCATTCAGATTATCGACTTCCAGGGAGCGATTGTTCGCGAACTCCAACAGGAGAAAACAGCCGTGCGCATGGATAAGGAGATCGACCTGATGGGGCTTGCTAGCGGGGCCTACACCGCAAGGGTCTTCCTGGGAGATCAGCAAACGACGGCCCGCTTTGTAATTAGCAATTAGTAACGGATAACAGTTCTTGTTTTAAAATTGAAAGCTTTCACTGCGTGGAAGTAAACCGGACAGAGAAAGTTAGTGGGGCTGCCTTCGGGTAGCCCCTCCCGTTTAGAATAACCTCGCGATAATCTGGATACGACTGCCCAGATTTTCCCTATTTTAATTGCCCAGTAACTAAACCATCCAATCATGGGCAGCAACACTCTCACTATCTTGCATTTATGCTTATTACTAGGCGTATCTCAATTATTACCCGCACAAAGTGATCAAGCCAACATTTACGACAACCTCGAATGGCGCAACATCGGCCCCTACCGCGGCGGCCGGTCGCTTGGCTGTGCCGGTAGCCCCGGGCGGCCGAATGAATATTACTTCGGGGCGACCGGCGGTGGGCTCTGGAAAACCACCGACGGCGGCGTCAACTGGAACCCCGTCACCGACGGGCAGGTCACCAGTTCTTCCGTAGGCGCGGTAGCCGTAGCGGAAACCAACCCGGATGTCGTTTACATCGGCATGGGCGAGGTGCAGCTACGCGGCAGCATCACGCAGGGAGATGGGGTTTACAAAACCACCGATGGCGGAAAGACCTGGCGACACCTGGGCCTGGAAGAAACACAGGCAGTGGCCCGCATCCGCGTCCACCCTACCAATCCGGATATCGTCTACGTAGCGGCGCTGGGCCACCCCTACGGCGATAACGAAGAGCGGGGCGTCTTCCGCTCCACCGACGGCGGTAACACCTGGGAAAAAGTACTGTACGTCAGCGATAAGGCCGGCGCAGTTGATCTGATCATCGATCGCACCAATCCGAAGGTGTTGTATGCCTCCACCTGGCAGGTGTACCGCAAAGCCTGGAAGATGTGGGGCGGTGGCCCGGATTGCAAATTGTGGAAATCCGTGGACGGCGGCGATAACTGGATCGACCTGACCGCCAATCCCGGCATGCCCGAGGGGCCCATCGGCAAAATTGGCGTCACCGTATCGCCGGTCGATCCGAATCGGGTATGGGCAATCGTAGAGGCAAACGAAGGAGGCGTTTTCCGATCCGACGACGGCGGCTGGACCTGGACACGCACCAACGACGAGCGCAAACTCCGCCAACGGGCCTTCTACTACTCCCGCATTTACGCCGATCCGTGGGATAAGGAAACCGTGTATTGCCTCAATACCCGCATGTACAAATCGACCGATGGGGGGAACACCTTCGATCAAATCATCCTCACCCCCCACGGCGATAACCACGACCTCTGGATCGATCCCAACAACCCTATGCGCATGATCAACTCCAACGACGGCGGGGGGAACGTATCGATCAACGGCGGCAAAACCTGGACGGAACAGGATTTTTGCACCACCCAGTTTTACCACGTGATGACCACCAACGACGTGCCCTACCACGTGGCCGGTGCTCAACAGGATAACAGTACGCTTGCCATGCCCAGCGACGGCTGGGGCCACATGCAGGCTCGCGGTCCCAATAAAGGCTGGTATTATGCCGTCGGCGGTGGAGAGAGCGGCTGGATCAGCCAGCACCCCGAGGATCCGGACATTTTTTACGCGGGCAGCCAGGGAGCCTTGTTGACGCGCTACGATCGCAGCAACGGCCAAATCCGGGATATTCAGGTGTACCCGCGCTTCTTTTCCGGCGAGCCCGCCAGCGCCTTGCCCGAACGCTGGCAATGGACGTTTCCTATCATGTTTTCCCCACTCGACCCATCCATTATGTACACCTGCTCCCAACACGTGTGGAAGACCACCAACGACGGGCAATCCTGGGAAAAAATCAGCCCCGACCTGACTTACGCCGATCCGGAAACCCTCGGCAAAACCGGGGGCATCATCACGATGGATATGAACGGCCCGGAAATCTACGCCACCGTCTTCGCGCTGGCCCCCTCCTACCACGATGTCAATACGATCTGGGCCGGTTCGGACGATGGTAAAATTCACATTACGCGCGATGGTGGGAAGAACTGGTCGGATATCACCCCAGCGGATTTGCCGAAGTTTTCTCGCGTCAGCATCATTGAAGAATCGAAATATCAAGAAGGAACGCTCTACGTAGCCGCTAACCGCTACCAGGTGGACGACCGGCAACCCTACGTATTCAAAACTACCGACTTCGGAAAGACCTGGACGAAAATCATCGACGGCATTGCCGACGGGCATTTTGCGCGCGCTATTCGGGAAGATCACATCCGGGAAGGATTGCTATTCCTGGCTACCGAGCACGGTGTGTACGTCTCTTTCGATGCCGGCGAACAATGGGAACCCATTCAACTCAACTTGCCCGATACGCCAGTCCGTGACCTGGTTATCCGCAACGACGATGTGGTCCTGGGTACGCACGGCCGGGGCTTCTGGATACTGGACGATATCAACCCGCTGCGGCAAATGACGCCGGATATGATGAACCAAGATATCGTGCTGTTTGAACCCAGCAACCCAATTCGCGGCGTGTACGATGCCGTGATTCAGTACCACCTAAAGGAACAAGCAGATTCGGTAACCATCGACATTCTCGATGCCGAGGGGAAGATAGTCGACACCTTCGTGGGTAAAGAGCCGGCATACAAGCCCGATCCCAACCTGCCGTGGTGGCTCCGGGGCGGCTCAAGTACCCCGACAACCGCTGCCGGCCTCAATGAATTCACCTGGGACCTGCGGTATCCGGGAGCAACCGACTTCGAAGGCATGATCATCTGGAGCGCGCGCCCCACCCGTGGCCCCAAGGCCCCCATTGGGGATTATCAGGTCCGCATCAACGTTGACGGGCAGACGCAAACCCATGGGTTCAAAATAGAAATGAACCCCAATCTCAAAGGTATTGCGGAGGAAGACTTGCAGGAACAATTCGAGCTGGCCATGCAAATCCGGGATAAAACCACGGAGGCCAATGAAGCAGTGATTCGAATCCGCGACATCCGCAGCCAGGTCCACACCCGCCTGGAAGAAACGGAAGATGCCGCTATCAGGGATCTCGCCGACAATATTCTCGACAAGTTGGCGGTAGTCGAAGAGCATCTCTATCAGGTACGCAATCAGAGCGGTCAGGACCCCCTGAACTTCCCCATCAAGTTGAACAACCGACTGGCTTCCCTGCGCCGCAGCGTGGAAAATGGGGATGCCCGCCCAACGGACGGCGCTTACAAAGTCTTTGACGAACTGAAGGCAGAGCTGGCCGGCCACTTAAATACCCTCAATAACATCATGAACAACGACCTGGCACAGTTGAACCAGGCTTTGGCTGATAAGCAGTTGCCCCAGGTGGGAGATGATGATTAATGATCTTTGCCGGCAATGGCCCGACGACCCCGCTTCGGCGGTGGTCGTCGGGTTAATTAAACTTGAGGTTCGGATCTATCCAGCTGGAATCCATCCGTGAATGGGCAAACGCCTAAATGGTAAATCATCTCTGACGTTAATCTACTTCATTTTTAGTGCACGTATCCTCAACTCCAAATACTCGGTAACCAAATCATTTAACGACATGCCTTGAGCACCGAATTGGGCTGAATTAGTCATGATAGACATAACGAAATGCTTATCCATGGCCGTTAATAAGGAGATATTGAACGTTTTGAAGTCACCGGAGTGCATACCTTTTTTATAAACCCTTTCGAGGGTGGTAAGTAGCTTATCTGTGAATTTTTCAATAATTAGCCATACCTCCGGAAAGTACATTTGAATTTGTTCAAGAAAGCTTATGGATAAGCCCTCAATTCCTTCGCTTATTTTCAAAAGTATAGATCGATAAACGAGCTCCATATTATCCCCTTCAATTACCTCTTCGGAAACCACCTCCTTCAAATCATCTAGAATCAATTGCACTGCAGTTTGATAGATTTCTTCTTTCGTAGAAAAATAGGAATAGATGGTACTCTTACTTTTTCCAATTAGCTCCGCCAGGTCATCCATCGTTAGATTGTTTAATGATCGATGTTGAAGCAATAGCAACAATTCCCTGACCCATAACTTCGTCTTTTCCGTGAGCGGTTTGCGTTCTATTTCCTTCGATTTTCTTCCCATATCCTAACCTAAACTTTAAGAAGCTGTTTGAATTCAGAAGAGTATTTGTTCGGTATTCTTGACATTGCAAATTCACTAATAGCGGTAATACTGAGTGATGGGTTTACACCAGGATTGGCAGATATCATCGAACCATCAATGACATACATATTTTGGTAGCCAAATACTCTGTTTTCTCGATCAATAACGCCTGTTTCGGGGCTGTCACTCATTACCGCTCCACCAAGAATATGAGCAGTGGTAGGAATGCCAAATAAAGCTTCTCCAATAAATGAGCTTGGCTTTCCTTCTACTTTTTCAGCGTATTGAGCAGTCAGTTTGATTGATTCCGGGATGTAAGCAGAAGGCTTTTTCCCTGATCCGACTTTTGAAAAAAAGCCTCCCATCCGTGATCGGCCTAGAGTCAGGGTGCTATCCAATGTCTGCATGAAAAGCAGGACTACCGTCTTTTTCGCCCAGCTGTTTTTCAGATAGATCCTGAAATATGGTAATGGGGACTTCAGAAAGCCCACAAGGATATTAAAATACCGAACGAGGTGGTTTTTTGATGCGCTATACGGTAAATGTGTCAATTTCCAAGCGTCAGAGCCTTCGCTATATCGGCAAATCTCCAGGTGGCTGTTTTCATCAGTATGTAAAATACTTCCTATGGCAACTCCTTTTGAAACATCAATTTCTTTCCTGAGTGAAGACACGCTGATGAGGGTCTCATTATTGGTGCGGATATCGTAACCAACGCGATTTGAGAGATTAGGTAGCGAACCCTTTTTTAGCTTTAAAAGTAATTTCAGTGTACCGAGAACTCCCCCAGAAAAAATCACTCCTTTACTTTTAAGTTTTTGAGTGCGCTTTATGAATTTGGTGCTGTCTCTAAAGGTCACTTCGTACCCCTTCGAACCTACTCCATTTCCAATAGGCTTCACATCAACTACTTCCTTCTCTGCTAGAATTTTTGCACCATTTTGCTGTGCTAAGTATAAATAGTTTTTATCCAGGGTGTTTTTTGAGTTATTGGGGCATCCCGTCATACAGGCCCCGCAGTAGTTACAACCGGTTCTATCCGGTCCTTTACCATCAAAGTAGGGATCTGGCACCGTTTCATTTGGTTTCCCGAAGTAGACTCCTACATTAGTTGGGGCAAAATACTCTTCCTTGCCGATTTCCTGTGCAACTTCTAAAAGCGCTTTATCGCCATCAAAAAGAATAGGGTTTTTAGTAGCTCCAAGCATCTTTAAAGCTATCTGATAATAGGGCTTTAATTCATTTTCCCAATCACAAAGATTAGCCCAGCTTCCAGTCTTAAAAAACGCTGTTTTGGGTATGGGAAGCGTGTTGGCATACACCAATGATCCCCCACCTACTCCTACTCCAGAAAGAATGGTAATATGCCTGGTAAGGGTGATCTTCATGATACCATAGAACTTAAAAAGAGGAATCCATAACCACCGCTTAAAATCCCAATTCGTTTTGGAGAAACCTTTTCCTTCACGCCACTTCCCTTTTTCAATGACCAGCACTTTGTACCCCTTCTCAGAGAGCCTTAAGGCACTAACGGAGCCGCCAAAACCACTTCCGATAATGATATAATCGTAATCCATCGAACCTACATTTGCTTAGAGATGCTAACATAGCATCTCTTAAGCCTGCATTTTCATCAACTTTTTCTCCTCGTTGATTTTATGAACCATAGGATTCATAATAGAAAACCAGAGAGGTGGAATGGTGGATAGGATCATCATACCCGGATATCCGGTAGGCATCTGGGGGGAATTATCCATATGCCGTAATATTTGATATTTACGAATGGCTATGTAATGATGATCTGAATGCCTTGACAGCTCAAAAAGGTTTATCCGTCCTAACAGGTGATCAGAATTCCACGAATGGTGGGGCATCACACGTTCGTATCTCTTTCCAATTTTTTCGCGCTCCAGGCCGTAATGCTCTATGTAATTTACCGTTTCCAGCAGTAGATGCCCAATGAGCGCTGCAATTACGAAGTAACCAACCGTTACTAAACCGAAAAAATAGCCGATAGCAAGTAATAAGCCTCCTTCTATCAGGTGATCGGTAATCATTTCATTTTTAAATGATAAAAATGGAAGGCCTTTCCTTTTAAGCCGCTGACTTTCCAGCTTCCAGGCCCAGTAGTACACTCCAAAGATCGACCGGAACCAAAATAGGTACAAAGGCTCTCCATATCTCGCGGTGGCAGGATCTTCCGGGGTGCTTACCATTTTGTGGTGATGCACATTATGCTCATGCATGAAATGCATATTAAGCGAGGTCATTAAGTTGATTTTCGCCATCCACTTTTCATACCAGGTGGTCCGATGACCAAGCTCATGGCCTATGTTTATCCCAATAACTCCACAACATAATCCCATCGAAGTGATTCGGCCGATTTTATCTACTAACAACAATCCGGCCTCTTGCATGGAGAATAAGAAATACACAAGGATAAAAAGCTGCACTGGAACCATCAAATAGATTTGTAAATCATAAATGATGTCATCAAGTCTGCTTTTTTCTTCCGCCTCACTGAGGTTATTGGGGTCGGGCTTAAATAGCAATTCTAGCAAGGGAATCGCCCCGAATATCCACATGGTTGGCAAGAATGTTTTCCATCCATACGAGTTGAAACTAACCACCGTCAATACAGGCAGAATCAACACCATTAGGTACTTTAAAGATTTTAGCTTTTTCATTAAATCACTTCATAAATTTGGTTATGCTGATTTTGGGTGGGAACGGCTACTGCCCTTTGTAAGTAGATATAGGATCATGCGTACCCGCCATAATCGAACTATTTCATCTAATATAGTTCGATTAATTCACAAAAAAAACTCCGCCAGGAAAAAATTATGCCTGTAATCACTGGAAAGCCGTTGATCACCCAAATCTACGTACCGAAGTCGCCTAAACTGCGGGGAATCGTCTATTCCATTCTTGAAACACGAATGAATCAACTAGGCAAGTACCCGTTTTTACTCACGTGGGAAAGTGAAGTCTTGTTCAGATTAAAAAGTAGTGAAGGGGTTACGATTCTTTGTTCCGAAACCACCGACGCCCCCTTGCCTAATCGATTGATTATCAAATAGATCGATCGACATGATTTTCGATAAGAGGCACTACATAAACATCGTCTTGAATCCGGTGGCTTTAAAAGCACTCTTCAGGATACCCACCTACCAATTGAATAATTTGGCCGTTTTTGGCGACACATACATTTCCACCCAAAGTCTCGACGTAGACTTTGGTCAGCTCTAAGAATCATAATTTGTGATACCACTGGGAATTTTAACCCAACTCCAACGGCATTTCGCGCAGGCGCTGCCCCGTCGCCCGAAATACGGCATTGGCAATAGCTGCGCCAATCGGCCCTAAGGGCGGCTCGCCGACCGGGCCGGGCTTATCCCCATTTTCCAGTAAGACGACGTCGATTTCGCTGGGAGCGTCGCGCATCAGTGCCATGCGGTAGGAGCCGTAGATAATGGGTTGGAGCTCCCCGTCTTCGACGTACATGCGTTCGAACATCGCTGCACTGATCCCCATCATGACACAGCCTTCGCATTGGGCTTTCACCTGATCCGGATTGACGACCATTCCGGGATCGATCACGCAGGTCACTTTTTCGACCTTGATTCGGTTGTCCGTCACCGATACTTCGGCTACGTGGGCGACCGGGGTGGTCGCATCGGTGGAAGCGGCGAAGCCCATTGCCCGGTTTCCCTGGGCTTGGTCTTGGTAATTGGAGCGTTCGGCCGCGGTTTGAATGACTTTTTTCAGGCGTCGGCCCGCCTCGTCGTCCTGGATGTGATCCAGCCGAAATTGCACGGGATTTTTCCCGGCTTTGACGGCCAGTTCGTCCATGAAGCTTTCGATGGCGAAGGTATTAGCCAACAGCCCTAAACTCCTCCACCAGCTGGTGGCAAAGGGCAGCTTCACGTTCCAGGCTACCGTCCGGTAGTTGGGAATGGCACGATACTGGATGGATGCCCCCCGGTAGGCGCCACCATCGGCACCCATAATGGGTTCGAGTACACCCGGCAACAGGGGGGAGCCAAACATGACATCGCCGCTGGAATAGCTGTGCTCGATGGCTTCGATATTGCCGTTACCATCGAGCGTGCCCCGCATGCGGTGGTGCGTAGGCGGCCGAAAAGTATCTTGTTGAAATTCCTCTTTGCGGTCGAAAAAGCACTTGACCGGCTTACCTACCGCTTTAGACAGTACCGCCGCCTGAATGGCATTCGGGGTGTGAAGGCGTCGGCCGAATCCGCCCCCCAGGTAAGTCGGGATGATGTTGACCTGTTCTTCATCCATGCCCAGGCGTTTGGCGACCTCCGCGCGGGTAATTCCAACCACCTGCGTGGAAATCATTACAGTAGCCTTATCCTCTTCGACGAAGGCCACGGCACCGTTCGGCTCCAACTGGGCATGTGCGCCGATCGGGCTCCTGTACTCCGAGACGATCAACTCGCGGTTGTCGTCGGCTTCGGCGTTGCGCAGTACGCGCTTGGCGTTGCCGCCTTTTTGAACGACAAAATCTTTCCCTTTGCCAATCAGGATCATGTCTTGAATATCCTGGGTTTGCCAGTTGCGCTCCACCTCCCACTCGGCTTTGATAGCCCTTTTAGCATTATCTGCTGCTATTTGAGACGTGGCGACCACCCCAACAAAGTCTGCTTCCTTCACCACTTTGACTACTCCGGGCATCTGCTCGGCCTCGGTTGTATCGGCTCCCAGGTAGGTTGCACCGATTTTGGAGGGGCGCACAACCGCCCCGTAGAGCATGTCCGGCATCTGGGCATCCATCCCGAAGATGGGCTTACCAATGACCTTGTCGACCAGATCGACGCGCGGTACTGGCTTACCCACAAATTGGTAGTCTTTGATATCCTTCAGCGGCGGTGTATCCGGAACCTCCCATTCGGTTACACCTTCCACTATCTCTCCGTAGGTCATGGACTTACCACCGCCGGAGACGACGCCCTTCTCTACGGTCAGCGATCCGGCATCGACGCCCATCTTCCGGGCTGCCTCAACTTTCAGCATCTCGCGCATGGTGGCTGCCAGCTCGCGCAGGGGCATCCACAATCCGGCGATCGAAGTGCTGCCTCCAGTAGACAAGCCATCGATATTTCCGGTTGCGGTAGGGGCGTGCACGACTTCGAGTTGATCGATATCCACTTCCAATTCATCCGCGGCAATCTGTGCGAGTCCGGTAAAGACTCCCTGCCCCATCTCTACTTTTGGGGAAACCAGGCGCACCGTATTGTCCTGGATGATTTCAAACCACATGGAGGGCTGATCGACACTTCCTACGTAGCCCAGGATAGCATCCGATTCGGTAATTTCGAACAACTGCCTCCGAATGGCATTGCGTCCGAGGTAGGTAGCTCCCAAGAGGACGCCGGTACCTCCTACCAAGGCTCTTACGATAAATTTTCTTCTGGAGAATTTTTTCTCAGCCATCGTTCTAGGAATTTAGGGTTGAATCGGATTGGATTTGAGCGGCCCGTTTGATGGCTTTGCGGATGCGGTAGTGCGTACCGCAGCGGCAAATATTGATGATTTGATCATCGATATCCTCATCGGTGGGAGTTGGGGTATTCGCCAACAAGGCAGCCGAGGCCATGATAAAGCCAGGTTGGCAATAGCCGCATTGGGGGACGATCTCCTCGATCCAGGCCTGCTGTACCGGATGCGGGTTCTCGGCCGTTCCCAGACCTTCGATGGTAGTGATTTCTTTCCCTTCGGCATATTTGGCGGCAAATGAACAGGATCGTACCGCGTCTCCATTCACGTGAATGGTGCAGGCACCGCAGGCGGCCTTTCCACAGCCGAATTTGGTTCCTTTCAAGTCGAGCGTATCCCGGATCACCCAGAGCAATGGTGCTTCGCCGTCGGTTTCTACGGTTTCCGGCTTACCGTTTATGGTAAAGGATATCTTCATTACACAGCGATTTTACTATTTCTCTTCGGGAATAATGGCACCGGCGTCAATCCACTCTTTGACGGCGGCGATGTACTCATCCACCGGCACGGGTGGTTTTTCGCGGGGAGTTCCGTCGGGATGGACGCCCGGCTCCCAGGCCCACAGTACGAGTTCGTGCTCGGTGAGGTGGTGCATGATGTCGTCGGGCGATCGGTTGCCGTTTTTGGCGGGGTCCATCATGCTGCGGGCTATTTCGTATTTATTCAATCCCTGCCATCCCATACTCGGCGGCGCCATCGCCCAGTCGGGGGCGCCGGGAACACCGGAGTAGAGATTATTGGAGGTCTGGTGGCAAGTATTGCATTTTTTCTTTTCCACTCCCAGATTCGTAGCGCCGCCCAACATGATGTGACCACCGGCTTGCGGATGGCAATTAGTGCACCGCGGGTGGGTAAGCACCTGCATCATGGTGTGAAAGGCTGCTTCGGAAGCAGCCTGGGATAGAATGAGGTCAGCCGGTGGGTCGTCGGCGGGCACTGATTCCGGATCGGATGGCGCGCCAAGTCCCAATGCGGTCACTAGACCTCCCGTAAAGAGGATCAGCAGGAGAGCATGCCAGATACGAGGAATAGACATAAATGTGGTGTGTGTGTGAGTGTGAGAGCAGGGTTAATAATCTTTTGCAGGATTCGGATGATTTGGGAATGGTTAAGATAGAAAAAATACTTACTCTCGGCTCTGAAAATAGGTCTTCGAATATGACGTACACAACTCAAAAAACACATCTTGCCAATCGCTATCCCACCGTCGAAGATCTGGCTGAAAAAGCCCGGCGGCGCCTCCCCCCCGTTGCCTGGGCATACTTGCAGTCGGGTACCGGGCGAGAGCGGTTGCTCGACAGCAACCGGGCCGCTTTCGATTCAATCACGCTTACGCCCCGGTTTTGCAAAGGGCCGCTACGCCCCGACCTCTCTACTACCCTATTGGGAAATCGCTACGCCGCCCCGTTTGGCATTGCTCCGATTGGATTGACCGGGCTGATGTGGCCGCGCATCGAATGCTTTTTGGCAAATACCGCCCGCGAGTACCAGCTACCGTACACCTTGAGTACGGTAGCTACCGAAACACCGGAGACCATCGGCCCCGTGGTAGGAAATATGGGCTGGTTTCAGTTATATCCTCCCAAGGACAAGGAGGTACGCCAGTCATTGCTACACCGGGCCCGGGAAGCGGGTTTCCATACACTTTTGGTAACGGCCGATGTGCCGATGGCCAGCCGCAGAGAGCGCACCCGTCGGGCCGGCCTGAAGATGCCGCCCCGGATTGGCCCCCGCCTGATCTGGCAAGGTCTCACCCATCCCGCCTGGTCGTTTGCAACCCTGCGCCGGGGTTTGCCCCGCCTGCGCACGATTGAAGCGTACACCGATTATAAAAACATGCAATTCGTGAGCGGCTACGTCGGCAATCGCCTGGGAGGTACGCTGGACTGGGACTATTGCCAAACCCTGAAAGCAGAATGGGATGGGCCGGTGGTATTGAAGGGTATCCTGCATCCGGCGGATGCGGAGAAAGCGGTCTCCATTGGCCTGGACGGCGTATTAGTCTCCAACCACGGCGGGCGGCAGTTCGACGGGGCACCGGCTGCACTGGAGGCGCTGCCGGATATCGTGCGGGCCGTTGGGAATCGAACCACCATTCTATTCGACAGTGGGGTGCGTAGTGGGCTAGATATCCTGCGCGCCCTTTCGCTGGGTGCCGATTTTGTGCTGCTCGGACGCGCGTTTGTGTACGGAGTGGCAGCCCTGGGCAGGTACGGGGGGCATTACGTCACCGAACTGCTTCTGGATGATTTGAAAAATAATATGGTACAGTTGGGAATAGAAGATTTTTCCGAGTTTTAGGACCCAGTACAAAACATCTTCCGGTTGCTGAAGACCAATTTGCGTAGACATGCATTCAAAAAACAGAATCACCGATCCTCTATTTTCTCTTTTGGGCATATTGCTGCTCAGTACCTGTTTACTCTCCGGCCTCCAAGCTCAACAACCGCTGCTTTCGCCTCAAGCCTTCCACGGCTACGAATTGGGTACCCGCTATACGGTTACGGGCAATCACTTCGACTACTACAA
This sequence comes from uncultured Saprospiraceae bacterium, assembly GCA_964504335.1. Lineage (GTDB taxonomy): Bacteria > Bacteroidota > Bacteroidia > Chitinophagales > Saprospiraceae > CAZDET01. Next base: position 31,829 of record CAZDET010000032.1, read on the forward strand.
GCACCTGGCCGAAAACAGCCCACACGTAGATCACGTAGAATACGGGCGCAGTATTCAAAACCGACCGCTGGTCAGCTTATTTATCAGCAGCGAAGAAAATCTGCGAAACAAGGAAGTCATCCGCCGACGAAACGCCCGGTACACCCAAGTAACGGAGCGGCTCTCCACCGAACAACTGGCCGAATTTGTGGAGGATACTCCTGCTATCCTCTGGATATTCATCGTTGATACCGACGAGGAAGCCGGTGTCGAAGTCCTTTCCGAAATCGCCTACGAGCTGGCGACCAAGGACGACCCGCTGACCCGTAAAATCAGAGATAACCTGATTGTCATCTTCTCTCCACTGACCAACCCCGATTCGCATGCCCGCTACGTCACCTGGCACCAACTCTACGATGTGCACGGCGCGGCCAACGACCCTCAGGCCGTAGAAAACACCCCTCATTGGGGCATGAATACCGATGGGAATGCCCACGGTATCGACGTCAATCGCGACTTCGGCTTCTTCGTAACGCCCGAAATGAGCGCCCTGGGAAAAGCGATCACCGAATGGCGGCCACACTTAATTTTGGATGTACACAGTGGCCCGACTACCCATTTCGTCCCCCCCTACGGCCCGCCCTACCACGATCTGTGGCCCGAAAAAGCATACCAATGGTGGGTTGATCTCGCGGAGGAAACCGGCCGGCGGTTCGCCGAGCGGGGCTGGTCGTTGTTCAGCCGCAGCAACTTCGACGGCCTGGCGAATGTCGGTTTTGGATTATCCTGGGGTATGCTCTCTACTTCGGTGAGTACCTATTTGTTTGAAACCTACGGTGGTCGCCCTGGCCGGACCACTTCGTTCATCCGCACCGACGGCACGCTAGCTACCATGCGCATGGCCATGGACCGCCACGCCCTGGGGGCCTGGACCTTGATGGAACTGGCCGTAGATAAGCGGGAAGAATTGCTGCACGATTGCTACGAAATGGTCGTCGAAGGAGTAGAGGCCGCTAGCGCGGGGGAGCTCCAGCAGGTGATCATTCCCGCCGAAGGGCCATCAGTCGATCCAACTAAAGTCAATCGATTGGTAAACCGGCTGATGTTACAGGGTATCGAAGTGCGCCAGGCCACCGACGAGCTAAATGTAGTAGCAAAACCGCTCATGAATCTCCATGAGCCCGTGGATACGATCTTTGCAGAAGGGACTTTTGTTATCGATTTTCAACAGCCACAGGCGCGCCTGGCCCGGGCGCTGCTCGACCCCACCATCGATGAGCGCAACCCCCAGGTGTGGGCACCCTCCTGGCGCAAAATGCCCTTTTACGATGTGACCTGGAATATACTGCCCTACATCTTCGGCGTGGAAGCCTACGGGACAGCAACCCGCGCCGACCTTCCGACCACTACTCGCACGCTTCCGGCAGCGGTCGAAACGGACGTCCGAAAAGCTTATGCTTACGCCATTCCCAACGGCCGGGAGGCAAACTTGAAATTGATTACTCAATTACTGCAGGATGGATTTAAGATCCGGGCGTTCAAAAACTGGTTTGAATACGGCGGCAAGCGCTACCCGAAGGGCACTTTTGCCATTCTGAGTTTGCGGAATCCGGAGTCGCTACACCAACGCCTCAACGAATTGAATGCATACCTGCATGCAGACATTATCCCCATTGATAACCCCTTCACCGAAAAGGGCGTCACCTTCGGGGATGACCAGTCGCTGGCACCAATCCCGAAGCCTGCTGTAGCCATCGTAGCGGACCAGCCAGTGCCACAAGATCACGTCTTTGGTGGTATCCGAACCGTCTTGGAAGACGACTTTCAATTCATCTTTTCTCCGGTCATGTTATCGACGATTAACGGCGGAGATCTTTCGAATTACACGACCGTCGTTCTTCCGCATGCCGGCATGGATATTCGGGGCGGACCGGGCTTCAACGCCGGGTACAACGGGAAGTTGCAGACCGACAATTTGCGCACTTTCGTGCAGAACGGTGGCACTTTGGTGGCCATGCACGGAGCCTGTGAAATCATTGCCAAGGACGAAGTTTTGGGCCGGGGAATCGACTTCAAGGGCTGGGCCGAATACACCAATGGCGTCATTCTGCGCGCGGCATTCACCGAAAAAGAAAATCCAGGCTACCTGGTCGATTGGCGGCCTGGATTGACCGAAGTGGGTAAGCATTTATTGGCCTCGGGCTATGGCGATACGACGTTTGCGGCACCGGCCGCCTTTCCGGTGTTGTTGGAAAAAAGCGGCGACAATGTAGAAGTGGTGGCGCATTACTCTGCTGATTCCTCCAAACTACTACTGGATGGGTACATGCTGCCCGAAGACAGCCCCAAGCTGACCGGCGCTCCCTTTATGTTGGTGGCCACCGTCGGGAAGGGGAAAGTCGTCTATTTCGCTGCGGATATCACCTTTCGGGGGTATTGGTACGGTTTGAATACCATGTTTTTGAATAGCTTGTTGCTGGGAGCGGTCCGATAGCTCTAGAAGAAGGCCCGTGCGGGACAATCAGGAAGCTTCCTCTTCCCCTTTGCGCAGTTCCTTTTTCAGAATTTTACCCGTAGCCGTCATCGGTAGTTGGTCTACGAAAGTGATCTGGCGAGGATATTTGTAGGAGGCAATGTGCGACTTGGTAAATTCGATCAGATCGGCTTCGGTCACCTCCGCACCGGGTTTCTTCACCACGAAGGCTTTGATTTCCTCGCCCATCACCTCGTCGGGAATACCAATAACGGCTACCATGGATACGGCCTCGTGGCGAATCATCAGTTCTTCTACTTCCCGCGGATAGACATTCAGGCCTCCACGGATAATCATGTCTTTGGTCCGGTCTACGATGAAGTAGAATCCATCTTCGTCTTTCACGGCAACATCGCCGGAGTGCAGCCAGCCGTCGGTGAGGGTTTGCGCCGTGGCCTCAGGGCGTTGGTAGTAGCCCTTCATCACGTTGGGGCCCTTGTACCACAACTCCCCTTTCTCTCCGACGGGCACCTCCTTCCCGTCGAGGTCGACCAGCTTCACGGAGACTCCCCATACGGGAGTACCGATGGAGCCCGGTTTGCGGCCCACGCGCAAATCATTAAACGTTACGACCGGCGAGCCCTCCGACATGCCGTAGCCCTCGATGATCGGCACCTCGAAGCGGGCCTCAAAGTCTTTGAGCACCTGTACCGGAAGGGCCGCTCCTCCCGATACGCAAATGCGCAAATGCTCGGCAATGGCCGCATAATCAAATACGGGCTCCGAAAAGGAGAGCAAGCCCCAGTACATGGTAGGCACCCCGGCGAATACCGTAATTTGGTGCTGCTGCATCAGTCCGAACACCGCTTTGGCATCAAAGCGCGGCAACAGGACGCTGGTAGCCCCTCGGTAAAAGCCTGCGTTCATGAGGACGGTCATCGCGAAAATGTGAAACAGGGGCAGGACGATCAACTGCCGATCCTCTGCCCTGGTGCCCAGCAGGTCGGCAGATAGGATGGCGTTGGTCAACAAATTTGAGTGGGTGAGTTCCGCCCCCTTCGGCCGGCCGGTAGTGCCGGAAGTATACACGATAACCGCCGTATTCTCGGCGCTGGTGGGAGCGGTGTCGAAGGAGGTCGGCTGGCCATTGATTAAGGCGCCAAGCGTGTGAACTCCCTCCATGGAGGGCGGCATATCCGGCTGGGGCATAATCAAGAAGAAATGTGCACAATCCGGCGCCTCCTGAAACCCGGCATAGCCCATTTGCCCCATCGGCAGTTGATCGGTGCCGACGAAACAGAAATAGGCCTTCGCGTTGCTGTCGTTGAGGTGGTAGGCAATCTCGTCTTTCTTTAGCAGCACACTCAACGGTACTACCACAGCCCCCGCCTTCAGAATGCCAAAGTAGATGATCGGGAAATACGGCAGGTTGAGGCAGCTCAGCGCTACCTTATCGCCGGCCTGGATGCCGCTGGCGCGCAGGCCATTTGCCACCTGGTTAGCGACCGCGTTCACCTGGGCGTACGTCAGGCTGGTGTCCATAAAAGTAACCGCTGGTTTTGCGGCGTGCCGGTAAGCGGCGTCTTCGAGAAGTACGGATAGATTTAACATGGCAATTCAGATCGTTTCGGGTGGGAATACTGCTTAAATATAGAAGTATTATTCGTCAATCATTGGTGCCGTTGCGGAGCGAGCTGCTCCTTGATCGCCAGCAGCTCCTGCTCCTCGTCCTCTTCCTCTAGTTCTTTGACCTTCTCGAGATACTTGATGATGCGGTTGGATTCGAGGCTCCAGGAGAGGAAGGTCAGCAGTAATACCTTGCCGAAGAGGGCGTAAAATACGAGAATCATTGAGAGGACCAGCCCCAGGTTGGGGATAGCGAAAAAGTTGATTTCCTTCCCCGGAAAAATGAATAATAATAAGGGCTGGATGCCCGCGTATAAAAATAGATAAAAGATAGCCAATTGCTCCTTACTTAGAAATTTACTACCGATTCGGCTGACTAGCAGCGTCGTCACGACCATGCAACTCAGCCCGGAAAAAAGAACAAATAACAAATGGATATCCGATTGCAATATGTCGAAGGTCTTGACCAATGCCCATTCCACACTAAAAAAGAAGGCGACTATCGCCCAACCTAGTATTTCTTTTGTGCGCAGGGGGCGCTGAATGGCTGCCGCCAGTTCTCTCTCTCTCAGTGGGGCTACGGGCGGTGCCATATTCTGATTGATCGAATAGGTATTCAGGCAGTAGTAACTCAAATACAGATACACAATTGTGCCGTTGTTGGCTGCATTGAAAAAGAGAATCGCATCGGCATAATCGAAATAGGAAAAGACGGCGAGCAGCAAATAAAGTACGCCCCAGCAAGTTGTCAGCCGCAGAAGGATAGGCCAGATTTGGCGCTGCCCCAGCATGGCTCGGTAGTGTTTAGCCGCAGGTATAATTTTGGGTTTAAAGGTTAGAAAAAACCTCCCTGCCAAGGCCAAAATCAAAAATTGAAATATGTAACTTGATATCTTCACATTCCTGGAAAATTCGGCAAAGGGAGGTGCCAGGATAAACCAAAGCACTAACAGGCCGATCAAAGAGCCGCCGATTAGGAGCACCTTCTTGACAAGGCCCTTTGCCGCGATCCATTTCCAGAACGACTTTTCACTTTCCGATAGCAAGGGCCTGCCATGTGATAAATAGGAACCTAGACGCTCCCAAACAGTCGATTTTGAGGTACTCAAAAACGCTTCGATCGATTGGGTAGCATTGCTTTCCCGATAGTGTTCAATCGCTTCTACGATCAGGCGAAGATCCTCGTTTTCTCGAATCGCAGCGGATAGCTCCAGATCCTCTTCAGCGGAGAGCTTATTATCGACGTAATCGATCAGATACTGAAGATTAAATGGCCACTCCCTCTTCATAATTACTGCTCTTAAAAAGTATTGAAATCACTCGCCCGGTACTTGATAAATCGTTTTTTGGCGGCTTCTAACCGACTTTGCGCCGTGCTGATACTGATGTTCAGCAACAGGGATATTTCTTTGTAAGACAACCCATCGATGACTCGCAAATAATAGACCTGCGCCTGTAGCGGAGGTAGCATATTGATTTTTGCCAGGCATTTATCGATGATATCGCGGTCTAACGTTTGTTGGGCAGGATCAAAATATCCAATCAGGCGCACCAATTCCTCTGAAGGTGTCAGGTGGACATCCATATTCCATTTCGCCTTTTTGATATCGATTGCCCTGTTTTTGATTGCGGCCAGCAGCCATCCTCTGAAATTTCGTATTCGATGCTTCTTTTTGGCGATTTCGGTCCAAACTTCCTGGCTGACATGCTCTGCTCCTGATTCGGTAGTGGTGTATCTACGGGCCATCAAGAGCACGAAGTCAATGTACCGTCGGTAAAGGGCAACGAACGCCTTTTCGTTGCCTTTGTACCACTGTTCTAGTAGTTCCTCATCCGTCAGTTCCTGTAGTACCATGGCGCCATCATTAGCTGGTAGCAAATCGGCCTTACTTACAAAGACGATTGAAAACATAGAATTACTTAATATACCCCAACCAACGTGATTTGGGACTTCGTTTTGGGTATGGTCATACAAAACAATGCCTGCCATCCACCCAATTTTGAGGTAGGTCGAAAAATTGTATCTCGTTATCGAATGAATTGCCCGATTAAAGCAAATTCCTAGAAATTATGGTTCTCTGACAATTTTCGTGGTTATATCGACACAAATCCTCTGCCTTCAATCCTTTTAGGCCATCAGTTTTGTGTCGACCACAAAAATTGTCAAAGAAGGGAAATTATTACTATCACCGCACTCGTGAAAATACTACACCTAAACCTACCCCTACATGCCGTACGAAAAGTTCCGAAACGCTGACTATTTCCCGGAGATGATACACCGGAAAGCGCTGGCCTCTAACAATCGTTTGCTCCATAAGATTGCTAGTGGGTTGCTATTTTTCTTTTTTGCCATTTTAACCATCGTCCTGTTGAGTGTCGAATTTCACTGGATGCTGCTTTTATTTTGGCTGGGCAGTAGTGTCTGGTTCGGTTGGTCGTTCAGGGAGGCTCGCTCTGCTTCCAACTTGTTTTATGACGATAAACGGCTCTACTTAGAAAAGTCCGGAAGAACGGATACCGTTAAATTAACTGACATACGGAACGTAAAATTGACCCGGACCTGGATGACCATCTTGGGTATACATTTCAGTGTCTACCGCATAGTGCACCGGAGCGAGAATGGACGTGACTCAGCTATCAAATTCTGGGTAGCCCTCATTGAAAATAGATTGCATGAATTCGAGCAGGCACTCAAAACACAAAATTCAAATGTGCGCTTCGATCATTGGGCGCATAGCTTTGAAGATTGGTAGCGGCCTCGTGCACACGAGATTCGTTGTCTCCCAATTTCTATCGGCTTGTTTAGAAGAATTGTCCCTTATCTTTATCTTACGATAGTTACCTGATTGTATGGGAACGCGCAGCGTGTGAGGAAAAGTAGCTGGTCTTAGAGATGCTATGTTAGCATCTCTTAATTCAATTTCACTATGTACGAAGAACTCCGCAAAGAAGCCAAAGAGAAAGTAGAAGCTAGAATGGGCTTCTACATCACGGCCATCATATTCGCTTTTGTTTCCGTCATCCTGATCGTAGTCAGCTTTTATGTAGGAAATGCCTCGGCCGCCTTTTGGGTGCGCTTCCCCATCTTGATTTTGGGATTAGTGCTGCTCATTATTTACATCTCTGTATTTGGCCTGCCTGGCTCGGGCATGCTCTCCAAAGATTGGCAGGACGCGGAAGTCGAACGAGAAATGGCCAAGTTGTTTTACCAAAAAAAGCCCACCCTGCCGCCGCCGGAGGAGTTGTCGGAAGAAGATCGATTAGAATTAAAGGAACTGGAGCGGCTCAAAAAGAAGTGGGAATGGGGAGAGGATATCGTGTGATCGGTGTCGTGGACAGGCGTGACACGGGCATCTGCTTCGGCAATTATGTTAAGTTTTCATGCCTACTTTCGGGGGCGTTCGGCTTAGTTGAATAGGGACTTGACTTATTGGCCAAAAAGGCCGATATTTAAGAATCAATTCTCACGATGGACTACCGACACGGAAGTCCTGTGCATCCAATGATCAAATTTTGCAACGGCCGTTTACATCGCTGGTGGTCGCGTGTGGAGTGCACGCTTGGGCTACCTGTAACCCTTCGGGCTGGCAGGTTTGGTGGGCGGGCCGTTTATATTTCCCACCCACGTAATGGTGTGCGGCGAGCCGGCCCCGACAATTGGTCGAGGGGCCGGGATCAAAACCTATGCGTCTATTTCTTATTCGCCTGATATCGAAGCTAGTTGCATTCTGCAATAGTCTCATTAATCGTGAGGCCGCCACCGTTTTCGACCCTTCCCGCTCCAATCGTTTCCATACAGGCCGAAATATCGACGCGTCGATTACTGCCTAGCTTCTGGATCAGGCCGGCATTTCGGATGCGCACATAAGTGACTGGCTCGTCGTCGAATCGACGAAACCCCCACTTCTTGTCCTCGCTGTCATCGATGCGCAGCGTTGCTCCCGGGGCGATATCCAGATCGATGAAGGGGCGATACGGTTGAGAGTTGAGTAAGCCGGAACGCCACTCCAGCTGCGCCCCCTCCTCCAGAGATAAGTGGGTGTTCCACTTTCGTTCACCAGTTAGCGTTCCCGGCGCCCAAACAGATGGTATCCCATTTGGATTCGATTGAATGGAAAGGTAGCCCGTGCCGATGGTCGAAGAGGCATCGTTGCCACCTAGCCACTCCATGAATTGAGTAGACACTCTGGCCGTATCGAATAAGTACCCCATGATGAACGAACCGCCTAGTAAGCGAAGCGAATCGGCCGATACGGCTCCGTAAACCCAGAGTTCGCCCCTACTTTCAAGCAACGATAGGCTACCGCCACCCAGGTCCAAACGACCACCTTCTTCCACGCGGGCCCGCCGGACGCCAAGGTTGTTTTGCAGGAAGGTCACAAATGCTCCCTGCTCTACGGTAATCAGCGGCATTTCAGAGGCGACGTTGAATTCCCAATTTCCATTTTTGACGAGTACGTGTGCTCTTGTCCGAAGTCGATCGATTTTGCTGATTTTAGGGTCAAATGGATTTTCGTTGTTCAGCGTGTCTCCAAGCGTCGTTTCCAGAATAATGGTTCCGCCATCCAATCCGGAGGCCGAAGAGGGAGGTGCATCCACCCAATCGCCGGTTACTTCCCAGACGAAGTGTCCACCAATGCCGAAACTGGCGCTTGGAAGCTCGCGAATTACCTGGATGCCGCCGCGGCTGATGACTTCGGCGGGCTCAGGTGCTTCGGGATCAGCGTAGAAGGTTGCTCCATTGGTCATTATCCACCTGCCAGCGCTGGTGAGCATTGGAGAACCTTCGGAGACGCCCTCGTTGGTGTAAAATGACCAACGTACATGCTGCCGCTGAATGGTCAGGCCCTCACAATACATGTGGACCGGCCCTACTAGATTGATCCCCGTACTGCCGGAAAAGTCATTTTCTGCATAAGTATAATTCAGCGTCAACCGATTATCAGCGGTATTGGCATGCGAAGCAATGGTGGCGCGGTTGATGTAGAGGGTATCCCGAATGCGGAAACGGGTATTTTCTGCACTTGCCCCGAATCGAATAGTCGGGGGGGCCGTTTCGGCATCTTGCTCAAAACGCACCGAGCCACGGATGTACGGCCGTTGTTGAGGTGCAGAAATCTCGAGCACCGCACTATTTCGCAGGATTACATCTGCCGTAATATCAACGGAACCGGCTGGATAAACGCGCTCGCTGAATTCATCCGAGCTGATCAGTACAAGCGGCGTGGTTTCCAAATCGATAATGGCCTTGTCTTGTGCATTGGGCAAGCGATCACCCTCCCAGTTGAGCGGATCTTCCCAACGAAGGTTATCGCCGCCACCATCCCAGCGGTGGTCATTCAGCTTGGTCGGGTCGGCTGGGATAAAAAACGAAACAGAATCACGGACGGTCTCCCCAAGGCCATTGATCGCCCGTACAGTAAGGGAGTGATTACCGGGAGCGGGAATGTAGATGTTTTGCTCGATGGTTGCTTGTCCGGGCAGATCGGAATAGGTTTGCTCCTGCCACGCTTGGTTATCAAGCCGATAGGCCAAGGAGGCAATGCCATTGGTTTGTTCGTTGGCTAGCGCTTCGAGCGCTACCGAATCCTGGCCTTCGAAGAAGCGCGTATTGGCATTGGGCTCCAGGATGACGACATCAAAGCCTTCGGAAATCACCTCGACCATCACTACAAAGGGAAAGCGCTGGTCCGGATCGTCGAAGGTGGCCCGCAAACTAACGGAGTAGGTTCCGGCAGTGGGGATCGCCGGTTGCCCATCCACGACTTTTGGCCTAACGGTAAGTCCAACCCGATCCGTGCCGGAGGCCGGCGTTTCGCCCAGGTTGGTCCACAGCGCCGGGCCTCCTCCTCCATTGGTGTCTTCTAGGATTATTTCCGCTCCGGGGATAATATCCGGGGTCTCCAGCACAATGGTTAGGTATCCTCGATAGGGTTCGTCGGCGCAATTTAGTGGATATTGTACCTGCAGATTGGTAGAGCCACTTCCTTGATTAGTAACCACAATCGTGGATTCAGGAGTGACTTCCAGGCGCTGCGGGCTATCGCAGTTTTCCTTTTGACAATCGAGTAGGCCGATGGCAATGCCAAGCATCCAACATAGGGTAATCAGGCGGTTCATGTCTATGCCGTTTTTGGGTGATCAGGAAACGTGATGATGGCAAAGTAAGGTAGACCTCAGAAGGAGGCTTTTCACTATGTCGCAAATGCTTATCCTTCTGGTAATTCTCTGAATAAATAGTCAGGTCATGCTATTCAATCAGTACCTTACAAGCAGGAAGATCATTTGGCCGCATCGATGATACTAGCAGATCAGATTTTATTTTTTTTCAGCAGCCTGGGCGTGTTCAATGGCTTCTTGATGAGCCTTTACTTTCTATTTTTTTCGGGGTCAAACCGAATCCAGAACACCTTTTTTGGTCTGCTTTTGCTGATGCTGAGTATTCGCATCGGAAAATCCGTGCTGTTCTTTTTTCAAGCTCCTCTTCTACCTATTATTCTTCAGTTTGGTCTTTCCGCTTGCCTGTTTGTCGGACCGTTCCTTTTTCTGTACATCCGTAGCGTACTACGGCAGCAGCCCCGCATGCAGCGAGGAGACTGGTGGCACATCCTGGGTTGGCTGGCCCTGGTAGTAATAGTCGGTCTACTATTCCCCTACAGCAAACGCCCCGAACTGTGGAATCCCGAATTTGTGCAAGGCATTTACGCCGTATGGCTCACCTACGTGGGTGCATCCGGATATCTGATCGCTAGTGCATTTGGCAAGCTGTTTTTCAATCCAGGTGATTTATCAACTGTGCAAAAGTGGCTACTGACCGTGTTTATTACCAATATGTTGATCTGCCTTGTCTTTCACGCTGCTCTGTATTTTGGATTTCCATCCTACATCCTGGGGCCTATCACCTTTTCTTTTGTCTTCTATGGGCTAATGGTTTTCCTGGTATGCTTCCCCGACAGTAAGACGGTTATTAACGGTGAAAAACAGCGTTACGGGAATAAAAGAATCAGCACTCGACAGGCAACCGAACTCCGGGAAAACCTTCATCGTCTTATGACGGAAAGACGATTATTTGAGAACCCCGACTTGAAGCTCGATGCTCTCGCTCGGGAGCTATCGGTAAGTCCTCACTTCCTTTCTCAGTTTTTGAACGATAATTTGGGAAAAAGCTTCTCCGCATTTATCAATGAACACCGGGTAGCAGCCGCCGGGGGCTATCTGAAATCCGAGCACCACTTCACGATCGAAGGCATCGGAAACGAGGTAGGGTTCCGATCCAAATCCGCTTTTTATGCCGCCTTCAAAAAAGTGCACGGAATGACGCCCAGGCAGTTTGCACAGACCCACAGAATCCGTTCGGAATTATAACACTGCATGGTTCGAAGCCTTCCATCTCATGGATTTCCGGTCCGATCTAGTAGACTTGGGAAAAATTCTACTATGAAATCTTCTTGGGTAATTCTCTGCCTATTATTAACCACCCTCGGTACAAGCGGACAATCCCAACCGGCGTCCAATACTTCCGTTAGCCCGACGAAACGAATTGTCCTCAGCGGACTCAAAAAACCCTGGAGCCTGGACTTTCTCAGCGAAACAGAAGTAATCGTTGCGGAAAAAGACGGGAATCTGCTCCGCTGCAACCTTCAAACCAAGAAAAAAACGATTATCCAGGGCTTTCCTGACGACTTATTTACCCCACTAAAACTGGACAATAGCAAATACCCGGAGGGCACTTATCCTGCTTCCTCCGACGGCAAGGTGATTCGATGGAATGCGGGCATACTCGAGGTGGTCTTGGACCCTGCATTTCAAGACAACCGGTGGATATACATTTCTTACGTTTCTCAACGGGCCGATATCTATGCCCTAAAGGTCATTCGAGCCCGATTTCTGGATGATCGCCTAACTGACGTGGAAACCTTGCTCAATCCAGGGCCGTACTTGCCCGGCCTATTCCATTTTGGCGGTGGTATGACCTTCGGCACCGACGGGAAGCTCTACATCACCGCTGGGGAACGATTGTATTTCGAGCATCTCCGGGAAGGGCTGGCTATCGCGCAGGATCTGACGGATGCCCGGGGCAAAATCTACCGTATCAATCCCGATGGCAGCATTCCTACCGACAACCCCGATTTTGGTCCTGATGCCGTAAAGGGCATCTACGCAGTAGGGATACGAGCCGCACAGGGTATTACCGTTCATCCGACTACGGGTACCATCTGGTTCAGTGAACACGGCACGATTCAGGGCGATGAGATCAATATCTTAAGTGCCGGGGCAAACTACGGCTGGCCGAATGTCACCACGGGTGACTACCGCTCCGAGAATTATGAACCCGCTGAGGTACCCAACGCCGTATTCACCGCCCCCGTCCATTACTGGCTGCAAACGGTAGCCCCCACCGGCCTGGTATTTTACACCGGCACGGAATTCCCCGAATGGCAAGATAACCTCATCGTTCCCGGACTTTCCCGGGGCAGCCTCTGGCGCTTAACCCTCGACGGCGAAACCGTTAAACAAGTAGAAGAACTCTTCGTGGATGACCACGTACGTTTGCGGAAGGCCGAGATGAGTCCGGGGGGTAGGCTGTATATTCTGACGAGTGAAGAAGACGGGAAGATCGTGGAGATTGTACGGTCGAGCAAGCCCTAATTCCGAATCTTAGGCACCAATTCCCCATTCACCAACCGCAACTCCCGCGTCACAGTGGTTTCTTCTACCCAATTGCTGGCCTCCTCCATCATCTCCCCGTAGACTCGGTGGTAGACGACTCGGCCTGGCACCCCGTTCTCTTCATTAGGGAAAATCAAGGCTTCGTGGAGCCATACCACTCCGGCGTCGGAGGAGGATTGGGTCTGGAATACCTTGTTCAGTGTTCCATTCTGGTAGAACAAGTAGGTAGCGCCACCGGGTGCACCGCAGGATTCCGGATAGCTATCGATCACTAGTATGTGCTCGATGCCATCGAGCCCCCGGTTGTCGAATACCTGAAATTCGAACACGGGATAACTAAACGACACAGCCGGCAACTCGACTCGAATCTCCTGCTTCAGCTCGCCCGCTACCGCCGATCTACATCGGGCGTAGTACTGATTCCCTTCCAATGCTACGGACAACAGAAACGACTTCCCGGAGTGCTGTACGCGATCGGCGGCCAGTAAGCCGCCCAACACATAGCCCGCTTGCCCGTCGTACTGCACTTTGTACCAATGCGAAGCACGCCCTTGGTAGGTTTGCTGCACGTCTGTTTGTTCGAGGATGGTGACCTTCGAGTCAATCGGAAGTAACGTGACCGTTTCGGAATTGGTGCCGGGGCCCGTGCGGAGGCGCACTTGATCGCCGAAGAGGTAGGCGGTATCTCCGGCCGGGAAGCGGTGATCGGAATACCAATAGTTCCCCTCTTGACAACACAGTCCGCAAGGGAGTAATCCGATTAGTAATCCGAAAAAGAAATCGATGCGCATGGGATATGATTTCTTCCTAAACGAGCGATTGATTGGCCCCATTATCCAAAGGTCGTCCGGAAATGGGAAGTATACATGACGCAGGATAAGCCGGTGTGAATCGCCGGCATCACTCCGTTGGCATTGCTTTCTGAAGTTCTCCCTGTACGTTGGCTACGGCCACCTCGCAGTCCTTCTGAAAGCGATCGAACAAGGCATTATCCGTCTTTTTATAATCCACCCCATAGTAGTCGGCAATGAGCACCCGTGTTTTATTGACGTCTTTGAGCTCTTTGATTTTCATAGCCACCCGGCGCAGGTCTTCGATCGATTTCCCACTAGATGCGGGTATGGATGTTAAGTCTATTTGGGGTTTCACGACCACCCCGCTGCGCATGGCGCGCTCGTAGTACTTGGCGGTTTCGTGGGCGACTTTGAGCATATCACCTCCTACTTTCCGTTGCTTATTGTAGGCTTGGGCCAGGTTTTCAGTGATGTTTTCCAACCCGTCGCGGGTTTCTCCCAGGGGGATGTCTTTCCACTCCGATTTAAGATTACCGTTGTGCAACTGATCCATGTAGGCACTCCAGTCATCCCCGCTTTCCAGCTTGTGTTTTTCGGAGGCCCAATCCATACGAAGCTCGATCTCCAGTTTGCGAGAGCCCGGTGTCAGGTAGGCGTCCTTTTGGGCCAAAAAGTAATCGCGGTTTAGCTCCAGATACTTTCGCAGAGCTTCCGGATTTTTGGAACTTTGCCACTCGCTGAAGTGTAGCTGCATTTCGGAGAGCTTGGCATTCAGTTGTTCGGGCGTGAGTTCCTTGATGTCCACTTTTTCAGCTTCTCCGCCGAGGGCTTCATTGCGGTATTTCTGATAGCGTGCATCGAGTTCCTTGTTGAGAATGGTGCGATGATCTTCCAGGTGTTTCGCAATTTTTTTCCGCTGGTAAAATGGAAGTTTTTCCAATTCCTGCGGGGTCAGCCCTAAGCGGTTAATGTCATCAAATTGCGAATCTAAATAGGCATCGGAATCAAGAATTCGGCCCCATGCAGGCCCCAGGTCGGCTTCAATCGATTCGATAAAGCGCCGCATGGCAATGGGTCCATCCGGTCCGAGGAACAACAAATCGCGATCGCCGGCAATTTTGGTCCAGTCGGGGTTTTTGGGCAGCACCCCCTTCGCCGAACCGCTGTAGCCCGCCCAAAATTCCAGCTCGCCGAGCTCGTCTCCCACTTCCTGGATTTTTCGCAGGTGGCTGTAAATGAGTTCGTCACGCGCCACATCCATTCGCCCGGCCAGGTTGGGGTCCAGGTCTTTGAGCACGTAAAAGGCCTGCCAGTAAATGGGCTCTTTTCCTCCTTTGGTGCGCTTGTCGACGGCTTTTTGCAGCTTGCGCAGCATGTTTCGGAAGCCCGCGTCCGCAAATTCCGGCGTGTTGATGCGATACAGATCCACCGGATTGATGACCTCCCGCAGGATTTCACCGGCTGCTTGCAATTCGGCGAATTTCTCCGGGTTTAGTTTGTCCTTTTGTAAGGCTTCGTTCTTTTTGATTTTGTCGTCCAGCGCTTCACGCGCCCGGTGCCAATATTCGACGTCTACCTTTTTGATTTGGT
Organism: uncultured Saprospiraceae bacterium; assembly: GCA_964504335.1. GTDB lineage: Bacteria > Bacteroidota > Bacteroidia > Chitinophagales > Saprospiraceae > CAZDET01. The sequence goes on from CAZDET010000032.1 coordinate 46,961, forward strand.
AGAGCAGGTCGTTCATCACGTCGTTGCGGCTTTGGCGGGGCCAGGCCTTTGAATTGATATTCTTCAGGGCTCGGGCCCGCGATTCCATTAATTCGTCGTATTTGGCGCGTGCTTTTTGGTAGCCTAGTTTTCCGGCTTTAGTCGAGAGGGCACCGAGGGCCAGCTCGCCACGCGCGTTGCCCGCAATTTGGGCGATTACTTTTATTTGTTCGGCGAAGTTCGCCTGATTGAAAAAGTGATCCACGAAGGCCGCTCCCTGCCCGGAAATCTTCTGTAATTCCTCGCGGGCAGCCCGTTCATCGTACAGGTGTAAGCCGACCAATACCGCCACGTACTGGGCCATTTCGACCAACTCAAATGGGTTCATCCCCGTAACAAAACCTTCGACGTAGGCCGCGCCTGCATTCACTACATCGATTTCGCGGAATCGCCAGTATTCATCCGTACCGAAGCGTCCCAACGTCTTGAGGGCGCTCTTGAGCGGCTTCGAGCTCTCGCGGGAAGGCACGTATTTGCGATCGGCCCCCATGCGCATTTCGACGTTCAGCCCCGGCCCCTTGGCCAGTTCGTACAGGCGCCGCTCAAAGCCTTTCACCGCCGGGCGGTGTTTGCCTTCGAATTCCTGCTTAATGCTGTCCAATTGTGTGGCAAAACGCTCGATCTCTTTGACGTCCTTTTCCGCGGCCTCTTTCAATTTTTTAAGATCCTCGATATACACCTCGGCGGCCTGCTGCCGGAAGAGAAGCTTGGCGAGACGATCGCGGAGGTTGTGCAGTTCGCGGTCGGCGGTTTGGTGTTGTTCGACAAAGGACTGAAGGGTCTCGAGCTCATCCACCTGAGCCATTGCCTGTTCGAATTTTTCAATCAAATCCCGCAACCGATTAATCCCCATTTTCAGCGGTGTGCTCCGGCTGGATAATACCTCCAACCGTTCTTCGGCGATTTTTATCTTGATCTGAAGATTCTCTCTTTTCTTCTCGTCTCTTTCGTGATAATGATCATTACGCAGCTTATCCAGTTCCTTTGAGGTGCGGTCGTAATCTTCTTCGTTGCGCTGGAGAGCCGCTTCGAATTCCGTCTTTAAGGTTTTCACTTTTCCAAGCCTTGCCTGCAACGTGGCCCGATTAGCATCCCGTTCTACATCGAGTGGCTCGAGGGTACGAATGCTCGGCAGGCCCCATACGACACTTTTTGCCGGCGACTCTCCTTTGACGGTTTCAAGAAAGGCATTGTAGCGATTGATAGCACCGGCCACATCACTGAGCTTGTCGTAGTACCGACTGATCTTCAGTCGGAGATTGCGCACTTGATCCAGCTTTTGACTGGCACTGGTGCGTAGCTGGCTGATTTGTGCGGTGGTAGCCGCGTGGGCAGCCTCCTCCTTTAAGGAAGCCTCGTATTGTTCGATCGCTTTTTGGTAATCCTCTACCTTCCCCTGATTCGCGGAAATTAGCGAGTCGTTTTTACGGAGGATATTCTCCACGAATACGCCCAAATTTCCTATCTGGGCTTGGAGGTTTTTCAGTACCGTTTTCCGCAACTCCCATTCTTCAAAGCTCGGAGGCTCCGCTTCGCAGCGCTTTTCAAATTGACGAAGCTGGGCGTCCAGCTTATCGGGGTCGAGCGGGAAGCGGATGAGGGCGTTGATATCCCACAGAGTACTTCCCGTACACGCGCACAGACCCGAGGTAAAGGCCACCGTCATGGAGGTATTCGATGCCGCACCAGTTGTTTTTGAGGGCACTTCGACTAACCCTTCGGATTCGGGAATGACCATTTCCAGGATCACGGGCTTCTTGCGATCGAGCATTTCGTAGGTCACCTCAATGGTTTCTCCGGGCTCGGCGTAAAAGGGTTGGCTGCCGTCGTAGGTCTCCCCATCGATAGTGATGGTGATCGTAGGGGGCTCCTCGATGATGAGTTCGTCCTCTCCAATCCAGTCCAATTTGTTGTAATTGATGCCTCCCGGCTGGTAACTCTGCGGGTCGGGTTCAAAAATAGCATCATTGTACAACGTGAGGCTGTAGGGTTGCTCGCCGCCGAAATCCGGCATTGCCTGGGGTGTATCCTCTTCCTCGATGCCGGCTTCGATGGGTACTCGGGCCACTTCTTCCAGGACTTTTTCGCCAAACTCCAGAACTTTGGTCGGCACCTTGCGGTCGTCGGGCTCGAGGAGCTCGGGGTCCAGATTATACATTCGGAATGAATAAAGCGTGCTGATAAGATCGTTACGCATTTCCCAGGGGCCGCTGCCGCTGAAAGTATAAAACGGATGGTGTAGGGAAAACGTAAATATTTTTTTCTCTCCTTCGAACGACATCCCCGTGGTCAGGCAGGCATCGAACAGGCAATTTACTTTGATGGGCACCTGGTTGACGGTCATTCCTACGTCGAAGAGCATTTCCGCCAGCCCCGTCGAACTATACGCCCGCCCCTGTCCGCAAGCGGCGGCCAGCACCCTCGATTCGTAGTGCATGTTAGCTTGCTTCTGAAAGATCGTGCCCGACTGATTGAGGGATACCTCCCAGCCGTCGCCATACAGGGTAACGGTGGTATCCAACAGGAAGGTCGTCAGGTCGTAGCTGGAGGCCGGCTCGGGCAGCATAAACCGTACGGAGGCCCGTTCTCCTTTACTAATGATGAGGCGCTCGTCCTCATCCTGGGCCTGCATCGCACCCGAATACAGGATCAGGCCGATGCAGAGCAGCAGGGATGACTTCATATACATACCAGGGAGGTTGTTACTTAGTACTTTGGTCCTTTAGTTCTTCTTCTTGCGTTTCTCCTTTTTGGCTTGCTTTTTGGCAGCTTTTTCCGCTTCTTTTTGCTGCTGCATTTTCTGGATTTCCTCCATATCCGCGGCGTCGTACATGCCTTTCTGGAGTTTATTCAGGCCCGACATATCCATTACCTGAAATTCGGAGACAGGGTAGCTGATATCGGCATTTACCACTACTTCCTGTGCAACTAGGTGCATCGCCTGGCCATCGGCATCCACGCCTTTCATTTCCATAATGAACCCCTTGTCGGCAAGCTCCCAGGCGCTGTGTACGGACAAGTCGCCTTCCCCTTGTTGCTGTTGTTTTTGCTGAATGGCCTTGAGGTAAGACAGGGCGTTGATACTGCTGTAATCTAGATCCTTAGTGATCCAGACCTCTCCCGAGCCGTCGCTGCCGCTGTAGAGGTACTTTTCACAATTATATCCGGCGATCATTTTGGTTTCTCCGGTTGCTTGGAAGGTCACATTCGACGTGGGCGCTTCCTGTTCGGCCAGTTGTTCCTCTACGGGATCGAAGGCAAATACCATCGCTTGTTGGTCTTCCTCATTGACGAGGATGAAGTAGGAACGCTCCAGATCGATGATCGCTACCATCCGATCCTGTCCCGTTTGATTTTCATCCATCATAACTTCCATACCGATGTGCTTGGCGTCGGTCTGGTACATTTGCCGCAATTCCGAAACATTATTGCTGGCGTCGGATTCGATGGAATAGAGGATGGAAAAATCGTAGTCGTAAGATTCCTCGAGCTCCATGTCGGAACTACCCATGAGCTTGCCAAAGTCGACTTGCTCGGTGGTCTTCTTTTGGAGCTTTTTCTTGAGTTTCTTAGTGAGGCCGCCCAGCTGTGCGTCGGCGGGAAAAGTGATGGCCAACAACAGGCCCATAAGGATGAACATCGGTTTCATGATAGCGTCTTGTGTCGAAAAAATATACCTTCTTTGACAATTTTTGTGGTCGACACAAAACCGATGGCCGAAAAGGATTGAAGGCAGAGGAGTTGTGTCGATATAACCACGAAAATTGTCAGAGAACCAAATTATATAGTTGTGATAAATCAGTCGCTATATTAAGTTCGTCTAATATACAAAACAATTTGCGAATCAAAATAATAGACAACAAGAGTATCGTCAACAGCGATCTCATAGCTCGGAAAGCAATCCGCGCTCCAGCACAAAGTCTCTCCGGAATGTATTAGGGGTTCCACCACTCTCCAGAGCAATTCGGTCTAATTGAGTTTGCCAGACGGCAAGTTTATCGCGGCCGTCTCGGCGGAATACGGAATGAAAGTCCATATCAGCTGGATGAAATTGCCCCCAGTGGGGAACGGCGTTGAAGGCCCGCAGGATGGGCTCCAAGCCTGTAAAAAAGGCTTCGTTGCCGTCCATATCGCGCACGGTGTATACTTCTACACAGCAGGTTTTTTCGAATTGCTGCATCCCGATCATTGCCCGGGTAGGCCGGGTAAACCGCAAATTCAGAATTAAAATAAAAGGCAACCCAGAATCAAATCCCGGCAACGGGAAAGGTAGCGGACTGTCTCCACGAATTCCATCCGCAAGGCGCAGAATTGCGTCTGTAAACTCAATGCAGGACTCCACGGGCACGGCGTATTCTTCGCTTTGAATCAACCGCACCAAGGGCGAATGATCTTCAGGTGGCGTTGGGCAATCTGGTTGGCCCGTCATTACCTGGAAGCTTTTTCCGACGAAAGTACCCTCCGGTCGTTCTCCCAGATTAGTGTAGATGTTTTGCGCAATATCCAGAAGTTCCCGTCCTTCGATGATGTAAAATCCGATTCGCCAAAGCAAATTCAGCAAGTTAGGCATAGCATTGGCAAGGGCTTCCTCGGAAAAGTCATCGTTGATAATGTCCACCAGATCCTCGACCGCAGTGACCAAATCGTGGATAACGGCTACATCTTCCGCAATTCGCGCCCACGCAAAGGGGTCGATTCCTGCCTCCGCGGCTCTGCGCAGGAAATAGGAAGGAATCAATCCCAAAACCGCACCGATCGCCCCACTTCCGAGTGTGATTACTCCCGTAACGCCGCCGGCAACAATTCCCGGTCCAAATAGCGCTGATAGTAAGGCAATTTCGAAGGTAAAATCCTGCTCCGGAGGATCGGTGAGCGGCTCGTCGGTGGGCTTTGGCTCTCGAACGGTTAGCCGGGCGGCCCTTGTTGGATTGACCGTAATTTCGACAAACCAATCCGTAGGAACTACCGGAGTAATGATTTGGTCGCGGATGTAGGTTCGCATAGCCCCCCAGGTGTTTCCGCTAGTGGTGGTCTTAAGCAGATATTCTGACACGGCTTCAAGTACAACCGAATAGATAACGCCCGCCGCTCCCACAGCCACCAAACAACTGTGGAACAAATCGTCGTTGTATTCAATCTTGATGCAGGGATCCAATCGTCCCTCCTGAATTAATCGTTGCATTCCGGCCGGATCTGTGATGGGATGGCTCGCCGGTTCCAGCCACCACTCTTGGCCTCCTGGCCCTACTAAATGAATGGCCCGGACAAAATCGCCGATCGCACCGAGTTGTGGGTTGGAGCCGTGGGTGCCGGTCGAAATCGCCCCTACGACAGATTGCCCATTGCTGCCACCCAGCGTCGGCATGGCCAGCCCACGTTCCTCCAGGGTACAATTCAATGCATATACTTTCATACCAGCCTCTACGTGCAGTAGTCTATTCGCTACCGATTCCGCTGAAGTTCCCAATTCCCGTAGGGCTTCATCCGACAGCACCGACTGAATGGACGCTCTCAGAGCGCCTCTTTCTGGATCGATGATGTCCGTTAGCACTTCATTCAATTGATCGGTACGAATCATTAGTGGAAAAGGAGGTACATCTATGCGCAAAGGCAATGGCCGCTCCGGGATCACACAATTGGTGTACGACCACCCACTGCCTTCGGTGCCTAGTCGTTCTGACTCTACCAATTCGGCCGTCAGTACGGCATTGACCAAATCGCTTAGGTGCGTAGGGTTGTAGCTCCGAACAGTCCGGCTGATATTTCGATGCCAATTTCTAAACGTATCAATAACGAAGGAGACCACTTGGGTTTCATCGAGCCGCGCCGCTCGCCGGACAGCAAATTGGAGTTCCCTTTGGTCGTTACCGCAGGGGCCCTCTACAGTCAATTGGATAGATACTCGAAAATTTCTGGTAACGTCAGGGAGGCGATAAGCAATGGTGTTATCTCCGTCCGGCTCCCGAAAAGTTTGTTCGGACAATAACGAACCGCCAACCTCCTGAATACGCAACGTCTCGCGAGACGCATTGCAGGTCCTCCAGGTAATGAACAGCAATTCATCCGCTTGCAAACAAGTGAATGAATCACCGGCAGATGTTCCAAAATAGGATATCACCGTTGGGCCACCTTCAAATATAAATGGCTCGGAAGGCCCCTCAAACAATGGTAATTCAACGCCGCATACCAGAATAGACGCAGGTTCGGAAGACTTCAGCTGCAACGGCCCACAGTGGGCACCGGTCGGAACCACGACGGTGATTTCCGTATTGGAAGTGGCCCTAGGGGTAACTTGTACTTCCGTGCCCCTCCGCAGACCGGAAAAACATATAATTACCTCTCCTTCTTCAAACTGCAGGTTTTCACCACGGATGACCACCTCGTCACCGGGGCAGGCATTTGCAGGAGTTACTTCGAGTATGCGGTAGGTGGTTGCGCGGTCTCGGTACTCGCGATAGGCCCGTACTGCTTCGGCTGTGCAGAGCCAGGTTTCAGCATCTTCCGGAATCCCAAATTCACCGGAATCATCCTGACGGGGCGGCCAGGGGAAACAACCGGGCACCGGCGTGGGGCCGCCGGGTGCTGGTGTTGGAACGGGGATGGGCGGCCCGCCTCCCGGACTATCATCCGGCCCCCAACCGCCACCAAAATGCACTAGTGTATTTAAGAAAAATCGACGGTCAAGTTCATTGCCCCGAAAAGCTCGCAGTGCGGATTGATGCAGTCGATGCAGGTTATCCAGAGCGCAAAATTGTGCCGATATAATACCCAGATTCCGATGCATTTGTGGCAAATTAGAACCACTAGCTTGAATTGCCGCAGCAATTAGGCGGATACCTTGCTCCCTTGGCAGCATTCCGAAATCGGCTTGGCTGGAACGAGGGCCTAATGCATTGATTAAGCCCCCTAGAAATTGCTCAGATGCCAGAAATTCCGCCTGGATAGCTGAAATTGGTTCCGCTTCAATAGCCAAGTTTCTCTGGTTCCAGAAATTCAATTGCTGCAAGCGATGAGAGAATTGCGTTCGGTCTTCTATGCTGCCGAGCAAGGTACCTTCAGCAAAGTCTAGAATTTCGGGTGCCTGGATGACGGGAGGTAATGCACAGTAAAAGGTAGAAGCAATCGACTGGTAGTTGGATATTTGTTCCGACGGGGCAAATCGATCGATAGCCAAATCGATTACTTCGAATGCCTCTTCAGGCACCAATCTATCCAGATTCCAGACTCGAGGAAGCACCGCATTTACTAGTTCTTGTTCTCCTAGCCCGACATCTCGCACCAGGGTCTCCTTTTCGGGAATTGAGAAGGGAGATTGCTGGGTGATAATATCGCCATTCGTATCCCGGACAATAAGCTGTAATTCAATACTGGCCTTACGTAGTGCCTCCAGTAATTGGCCTGAAAATGAAAAATAAAAAGCACCATGCCGATTGGTGACTAAACTCTGGCGAGCTTCTTCAAATTGGTTGTTGGCATCACCAATTTCGACGGTAGCACCGAGAATGCCCTGTTCCGTCTTCGTCACAAAAATGCGGCCTTCTAATACAAATTTCATGGTTTACCGGGTTTTTGGGACACTACCTGGCCCCACAGATGACCATAAGGTAGCTAACTCAGTTGCCACTACCAATCCCGGTTTTCCTGGATTTTCGGGAAACACCCATTCACTCCACGACCGTCTCCGCCCGCACAACCTCCGCAATATTAAAAATGCCCAA
>CAZDET010000033.1:0-23963 GCA_964504335.1 uncultured Saprospiraceae bacterium
AAACTATCGTACCGACCATTTTGGTGCGTTTGCCCTAATGCTGTAACAGAAAAGATTTCAATTCGTCTTCCCGGAAAAGAAACCATGAAGCTGCTTTACTCAATGGCGTTACTGTTCTTGTTCGCCGGGATGCTGAAGGAGGGGCCAGGTACTGTGTTCTTTCCAATTCGTGCAGAGCAAGAATGTACAAGTACTGATTTTCAATATGTTGATACCATAGTAGCCGCATTTTTAGATAAAACAGAAATAGCCGGTGTATCTGTATCCGCAAACAAGGCAGGAGCCATCATCTATTCCAAAGGGTTCGGCTATGCAGATGTGGAGCGAAAAATAAAAATGAAGCCTACCAGCCAAATCCGAACGGCATCCGTAGCTAAAGTAATCACGGCAACGGCATTGGGCAAACTAGCTTCAGATGGGAAACTAGATCTGGATGCTCCGTTAAAAGAATATATTCCATACGTTCGAGCTCCATACGCGACGCTAACCGCTCGACAAATTGCAGGGCATACAGCTGGGGTACAGCATAGACCTTCTTCGAGAAAAATTCAAAATAAACACTACACCGAAGTAAGGGAGACCGTTGCGTTTTTTGAGGATGCCCCCCTGTTGTTTGAACCGGACACCGACTACAGGTACTCCACCCTGGGCTACAATTTACTGGCAGCGTTGATCGAAGAAGTGTCGGGCAAGCGGTACGTTGATTACATGAAGGAAGACATCTTCATTCCGCTCAATATGACCCAAACGTTTCCCGAAGAAAAATCGGTGTACTCCGAAGCCGATGCCAAGTTGTATCATTTTAAAGGTGGAAAACTTCGATTAGATGAGAAGATCCAAGATGGCAGTTATAAGTTGGCGGGGGCCGGGTTTAGAAGCACTTCTGTGGATTTGGCAAAAATGATGAATGCCTACTCCAATGGGTTTCTATCGGATGAAGTGGTCCAAACGATGTTTACCAGTGCAATTTTGAATAATGGAAAGCGCACCAATGTCGGTGTTGGGTGGCGATTGAATAGGGACATGAATTATGAATCAACGATTGAGCACGCCGGTAGTTGGCAAGGAGCCAGGACGGTTATTGTCTATTATCCGGAAAGGAAGCTAACCGTGTCCATGATGATTAATACGAAGTGTACCATTTTTATTGAAGAAACGGCTCAGCTTATCGCCCGGTTTTTTTTGGATGAGCCACCTTCTGATATGGAGCTGGCCGGCTTGGGTAACGCAGTGGAAATTACAAACAACCGATCTGATGGAACCGTGGAAACCTATCCCGGGGAATTAACCTTTATTGATAATAAAAAGGGAGAACTCAGGATAGAAACAGACAGAGATTGGCTAAAAAAGAACGCTGTTTACTACCTATCTTCCGACAGCAATTTCGTCCTTTCAACTCAATATGGGTTGTTGTACTTAAAACTGAGGCTACAACCGAAGCTAGAAGGTAAATTGTTTCAATATCAATTTTTGGATGATAAATATCATATGAATCAACAGCCTATGCTCTATATTCAGCCTAAGGAGTGAAATTCTGACAGGCATTGATACGGGATGCTGAGCAAGGAATCTTAAGTCATCTAGAGAAAATGGATAAGAACGAGCTCATAGCATGGCTGCTTCAGGGAGATGTGTCCATTCAATATCAAGTCTACCGCGACTTGTTGGCGGCGGAACGCCATGATTTGCAGGACCGCATAGCAAACGAGGGATGGGGCGTGCAGTTTTTGTCCAGGTGCGGAATTCTCCGTGCATTAGCCTATTTTCAATACGCGGGGAGAAAATGGGGCGAGCGGATGGTGGAATACTCTAAGGGTATTACAGGTTTTGAAGCATTTCGGAATTCAGAACCACGGTCATTGAAGACGCCAAGCTAAGTACGGAATGGTACGTTATCTTTGATATATAAAGTATTAACCATTTCACGTCCCGTGTAGTTTTTAACTCAAACGGAATCATGAAAGCGCAGCACCTACCAAGACTAACGGTTGAAGAATACATTCAGCATGAGGTCGATACCGACCGAAAGTACGAATACCACGACGGTACGATTTATGCGTTAGCTGGAGGTTCGTTGAAGCATGCGCTGCTAATTGGTAATATTTATTCGGAGTTAAGAAATGGGTTGCGGGAGAAGGGTTCAAATTGCCAACCCATTACGAATGATGCTAAACTGCATATAGAGCTGTTAAACAAGTATCTGTATCCGGCTACGATGGTAGTTTGTGAAGCAATTGAAACAGCAATTGAAAACAAGGATGCAGTAACTAATCCCAGATTGATTGTGGAGGTATTGTCTAAGACAACCAGCGAATACGACCGAGGAGATAAATTCTATTTTTACCGCCAAATTCCATCCCTGAAAGAATATGTCTTAATCGATCAGATGAGGTATGTAGTGGAAGTATTTTATAAGCAGAATGATTTGTGGCGAATATCCAGGGTAGAGGGGTTAGCGCAAATGGTGGTGCTACAATCCTTAGGTATTGAAATAGGTATGAAAGATCTTTACTTCGATATAGCCATAGAGGATGAAAGTGATGGTTAACCACCTTTTCCAAACGGTCTACTATGCAAATCACGAACGAATCACTGTTGGCCGACTTGCGCCAAACGATCCAGGACCAGCTGGCGTACTTCGATACCCATATTGCGCCGCTGGATACCGAGGCGTTAAACTGGCGGCCGGATGATAAATCCTGGAGTACCCTCGAGTGCCTGGAGCACCTGAATCGGACCGGCGCGTTTTACCTTCCACACTTCGAGCGCATCCTCGAAACCGGAAAGCCGGCTACAAAGCCGACCTTCCGCCCCGGATGGATGGGCGGCTATTTTGCCAAGTCGATGGCACCAAAGGTAGAAGGGGTTACCAACAAGATGAAAACTTTCGACAAGATCAACCCATTGGGGAGTGATCTGGATCGATCCGTGCTGGAGAAGCACCGCCGGCAGCAAGAGCGCATGCTGGAAGTGCTGGAGGGGGCGCGTCGCCTCGACCTCGGGGGAAACCGCGTGCCGACCTTATTGCCATTGCTGAAGTTGAAGTACGGAGATGCGCTGCCATTTATCATTAATCACCTGAAGCGGCACTACCATCAGATAAGGGCCATTGCGGCCGTCCGCCCGGTTTCTTAAAATTTTGTCAGAAAAGGGTTAAGGAAGTTCAAGAACTTGCTTAGGAGGCAACAATTAATCGATAATTTGGCTTTTGCTAATAGATAATGCAAACAGCTATGAAAACCGTTGTCATTGATCCGATCGTCCGGGAACTGACCCGCCAGGGGGAACACGATCGGCAAATGCAGGAACACCGGGCCGTGGTAGGAGATACGAGCTATTCGGAAATTGGCTCCTGGATGGGAAACGCGCAGCTCAGCTTTCTCATACGAGCCTCAGAGCGTGGTTGGAATGGCTATCTCGTCTACACGCGTCTGGAAGACGCCTCACAGTGCTACGTGCAACTCATCGAGGAGCGCGCGCAACTTTCCCGGCTCCGGGCCTCTTTGAAGCGCTTGTGCCGGTTGCTCAATTCAGAACGCACCAAAATGGGGGAGCCGGCGATGGAAGCACCTGCCTTTGAGTTTACGCTTAACTGAGGGCGGTTTCCTTTTTTTCCCGTTTAGTATGTCCGGCTTAAAATCGATCCATCAATCGCTTCATTAAGTTCGGCAGCTGAATGAATTGCATCAGGCTGAAGTGGCCGGAATCCAGCTGCCGATCGATGTAAGCCCGCACATCTTCCACCCGCAGGGTATCCAGGGTACCGCCCTGCTCGAAATGCTCCCGATACAGCAATCCAATTTCTGTGGTCAACCAGGCCGAAACGGCGGAAGCAGACAGACTGCTTCCGAGTACCTTTAGCCATTTCGTAGCGCCGAGGTAGTTGAAAACTTCTCCCATCAGGCGCGGGATGGAAGCCGATACGCTGGTAGTCAGGATCACCCGGAGGATGTGATCGTTGAATTCCACTTGATACAGCTTTGCCAGATCGCGGATCATATTAATCTGGATGCCGATCGTGGCGGCCACATCGAGGCCGTCGACGGGGATGAGGCCCGCACCCGCCGCAAATAGGCTGTGATCGTTGATAATACGCTCGGCGGTGGCGGCGCGGGGTTCGAGAGCGGCCGGCTGTAGCGTAGACATTTCATTGGCCATGGTTCGGAATATTTGGGTTAACGCCTGGCGACTACCACGTAGCGGGTAGACGGGCAAGTGTCGGCGTAATCGGGAATCGCTTTTAAACTAATCGCTTCAAAGAGGTGCACCTGTTCGAAATAGCGTTCGAAATACTGCCGAACCCGGTGGAGCGGGGGCAGAAAGCGGTAGTGTTTTCCGGCGTATTTCACTTCCATCCGGCCGTTGCGGAAGCTGATAATCGAAATTTCGCTCTCCTGATAGAGGCGTCCCTCCTGTTCGACCAATCGAGGGGTGCGCACGGAAATGACCTGCTCGTCCGAAGAACGCAACACGTTCGGGTACCACCGGATGTGGTCGGGAGTGATGAAATCGCCGATAAACCAGCCATTAGGTTTCAGAATTGCTGCCGTTTTGGCGATGGCATCTTCCAGCCGTTCGGCATCGACGTAGTGGTAGACATTGAGACCGCTGAATACGATGTCCCACATCCGGACGGAGGGATCGAGTTCGAGGACATTGCCTACGTCGGCATGGATGCGCTTGCGCGCCTCCCGGATCATGGCCTTCGACAGGTCGATGCCGTAGAGTTGATCGCCGTCGAGTTGGTATTGCTCTATAATTCTGGATTCTACCAGGCCGGTTCCACAGCCAGCGGATAAGATTTGGGCGTCTTTCAGGTTAATCCCGTATTCGCGAATCGCGTGTTCGAAGTAAGCGCCCATGAATTCCTTATAGCAAGCCTCGCCGATGAGCTCGTCGTAGAGGGAGGCATAGAAATGGAAACTGTCTGCTGCGCCGGCTTCCGACTCCAGGCGTTGCTGGAGGAGGGCGGTGGCCTGCAGCTCGGTATTCAGCAAACGCCAGGCGGAGCTATCGGTGGTGTGCTGTTCGCTATCCATCATTGGCTGCAGGTGTGCCTCGAGCGCTTCCTGCTGAGCAGGCGATTCGAGGGCGGCTCGCACGGCTGCCAGACGGGCTGCCACCTCCGTGTGGCCCTCTTGATGCATGCGGTGCAGGCGACTGGTCAGTTCGACCAGGTGCCGCAGGCGCGTGGGAAAATCGGCGCTTAGACCAGGTTTGCGCAGTTTGATCTCTTCCGGAGGAAGGGCAAAAAAGACCCCGCCGTCGACGCGGTGGATTTGTTCTTCAAACAGCTCCATGATGCGGGCATCGCCGGTGATATTCTCGGCGGGTAGTTGTTGCCCGTATACGTGGAGGCTGACGAAGCGCTCCTGGCCAAAGGGATTGCCCATCTGGTGCAGCAAATTGTGGCTTACGCCGATGATGTCGCCGGGTGTTGTTCGCCAGCGGGCCAGGGTAGTCAGTTGATCTTCGTGCAACCGGAAGGTGGCGTGTTCGGCCTCCCCGAAAATCTGGACCGCACCCCACTGCGTGCCACCGTGATCGTGGATGGTACTGAAGTCGCCGGGGTCCCACGACATGACCATGACCTCGAAGCGGGGACCCTGATAAACCAATTGGCGGCCGTAGCTATCACCAACGGGATGGTCGAAATCCGCCCAGGGGAGAAGGTCGGCGGCCTGAACGTCGGCATCCCGAACGATGCGGCAAATGTTTGCCGGCTTGAGGACGGTGTCGCTACTCAGCTGTTCAACGATGTATTGGAGCGATTTGGGTAATTGCTCCTCAGAATTCGGAGCGGCAGGGCTAGAGTATGGAGAAAACTGGCTCATAAACCGATGGAGATAAACTGATGGTTGAGTGTCAAAAAAGTAAATTTCTCGAATCTTTCTACCTTGCAAAGGTAACTATTGTCGCTCATGAATCCCGAACACCTCCTTCCTTCCGATGCATTTCGGCGCGTCGGCCATCAATTAATCGATGATATAGCGGAATTTTTAGATACAATCGGCAACCGGCCGGTGAATCCCAACCCGACTGCCCAATCTATTCGAGCGGCCCTGAATACCACCGATTTGCCCGAGCAGGGCCGAGATGCCGCCGAAGCCTTGATGCACGTAAAGGATGTCTTGATGGAATACTCCGTGTTCAATGGGCATCCCGGATTTATGGGATATATCACGGCTGGTCCTTTACCGATTGGCATCTTGGCTGATCTGCTGGCATCCGCGATGAATCCTAATGTCGGTGCCTGGCAACTCGCCCCAGTGGCTACGGAAATCGAACGACAGGCAGTTCGGTGGATCGCCGACTTCATTGGCTATCCCACCGACTGCGGGGGGATACTCGTCAGTGGCGGCAACATGGCCAACTTTGTGGGTTGCTGGGCGGCCCGCCGGGCGAAGGGGCCCGACAACCTGCAACAATCCGGCCTGCGATCGGCGCCCCAACAACTTACCTGTTACGTATCTCAGGAGTGCCATACGTGGATTCAGAAAACCGCCGATCTCTTCGGAATTGGCACGGATGCAGTGCGTTGGATAGCGGTCGACGCCGATCGCCGAATGCGCCTGTCTGCGCTTCGCGCGCAGGTGGCTGCCGATCGCGAAGCAGGGTATCTGCCCTTTCTGGTCGTCGGCACGGCGGGCTCCGTCAGTCTGGGGGTGGTCGATCCGCTCGAGGCCCTGGCCGATTATTGCCAGGCCGAAGATTTGTGGTTGCACGTAGATGGAGCTTACGGAGCGCCCGCTGCGGGGCTCCCGGATGCAGCGTCGGATTTGAAAGCCCTGGCGCGGGCTGATTCTGTGGCGCTCGATCCGCACAAGTGGTTCTACAGCCCGCTGGAGGCAGCCTGCTGTCTGGTGCGGCATCCTACCGATCTGAGCAATGCCTTCAGTTATCGGCCCGACTATTACTACTTCGACCAGGGAGAAATCAATCTGGTGGATTTCGGACCGCAAAACAGCCGGGGGTTCCGAGCACTGAAGGTGTGGCTCTCCCTGCTCACGATCGGACGGCAGGGCTTCATCGAGCTCATCGATAAAGACATTCAACTTGCCCGCTATCTCTACGAACTCGCCGAGCAGGCCCCGGAAATCCAGGCTTACAAAACCGAACTCAGTATCACCACCTTCTTCTATGTGCCAGAGGGCATCGTCGCTGACGATCCGAATCATCTGGACTATCTGAACGACCTCAACCGGACCATCCTTCAGGAGATTCAGGAAGGTGGCGACGTCTTTTTATCCAATGCGGTAGTCGACGGGCGTTTCATGCTGCGGGCTTGCCTGGTCAACTTCCGAACGGAACGGCGCCATATCGAGCAGCTGGTCGAGCTGGTGCTGGAAAAGGGAAGAGCGCTGGCAGCCGCCGCAGCGGCCGGCCGCCAGCGCTGATCTATTACTCCATACTTAGTGGTTCCATACTCGGGAAGAGGGAGAATTGCGTTTCCTCTACCCGCGTCTGGTATTCGGCGAAGGCATTTGCCATGAAATCATTGATCGCCGCGAGCACTTCCTGGGTGCGCGTTTTGGCCTGTGCCAGGGTTAGCTGGGCCATTTGCGAGGGCTGCCCCTCGACATCCTGTACGTACCGGCTGGCGGTAAACAGCATCGATTGCAAGTCGTCCGGGTTGCGCTGGATGCCCTTGATGTCTTCGGCCTCCATATAACGCTCTTCCAATTCAGCGATGGTTTTCTTTAGCTCCTTTCCGGATTTCTTCAATTGGGTGAGGGTGGAATCCGGCAGGTTTTCCATGGCCTTTTCCACGCGGGCAATCGACTTGCGGGCATCCTGTAAGCGGTCGAAACCGGCCGTGGCGGCCTCTACGACGGTGGTGAATTCTTCGATCATACGCTCCCGGGCCGTGTAGCGGTTGGGGTCCTCGGGCAGACGGGGGTCGCCGTGTACCGTTACCATCGTACTGTCGCTGTGATCGCCATAGCTGGCTACGACCTTATACGTGCCGGGCAAGACTTCAGTGCCGGAGGGCGGATCATCGTCTTTTTTCGGCTCCCGGCGAGAGGGGAAGCGCGGGCCGTTTCGGTTCATATTCCAACTGAAGCGATTGAAGCCAGGCTCCACTTTGCGGGAAAAGTGCCGAATCGTATCACCTTGTGCATCCATCACGATCAGTTTGACTTTTTCCGGCGCCCCCTTCTTCGTCGGTTGGGCCTCCTCTTCTGCTTCGTCCTCCGTCTCAACTGCAGCCTTATCCTCTGCCTCCGGCTTTACCCAGGCAGTCATCATGGCTCCCTGCATTCGATTCTCGCCCTGGAATTCGCCGTCGGCGGCAAAACGGATGCCCTGGAACGATTTCCATTCGTGCAGGTAGGCATCGGGGGCGTCGAATAGCACAAAGTCTTCTTCCAGCACGGAGCCATTGGTTTGCGCCATTTCGCGGAAGGGCCGCAGATCGTCGAGTATCCAGGCGGCCCGGCCGAAGGTGCCGATGATGAGGTCTTCCTCGCGGGGGTGGATTTTGAGGTCGGTCGTGGAGACGCTTGGGAAATCGTGATCGTATTTGATCCACTTATTGCCGCCATCCAGGCTGAAGTACAAGCCGTAATCGGTGCCGAGCCATAAGTGGTTGGCGGCTTTGGGGTCCTGGACGATGCTGAGGGCGTGGCCTTCCACCTGGCTATCGTCGACGATGCGCTTCCAGGTCTGGCCGTAGTCGGAGGTGTGGTAAGCCATTGGTGCCCAGTTGTTGCGGCGGTAATCATTGACGATGACGAAGGCCTCCCCGTCATTGATTTGGGAGAGTTCGATGTAGGGAATCCAGCTTCCGGCGGGCATGCCGGGCAGGCGATTGTGCAGGGGCGTCCATGATTGGCCGCCGTTGCGGGTCAGTTGCAGGTGGCCATCGTCGGTGCCGACCCAGAGGGTTTGCTCGTCGTCGGGGTCGACGGCGATGGCGAGGATGGTCGTGTGGTTTTCGGCCTGCGTGTCGTCGATAGTCAGGCCGCCGCTCTCGTGTTGGAGTTGCTTGGTGGAGTCGTTGGTGGTCAGGTCGGGGCTGATGATTTCCCAACTCATTCCGCAGTCGGTGCTTTTATGGACGAACTGGCTGCCGTAGTAGATGGTGCAATCGTCGTGGGGCGATTGAGCGATGGCGGCATTCCAGTTGAAGCGCAGTTCGATGCCGTCGGGGTGGACGGGCTTGATGAAGGTCACGGCACCAGTCTCGCGGTCGACTTTTCCGACGTTGCCCCCCTGCGACATGGCGTAGAGGTAGCGGTTATCGCCGGGATGGAACACGACGTCGAAGCCGTCGCCGAAGAAGACTTCCTGCCAGTCGTGGTTGGTGATGCCGCCGGCCTTCCAGGCCTGGCTGGGGCCTACCCAGGAGCCGTTATCCTGCATACCGCCGCCCACGTTGTAGGGGATGTCCATATCGTAGTTGATGTGGTAAAACTGCGCGAGGGGCAAGTTGGGGGCAAAGCGCCAGCTCGTGCCACCGTCGCGGCTGATGTTGAGCCCGCCATCGTTGCCCTCGATCAGGTAATTGGGATCGTCGGGGTGTACCCAGAAGGCGTGGTGGTCGGGGTGCACGCCGGAGTAGGGGAGGAGGGTGGAGAAGGTCTTGCCGCCGTCTTCGGAGCGGGTCACGAGGCTGAATAAGTTGTAGATTCGGTTTTCATTCTTAGGGTCGACGAAGATATCCGCGTAGTAGAAGGGGCGGTTGCCGATGTTTTTGCTGGCAATTTTGGACCATTTCTTGCCGCCGTCGGTCGATTTGTACAAGCCGTTTTCCTTGGCTTCCACCAGTGCATAAACGATATTGGGTTTGCTCGGCGCGAAGGCCAGCCCGACGCGGCCGAGGTCGCCTTCGGGAAGTCCGTCGTCGGATGTGCACTGCTCCCAGTTGTCGCCACCGTCGTAGCTGATGTAGATGCCGGAGCCAGGGCCGCCGGAGTTGAAGGTCCAGGGTTGGCGTCCGAATTCCCACATGGCGGCGATCAGCTTATCCGGATTACCGGGATCGACCACCAGATCGGCTACCCCGACCGAGTCGTTCACGTAGAGGATTTTCTCCCAGGTTTTGCCGCCGTCAGTGGTACGGTAGACGCCCCGATCCTCATTGGGGCCCCAATGCGAGCCCATCACGCCGGCGTAGACGGTGTTGGGATCGTCGCGGTGGATAATGATGCGGTGGATAGCTTTGGTATCTTCCAGGCCCATTCGCTGCCAGGTGTCGCCACCATCGAGGCTTCTGAAAATGCCTGCTCCTGAGTTAGCAGAGTTGCGAGGATTGCCCTCGCCGGTACCGATCCAGATTATAGAGGGGTTCTGTTGGCAAACGGCCACGGCTCCGACCGAGGCCACCGGCTGATCGTCGAAAATGGGCGTCCAGTTGATGCCGCCATTTACGGATTTCCAGGCGCCACCCGAAGCGGTGCCGACGTAAATGATGTCGGGGTCGCTGAGATCTACGTCGATCGAAGTGACGCGCCCGCTCATGCCCGCCGGGCCGATGTTGCGGGGAGCAAGGGCTTCGAAATATTTCAAATCGGGCAGAGCCTGCCCGCATAGTGTGAGTGCCAGCCACGCGAAGGCGGCTGTGAGGGTAAAGTTACGCATGAGGTAAGTGAATGATTGATCTGTGGAAGATACCAGTTCCGTGAAATTACAAAGAGTGTGTTTTTGATTAAATAAGGTCAGTTTTATTAAATAAAATAAATGTATGTACAGTTTTTGTATTAATATGTTGATTTACAGTGGGTTTTGAATTCTGGCATGGTAGTTGGACATAATACAGCGAACCACCTGTTTGTACTTTCTACATTCAGATAATTCAACCGATCTACATGACTAGCACTCAATTCACGCAAGAATTAGACAAGCTTCAGAACTTACTGTTTTCATTCGCCCTTCGCCTGACACGCAACTACGAAGATGCCCAGGATCTTATGCAGGAAACCGCTCTGCGCGCCTTTCGTCACCGCGAAAAGTTTGCCATTGGTACCAACTTCAAGGGGTGGGTATCAACCATCATGCGCAACACCTACATCAACCGCTACCGGAAGATGAAAAGCCGGAAGCACGTCAACGAACCCATCGAGTCGTTTACGTTTGCGCTCGAAAACAAGAATATAGTAGCCAACCAGGGAGAGCACGACATGCGGTACCAGGAGTTGGAGCGCGTTATCGAAAATATCGGTGAGATGTACAACGTACCCTTTCTCATGTTTTACCGAGGCTACGAATACAAAGAAATTGCAGAGTATCTGAATATTCCGATTGGTACGGTCAAGAGTCGCATTTTTCTGGCCCGTCAGAAAATGAAGCAACAGATCGGCGAGCGGTAAGCTGTTACTGGAATAACCACTTACTCAGCAGATCAGACACTTACCCAAGTGTATTCATTGGGAGCGTTGCCGACCGCAACGCTTTTTTTATGCAGCTTGTCAATAAATCCTGGCGAGTCGGTACTTAATTGCGGCTTTGATTGTCATTGATTGGCTTGGGCTACTTTCCTGATGGTGCTGATTGAGCGCCGTGATGACGTAGGTGTATTCCTGCCCGTTTTCTACGTCAAGATCTAAAAATTCGTAGCGCCTGCACCCCTGAGCAATAGGAGTTGTATGCCGGAGAAATTCAGGTTTTTCCAGTGGCCCGACGGTACTGCCGGGGAATCGATAGATGGCGAAGTAATGCGGCTGATCGCTGGGAATCCTCGATTTAACCTTCCACCTCAGTTGTATCCCCTGTTTGCGATTGCGAGCCGGTTTAACGGTTGGGGGAGGGAGGGCGCGGCGTTCCTCCGACCGAACGGGCAGTAAGGCGGGGTGCTTGTAAAGCTGCCGCAGGCTGTCTTTGAGTCCGAGGGGGTTCGTCAGTACGGATTTGGCGCTGAAAAAAGCACTTCCCTTGCTGAAAAAATTGCGGCGATTGAGGTCGATTTGGGTAGGGATTTCTCCGGGGTTGCTCCAGGCGATTTCGGGGTTGTTGGCCACCTTATAGGCACCGTGACCGATGTAGAGCCGGACGTCTTCGGGCGTATTGCGGCTCCACCATTGCAGGAGCAGGGCGTGATCGGCCGGTTCGAATCCGATGTGCCAGTAAAGCTGCGGGATGACGTAATCCAACCAGCCGGCCTGCATCCAGCTTAGTATGTCGGCATACAAATCGTCGTAAGTAGCCACCCCGCTCCGGGATGCGGAGCCACGGGGGTCCTGCTCGCGGTTGCGCCACACCCCGAAGGGGCTGATACCGAATTCGACAGTTGGGTAGCTCTTGCGCAGCAGGCCGGAAATCTGTTCGATAACCTGGTTGATATTGTCGCGCCGCCAGGCTGCCGTATCCGGAAACAGGCTGCCGTAGAGCGCATAAGCGGCGCTGTCGGGAAACGGCGTACCGGCAATTGGATAAGGATAGAAGTAATCGTCGAAGTGAATGCCGTCTACCGGGTAATTGGCCACTATTTCCTCGACCACCTCCACCAGATGTTGGCGCACCTCCGGCAATGCCGGGTTGAGGTAGTATCGGGTACCGTACGGGACGATCCACTCCGGGTGGGTATAATAAACGTGCCGCGGGTTGAGCTGAGTGGTGTCGAGATTGGTAGTGGCCCGAAAGGGGTTGAGCCAGGCGTGAAATTCCATGCCCCGGGCGTGAGTCTCTTCGATCATGTACGCCAGCGGGTCGAAATCCGGCTGTGGAGCGAGGCCCTGTGTACCGGTTAGAAAGCGCGACCAGGGGGCGAACTCAGAGGGATAAAAGGCGTCGGCCGCCGGCCGTACCTGAAAGATGACGGCATTGAATCCAATGTCCTGCAGTTGGTCGATCAAATTTTTGTACTGCTCGCGCAATGCCACTGCATTTGGGGTACCCGCTCGTGGATAGTCGATGTTCAGAACGGTAGCCACCCAGGCGGCCCGAAATTCCCGCTTGGGCATTGGTGCCGGTACCTGGCTCCATACCGGATAGGCCATGAGCAAGCATAGCGGGAGTAGGAAGGCGATGGGGTGTTTTCTCATATAATGCTGTAATACTGTAATGCTGTAATGCTGTAATGAATTAATCAGAGCATCACGGCATTATCGCATCGAAAAATCAAGAGGCAGTTTCCTTCAACAACCAATCTCGACCGAGCATATTTTCGGTTGATTGAATACGAGTGTGCAGCTTCTTCAGCTTTTCTTCGTAGTCGGTTGGAGTGAAGGTGTCTGCCTGGTGCTTGAGCAAAGATACTGGCTTGGCAAAGCGAATGAAATTAGTGTAGCTTTTTTTATCCTGGGCAGACAATTTGCGGTTGCGCAATATGTAGAGGCGGAAGGTTTCGAGTAGGTTGAGCAGCGACTCGGTGTCCCGGTTTTCGAAGAAAATGCGCAGGCGCAGCATGGTGGCGTTCGTGTGGTAGATCACATCGGTAAAGAGCACGTCGCGAAGCAACTCCTCGGCTTCGTCGTAGCGCTTCTGGAAATAGTAAAAGGTGGCTTTGTTGTAGGTGTAGGCATTCTCCTGCTTGGCGGCGGGCAGGTACTCGCGGTAGCGGTCCAGAAAATCTTCGACGTAGTCGAACTCCCGGAGGTTGCAACCCAGCGCGGTGATGTTCTTGTACTGTTTTTCATTCATCATACCGTTGCTGAGCAACAGATTGGCCTGGTCCGATCGCTGGTAGAGTTCGAACAGCTCCCGCAAATACTGACCATCTCCCCGGTTGATCCGGAGAATACAGTAATTATTGGCGAAGTGAAACAGATCGGCTTGCTCCTCGGAGGTGAGTACGTCGAGTTGCTCTTCGATCATGCTGCGCAGTTGCTGATAATGGGTGGGGTCTTCCCAGTGCCGCAGCAACATCAGAATATTGTAGTACAGCAGAATAGATGGCTGGGCAGCGAATTTCTGCTCCCAGTTGCGCTCGAGGTAGAGCAGCAACTCGTCGAGTGGCCCAAAGTCGTATTCACTGGAAGTACGCATCATCATGGCCTGCAACTGGCAGGCGTTTTTGAGCTTCTCGACGAAGTAGTAGCTGTCAAGGTCGTCCATCATCTGCTGGAGCTTGTCCAGGGTAGTGCGGTTTTCTCCCTCAAAGGTTCCTTCGTGGTAGCCCAGGGTTCGGTTCATTTCGTAGCGCAGTTGCTGGTAATGGCTGCCGGATTTGTCTACGCCGGTCAGGTCGCGCTCCAGGCGTCGTGCGCGGTTTTTCATCAGGTCGAAGCGCCGGCGGTGGTGTGCCGCTTCGAAGGTGAGGAGGTCTTCGGCAAATTTCTTGTCGGCCAGGCGCTCGTGGGCGAGGAATCGCAGGAACAATTTTTTCAGGTAACTCATCACATCGAACACCGACTGCTCGCGATAGGGCTTGCCCGGAAACAATTGCTTGTGTAGGTAGCGGCGCTCCAGCTTGCGCTCTTTGTTGTCGAGCCCCTTGAAAATCAGGCAAAGCAGCTTGCGGGTATTCTCGTGCTGATTGAAGTAAGGGCTGTTGACAAACTGGGAGAAGCGGTCCCGATCCTTGGGAGAAAGGGCTTCCAATTCCTGAATGAGTCGGCTTGCGTACATCGATTGATGTTTCGGGTTACAAACTCAAATATAGGAAAGTTGTAATAGGATAAGTAATTGAAAGCAAATATTATAAGCGGAATAGCTACTATTTGTCGAGCTCAGAACGGCCTCTATTCCGCTTCGCGTTCGATGTAGGCCCGCAAGTCTTCTACCTGTTGGTCGCTCATGCGTTCGAGGGTGTAATGAGGCATGTAGGCTCGCTTGCCAGGCACGGGGCTGGTACCGTACCGAATGACGTGGTAGATGGAGTGATAGTCGTACCGGTCTAGGTTGGCGGCGAGGTGGCGAAAGGAGAAGGGGGAGTTATCGAGCAGGTAAAAGGAATAGCGCTGGCGTTCGTGGCAGTGTAGGCAACCCTGTTCGTAGATCGCCCGGCCCTTTTCCGGTTGCCCGGTTTGGGGATAGCCCTTCGGATAATTTTCGGGTGGTAGGCCGAAGGTAGCACCGGCGGCTGAGAGGTACTTAGCTCTTAGCAATTCCAGACCGGTGGCGGGATCGGCTGCACCTTGCAGGCTGTTTTCCAAGGTGCGCAGTTCGTCTGGTGCCAGCTGCAAATCGGCCATCTTGAGTTCGAGCGTCCAGAGATAGGCCAAAACGCTTTCCATGTCGGCGGGTTCCAGCGGTCTGCCCTGGGCACATTCGGTGGCACACAGCTGGATGGCTTTGCGCAGATCGTAGCGGGCGTCGATAACCAGGTCGCCGTACTTTTTGACGTAATCGCCGTTGTAGTAAGAGGTGCGGTTTACTACTCCGTAGAGCGTGGTGGCGGCGAGGAAGGGCAAGTCGTTGGCGCGAGCGTATTCGAGGCGCGCTTCGGGAGTGGGGTTGGTTAGTTCGGGATCTTCGATTTGGGTGAGGTGGCAAGACGTACAAACGAAGTGATTGCTCTGTGCCCCTTTTCGGGTCTGGCCGGTTTCGACCAATTGCCGGCCGCGTTCTACCGATACGGGCTGTTTGGTCGTGCCCTGGCTGAAGTCCGGCAAATGATCAACCGGGTCGGCACCGAGTTGGAGCTGTACTTCGTATACCGAGCGTTCGGCCAGCGGCTGAGGGCTGAACAGGGCGATGATACCGCCCAGGCCGAGGAGCAAAAAGGGAAAGAGCGTGCGCATGACTTATAAATTAAACCAGCGGGAAATGGTGAACCCCAAGCGGAATTCCCCTTCACTCCATTGGCTGGTAGTATATGGGATGTAATCGTTTTCGATGATGCCCGTGGCGTTGGTGAAGTTGACCTGAAAGACGTGGCCCCCCGTTTCGATTTCCACCCCCACGCCAACGGCCGGGCGATAGTCCGATTCGTTGGGGCGGTCGCTGCCGATCGGAGCAGTGATATCTGCTACCAGGCCGAAAGTGCGGCTCAACTGAATGCGCGTAGCTGCCCCAAGACTAAAGAGATTGTTCTGGTCGCCCGGAAGGACTAAGTTGCGATGTGTAATCCCCGGGACGATTTCCAAGCTGAAGCCGGGACTGAATTTGCGCCCGATTGCCACCTGCCCGGTATACACGAGGCGGTGGGCAAATTCGGGGAAGCTCTGCAAAATAGCTTCGCTTTCCTCGATGCGGGTGGAGGTCGATAGGCTGGTCGTCACAATAGCTGTTGCCGAAAAGGGGAGGCGATTCGACTGCTGCACCAGGCGGTATTTCAGCAGGTGGTTGATCAATTGGTTCAAACCGTTTTCTCCGGTGGGCGTTTGGCCGGCACCCTTGGAGCGGTAGATGCCCATGGTGAAGTTGTCGGTGAAGCCGTACTCCGCTCCGATCATGACATCGGCTGCCTGTTCGAGCCCATAAAAGTTGGACCAGCCGCCGTTGTCGCCGCCAATATCGCCAAAGCGGTGCGTAATGCGAATGTCTAGCCGGCCCTGAGCCAGCGTCTCCACGCTGTGGAGATTGATCACGCGCGAATCCTTAAAGGTTTGGTACACCCGTTCTACCTGGGCCGAGAGAGAACTACCGGCACAGATACTCAGGAACAGCATGAAAAACTGTAGATGCTTCATAATAGCTTTACTGATGAAGGTGGCAGGACGGAATAGACAGGAAAAGCAGACAAAACGCTGTGGCGACGAAACCATAAACCGGCTGTCCTTGTAATTGTTTCTGTTAGCTCGAAGAAGACACCCGCAAGTTATACCGACCGGCGGGTCGATACTTCCTCATTTTAGGTGATTTTTTGAAAATACAAGACATATGTATCCTGTGGAACTGACCGTGCCGATGGCACGCGACCTGACCGAATACGGCTTCGAGAGCCTCACAGCTACTGAACAGGTAGATCAGGTCATGCAAAATCAGGCGGGAACGGCGCTCGTGGTTGTCAATTCCGTATGTGGTTGCGCTGCGGCAAACGCCCGCCCCGGGGCCAAATTGGCCGTCCAGCACGAAAAGCGTCCGGACCAATTGTACACCGTATTTGCGGGAGTGGATCGCGAGGCCACCGACCGCGCGCGGTCCTATATGCTGCCCTATCCGCCTTCTTCACCGGCCATTGCGCTGTTTAAAGACGGTAAGCTGGTGCACTTTCTGGAGCGCCACCACATTGAAGGCCGCTCGGCGGAGATCATTGCCGAGAACTTGAAGATGGCTTTCGATCGGTATTGCTAAATGCCGGCCTGAGAGCTTGATCGGAGTGTGTCGTTTGGAGTTTGTCGCGTGTCGGGCCGGGTTTGCTCTTCACGCGTCCGAACTGCAAACCACACACTTCAAAACCAATAAATTCAGGGCGCGAGCCGGTCGATCTTCCAACCCTCACCGCTGATGCGGTAGCGGATTCGGTCGTGCAGGCGGCTCGAGCGGCCCTGCCAGAACTCGACTGCTTCCGGAATAACAATAAACCCACCCCAACTTTCTGGCTTCGGCAGCACCTCCGTGTCGCGGTATTTTTCGGTTAATTCCTCCACTCGAGCATCCAGCACCCGGCGATCGGGGATCACCTGGCTTTGCGGGCTGGTCCAGGCACCGATCTGGCTCCCTTTCGGCCGCGATTGGAAGTACTCCGTCGACTCCTGCTCGTCGAGCCGTTCCACGTGCCCCTCGATGCGCACCTGGCGCTGCAATTCCAACCAATTAAATACGATTGCCGCATGGGGGTTTTGCTGCAGCTCTTTGCCTTTGCGGCTCTCGTAATTGCTGTAAAACACAAAGCCGCGGCTGTTGACTTCCTTCAACAACATGACCCGAGCGGAAGGCTTCCCCTCCTTGGTAGTAGTGGCCAGGATCATGGCGTTGGGTTCGGGGAGCTGGCTGTGTTGAGCCACTTCAAACCACTCGGCAAATTGCTTGAACGGATCAGCGGCTATTTCCGATTCCTTCAGCTCACCAAGCTGGTAATCTTCCCGCAGTTCTTCGAGATCGAGTGACATATTGCTTTTTTTTGGTTCCTTTTCAACAAGGCAACATGGGGAGAGTTGAGCGCTTTTTTGTAGATGTTACAGATCAGATAGAATAAACAAGGAAGAAGCTATATTCAAAAGGGGTAAAGCCATGTAGTGAGTGAATAAATGGTTATTTTTAGATGTCACAAAAGGGTGTTTATTGGAAAAAATAGGCCGTTAAAATCCTGAGAATCCGTTAAAAAATCTCCAAAAATGAAATACCACCCTACGTACCCCGTTATATGGGCATCTCTGTCGTGCAACAAAATTGCAGATTAATCAAAAGATGTGACAGAGCATTACCACGATGTTTCGTGGGCAAACCCACACCCGTTTTCCAATTCAGTTGTCAGGGCAGGCACTACCCAATTTTTTCCTTCCTTGACATCGCCTATTCAAAGGCAAAGCCGACCAGACGAATAAATAAAATAAAACACAAAAGCGACATTTCTCGCAGAGAAATGCCGCTCTTCATTCGTTTTCGTATCTCGGGCTCATAGCACAACACTTCACAACAACACAATACTTGGCCCTACTAGGGGTTGCTTTTTTACTATCGTTTACCCTTTTTGTGGTAACAGCCCTGGCCGGGCTGGATCGGAATCATTCACCGGTCAATCCGAGGTAAAGAAAAAGGTCGTCCGCTCCGGGCGGCGACCTTTTTCTTTCTTCGATAGGAGTTTATTCCGGACAGGGCAAAAAAAAAACCCTACGCATTCGTAGGGCCCAAAAGCAAACACTATGAACAACACAATTTCTTTTGGGTGAAAAGGTCCCCGGCCATACGGCCGAGGACGACATCTATGAACAAACACTCACCCAATTATATCTTTATTTTGCATGTGATTCGTAATCGTTGCCTCGTGATTACATTACAAATATGGGTCCATTCTACTATTGCCACAGACCTGTTTTAACGTAAGTTGTGACAGTCATTAAATCGTTATTTTCACAATATATCTAAGCCTTCAATCCTCGAAGGCACGCTATTTCAATAACCGCTGCTGACCCTTCCTGGAGTAAATACCATAAATACGGTATCAACTTGTGACGCTCTTTCCAGCGAAAAAAAGAAGGCCTCCACTCCGTAGAGTAGAGGCCTTTTGCCATTCTTATGACTGGTATCTTATGATGTTGCCATTATTCGATGACAATCTGCTGCGTGTATTCTTCTTTGCCCAGATTGATCTTCACGAGGTAAATACCAGCTCCGGATCCGGCCAAATCAAATGTAGTGAAGCGGCGCTGCGCCAATTGCTCCGTTAGCACCGTACGACCGGCCAGGTCGAATACGGTGACCGTAGCATTGCTTTCGAGGTCGTTCGAACGGATAGCAACAGTAACTGCTCCCGCCGATGGAACCGGGAAGATATCGAATGCGCTTTCTTCGGTCTGGGGGATCGACTTGGCAACTGGAGCTTCGATGCGCACATTGCTGCCGGAGTTGGGGGTGGCCCGTACCAGAAGTGTCAACGTATCGCGTGTGGTATTTCCACAGGCATCGATAGCTGTCCAAATTCGAGTGATATTATAGGTCTCGTCGCATCCATCTCCCTCTACGATTTCGCTGAAGGTGATGACGGGATTATCAGTGCAATTGTCCTTGGCAATCGGATTAACCGGCAGGGGCACTTCGGTACACTTCACGGAACGATCTTCCGGTACGCCGTAGATGATCGGACCTTCTGTGTCTTGCACCGTGATCACCTGGGTTTTGCTAGTGCTCTTGCCAGAGTCGTCAGTGGCGGTCCAGGTACGGGTAACGGTGAAGTTGCCTTCGCAATCACCGTCAGTGCGTACCTCCGAGAAGGTGATTTCCGGCGATTCGTCGCAGTCGTCCGTAGCAGTTACCTCTACACCTTCCAGGCTCGGGAGTAGGTTCTCCGGCTCGCTGAAGCACAGGTCGTTGATTGCACCTGAACCGTTGAAGATCACGCGGATTTTGACGATTCCTTCCATGGCGTCGAAGAAAACGGTATTCAGGCCGTTGTTTCCTACTTCTGTGAGTGGGAATTCATCCACCAATACATCGCCGGGGCCAAACAATTGAGCAGAAGGCGTCTGACCGGGGTCGAAGTCGATTACGTCGAGGCTGATCGAGGTCAAAGGCGTGATGGCGGAGAAGTCGAATTCGATGAAGGTTTCCTCAAGAGCCGTATCGTCCGGGTCGCTGGAATCGAGATCCTCTGATACGATAAGGATGTTTCCAAGGGCGCGGTCATTCTGGAAAGGCGAACCGGGTTCGCCGCCAATACCAAGCCCCTTACCACCGAAGGCCTTGTTGGGGCTGCCGAGGTCGAAATCCCCCCCAGTAGGCTGAGAACTATTGAAGATCATAGCTACGTTCTGATTTGCCAGATCCAAATCCGGCAAATCGGGGTTATTGGGGCTAAAACCTCTTACCAGGATCGGTCCGCGACCGTTGTCGGTAAAGAGCTCGCTTACGATGGTGCCTGGCGCAATATCTTCGAAGGTCAGGCAAGCATTCACGTTGCATTCGACGAGGGTATCTGCGGGTACGCCCACTAGTACAGGCGGTTCGCGATCCTTCTTGGGCTTGATGCCCGCGTCTACGTCGCGCTTATCTTCACCTGGATCCAGCTTAAAGCAATCGGTAGAGCCGTCGGGATGCGCGTCGGAGTCACAGTCTTCACTGTTCTCGCCGTCGTCGTCTCCGTCATCATCTCCGTCATCATCGTCGTCTCCGTCATCGTCTCCGTCATCGTCGTCTCCGTCGTCATCGTCTCCGTCGTCGTCGTCTCCGTCGTCATCGTCTCCGTCGTCATCGTCTCCGTCATCGTCGTCTCCGTCATCGTCATCTCCGTCATCATCGCCCTTGCCGCCGGTTTTGGAATTATCACCGGTCTGATCCTTGAGGGTGAATTCGAAGCCTTTGGGCAGTTCGGAGAATACGACGATATATTCGCCGGATGGTACGTGGTTGAAGTGGTACTTACCGAGGTTGTTGGTCCGGGTCTCATCGACGAGGGTGCCGTCGCAGGTTTTCAGTTGTACTTTTACGTGGGGCACGCCGTGTTCGCCCTTGTCTTGCTTGCCGTTGCAGTTCTCGTCGTTGAAGACGAAGTCCCCGATTTTACCCAGCTTTTCTACGATACCGGCGTCGATGGTTTTCTTCTTCTGACCGTCGGCAACGGTATAGCAAGGAGTGATACCGTCTTCGTTTACGTCCGAGTTCTTTGCGGGGTCATTTCCTTGATACTGCTTCGTGAAGTGGAAGCCATCAGGAATGTGGAAGAAGGCTACTTTGTAGTGGCCACCGGGTAGGTCGGTGAAGCAGTACTTGCCCTCGTGGTCGGTGCGGGTTTGGGCAAGCACTCTGCCGTGGCAGTTGAGCAGCTTGACCGTAACGCCGGGAACGCCCGGTTCATGCGGATCCTGAATACCATCGCGATCGAGGTCCTTGAAGACGAAATCGCCGATTTCTGCTTTTTCCTTACGCTTGACGATACCCGCGTCGATGGTCAGTTTGTCTCTGCCCCGCCGCAAGTAGAAGCAAGGAGTAATGCCGTCTTTATCGACGTCGGAATTCTTAGAGGCGCTATTGCCCTGATACTGTTTCGTGAATTCGTAGCCATCGGGAATGTGGCTAAACTTAACGCGGTAGTATCCGCCCCATACGTTGCGGAACTTGTAGTACCCGTGGCGATTGGTTCGGGTGGTTTTGAGGACGCGTCCGTGGCAGTTCAAAAGCTTGACGGTCACGCCGGGTACACCGGGCTCGTGGCGGTCTTGGATGCCATCGTGGTCGAGATCTTCAAAAACGAAATTTCCGATATCGCCGTAAGTGAACGATTCAGCAGCCGTCTCGACAGTTGCCGACGACTCAGATTCCGACTCCGTCGAGCTCGTAAACAAGCCGACGAGCGGGGCCAGTACTAATGGTATGGCCATGCTAAACATACGTGTTGTACGAAATACCTTCATTCTGTGAATTTGAGTTTGGGGATTTCTCCCTATAAAATTGATAATGAGGTTTAAGCCAAAGACCAATCGGTTTTGGGAAAGGGATTCCAGGGCATTCCAAAGCGGAATACGCCAAGGGCACACGGTAGGCGACGGATAGGGTCTATCGGTACACTATTGGCCGAATAGAGAATGTTGAAGAGTGGATTGAGAAGGAAGTTAGGGGGGCCGGGAGACCATGTTAGCCACTCATCGTACGGCGGCTGCTTGTATTGTGTTCCAAATATAGAAATAATTTCACATGCATGTCGGGTTTCACTAAAAGTTAAAAAAAATCATTGCTCAACGGCGACTTCCCGGAAGGAGTGGCCCAAAAAAAAGCCTCTACTCCGAGGAGTAGAGGCCGAAATGTCGTTCTTTTTCTTATGCGTTACAGCATCGACATTATTCAATAACGACTTGCTGTGTGTACTCTTCTTCGCCAAGAATAATCTTAACGAGATAGATACCTGCTCCTGATTTTGTCAGGTCGACCGTAGTGAAGCGGCGCTGAGCCAACTGTTGAGTCAACACGTTGCGTCCAGCCAGGTCGAAGACCTGAACAGTGGCGTTGCTTTCCAGATCAATCGTCTTGATAGCAACCGTTACAATGCCATTAGACGGTACGGGGAAGACATCGAAGGTCGTTGTGGAAGCCTGTGTGGTAGTTTGTACCTGCGGAAGAGTTCCTACTGAATTGCTTGCAGGAGGAGTTCTCCGAACGTGCAGGATCAATGTATCGCGGGCAATGTTACCACAGTCGTCGATAGCAGTCCAGAAACGCTCGATGCGGTAGTTCTCCTCGCATCCCTCATTTCCTACTACCTGCTCACTGAAGGTAATCGCTGGATTATCCGTGCAATTGTCGCGGGCAATTGGGTTGATCGGCAGCGGTACCTCCGTACACTTAACGGTGCGATCTTCGGGTACACCTACGATAGACGGTGCGATGGTATCCAGGACAGTGATCACCTGACTTGCGCTAGCTGTCTCACCATTCGCGGCAGTAGCAGTCCAAGTACGGATTACAGTGAAGTTACCCTCACAGTCACCGGGGATGCGCGTTTCCTCGAAGGTAACATCCAGGTCCTCTACAGGGCAATCATCGTCGTCGCCGTCGTCGTCATCGTCGTCGCCGTCGTCTCCGTCATCGTCGTCTCCGTCATCGTCGTCGCCGTCATCGTCGTCTCCGTCGTCGTCGCCGTCGTCATCGTCGTCGCCGTCATCGTCGTCTCCGTCGTCGCCGTCGTCGCCGTCGTCGCCGTCATCGTCGTCGCCGTCGTCGTCGTCATCGTCGCCACCACGACGAGTCCACCACCACTTGTCATTTCCGTTGTCACCGTCGAGGCCTGACTTAGACCAGTGGTCGTTGTCATCGTCGCCGTCGTCGTCGTCATCCGGGCAGCAGTTCTTGGCGTGGGCAGTAACGTGTACTCCGTCCAAGCTGGGTAGTAGGTTCTCCGGCTCGCTGAAGCACAGGTCGTTGATTGCACCGGAACCGTTGAAGATCACGCGGATTTTAACAATACCTTCTACCGCATCGAAGAAGACAGTGTTCAATCCGTTGTTTCCTACCTCTGTAAGTGGGAATTCGTCAACCAACACATCGCCAGGACCGAACAACTGAGCTGAGGGGCCTTGATTCGGATCAAAGTCAATAACATCTAAGCTGATAGATGCAATCGGAGTGATATTAGAGAAGTCGAATTCGATGAAGGTCTCCTCAAGAGCAGTATCGTCCGGATCGGAAGAATCGAGGTCTTCGGTTACGATCAGGATGTTTCCGAGAGCACGGTCATTCTGGAACGGGCTACCAGGCTCACCGCCAATGCCCAAGCCTTTACCACCGAAGGCCTTGTTGGGGCTACCAAGGTCGAAGTCGCCACCAGTAGGCTGGGTACTATTGAAGATCATAGCCACATTCTGACCGGGGAATTCCGGGCTGAAGCCATTCACGAATACCGGACCACGGTCATTGTCGGTAAAGATTTCGCTGACAATGGTGCCTGGAGCCACATCGTCGAAGGTGATGCAAGTATTGAGGTTGCAATCGATGGTAACATCCTCAGGTACTCCCTTGAATTCGATTTCGCAATCGTCATCGTCGTCGCC
>CAZDET010000033.1:24063-44401 GCA_964504335.1 uncultured Saprospiraceae bacterium
GCCGTCATCGTCGTCGCCGTCATCGTCGTCGCCGTCATCGTCGTCGCCGTCATCGCCATTGTCCTTCTTCACGATACCGGCGTCGATGTTATTCTTGTCCCGGCGACCATTGAAATGGAAGCAATCGGTTACGCCGTGGGCGTTGGCATCAGAATCCTTTCCTTCGCGGTATCCCTGATCTTTCTTTGTGAAATCACAATCGCCGGGTACGTGGAAAGAGATCTTGTAGTCACCTCGTGCTACATTCCGGAACTTGTAGTAACCGTTGTGGTCAGTGGTGGTTGTCTTAAGGACGTGTCCGCGGCAGTTCAGAAGCTTAACGGTTACACCAGCCTTACCCGGCTCGTGGCGGTCCTGGAGGCCGTTGTGGTTGAGGTCCTCAAAAACAAAATTCCCGATATGACGGGAGGTAAGTGATTCGAAAACCGATTCAACCGCTGTCGCCGACTCGGATGCCGGCTGTGTCGGGCTGCTGAACCAGCCAACAAATTGGGCCAACACCAATGGTATGGCCAGGCTAAACATGCGTGTTGTACGAAATACGCTCATTGTGTGAGTTTAAGTTTTGGGAATATTTCCCTATTTCATTGAATACAAGCCAAGAACTAGGATGAATCTGCCTGGGCAGAAAAGCATTTGAAAACTCCAAGATGGAGTAGCCATGGGGTGGATTGTTGTAACTGGTGCACATATCTGCTACACCAAATCAATGAGGGGTTTTTACAAATTGAAATAAGCAAAGGAGTTCTGGCAGATGGGGGGAGACTAGGGTGGAGGATAGGCCTAGCCATTTGCTTTTACGAAAATGAAAGTCTTATGTTACAAATATAAAAAAATATCAATGTGGAAAGATTGCGTGATGGAAAAAGCAAAGAAATTTTCTTCTCTACATAGGTAGAGCTCGGATGGGTGGTTTTTTTCCAAACTTTTGACCCCCAACTATTTTATCCTCACCTTTTGTATTGTATAAAGAAAGCCGTACCTTTGCAATCGCTTTTTCCGAAGGTAGGCCGCTGGCTTATGCCACATAGGGAAAGGAACTGATAATTAATCGATAACGAAATAAGCGTATGCCTACGATTAACCAACTGGTCCGAAAGGGCCGGGAACGGGTTATCACCAAAAGTAAGTCTCGGGCGCTAGATGCTTGTCCGCAGAAGCGTGGCGTGTGTACGCGCGTCTACACTACCACACCCAAGAAGCCCAACTCGGCGCTGCGCAAGGTGGCCAAAGTCCGCCTGACGAATGGCATTGAGGTCATCGCCTACATTCCGGGCGAAGGGCACAACCTCCAGGAGCACTCCATTGTACTCATTCGCGGAGGCCGCGTCAAGGATTTGCCCGGGGTGCGCTACACCATCGTACGCGGAGCGCTCGATACCGCCGGTGTAAACGATCGCAAGCAGAGCCGCTCGAAGTACGGAACGAAACGCCCCAAAAGCTAGCGAACCATGAGAAAGAGAAAACCAAAACTGAGAGTCATTGCCCCGGATCCCCGCTATGGCGATACGTTGGTTACTCAGTTCGTCAATATGATGATGCTGGAGGGAAAGAAGAGTGTTGCCTTCCGCATTTTTTACGACGCTATGGACATTATAAAGGAGCGCACCGATCAGGATGAGCATGCCATCTGGAAAAAGGCGCTCAACAACGCCATGCCCCAGGTGGAAGTACGCAGCCGCCGAATCGGTGGTGCGACCTTTCAAATACCGACCGAAATTCGCGCCAAGCGCAAAGTATCTATCGGTATGAAATGGCTGATCAAGTTCGCCCGCGCGCGCTCAGGTAAGGGGATGGCCGAAAAGATGGCCGCCGAACTGATCGCGGCAAGTAAAGGAGAGGGTGCTGCAGTGAAGCGAAAAGAAGATACCCACAAGATGGCGGAGTCCAACCGGGCATTCGCGCACTTCCGGGTGTAAGGTTTTCGCAACCCGACTCAAAACAATTTAAATAGCATCAGGAGTAGCCATGGCTAAGGATTTAAAATTCACCCGAAATATCGGTATCGCCGCTCATATCGATGCCGGTAAGACGACCACTACAGAGCGCATTCTCTTCTATACCGGAATGAGTCACAAAATTGGTGAGGTACACGATGGTGCCGCCACCATGGACTGGATGGAACAGGAGCAGGAGCGTGGTATCACCATTACTTCGGCCGCCACCAAGACCAGCTGGCGGTGGAAGGAGCAGGAGTTTGCCATCAATATCATCGACACGCCGGGTCACGTGGACTTCACCGTAGAGGTGAACCGCTCGCTGCGCGTACTTGATGGATTGGTCTTCCTCTTTTGCGCTGTATCCGGAGTGGAACCACAATCAGAAACCAACTGGCGCCTGGCAGACAACTATAAGGTACCCCGAATTGGGTTCGTCAATAAGATGGACCGCTCAGGGGCCGATTTCTTCGCCGTCGTTCGCGACGTGCAGGAAAAGCTTGGTTCGAAAGCCATTCCCCTCCAGGTACCCATCGGTGCCGAGGAACGCTTCGAGGGAGTCGTCGATCTGATCACCAACCAGGCGATCATTTGGAATGAGGATGATATGGGGATGACCTTCGAGGTAGTTTCCATCCCCGACGATCTGGAAGATACTGTACTAGAATGGCGCGAAAAGCTACTGGAAGCAGTTGCCGAGTACGACGAGTCATTGATGGAGAAATTCTTCGATGATCCCGACAGTATCTCCGAAGAAGAGATGCGTGCCGCCGTGCGCGCCGCCGTAATGGATATGGCCTTCGTACCCATGATGTGCGGATCGGCATTTAAGAACAAAGGAGTGCAGGCCGTACTGGACGCTGTTTGCTCCTTCCTGCCCTCACCGGTAGACATTGACGCCGTCAAGGGGATTAATCCCAAGACGGAGCAGGAAGAGCTGCGCAAGCCTTCCGTCGACGAGCCATTCTCCGCGCTGGCATTCAAAATTGCTACCGACCCCTACGTTGGTCGTCTGGCCTTCATGCGCGTATACTCTGGTTTTCTCGATGCAGGTAGCTACGTCTTCAATACCCGCAACGAAAACAAGGAGCGGATTTCGCGCCTCTACCAGATGCACGCCAACAAGCAAAATGCCATCGAGCGCGTAGAGGCAGGTGACATTGCCGCCGCTGTCGGCTTTAAGGACATTCGCACCGGAGATACGCTCTGTGCACAGGATGCACCTATTATATTCGAATCGATGGTCTTCCCCGATCCGGTAATCGGTGTCGCCATCGAGCCGAAGTCGCAGAAAGACCTCGATAAGCTGGGTATGGCACTGGCTAAGCTGGCCGAAGAAGACCCGACTTTCCGGGTGCGCTTCGACGAGGATACGAACCAGACCGTCATTAGCGGGATGGGCGAATTGCACCTCGAAATTATCGTGGATCGCCTCAAGCGCGAATTCAAGGTAGAATGTAGCGTAGGGGAGCCCCAGGTAACCTACAAGGAGGCACTGACGACTACGGTTTCACACCGCGAGCGCTTGAAGAAGCAGTCTGGTGGTTCCGGTTTGTTTGCCGACATGGAGTTCGAGCTCGGCCCGGCCGACGAGGAGTTTCTGGAAAGCGAAGACTTCAAGAACGGCAAGACGCGCCTGCAGTTTGTATGGGACATCGTGGGTGGTTCGATTGACAAGAACTACCAGAAGCCCATCAAGGACGGTTTCAACGCTATGATGGACAACGGTGTGCTGGCCGGGTACGGCATCGACAGCATGAAGGTGCGCGTATTTGACGGAAGTATGCACCCCGTCGACTCCAAGCCGATCGCCTTCGAACTTTGCGCCAAGGAAGGCTTCCGTGCTGCGGCACCCAAAGCCACTCCGAAGCTGCTCGAACCGATCATGAAGCTGGAGATTATTTCTCCGGAAGAATATACCGGTAACGTCATTGGTGACCTTAACCGCCGCCGCGGATTGCCGAAAGGGCAAACGCCTCGTGCCGGAGGTGCCGTCTCCATCTCTGCCGACGTTCCGCTGAGTGCAATGTTTGGATACGTGACCGATCTGCGTACGATTACGTCCGGTCGCGCCAACTCTACCATGGAATTCTCACACTACGCCGAAGCGCCGGCAGGTATCGCTAAAGAGATTATCGAAAAGGCGAACGGCAAAGTAGCATAATCTATCCGGGCAGTCGGCCGGCCTCCAAATGTGGAACGACCCGGCCGACTGCCTCTCTTTAAGATTTGACAATTGATCTTCAGGCATGAATCAGAAAATTCGTATTAAGCTCCGCTCTTACGATCACAATTTGGTGGATAAATCGACCGAAAAAATCGTCAAGACGGTAAAAAACAGTGGTGCCGTTGTAACTGGCCCGATTCCGCTGCCCACCGAAAAAAAGTACTTCACCGTGCTCCGTTCACCGCACGTCAATAAGAAGGCTCGGGAGCAGTTCCAGTTGCGGACCCACAAGCGTTTGATCGAAATCTACACGCCCACGCAAAAGACCGTCGACGCCCTGTCGAAGCTAGAGCTCCCAAGTGGTGTGGATATCCAGGTAAAACTGACGTAAGCGAGCTTGTACCAATTCCTGCTTATCTCTCCTCGAACGGAGTAAGCAACCTAATTATTAATGCCAACGCCCTTTGGGAATACATTAATGCTGTAATAATGTAATGCTGTAGTTCTCATATTTAAATTACCGCATTACACTATCACAGCATTATGATTGCCCTTGGGCTAAATAGGCAACAACGTAGCTTCCCCAAGTCCGCCAGCGATGAGGGGGCAAAACCATATACCAATGAATGGAATAATTGGTAAGAAAATTGGGATGACCAGCATCTTCGAAGAGGATGGGCGCAACATTGCGTGTACCGTCATCGAGGCCGGCCCCTGCGTAGTAACTCAGGTTAAATCGGAAGAAACCGATGGCTACTACGCGCTGCAACTGGCATTCGACGAGGCAAAGGAAAAAAATACGACGCAGCCCATGATGGGGCACTTTACCAAGTCCGAAACTTCTCCGAAGCGTCGATTGGTGGAATTTCGGGACTTCGATATCGACAAATCCCTGGGTGATTTGATCAAGGTAGACGAAGTATTCCAGGAGGGCGACCGCGTGAGTGCGGTCGGTGTGTCGAAGGGTAAGGGTTTTCAAGGGGTGGTGAAACGCCACAACTTCCGCGGGGTAAACGACGCCACGCACGGCCAGCACAACCGCCAGCGTGCCCCGGGTTCTATCGGTGCTTCTTCTTACCCCAGCCGGGTATTCAAGGGGATGCGGATGGCCGGCCGCGATGGTGGTGGCCGGGTCAAGATCAAGGGCCTGCGCGTGCTGAAGGTCTTCCCGGAGAAGAACCTGATTTTGGTGAAAGGTGCGGTTCCCGGTCACAAGGGAGCGTACGTGATTCTTGAAAAATAATGCGATGCACCTGATTATCGCTTCCAATAAAAGGGTTAAGTTATGAAACTCGAAGTGCGAAACGTCCAGGGCCAATCTACCGGCCGCGAAGTAGAGCTGCCCGAGTCCGTATTCGGAATCGAGCCCAATGAGCACGCGGTGTATCTGGCGGTTAAGTCGTATCTGGCCAACCAGCGCCAGGGGACGCACAAGGCAAAAGAGCGCGGTGAAGTAGCCGGCTCTACGCGAAAACTCCACCGCCAGAAAGGTACCGGTGGATCGCGGAAAGGCGATATCAAAAACCCGGTGTTTCGGGGTGGAGGGCGCATCTTTGGCCCCCGTCCGCGCGACTACGGAATTAAGCTGAATCGGAAGGTGCGTACACTTGCCAAGGCTTCGGCCCTGTCGAGCAAGGCCGGAGCTGGCGATATCGTGGTAGTCGAGGATTTTTCCTTTGATGCTCCCCGGACCAAAAACTACCGGGAGATCCTCAGGGGGCTGTCCGTTGGGCAGGAGAAAACCCTGCTCGTCACTGCCGACCACGAGCGCGAGGTGTACTTGTCGAGCCGCAACCTCCAGGACGCCCAAGTAATGCGGGCGGCCGACTTGCATCCCTACGACATTCTTCGGGCGAATAAGCTCATCCTGTCGGAGGGAGCCATTGATAAACTTGCGGAACTATTTGGATAATTCTTCCACGCGCATCGCCGTGTGGAATTCAGTTGAGAAGCTATGGCAAAGCAAATTTTAATTCGACCCGTTATTACCGAAAAGGCGGAGCCCAAGCAAGACAGCCTCGGGCAATACACCTTCGTGGTGAATCGAAACGCCAACAAGGTAGAAATCCGCAAGGCGGTGGAAGATACATACGGCGTGACAGTCGAGTCGGTAAACACGCTGTTGATGCCGAGCAAACGCAAAAACCGAACGACTAAGTCGGGGATCATTCGCGGGCGCATCCCGAGCTACAAAAAAGCTATCGTGACGCTCGCTCCCGAAGATTCCATCGATTTCTACGGCGAAATTTAATGAAGGCAGGCTGGGTGTGGGGCATATCGCCGGGCCACCGAGATTCAGCCAAGAAATGCAAAGCAGATGCCAGTAAAAAAATTCAATCCTGTAACTCCGGGAAGTCGTTTCCACGTCGGGAACACCTTCAAGGAAATTACGACCAATAAGCCGGAAAAGAGCCTGCTGGAACCGATCAAGAAGTCGGGCGGCCGCAACCGCAGCGGTAAAATGACGGTTCGCCAGCGCGGCGGTGGCCACAAACGGCGGTACCGCGTGATCGACTTCCGTCGGAATAAGGATGGCGTTCAGGCCACAGTAAAAACTATTGAGTACGATCCGAACCGCACGGCGTTCATTGCCCTGGTCGAATATTCCGACGGCGAGAAACGCTACATCCTGGCACCGCAGGGATTGAAGGTAGGAGACACCGTCGTATCCGGTGCCGGAGCAGCTCCGGATACGGGTAATACGCTGTTCTTGTCGGAAATTCCACTGGGTTCGCCCATCCACGCGATCGAACTTCAGCCGGGAAAAGGAGCAGCCCTGGCGCGCTCTGCCGGTACCAATGGCATTCTGGTTGGCCGCGAAGGCCGGTACGCGGCGGTTCGACTACCATCGGGCGAAATGCGCCGGATACTGCTGACCTGCCGGGCAACCATCGGCATGATTTCCAATCCCGACCACGGCCTGCAGGTGCTTGGCAAGGCTGGCCGGAAGCGTTGGCTGGGCAGGCGCCCCCGCGTACGCGGTGTAGCGATGAACCCCGTCGATCACCCCATGGGTGGTGGCGAAGGCCGCGCTTCGGGTGGACACCCGCGCTCCCGTACGGGTGTGATGGCCAAGGGACAAAAGACCCGCAACCGCAATAAGCCGAGCAACCGCTTGATCATTTCTCGTAGAAAGACTAAAAACTAAGCCCCATGGCACGATCAATAAAAAAGGGCCCCTACGTTTTTCACAAGCTGCTGAGAAAAGTAGAAATCGCACAGGAATCCAATAAGAAGAGCGTCATCAAAACCTGGTCGCGTTCCTCTATGATCATACCTGATATGGTCGGGCTGACCATCGCGGTGCACAACGGGAAAACGTTTGTCCCCGTGTACGTCACTGAAAACATGGTAGGGCACAAACTGGGAGAATTCGCGATCACGCGCAACTTCCGGGGCCACAGCGGCAACCGTAGGAAGTAATTATCCATCACTGGGCAACTGGAATACAATGGAAGCAGTAGCAAAACTTAAAGGAATCCCGATGTCGGCGCGCAAAATGCGCCTGGTCGTGGACAATATACGCGGCAAGCAGGTCGCCGAGGCGTTGGATATCTTGCGGTACAGCAAGCAGGAAGCCGCAGTGTGGCTGGAGAAAATTCTGCTCTCTGCCATCGCCAACTGGGAATACAAAACCGGTGGCCTGGAGAGCGCTGATGGCTACGACCTGTACGTCAAGACCATTTACTCAGATCAGGGAACGCAATTGAAGCGTTTCCGGCCGGCCCCCCACGGACGGGCGCACCGAATTCGCAAGCACAGCAACCACGTGACCATCATTGTTGAAAATCGCATTGCCCTTCCCAACGAAGCCGATGAGGCCGAAGTGGAAGAAACCGAAGGCGTGAGCGAAGATTAAAAGGACTAATTAATATGGGTCAGAAGACAAATCCGATCGGTAATCGCCTGGGTATCATTCGGGGTTGGGATTCCAACTGGTTTGCCGATAAAGATTACGCGGACAAAGTAGTGGAGGACGAGAAAATCCGCCAGTATCTCAGTGCGCGGATTCACAAGGGAGGGATCGCCCGCATCATCATCGAGCGTACCCTTAAGCGCATTACAGTGACTATTCACACCTCCCGCCCGGGAATTATTATCGGGAAGGGTGGCCAGGAAGTGGATCGGATCCGCGAGGAGCTCAAGAAGCTGACGGGAAAGGAGATTCAGATCAACATCATCGAAATTCGCAAGCCCGAGCTCGACGCCAATATTGTAGCAGAGTCTATTGCCAAGCAATTGGAAGCGCGCATCAACTATCGCCGGGCCATCAAGATGGCCATCTCTTCTACGATGCGGGCTGGTGCCGAGGGGGTGAAAATCCGGATTGCCGGCCGATTGAACGGCTCGGATATGTCGCGTAACGAGGAATATAAGGAAGGGCGAACGCCCCTGCACACCTTCCGGGCAGATATTGATTATGCCCTTAAGGAAGCGCAGACCGTGTATGGAAAAATCGGCATCAAATGCTGGATTTGTAAGGGCGAAGTACTTGGAAAGCGCGACTTGAACCCGAATGCCGGATTGACTACTGGCGGTTCTGGCGGACGCGGAGGTCGTGGTGGCGGAGGTGATCGCAGTGGCCGGGGTGGCCGAGACCGTGGCCGGGGTGGAAGTGATCGCGGTGGCCGCGGCGGCCGCGGTGGACGTGGCGGCGGCGGACGCGGCGGAAACCGCTAAGCTTTCGGTAGCATCCGCGCTAATTTGAGCGCCGTTGGATTTCTGAAACTTGGAATAATGCCGTACCTTTGCCTGACTTTTTCAAAAGCAGCCTCGGAACGGCGCGGTTCGCACAGCGCGGACACTAAAATATAGAGCAATGTTACAGCCGAGAAGAACAAAATACCGCAAGCAGCAAAAGGGCCGCAACCGAGGCATCGCCGGTCGCGGTTACACCGTGGCTTTTGGTTCGTTTGGCTTGAAATCACTGGATGGCGGGCGGATCACCAACCGGCAGATTGAGGCGGCTCGTATTGCGATGACGCGCTACATGAAGCGTGAAGGAAAAGTTTGGATTCGCATTTTCCCCGATAAGCCCATCACGAGTAAGCCGTTGGAGGTACGTATGGGTAAGGGTAAAGGTAACCTCGATCACTGGGTAGCAAACGTACAGCCCGGCCGGATTATGTTCGAGCTTGATGGTGTGCCCCGCGAGATTGCTGAGGAAGCCCTGCGACTGGCCGCTCAGAAGTTGCCGGTTCAAACGAAAACGGTCGTTCGTCCTGATTACGCAGACTAACGGCTGTTGCCGCTTAAAGACTTACGCAATGGCAAGTAAAAAATACCTCGAGCTGCAAAACTTCACAGATGAAGAGTTGCAGTCCGAACTAAACGATACCGTTACTCAGTACGGTAAAATGCAGCTGGATCACAATGTGGTGGGGCTGGAAAATCCGCTGGCGCTCCGCGAAGTGCGCCGGGATATTGCCCGGATGAAGGCAGAAATGCGCCGCAGGGAGCTGGCCGGAGCAGATGAGGCCACCCTGGCGAAGCGGACCAAAATCCGTTCGCGGCGTAAATCGCGGACCAGGTAGCTGCTAACCAATGTCAAATTATTTAGCAATGCAAGAACGCAATTTGCGCAAAGAACGGATCGGTGTCGTGACCAGCAACAAGATGGATAAGACCATCTCGGTGTCAGTGGAGCGGCGGCTTCGGCACCCGATTTACGGTAAGTTTGTAAAAAAGTCAAAGAAATTCATGGCTCACGACGAGCAGAATGAGTGCCGGATCGGCGATCTGGTGCGCATTATGGAAACGCGTCCTCTGAGCAGTAAAAAGCGGTGGCGACTCGTCGAAGTGCTGGAAAAGGCCAAGTAAGCCTGCTCCGCTCTACCAACGAACGGTCGTCTTAGCGATTTCTAAAGTGAACGTGTCATGATTCAGCAAGAGTCCCGGCTGCGAGTAGCCGATAATAGCGGAGCAAAGGAAGTGCTCTGCATCCGCGTACTGGGTGGCTCCAAGCGGCGCTACGCCACTATTGGCGACACCATCGTTGTCTCCGTTAAGGATGCCTCGCCGGGAGGAATCAAAAAAGGAGCGGTAAGTAAAGCCGTCGTAGTGCGGACGAAAAAGGAAATCCGTCGTCGTGATGGCTCCTACATCCGCTTCGACGACAATGCGGTGGTATTGCTCACGGCGAGCGAAGAGCCCCGGGGTACCCGCATTTTCGGCCCGGTAGCGCGGGAACTGCGCGAACGGGATTTTATGCGCATCGTTTCATTGGCACCGGAAGTTCTGTAAGAACGGAGGCTTCGAAAATAAGAGACAATGGCTAAGAAGAAGCAAGGAAATAATAAGCGCTTTACTCCCAAATTGAAAATCAAGAAGGGAGATAAGGTAGTCGTTATCGCCGGGGCCGACAGGGATCGGGAAAAGGTTCGGGAGGTCATCGAAGTCTTTCCGGATAAGAATCGCGCGATCGTCGAAGAGGTGAATGTGCGCAAAAAGCATCAAAAGCCAACGGAGATGAATGCCGGCGGTATCATCGATAAGCCGATGCCCATTCACATCAGCAACCTGATGCTGGTTGATCCGAAGACCAACGAGCCCACGCGCGTGGGCCGTCAGCGTGATGAAAGCGGCAAGTTGCAGCGCATTTCCAAGAAAACCGGAAACACCATCGACTAATGAGTTACGAACCGAGATTACAGAAAAAGTACCGCGAGGAAGTGGCTCCGGCATTGATGGAGCAATTTCAATACTCCAGCCCGATGGAAATCCCTCGCCTGGTAAAAGTATCGATCAACCAGGGAGTTGGCAAAGCCACCCAGGACAAGAAGCTGGTCGATAATGCGCTACAGGA
Organism: uncultured Saprospiraceae bacterium; assembly: GCA_964504335.1. GTDB lineage: Bacteria > Bacteroidota > Bacteroidia > Chitinophagales > Saprospiraceae > CAZDET01. Next base: position 34,973 of record CAZDET010000033.1, read on the forward strand.
GATAACGCTTATCACGGGGCAAAAGGCCGTACCGACCAAAGCGAAGAAGTCGGTGTCTAACTTTAAGCTGCGGGAAGGAATGACGATCGGTGCGCGGGTTACACTACGCCGTACGCGCATGTTCGAATTCATCGACCGTCTCGTCAGCGTGGCTTTGCCGCGGGTGCGGGACTTTCGGGGAATTAACGACAAGAGCTTCGACGGCCGGGGCAACTACTCCATGGGCATCACGGAGCAGATCATTTTTCCCGAAATCGATCTCGATAAAGTGAGCAATATCACCGGGATGGACATCACCTTCGTGACTACCGCCAAAACGGACGCCGAGGCACTCGCGTTGCTGAAAGGGTTGGGGCTTCCGTTCAAGAATCAGAATAACTAACGCAGTATACCGAATTTGTAATGGCAAAGAAATCAATAATAGCCCGCGAGCGCAAGCGCGAACGAATGGTTGCCAAATACGCAGCTCTTCGCAAGCAGCTCAAGGAGGAGGGCCGTTGGGAGGAGTTGGATAGACTACCTCGCAACTCCAACCCGATCCGCTTGCACAACCGCTGTCGGCTGACCGGGCGCCCTAAAGGATACATGCGCCAGTTTGGGCTCTGCCGGGTTAAATTCCGGGAGATGGCACTGGATGGAAAAATTCCCGGAGTGCGCAAAGCAAGCTGGTAATATCTTTAACAGCCGGTGTAGTTCCGCGAATAAATCGCGTGAAAACCAACCGGCGCAATGGTGTAGAAATGGCAGTAACCGATCCCATCGCGGATTATCTGACGCGCATCCGCAACGGCCAGATGGCCGGGCACCGCGTCATTGAAATTCCCGCTTCAAACCTCAAGAAACGGATCACCGAGATCTTGTACGATCAGGGGTATATCCTGAAGTACATGTTCGATGACGAAGCCGGAAAGGGCAAACAGGGTATCATAAAAATCGCGCTCAAGTACGACCGAGACACCAAACAACCGGTGATTCGCAGCTTGAAGCGCGTTTCCCGGCCAGGACTGCGCAAGTTCGTCAAAGCAGACGAATTGCCGCGGGTTATCAATGGCTTGGGAATCGCAGTAATGTCTACTTCCAAAGGCGTGATGACCGACAAACAGGCGCGGACAGCACACGTTGGCGGCGAGGTATTGTGCTACATTTATTAACTAACGGCCAAATTCCAGAACGATGTCGCGAGTAGGTAAATCACCCATTTCGGTTCCACAGGGCGTAACCATCGATGTCAGCAAGGGCAACCTGGTGACGGTTAAAGGGCCGAAGGGAGAATTGAAGCAACAGATTGATCCCGATCTTTCTATAAAGATGGAAGATGGCACCTTTACGATCGATCGCCCGACGGATAGCAAGCGGCATCGCTCTATCCACGGACTCTACCGAGCGCTTGTCAACAATATGGTCGAGGGAGTAAGCAACGGCTACAAGTATGATCTGGAAGTAGTGGGCGTTGGTTATCGTGCGGAAAACAAGGGCCAGTTGCTGATCCTGACACTGGGTTTTTCGCACCCGGTTTACTTTATCGTACCTGAGGAAGTAAAAGTGGAAACAAAGACGGAAAAGGGTAAGGCACCGATCATTATCCTCTCGTCTTCCGACAAGCAACTGATTGGTCAGGTGGCAGCCAAGATTCGGGCGTTGCGTCCGCCGGAGCCCTACAAAGGAAAAGGTATCCGCTTTAAGGGCGAAGAAATTCGCCGGAAGGCCGGTAAGACAGCAGCTAAAAAGTAAGTAGTTGATCCGGATATCCGGGGAAAAAAACGAGCAATGAAAACAACGAAGCGCATTAGCCGAAAGCGCATTCACATGCGGGTGCGCAAGAAGATACGCGGCACGGCCGAGCGGCCCCGCCTGTCGGTCTTTCGCTCTAATAAATACATCTACGCCCAACTGATCGACGATCGTGCCGGGCGTACCTTGGCGGCGGCCAATTCTACCGAAGATGCGGTTGCAAAAGACGGTAATAAGTCGGACCAAGCCGCTGCGGTTGGGAAACTGCTGGCCGAGCGTGCCAAGGGCCAAAACATCGAGCAGGTTGTTTTTGACCGCGGTGGCTATCTCTACCACGGGCGGGTAAAAGCATTGGCCGATGGAGCTCGTGAAGGCGGGCTGAAATTTTAATCAGATTAAAGCTATTGACGAGCATGGCGAAGCGAAATTCAAACGAACGGGGCGGCAAGGATAGTAATAACCGCGTACGGGCAACGGAAACGGAACTCAAGGAAAAGCTAGTGAACCTCAACCGCGTGGCAAAGGTGACTAAGGGTGGTCGTACCTTTAGCTTTGCAGCCGTAGCGGTTGTTGGAGATGGAAAGGGGGCTGTCGGTCATGGCTTGGGAAAAGCCCGCGACGTATCCGAGGCCATTTCCAAGGCGGTGGATGATGCCAAGAAAAATATCATTCGCGTTCCCCTGTACAAGGGAACTATCCCGCACGAGCAAAAGGGTAAGTACGGTGCCGGTAAGGTGCTGATCAAGCCGGCCGCCGAAGGTACCGGAGTAATTGCCGGGGGAGCCATGCGCGCCGTTCTTGAAATTGCGGGCGTCCACGACGTGTTGGCAAAATCTCAGGGATCATCGAATCCTCACAATGTAGTGAAAGCGACCATCGACGCTCTTTCCAAGCTGCGCAGCCCACAGAAAGTGGCCAAGCAGCGCGGCATTTCCATGGAGAAGCTATTTGAAGGTTAATCGGTTCATATACCAAAATCAGAACGTGTGATGGCAAAGGTGAAGATCACGCAGGTTAAGAGCACCATCGATCGGCCCAAGCGGCAGAAAGCCACTATGGAGGCCCTCGGACTCAAGCGGATGAATCAAAGCGTCATCCACGAGAACACTCCCCAAATCCAGGGGATGATCGATCGCGTAAGTCATTTAGTGACTATCGAGTCGATATAATGATTTATTTGTATTTTTCGAACTTCTATAACTGTTGCCCGGCGGGCAATAGTTGACAAAATAAAGATCATGGACTTGCATCGTCTAAGCCCGGCCCCCGGTTCAGTTCGCCGCCGCAAACGCATCGGCCGGGGCCAGGGATCGGGCCATGGTGGTACTTCCACCCGTGGACACAAGGGAGATAAATCGCGCTCCGGCCACAAAACCAAGCGCAATTTCGAGGGTGGCCAAATGCCTATCCAGATGCGCCTGCCGAAACGAGGGTTCAAAAACCCTAACCGGACGGAATACGTGCCCATCAACCTCACCCGGCTTCAAGCGATCAGCGAAAAGTTTGGGTTGACCGAAATTTCCCCCGAATCCCTCGTCGAACAAGGCATTGTAAGAAAGCGGGATCGCGTTAAGATCCTGGGTGGTGGAGAATTAACTGCCAAGTTGGTCGTAAGCGCGCACGCCGTATCGGCCAGCGCTAAGGAACGCATCGAACAGGCTGGTGGTAGTGTAAACCTCGTATAACGTATACCATGAACCGATTCATCGAGACGCTGAAGAATATCTGGAAGATTCAGGAACTGCGCAATCGCATCCTGTTTACGCTGGGGCTGATTACCATCTTCCGCTTTGGTACGTTCATCGTACTTCCGGGGGTAGACCCCGACGCGCTGGATAGCGCCCTCAGCCAAAGTGGAAATCCCAATGACCTTCTGGGCTTGATTAACATCTTCACCGGTGGAGCTTTTAATAATGCCTCCATCTTCGCCCTCGGGATCATGCCCTACATCACTGCCAGTATCATTATGCAGTTGTTGGGCTTTGCCGTACCCTATTTCCAGCGCCTACAGCAACGGGAAGGTGAATCGGGCCGCAAGAAAATTAATCAGATTACCCGCTTGCTTACGGTAGCGATTACCCTCGTGCAAGGCGGGATTTATCTCGGATACGTAAAGACCACCCTTCAGGCGGTAGATCCCCGCATCCCCGAGGGCGTCTTCTGGCTATCCAATATCATCATTCTATCAACGGGTACCATCTTCGCCATGTGGCTCGGCGAGCGCATCACGGATCGCGGAATTGGTAACGGGGTATCGCTGTTGATCACCGTTGGTATCATTGCCAGCCTGCCGGGAGCCTTTATCTTCGAATTGCAGTCGCAGATCACGCAGGGCGGATTCCTCATTTTCGTGATCGAGCTGGTGGCTCTTTTCCTGGTCATCATGGCCACGGTGCTCATCGTAACCGGTGTACGCCGCATTCCCATTCAATTTGCGAAACGCATGGTGGGCCGCGGGACCGGTAATGTTCCACAGGCCGGGGCACGCGACTACATTCCGCTGAAGGTGAATGCCGCAGGTGTAATGCCGATTATCTTTGCCCAGACGTTGATGTTTTTGCCAGTTACCATTGCCCAGGCAACTGGCGGAGTCGATGCCCAGTCCAGTTGGTTTGTTCGGGTATTCAACGACTTCACGTCCGCCCCGTACAACCTTGTTTACTTTCTAATGGTCGTACTCTTCACTTACGTGTACACAGCCTTAATTGTAAACCCCAAGAACTACGCGGAATACCTGAAGCGCCAAAACGCCTTTATCCCGGGAGTAAAGCCCGGCAAGCCTACCGAGGAATATATCGACGCGGTTACTTCTCGCGTTACGCTTCCCGGCTCCGTTATTCTCGGTTTCATCGCCATTCTCCCCGCGCTGGTATCTGCGCTGGGCGTTAACTACCAGTTTGCTGCCTTCTTCGGCGGCACGTCTCTGCTCATCCTGGTAGGTGTGGTACTCGATACATTGCAACAAATCGAAAGCCATCTGCTGATGCGTCGCTATGACGGCTTAGTGAAAGAAGGGCGGATTCAGGGTCGTAGCAGTCGGATGCAGGGTATTGGCGCGAACATGTAAACTTTGGCGATTCTGACGGGTTGTTTAGCCGGAAAACGAATTAGATGAAAACTATTCAATACAAGACCGACGAGGAGATCGAATTGGTTCGGGAAAGTTGTCTGTTGGTCTGTAAGACGCTGGCACACGTCGGAAGCATAATCAAACCCGGAATGACCGGTGCGGAAATTGACCGTCAGGCGGAGGAGTTAATCCGCGACCACGGCGCGATCCCCGCATTCAAAGGCTATCGCGATTTCCCGGCTACGCTTTGCGTTTCAGTCAACGAAAGTGTCGTACACGGGATTCCTTCCAAAGATCAGGTATTTCAAGACGGCGATATCGTATCGGTTGATTGCGGAACCTTCATGAATGGCTTCCACGGAGATGCCGCTTACACGTTCCCGCTAGGAGAGGTCGACGAAGGGGTTATGGAACTATGCCGCGTCACGCTCACCTCTTTGTACCTGGGAATCGAACAGGCCAAGGTAGGCAATCGGATTGGAGATATCAGTTATGCTATTCAGCACTACGTAGAGCGTGAATATAAATACTCTGTTGTCCGTGAGCTTGTAGGCCATGGCCTGGGCCGAAATCTACACGAAGCGCCGGACGTGCCCAACTACGGTAAAAGAGGTCGAGGAACTAAAATCCAGGAGGGCCTGATCATCGCTATTGAGCCAATGATCAACCTCGGCCGGCGGGAAGTACGCACGCTGCGCGACGGCTGGACCGTATTCGCCAGAGATCGCAAGCCTTCTGCTCACTACGAGCATACGGTGGCCATCCGCAAAGACGGGGCTGATCTCATGAGCGACCACGGGCCGATCGAAGCCGCGATCCAGAATAATCCGAACGTGCGCACCGTGACTATGAAGGAGGCGGTACTTAGCTAATCGCAATTCGGGATGCAGTAGGGAAAGTCGAGGATTTTGAGTTTTTTCTCAAAAATCCGTAACTTTTTGTTACCTTTGCACACCGAAATTTTTTGTATGTCTAAGAAAAACCTGATCAAGCAGGACGGGGTCATCGAAGAGGCGCTTTCGAACGCTATGTTCCGGGTGCGTCTGGAAAATGATCACGAAATAGTAGCCACCATCTCGGGTAAAATGCGCATGAATTACATTCGCATCTTACCTGGTGACAAGGTAGCTGTAGAGATGTCGCCCTACGATTTGTCGCGCGGGCGAATTACTTATCGCTACAAATAACCCTGCCGCTGATCTTCAAAAGGTCGATCATGAAAGTAAAACCTTCCGTGAAGAAGCGTTCCACCGACTGCAAAATTGTACGTCGGAAAGGAAAAATTTACATCATTAACAAGAAAAATCCCCGGTTCAAGCAACGTCAGGGATAATTAATGACTGGTCCGGTATTACCGGGTCTAAACTGAAAGCGACACATGGCTCGTATTGCAGGCGTTGACCTTCCTCGAAACAAGCGCGGTCTTATCAGCCTAACTTACATCTTCGGCATCGGCAGAAGCCGGGCAGCCGAAATTCTCGATCAGGCTGGTATCGATCAGAATACTAAAGTGGTAGACTGGACGGACGACAATGTCCGAACGATTTCGGCCATCGTCACTAATGAATATAAGGTCGAGGGTGAATTGCGCTCCGAGGTGCAGACCAATATCAAACGCTTGATGGATATCGGTTGCAACCGGGGCCTGCGGCACCGCAAAGGCCTGCCCTTACGCGGTCAGCGTACGCAAACCAACGCGCGCACCCGGAAAGGCAAGCGTAAGACAGTTGCTAACAAGAAGAAAGCGACCAAATAATCTCGGATAAATCGGTTCGAAGAATATGGCTAAACGAGGTAGTGGTGGTCAGGGCGCCAAAGCAAAAAAGCGCAAGGTAAAAGTAGACTCCGACGGTCTAGCTTACATACAGGCCACCTTTAACAACATCATCATTTCCATTACGAATAAGAAGGGAGATGTGATTTCCTGGGCCTCTGCCGGTAAGGCGGGCTTCCGGGGGTCGAAGAAAAATACGCCCTACGCGGCTCAAGTAGCAGCTTCCGAAGCGGCTCGCACCGCGTACGATGCTGGTTTGCGCCATGTGGAGGTCTACGTAAAGGGGCCGGGTTCCGGCCGTGAGGCGGCTATTCGCGCCATAGACGGCTCCGGAGTACGCGTGACGCGGATTAAAGACGTAACGCCCGTACCGCACAATGGCTGCCGCCCTCCGAAGCGTCGACGGGTATAAATTAATATTCCCGATTCCCTGGGTGCGTCTACCTATTCCGATGGCCTTTGCCGGCGGAATAATTTCCTGGAGTACCGCTAGCGCGGTAGGGTAGAGCGACAGGAATCGATCACTTTTCATCAGGAAATACATGGCAAGGTATACAGGACCAAAGTCGAAAAAAGCCAGAGCATTCGGAGAGGCCATCTACGGTCCCGATAAGGCTTTTGATCGCAAAAAGTATCGCCCCGGCCAGCACGGTAACAGCCGTCGGCGCCGGCAGGCTTCTGACTACTCTCAGCAGTTGATGGAGAAGCAGAAGGCCAAATATACTTACGGCGTGCTGGAGCGTCAGTTCCGCAATTTATTTGAGCGCGCCAGCAGTAAGAAAGGGGTTACCGGTACCGTGCTACTCCAGTTGCTGGAAGCGCGGTTGGACAATCTCGTTTACCGCATGGGAATTGCACCCACGCGTCGGGCTGCCCGTCAGTTGGTAACCCATAAGCACATTGTGTTGAATGGCATCGTCAATAACGTGCCCTCTACACAAGTGCGTCCGGGCGACGTTATCGGCGTTCGTGGCAAATCGCAGGTACTGGATGTGATCCGCCATTCGGTTGCCACGAAGGGCGACGCCCGCCGGTTTGGATTCATCGAATTCAATCCGGACAAAATGGAAGGAAAATTCCTGGAGTACCCGGAACGCGACATGATTCCGGAGAAGATCAACGAACAGCTGATCGTCGAATTGTACTCTAAGTAATAGAATAAGCTAGCTCTTACCACCCCAAAGCACAGTATCGCTTATGAGTATTCTGAGTTTCCAGAAGCCCGACAAAATCACCATGGAGAAAGCCAATGATTTTGAGGGGCTTTTTGAATTTAAACCGCTCGAGCCGGGCTTCGGCCAAACTATCGGTAATTCGCTACGCCGGGTATTGCTCTCTTCTCTGGAAGGGTTTGCTATATCGGCCGTTCGAATTGCAGGTGTCGAGCATGAATTCGCCACCATCCGGGGCGTTGTGGAGGACGTGGTAGAGATCATCCTGAATCTGAAGCAGGTACGTATCAAGCAGATCATTGCCGACGAAAACATTACCGAAGAGAAGGTATACCTCACGATTAGCGGTAAAGAAGCATTCGTCGCTGGCGACATTGAAGCTCATACCAATGTCTTCAAAGTCATGAACCCCGATTTGGTGATCTGCACCATGGAGCCTTTTGTCAATCTCGAAGTGGAATTGACCGTTACAAAGGGACGCGGGTACCTACCGGCCGATGAAAACCTGCCGAAAGATGCCCCTATCGGGGTGATCCCGGTGGATGCCATCTACACGCCAATCAAAAATGTAGCTTACCGGATCGAAAACACCCGGGTAGGTCAGCGCACGGATTACGAAAAGCTAACGATTGAGGTCAAAACGGACGGCACCATCCATCCGGAGGAGGCCATCCGCGAAGCTTCTCGCATTCTGATTCAGCACCTAATGCTGATCACCGACGAGAATATCGATTTCAGTCCTACGGGTACCCGCGAGGAGACAATCGTCGACGAGCACATCCTGCACATGCGCAAGCTGCTCAAAACCTCACTCGAAGATCTCGACCTCTCCGTTCGGGCTTACAACTGCCTCAAAGCGGCTAAAATCAATACCCTGGCCGAACTGGTCAAGTACGATACACACGAGTTGCTCAAATTCCGCAACTTCGGTAAAAAGTCATTGGTAGAAATCGAAGAGCTTCTCCAAGACAAAGGCCTGACCTTCGGCATGGACTTGTCGAAGTACAAGCTGGAGGAAGACTAGTTGGTACTTTGGTCTTTTGGTCTGTTAGTACAATCGGGTAGTTTCTAACGTACTAACAGACTAAACTACTACAATAGCAGGTTCCCTAGGGAAAATTACCTCACTTGCAATTACCCTTCGCGGCGCGAAAGAGATGACCTGCGTCTCTGGGAAGTTCCCCGCTGGCTAAGGTGTGTTGCGGCGCTAAAACATTGGCTATGCGTCACGGTAAGAAATTTAATCATCTGGGGCGAAAAGCTGCCCACCGCAAGGCACTGCTACGCAATTTGACCATCGCCCTGGTCACGCACAAACGCATTAATACTACGCTGGCAAAGGCGAAGGCGCTACGCGTTTTCGCCGAACCGCTCATCACCAAAGCGCGGAAGAACACGATGCACACCCGGCGGACAGTTTTCAGCTATCTGCAAAACAAAGATGCCGTCAAAGAGCTGTTTGACGTCATTGGGCCAAAGGTCGGTGATCGGCCGGGCGGTTACCTGCGTGTCATCAAAACCGGTTTCCGGCGGGGAGATGGTGCAGAAATGGCAATGATCGAATTCGTTGATTTCAACGACGTCTACCGGATAACCAAAGAAGAACAACCCGCCAGCGGTCGCCGTCGCCGGCGTACGCGCCGGGGAGGCAGCGGAAAGGGAAGCACTGGTGAAGCTACTGC
>CAZDET010000033.1:44501-53588 GCA_964504335.1 uncultured Saprospiraceae bacterium
ACTGCGGCCGCCGCCGCAGCTACCGCCTCCGAAGAGGAAGAATAGTTCTCCTACTGGTAAATGGGACAGAGAAGGCCCACTCGGTATATTCCGGGTGGGCCTTTGTTGGTCAGGACAATACAGCAGGCGGCCTATACCGCTTTGTGGTCATTCATCTTGTCCTTCATCTTCAGGATTTGACGTCGGAGCTTGTCCACCACATTGCTGACGGACTGCTCGATCGTGCTACTATCGTCTTTTGCAAATAGGTCGGGGCCGGGCACGGCCAGCCGTACTTCCACTTCTTTGAAGCCTCCTACATTGGATCCGTCATCGGTGTGGACGAACACGTTCGCCGCCTCGATACGGTCGTAAAAGGTGTCCAGTTTCTGTAGCTTTTCCTGGATGAACACCTTTGCTTCGTCACTGATAGGTGTGGATGTTTGAAAGTTAACTACCATAGTTCATTGTTTTTGTGCCGCTGGATATTCGGCTACATCACATATACTGACGTTCAATTGGATTGAGCTCTTTGGATCAAACCCAAACCACTTTTTGTCATGTATAAATAACGGCATTAACCGGTGAGTAGGTTTGATTGAATGCAACCCCGTTAAAATATTAAAGTCTTTTCGAAAAACAAGACTTTTACTATGATACAAAAGCTATCCTTTCCATTACTCTTACTATTAATTGCTACCCTGGCCCTGCCGCTTCAGGCCCAAAAATGGAATCGGGTAAAGGGAAATGGGAACATCGTTGAACAGAAGCGTGATCTCCGCGACTTTGATGCTATTCGCGTCCAATCGGGGATTGACCTCTACGTGAGCCAGGGGAATGGGTTTGGTGTGACTATTATTACCGACGAAAATGTCCAGGACCGCATCATCAGTCGGGTGAATAATGGGGAGTTGGAACTGAAAGTAGACGGTTCTATATCCACCAATAAACTGAGAGCGGTCGTTTCTCTGCCTGCTATGAAGCGCCTGAAGGCGAGCGGCGGGGCCGACGTCTACGGCGATGGGATGTTCAACGTCGAGGACCTGACCCTGGAGATGAGTGGTGGTAGCGACCTGGAAATGGACGTGGCCGGACAGAACCTGACGCTGCGTTTGAATGGTGGGTCGGATGCGGAGCTGAGCGGCTCTTTTCAGAATATTGATGCGGTCACCTCCGGAGGAAGTGATTTGAAAGCCAAGAACCTGAAGGCCCAAAACGTAACGATAAACTGCAGTGGAGGCTCCGACGCCTGGGTGCATGCCACCTCCGCGATCATCATTCAGGCTTCCGGTGCGAGCGATGTCCACTACGGAGGCAATCCCGATAAGGTTCAGGCCAAGGCTACCAGCGCATCCGATATCACGAGGATGCAGTAGCACTCCGAGACCGGTCCTGGGTTTTGATGTAGGCGAGCTGCAGGGTGTTGATAATGTTCTGCCAGACGAGGTAAAACATGGGTGCCACAATTGAGATTGGGTCGAGAAAGGTTAGCCCCAACCAAACGACTAACATGCAATTTTTGCGCCCCAGACTCACGCTCGATTCCCAGGAGCGGTTACTGCCGCCCAGCCAAAAACCAATGGTGAAATTCATGGCACAGAGCAAGGCGGAGAGCAGAGCGATCAGTATCAATTGTTGATTTAAGCCGGCAGGTTGCTCCCATATGAATGCACTGATCCGACTGCCGGCTAGGGTAATAAGCGGCAGAAACACAAACAGGCCTATTTGAGGAAACCGCAACGGCAGTTGCCGGATGCGTGGATAAATGGTAGTGGCTACAATCATCACTACCATTGGTAAACTAATCGTGAAAAAAACACTGCCGAGTATTTCCAGTAAGGAAAAACCGGATATCGGTAATTGGAGCCACTGCATCAAAAAAGGAAGGGCCAGCGCAATCCCGAACGTTTGGATCACAATACTACTTAGCACAAAGGCCACGTTCCGACCCATCAAGTCGATCATAATTACTCCGGCAACCGCCGGCGAAGCCAGGCCCGCCAGGAATAACGTCTGGGCGATGCCAGCGTCTATCTCCCGAAACAACAGATACATACTACTGCCGATGCCGAGTTGAGCCACCAACAACCGGGCATGTTGTCGCTTCGGCCGAATATCGCGCCAGTTGATATTCAGGAAGGAGATGAAAAGCAACGCCATTAATAGCGGGTGAACCAGAAATACCAATTGGGCCAACGCCGGCAAGAGCAGCCCCATACCGAGCGCTCCAAGAATAAGCGATGCTTGCCGCATGATGATTTTTTTGAATTTTTGCCAAAGGGGCGATCGGGTTTTTGCCAGTCGTCTTATTTTACAGCGAAAATGCATTAATAACCCGTATCCACCCAAATCATGAAGCGCAAACTCCTCTTTCGCACCCTCGGTGTGCTCTTGCTGTTCGTTATTCTCCTCTTTGCCGGTACTACTTTATATATCAATAGCCAAGGCATTGCCGCTTATCCGGATGTTTCCGTTCCGGAATTAACCGTGGAACCAACCGCAGACTTGCTCGCCCACGGTAAAAAGCTCGTCTATCTGAATTGTCAGGGCTGCCACTTGCACCGAGGGAAGTTCGAGGGCCAGTTTCTGGACGATCGCGGTGCCGAGCCGCTGGGAGTCATTTATACTTCTAATATTACCCAACACCCCGAATACGGAATTGGTAGTTATACCGATGGCGAATTGTACCGATTACTACGCACTGGAGTGAAGAAAAACGGACAATTGTCCATTCCTGTCATGCCCCGATGGGCGGCGGCCTCTGAGGAAGATATCCACGCTATGATTGCCTTCCTGCGATCCGACGATCCTACTGTTCAGCCCTCCGAGGTACAACAACCTGCTTACGAACCGACGATGTTGGCGAAAGCGCTGTATTCGTTTGCCTGGAAGCCCCTTGAATACCAGGAGCAATATCCGGAAGAGCCTTCCATAGCTACCGATCCTGTGGCACACGGCGCCTACCAAATCAACAATCGCTATTTGTGCTATTATTGTCACTCCGCAGGGCCGGAATCTGCTGATCCGCTCGTGGCCGAGAATACGCCCGATTACCTGAAAGGCGGATACACCTTCCGCCTGGCCGACTACGACATTGAGGTGCCCAGCCTACTGCTGGACGGCAATTCAAACATAAGCCAGTGGACGGAGGATCAATTTGTCGGAGCGATGATATATGGTCAGCGCCCGAATAAGGGCGCTTATAAACTTCCGATGCACCCCTATCACCTCATAGATACTACCGAAGCGAAGGCTATTTATCAATACCTCAACGCGTTTTCGGAGCAATCTTCTGCCGTGCAGCAAGGAAGGGTTCGCTAGTTAGGTGGTCGGTAGAGGGGGGCATTTATAATCCTTAATCCGATCGACCTTCAGGCCTACTCCCCGCCGTTTCATGGTGGCGATAAATTTGTCGCAAGCAGCTTCGGCAAGCAATTGCTTTTCGAGAGCAAAGCAAAGGATATCGAGCGTATTCAGGCAGGTGATTTCCTGGCCCTGACAATATTTTTTTACGTACGTATTGTTGCTGGTGACGGCAAAATTTTTACCGGTATTGAGCAGGGCGTAGGCGATGGCCGCACTTTCGCTCATTCCGAATCCTTGTTTGACTACCTGTTGGTATTTGTCGAATGCGAAGAAGTCCTGGGTAGGGAGGCGTACCGGATTGATGGTTTTATTTTGTAGCATAGTGCTGACCACAGCAGCCATCTCCCGGTACCGGCGAATGGTGACATAGGCTTCCTCAATCAGGAAGAGTCCTTTGGGAAAAAGTCGTTCCAGGCAGGGGACCTGTTTGTTGATAACAAAGTCGTAAAAGACAGCGGCGTCAATTAAGATCTTCGGCATTGTGTTGTGCATCGGGTTCCTCGGCAAAGACATCTATACCGATGTCCAGCATGAGTTCCGCATAGTGGCTTTCACTGATGCGTTCATTCTGGAACAATTCCCGGGCACGCGCTCCATAATCTCCGATGATCTCCATATCGTTCGTACCCGGGTGGTACAAATGTGTTGGATGTCCGTACAGCTTTGCCTGCTGCGCCACGCCTTTTCTCAACGATTCTGCTTTGTTGGCGCTGATCAGCTTTAAATTGCGAAGCCGTACTAACATAGCAGAATGCGAAGAAGCGAAATATTGTTCCAGCCGCAAAATAGTTGCGAGTGATATTTTATCGATGCGCTGGCGTTCTGCTTCGGGAATCATCCGGAAAATGCCTTCCTGCGGCATGAGTAAAAAAGCGGCAAACCAGTCGGCATTGACTTCTTCGGGGTCGTCATATTGAAAGCTACCCGTGGCACAAACCCGATTCGAAAACTGTTCCTGCACAAATAAATGGTACAGCTCGTGGCAGATGGTGAAGTGTTGGCGGCCGGGGGGATGGGTGGCGTTGACAAGCATGAAGCGATGAACCTGATCGCCCCGCTGCACCTTGAGAGCCATCCCCGAAACCCGTTGGCTCATCGATTTAAAAACAGTGAGTACGCCCTGGCTCAGTAGTAAGCTGCGGAAGGGAATCGGCTCGTAGGGGCTCAATCCCCACTGGCTACGCAGTAGGCCGGCCTGGTGTTCGAGCGTCTTGAGCTTGAGCTTCGAAGGCGCCATGCTAGCTAGTCGTTGATCTTAACGAGCTTGAGGTAATTTTTGACGATGCGGCGGAAGTCGGCAATCGCTGGGGTATCTTCCTTCGGTAATTCATCAGCCCGGAAAGCCACTTCGACGGAAACGGCCGCGGTATCGGGGTCTTGATTTAGAAAATCGGATAGCTCTACCCCGAATACATCGGTAATTCGTTCGAGCTGATGCAAAGGAATGGCGCGTTCGCCGGTTTCGTAGTAGCTGATTTGTTCCCGTTTGACGTGGAGCAGAGTAGCCAGGTGCTCTTGAGAAAAGCCCCATTGATTTCGATAAGTGCGCAGCCTGGCACCTAAGTTGCTATTTGTGGTCATGGCAGAGTAGGACACGATGTTACAGAAATTGAGTAGTTTGAGAAAAAGCGCACTTTCCTGTAACTGACAAGTCGCTGATTTTGTTTTAGATACGTTTTCGGCAACGCGCGTTGCCGAACAGTCTCGCAAAGATAGGAAAAACTACAATATTTATCGAAAGAATTTCTCCCCGGACTTCTGGTCAGTATACGCGGTAGTAATCTTAGAGGGTGCGGTAAGTGAGAGGGTGAGTATTATTTCAACGCTATCAGGGGGGCAATACGTATATGGCCTTTTTTAATTTCAAAGATCGGTAGTAGACCAGCATTTCGTAGCTTTCGGATTATCCATCAACCCGGGGCCGAAACGGCCCGCAAATATTAAGCTACTATGGAAACCCAACTTCAGCTAGGCGATTCCAAAGGCCAACTGACCATTCAGATCGACGGTAAGAAGGCCGATATTAAACTCGGTGGCAGTGGTCAAGACGGCGACCTCAAGCTCTACACCAAAAAAGGGGAGCAGAGCATGCACTTCAACGGCGATTCTGCCAACGTCCATATCGGCGGCGAGGGGGCCGACGGCGATTTATTCCTGCGCAATCGCCAGGACAAGGTGACGATGAAGTTTGAAAGCTCCGGCGCCAAATTGACCCTCGGGGATAAAGGCACTGACGGTGATCTGACCGTGCGCAGCGACAGTGGTTCGGCCACGATCCGACTCGATGGCCGCGGAGCCACTCTGCACCTCGGCGGCCCCAACGCCGACGGCGACCTCATCGTATACGACCGCAACGGCAGCAAGACCGTCCAAATCAACGGCGATACCGGCGCCATTCAGGTAAATGGTGAAACGCTCCAGGTGCCCGACTTTGTCTTCGAAGATTCCTATGTACTACCGAGCCTGGGCGAGGTGCAGCAGCACATTCAGGCGCATCGCCACCTGCCGGGTATCCCGAGTGCCGCCGACGTGCAGCGCAACGGTTTAGACATCAGTGATTTTAGCCTGAAGTTGCTCGCGAAAATCGAAGAGCTCACCCTACACCTCATCCGGCAAGAGGAGCGTATCGCTGCTTTGGAAGTACAGTGCGCTACCCAATAAAAAGGGGGTGAATAGTTTGGTAACATACGGTTTCGCGGCATTCATGCCGCGGAACCAAAGCCTGTAGGCTGACTTGACGAAGTCATCTTTGTTAAATAATAATCTATTTTAGTAGGATTTAACTTTATTTTTTACCTTTGGTTCGATTTAATTAGGCCCGCCTTGTTCCTGCGAGCACCGGCGGCATCCCACTCAGAGAAGGCCTCCCAAGCTTTACCACTAACGTCCAATTCGAGCGGCTGCTTTGCGGCCCGGTCTTTTATTCCTTTCACCGAAATAAAACTCGACGGACGATGGCTATTCTCCTGCATCCCCATTTTTTGGACGACGCCAGCGAGTACCGAAAGGTGCAGCAACTCTGGAAAAATGTGGTCGATCAGACCCTTGCTCCCCACGATTATCACTATCAATCTTACGTATTGGAAAAGCCCGAAATGACGGATGGTCACCCCGTTTTTAACGGCCTGGTCCTGGATCGGCAGCGGGCGTTGCGCATCATTCAGTATCGGCCCGACCAGGGGGCGCCGTACATCGCCACCACCACGGATCGCGTCGAGCAAGACGGCGAGCTACCGTTCGATGAATTGCTGATCGAAGTCATTCTGACGGATGACTTGCTGAAGCTTGCCTGTGAGCTCATCTACGTGTGGTTTGTCGAGGAGCTTTCGGGCCCACAATTCGACCTACGGGCCGAGCAGCTTTTCCTGGAAGAAGAAGAGGAGTAGATCGAGGATTAACGCATTTTAATAGAATGTTGAGTGGCTTTAAGATTTCGGCGGCAACTCCTGTCGGCTGGCTGTCGTTTGCTCAGTAGAACCCCATGGTTTACTCAGCACAACCAATTAGCCATGAAAGCATTCAATGCGTTTCTTCGCGGGGCTGTTCAACGAGCGAGAGGATACGGGAAGCCATTGAAGAAAACCCTGATCACCTTCTCGCAAAAGGTGGCGCGCGAAGTGTACAACAACCTGGTTCGGTCGGTAGCGACCATTATTGTGACAATCGTCCTTTTCTACGGCGGCTACAACGTTTTTGAGGGCTGGAAACAACGGACAAAGGCCGAACAAATCGAACATCAAACGCTCCGCAAGGTGCGTCTGCCCGGTTGCGTAGTGGCAACGGGCTCCCTGATGCCCATCGACAGCGTGCGCGTATCCGTACGGGATTTTGACCAATTCGAAGCCTACACCAACGAGACGGGCGAATTCGTGTTGGAGATCGAGATCTCCGAAGAGGTGGAAACCGTCGATCTGCTGTTTCAGCGGGCCGGCTACGAGGATGAGTTTTATCCATTCGTGGCGCTACCTGCGAAGGGGAGTGGGTTGCACAAGGTGTATCAATTGGTACCCCGATCGAGAGTTCTGGTGGCCAATACCTTGTTCTTCGTACCGTAGAAGTCGCCGCCGCGTTGCTCTGGCTAAATTATGCATCGAATATAGTCGTATACGACAAAGTGTCTTGCGACAGCAGTCGCAATTCCGTAATTTCATGAGTACTTTTGCAAGAGCAACCAATCTCCCTCCCTATGTATCGCTACGTCCGTGCGGGCCTGCTGGGTGTCATACTAGCCGCGGTAGTATGTTTTCTCCCTTCCGTATTTCCAGGCAGTCGAACCATTATCATCGAAGGGCAGCTCTTTCGAGTTGGCGAATACGGAAATAATGTCAGTGTTCCGATTTACCTTAGCCAGGAGCCTTTTTTCGGTAACCGGCAGCGGATGCATAAGATCCGAACCGCTTTCAACGGTCACTTTCAGACCGAATTTGCCGTTCGGCCAAATAATCGGGTCTACTTGTACGTCATGGAAGACGGGTATACCCCCGTGCGGCAGGAGTTGGTGCTACAGGGAAGCCGGAGGTACTACAACATGCAGCGGGTATTCATTTCCAAGCTGTTCGATTACGATCCCTACCTCAACCACACGTCGGCGCACACGAACCTACAGGTCTACAAGGATTCCTGCGCGCAGCAGCCGCACGCCTTGCTTTCCTGCCAGCGGGTCAGCTTTTTCGAAAATTTGCGGCCCGTTTCTTGCCGAAGTCCGCTCTGGGAGGGGAATGTCATTATCGATAACCGGCGCATCGGCCCCGACTATTTCATTGTAGACCGGCAGTAATTTCGGCTACTACGATCGCTTAAATACGGCTAATCCCCAGCTGATCCATCCCTGCTCGGTGGCTTCGATCCACCGCTCCGTTTCTTCCTCCTTTTGAGCGAGGTATTCGATCCCGCATTGCTCTTCAAGCAAATCGCGCCGTTCGACAATCGCGGCCTTTACGGCCCGATAATGCTGTCGGAGCTGATCGGGAAATTCCTGAATCGTTTCCTCTCGCATTCCGTAAGCGGCGGTCCACTTCCGGTAATCTGCCAGCGTTGGCAGGCCATTAATAGGTAGTGTCTGTAGCAGGGGGTGCAATGTTTTCGGCGTGGCCCGATCGGTTTGGAAGGGAGTAGTAAACACAAGATAACCACCCGGCCGGAGTACCCTGGCAGCTTCCTGCAAGGTTCGAGCTGGTGATTCGAGCAGGTAGAGGGTATCCGTCGACCAGAATATATCGAAGCTATTATCCGAGAAGGGGAGTGCTTCAGCATCACCTTGGTGTAGCCGAATCCGCTGATCGGAAGCATGTGCCGCCACGAGGCGTTCGTTGCGTTGGAACCCACCTCTGGTCAGGTGCAGGCAGGTCAGTGCGCAGCCGTACTGGCGGCTGAGGTAACGGGCACCACCGCCGTAGGCGGTACCGAGATCGAGTAGTTCCTGATCGGCATCGAGGCGAACGAGGTTGGCCAGATGCGCAACGGTGCGCCCACCGGCCAGCCGGATCGACTCCTCCGGCGACTCGTAGATGCCTACGTGGAGGTGTTCGCCTCCCCAGACCTGGAAGTAAAATGCATCTGCTGCCGGGCCGTCCAAATAATCAGACAGGGGTGTATCGGGCGTCGTTTTTTGCATGAATTCGCGGTCATTATCAGGGCAACCCGCCCTCAACTACCGGTATAAGGGGATTGGCGGAAGAAGGTTTCGTGAATAGGGCAAACGCACCAAAATGGTCGGTACGATAGTTTTGGGCTTGCTTCTGT
>CAZDET010000034.1:0-53419 GCA_964504335.1 uncultured Saprospiraceae bacterium
TATTATATTCATAATAATCTCATTTGTAAGAGATGATTCCAGTCAATATCCCAATCGACAAAACATCCCTATTGTTCCATTGTTAGTCCCTTGACTCTTTCACAATACTATTTTCATGACGAAGCGATTGTCCATCCTGTGGTTTCGGCAAGACTTACGGCTGCACGACAACGAAGCACTCACGCAAGCACTAGAAGATAATGACTGTATTCTTCCTGTATACATTTTCGACGAACGAACTTTTCTAGGCGAAACCCGCAAGTATGGGTTCAAGAAAACGGGACGCTACCGGGCACGCTTCATTATTGAATCCATTCACGATCTGCGCCAGCAGCTGCGCGCCAAAGGAGCCGACTTGATCGTACGGGTAGGCAAACCGGAGGAGATCCTCCCGGAGTTAGCTCACTTATCAAAATCGAGCTGGGTATACTGCAACCGGGAACGCACGCAAGAGGAAGCCGATGTCCAGGATGCGCTCGAGCAAAATTTGTGGGCTACCGGACGCGAGATCCGCTATTCGCGTGGAAAAATGTTGTACTACACCGCCGACCTGCCTTTTCCGGTCACTCATACTCCCGACGTATTTACCCACTTTCGCAAAGAAGTAGAGCGCTACGTTCAGGTGCGTGATCCCTTTCCGGTTCCGGACCGTATCCCCATGTGTGAATTAGAGGTCGAACGTGGAGAAATTCCCACCCTGGAAGAACTCGGGCACTCCGACTTCGAATTCGACGAGCGCAGCCCCATCGTCTGGCAGGGAGGGGAAACTGCCGGGCTCGACCGTCTGCGCTACTACCTTTGGGAAACGGACTTAGTGAAAGACTACAAGCAAACGCGCAACGGACTAATGGGAGGTGATTATTCCACCAAGTTTTCGGCCTGGCTGGCGCAGGGGTGTCTTTCTCCGAAGACTATTTACTGGGAAATTAAAGACTACGAAGAGGAGCGGGGCAGCACGGATGGCACCTATTGGGTCATTTTTGAATTGTTGTGGCGCGATTTCTTCCGCTTCATGGGTAAGAAACACGGTAATGTCATATTCTTGAAAGGAGGCCCGAAAGATGAGATCGACGACCGCTGGCGCGATGACTGGAAGTTGATGGACAAGTGGATTGAAGGAATAACGGGAGTACCTTTCATCGATGCCAACATGCGAGAAATGGCGTCTACCGGCTTTATGTCCAACCGGGGGCGGCAAAACGTAGCCTCTTTTCTGGTCAAGGATCTGCGGGTCAACTGGCAAATGGGGGCAGAGTATTTCGAAAGTATTCTGATCGATTACGACGTCACCAGCAATTGGGGGAACTGGAATTACGTAGCCGGTATCGGCAGCGATCCGCGCGAGGACCGGTATTTCAATATCCTTACCCAGGCAAACCGCTACGATCCGGACGGCGAATACGTCAAATTGTGGTGCCCCGAACTGGAGAGCCTGCCTACCGAGCATATTCATACTCCCAGCCAGATGACGCCTTCCCAACAAAACCAGTACGGGATGAAACTAGGAGCCGATTACCCCTATGCCATGATCAATACCGAGAAATGGATGAGAAGCAGAAGTAGGAGGCGATGATTGGGGGTCACTTCACTTTAGTTTCCAGCATTTTTTGTGCCCCCTTCGTCGTGTACAGATAGCCTTCCAGGAGATCTCCAATAGCAATTGGACCAACCCCTTCCGGGGTGCCCGTGAAGAGGAGGTCCCCCATCTGAAGTTTGAAAAACTGGGAAACGAATACGATAATGTCGGTTATCGAGAATAGCATATTCTGACTGTTTCCCTGTTGTACGGTGGTGCCGTTTTTATCTAGCCGGAATTCAATAGCATTGAGGTCGGGAAGTTCCGAAAGTGCGACGAAATCGCTAATGGGGGCCGAATGATCGAAGCCTTTGGCGAGTTCCCAGGGTTGGCCTTTTTGTTTGAAGCGCGATTGCAAATCCCGGGCCGTAAGGTCAATGCCAAGCCCGATGGCACCAATGTAATCCCGGGCGAATTCGGGCTGCACGTAGCGGCCATTTTTGGCGATTTTTACAACCAGCTCACACTCGTAATGGACATCCTTGGTGAACTCGGGGTAATAAAACGGCTTGTTGTTTACCAGTAGTGCCGTGGGTGGCTTCATAAAAACCACGGGCTGGTCGGGGACCTCCGCCTTCATCTCGGCGGCATGCGCCGCGTAATTGCGGCCAATGCAAATTATCTTCATTCTAAATGTGCAAATAATTGTCTAATCGCCCCATTGATTCATCGGCTCATTCACTTTCCTCTTCCCAGATCTTCACCAGCTCTACGATCATCTCACTGGCCTTCTCCATATCCTGTACACTGACCCACTCCTGTTTGCTGTGAAAGGCGTGTTCGCCAGCGAACAAATTGGGGCAGGGCAGGCCCATAAAACTGAGGCGCGATCCGTCCGTACCTCCGCGAATACTGGACTTAATCGGTTCCATACCGGCTCTTCGGATGGCCGTTTCTGCGTGCGCAACCACCTGAGGATAGTTCCGGAGCACTTCTTTCATATTGCGATATTGCTCCGTAATGGTAACCGTTGCCCGGGCACCGGGGAATTGCCGGAGAGTTTGGTCCAGGATAGATTGAATCTCCTGGGCTTGCACCGCCAGTTGTCCGGTGTCGAAATCGCGTAGGATAAAATCGACTTGTGCGGCCTCGGCGCTTCCGCTGAAGTGTACCGGGTGCACAAAGCCCTCGCGGCCTTCGGTCGTTTCGGGGCTGAGCCGATCTTTGGGGAGGGCGGCAATAAAGGTGCCGGCGACTTTGAGGGCATTGACCATGCGGCCCTTGGCAAACCCTGGGTGGGCACTGATCCCCTGAATATCGACGCGTAGGGCATCGGCACTAAAGGTCTCGTCTTCCAGCGAGCCCCGTTGTTCCCCATCGATGGTGTAGCCAAAATCGGCCCCCAGCTTTTCCATGTCCACATGGTCTACGCCGCGCCCAATTTCTTCGTCGGGCGTGAAGAGGATTTTGATGGCCCCATGGTTAATTTCCGGTTGTTGCTGCAACCGTTGAACCGCGTTCATGATAGCAGCAAGTCCGGCTTTGTTGTCCGCTCCGAGTAAGGTGGTACCACTCGCCGTGACGATGTCGTTTCCGAGTTGCTGTGCCAGGTGGGGATGATCGGCCGTACGAATGACGACGGTCGGGTCATCGGGCAGCACCAAATCCTGGCCATTGTAATTCGAATGTACAATGGGCTTTACTCCAGCACCACTGCTATCCGGCGAGGTATCCATATGACTACAGAAGCAAATGGTCGGAACATTCGACTTGGGCGTATTGGCAGGTAGGGTAGCGTAGACATACCCGTATTGATCCAAATGAGCGTCGGATAACCCTAAGGCCTGCAATTCTTCCACCAATACGTTGCCCAGGTTGCGTTGCTTTTCAGTACTAGGTACCGAATTCGAAAACGGATCGCTCTGGGTATCGATTTGGACGTACCGCAGAAAGCGCTCCAATAAAGTGGGAGCAGACATTATTCAAAGAAGCTATCGTACTGATTACGGTGATTGGATTCGCGCACCTTTTCCTTGATGGGCGCATCCAGATCCAGTACGTCCTCATCATTATTTGCCTGTAGCAACAAGGTTTCTTTCTCTTCTCCTAGAAGTAGGGAAGTTCCTTCTTTTTCCCACTTTTCCAGCATCTGTAGCCCCTGTTCTTCGAAAACACCGTTTTGGAGATCGACGGAATCCATGAAGTTGGAAGACATTTCCATAAAGCGTTCCATTTCGCCTACTTTGTTGGCAACATCTTCGGTGATGGCCTCCATCGCCATGTCGAACATAGCGCGCTGATCCGGATCTCCGCTGATGATACTCATGGCGGAGTTCATGGCGGAGTGACTGGCGTGGATGGCCTTGCGCTCCTGCTCCTTGACAGCTACCTGATCCTTGATATCCTCCATGAGAACTTCACTATTTTCGTACATCTTGGTAAGGACGCGGTACAGAATTTCCATCTTTTTGTAGAGGTCCTCCAGACGGACGTTTGACTCCTTGAGGCGGCCGGCGCGCCGTGACTTCAGGATCATCACATTGCGGCGGTTGGTGTCTTTGGCCTTGCTTGCCAGCTGAAGATTAGTTTGTATCTCCTTTTGGTTGTTGTGAATGATCTCCCGAAGCTTGTGCATCTGCGCCCGCAGCTTACTGATCTGCTTATTCATTTTGCGCAGATTATTCTGGAGTTCTTCCACGTAGCTCTTCAGAATGCCGATAGGATCGATCTGGACAAATAGGCCAGTGACCCACCGCATGACGCTTTTGTACATGAACCAGACGAGATTGCGCACCTTGGGATCGAGCACCATATAGGCAATCAGGCCGATGACGGCAATGGTGGCGGTCAGATAAAGGATGTTGCCAAGAATAGCCGCCCAGTTGACGACAGATATCAGGAAGATCGTGGCAGCAGCAAGACCTCCCAGAAAGATTATTCCGGTGATTCCTTCGGGGCGTTTCCAAAAAGATTTGGACTTGGGAAGCTGCTTCGTATTTTCAACCGTGCTCATACTTCTAATAAATCGTTTCGCGAATGAAAATAGCGGGATGATGAATACCGCTCAAGATAAGAAACAATCTGGGAGGAAAAGATTATGCACACCTTCGATTTACGTAGAGGAAAAATGGACAAATCCTATCTTAGTGCAGATGTTTGTGCAAAAATAACATTGCTCAAGCAATCTTATCTTCACCCCCCGAAAACACCCCACCGCCTCACCACCTTACAATCTCACCACCTCACAACCTAACTGAATGCCAATCAACGTATCTTCCGAAATTGCGCCCCTTCGGCGGGTAATCGTGCACCGGCCCGATTCCGGAATCAGCCGCATTAGCCCGAAACGGGCCGAAGAATTGTTATTCGACGACATCGTGCACCTGCCCCGCATGCAGCAGGAACACGAAGTATTCTTGGGAATTCTTCGGCATTTCCTCGGCCCTGAAGCAGTGCTGGATACCGAACAACTGATTCGTGAAGCGCTTCAGGCGAATGCCGCTGCTAAGCACGAAATGTTACAAATGGTGCTCGATTGGGAGGAATTGCCCAGACGCTACCTTAACTTTTTCGAGCAGCTTTCCGATAAAGAACTGGCCCAACTCCTGATTACGGGGTACTATGCGCCCGATGATCACATCTACTTCGACCCGATTCCTAACTTTATCTTTACCCGAGATATTGCCGTCACGGTGAATGACCACATGGTCATCACCAAGGCAGCAAAGGAGGCGCGCTTTCGCGAAAACTTTCTAACGCGTTTTATCATTCACGCCCATCCCCATTTCGCCGAGCTGCGAAGGAGTAATCGGATCATTAACTTGAACGACGTCAATGCCTTTCCGCCTTCAAAACGCGGAGAATCGGTTTCCATCGAGGGGGGGGACATGATGATTTTGCATCCGGATTATCTCCTGATCGGACGCAGTGAGCGCACCACCCAGCACGCCATTCGCACGCTTGCCGAGCGCCTGTTTGCCGATGGTATCGTGCAGAACGTCGTGCAGGTAAATATTCCACCGGAGCGTTCCTTTATGCACCTTGACACGGTGTTTACCCAAATTTCCGAATCGGACTTCGTAGCCTTTAAACCACTCATTGTAGAGGGGCAGAGGTCGAATGTGGAGGTCTTGCGACGGGAAGGAGAAACCGGCTTTTACCACTCAGTCAAGGATTTTTTAATCAATGAACTGAATCCGAATACGCGCTTCATCCTCAGTGGAAACGGCCGCAGCCCCTACCAGGAGCGCGAACAATGGACCGACGGCTGCAATCTCGTCGCTCTCCGGTCGGGTGTGGCCCTCACCTACGATCGCAATCCAATGACGGAAGACGCTTTTCGGGATGCCGGATACACTATCGTGCACGCTGAAGAGTTGCTGGCCGATTTTAAACAAGGGAGCAGGCGCCCGGAAGATATCGAGCAAACCATCATCACCCTGCCCAGCAGCGAATTGAGCAGAGCCCGTGGCGGGTCGCATTGTATGACTTGCCCGATTGAACGGGGGTAATGTTCTATTGCATCAGAACATCAAACAACCAATCCCGCTCTACCTCCCTCACCTCGCCGGGAGTGAGGCCATTCAGCGTAAGAGATTCGATGGCGACGCGCACAAGCCGGAGCACCGGAAAGCCAACAGCGGCACACATGCGCCGAACCTGGCGGTTTTTGCCCTCGGTCAGTTGCAGTTCGAGCCAGGTGGTGGGAATTTGTGCGCGATAGCGAATGGGCGGATCGCGTTCTGGAAGATCCGGTGGGATCGCAAGCAGACGCACGGTGGCCGGTGCCGTTCGGTACGTTTTTTTCTTAATTCGAATATCGACGCCCGCGGCGAGCCGTTCAAGGCTAGCCGCATCGGGGTTGCCTTCCAACTGGACCCAGTAAGTGCGGCGATGCCCGCGGGCAGGATGGAGGAGGCGCGCATTGAGCGACTTGTCGTTGGTCAGGATCAGCAGGCCTTCGCTATCGCGATCGAGCCGACCAACGGGATAGACATCTTTGGAAAACTGGTACAGATCGGCCAGGGTGCGATGTTCGGGAAGTTCCCTGCTGAATTGGCTGAGGTAACCGTAGGGTTTGTAGAGGATGAAGTATCTAAATCCTTTCATTAAACATTAAACCGAAAGTGCATCACATCCCCATCAACCACTTCGTACTCTTTGCCTTCTACCCCCAGCTTTCCGGCTTCTTTCACGGGTTGCTCGCCGCCTAGCTCGACGTAGTCATTGAACTTAATGACCTCGGCACGAATGAACCCCTTTTCGAAATCGGTGTGGATAACACCGGCCGCCCCCGGAGCTTTGGTGCCCTTGCGGATCGTCCAGGCGCGTACCTCCTTTTCACCCGCGGTGAAGTAGGTAATGAGATCGAGCAGGCGGTAAGCGGACTGGATTACTTTATTCACGCCCGGTTCGGAGAGGCCCATTTCGGCCAAAAATTCCGCCCGTTCCTCCTTGGTTTCCAATTCGGCGATATCGGCTTCGATGGCGGCGCTAATGAGGAGCACTTCTGCCTGTTCACTGGCAACGGCTTCGCGAAACCGTTCGGTGTGTTCATTACCGGTTTGCACACTGTCCATATCTACATTACACACGTAGAGTATGGGCTTGGCGGTCAGTAGCATCAAGTCGATGAGCAAGTCCTGCCCCGCCTCATCCAGTGGCGCGGAGCGGGCCGGTTGCCCGGTTTCGAGGTGCGTGCGGAGGTGTTCTGCCAATTCGACGGCGCGTTTGGCTTCTTTGTCGCCGCTTTTAGCGGTGCGCCGTAGTTTTTCGAGCCGTTTTTCAATCGTCTCGAGGTCCTTGAAAATGAGTTCGGTGTCGATGATTTCCTTGTCGCGTACCGGATCGACGCTACCGTCTACGTGGACCACGTTTTCGTCTTCGAAACAACGCACGACGTGGATGATCGCGTCGACTTCCCGAATATTGGCCAGAAATTGATTGCCGAGCCCTTCTCCCTTACTAGCACCTTTGATCAAGCCGGCAATATCGACGATGTCGACCGTGGTCGGCTGGATTTTCTGAGGATTGACGATGGCGGCAAGCCGATCCAGGCGCTCGTCCGGTACGGTGATGACCCCCACATTGGGGTCCTTCGTGGCGAACGGATAATTGGCGGCCAGCGCTTTTGCCGAGGTGAGCGCATTAAATAGTGTAGATTTTCCGACGTTCGGCAAGCCGACGATTCCGCATTGCAGACCCATGTATGCTGATTTCCTGAAAAATGCCGCGAAGATACGGGGAATCATTCGTAATCAGGAATATTTCTCCCTAGAACGATATCTCTTCGTGCGACGAACAAACCCTCTTCCAATGTGGGATGTACTATGCCGGAACCTCCCCGGTTGTCGAGAGATGCCCGTTCGCGATCGGTCAGCAGCGGGTCGTCATCGAAAACAAAGGAGTCGAGGTAATAGGCAGTCGTACCCGGCTCTTTAACCGTTAGGTGAATGTGTTCTGGTTCCTGGTTATTTGGGTAGGGAGCGGGCCGAAATGTGTAAAAGGTATAGTGCCCTTTGGCGTCGGTTTTTACCCAGCCCCGAATAAATCCGTGCTGCCTGGCCCAGCCCGTTTCGGTGCCCATTGTCTCGTAGATGCCCGCTCGATTCGTGTGGTAGATGTACAGAATGATATCCGGGGCGGGTGTTTGCCCATCCGGTTTGAAGACCGTTCCGAGTAGTTTCAGTTTGGGTTCCGTCGTTTCAAAACCGGGTAGCGTATCGACTGCATCCAAAGGACTATTTTCGTATTCGTAAAGGGCCTCGCAGCCCTCGCAGGGGCCGCCAACCGGACGATCGGTAGGTGGCGGCTGTTCCTGAGCGGAACAGGAAACCATAGACAGCAGAAGAACGATTGTGGGTAGGATGGTTTTCATTTGATGCTTGTTTGCCGATCGTTCGTAGTATTTTGCTCGTGCTGCGTCTCCACGCGACGATCAAACTATCCCATAATTTATGAATTTTCTTGCCCACTTCACCCTTGCCTATCCGGAACCCCCTCTAATTGTGGGCAATTTCCTCGGTGATTTTATCCGCAATCGGCAGCTATCTGATTTTTCGAAGGGGATACGACAGGGAGTGGCGCTGCACCGGCAAATCGATGTATTTACCGACAATCATCCGAGTGTTCGGCAATTAACGGCTCGCTGGCACGGTGCCCATCACAAGTATGCTCCGGTAGTGGCGGATGTGTTATTCGATTATGCCCTCACAAAAGACTGGAGGGAATACGGCCCCCTTCCGCAAGCCGAATTTTTTCGACTGGTCTACGAGGTGTTGCGTGGAGCGATCCCAACTTTTCCGACTCGACTAGCCCAGCGTACCGAGGCAATGATTGCCGATAACTGGCTCCGGCACTACACCACCGTGGAGGGCCTCAGCGCGGTGGAACGCCGGATGAAACAGCGAGTGAGCAGGCCGGATTTATTCGGGTCAATGATTCCAACGCTCCAGAAAGACGAAGCGTATTTGCAGGAAATATTCCGAGATTTTTTTCCAGACGTAAAGGCCTTTGTGGCGCAGCAAAAGGAGGTTATCCTTCGAAGTGAAGACTCAGCGTAAACGTGCGCGACAGCACTTTTTCCAACACGGTGCTTTCTTCGAGGTTTGGATTGAAGATGAGCGTATTTCCGATGCCGTGGCTCACTTTGAACTCCGGAGAGAAAATGAAATAAGGGAAAAAGAACTGAATGCCCGCACCGTATTCGAGCGAAAAGTCGTGGGGCGAAATTTTCACCAGGGTTTCCGCCTGCCGCGCCCGGCTCTCGCTGGCTACGTCGAACCCATATTTTACGCCGGCAATCAGAAACAGGCGTTTATCGCGGTAGGGAGCGGATTTGTAGCGGAAGTGGAAAGGCATTTCGACAAAAACCGAACCTACCGTGCGTTGGTCTTCCTGTTGAATGCGGCTGTTTTTACTGTAGGCCAGAGTGCGTTCGGCGAAGGAAAGGGTGGGCAGGAAGCGGAAATCGAAGTACTGGCCGATCTTCAAATTGGCGATGATGCCCAAATTGAAGCCCGGACCCTGTAGGCTTTCCACCACGCGAATGCTGTCGCTAAAGATGAAATCTTCCGACCGAAAGGGCGTGAAGCGGCTGGTATTAAGGCCCAGGGTGATGCCAAAGTAGTACGGTTTGCGGTTGAAATCGAGGAAGTTGTAATTGCCCCTGCCGGTATATTGGCCGAATGCCGTCATCAGCGTACAGCTGAAAAGAAAAATCAGGAAGGCTTTTCGCCCGTGTAGATGGTGCATACGCCCAGTGTTAAGGGTATCCATTCAGTAGCATTAAATCCGGTTCGCGTCAGGATGTTGGCAAAATCTTCACCATCGGGAAACGCTTGTACTGATTCGTACAAGTATTTGTAGGCCCGGGGGTCCTTTGACTGTAGCCGGCCGATTTGCGGCAGGACATTGGCAAAGTAAAAATTAAAGAGTTGTTTGAACGGGAAGGCGGTCGGGCGGCTAAATTCCAATACGACCAATTTACCGCCGGGTTTCAGCACGCGGTGCATTTCCTGCAACCCGCGTTCTAGGTGTTCGAAATTGCGGACACCAAAGGCAACGGTCACGGCGTCGTAGCTATTGTCTGGGTAGGATAGATTTTCGGAATCCCCCTGCTCTAGAGTGATGGTATCGGTAAGCTGTTGACGGGCGATTTTTTGCCGGCCAATTTCCAACATGCGTTCGCTGAGGTCCATTCCCCGTACATGCTGTACCGCCGGATGTTGCCGGACGGTCTGAATGGCCACATCTGCGGTGCCGGTGGCCACATCGAGGATGCGTTGATGCCGCTCAGGGTGGAGCTGAGCGATGGCCCGCTTGCGCCAGATGCGGTCAATACCAAGGGAAAGTAATTGGTTCAGGAAATCATAGTAAGGCGCGATGCCGTCGAACATGCGGCCCACTTGGGCCTTTTTTCCTTCCTGTTCATTGTACGGATTGACCGATTCCTTTCCCATAGCTGAAAATTTTTGGCAAATGTAACACCCGGTCTACGGTTCCGTTGGGTAGCAAGAGCATTTTTTACCTGCTGCTTAGATTAGCAATCCCAAAGCCTTGAATTGGGCTATTTTCCTTATCTTTACCCTTTGAAAATAATTAGTGCAAATGCAATGGGGGAATGCCCTTCGCTATACGGGCTCCTTATGATTTCAAACACTACCTTCCGCTAGATGGCTTCAAATCAGCGAATTATACCTGTAAGCATTGAGGATGAGATGAAGTCGGCTTACATCGACTATTCCATGTCGGTTATTGTGAGCCGCGCTTTACCCGATGTGCGCGACGGATTAAAGCCAGTACACCGACGGGTACTGTATGGCTTGTCGGATCTCGGCCTTACCTACAACAAACCACACAAAAAATCGGCCCGTATTGTTGGGGAAGTGCTCGGTAAGTACCACCCCCACGGGGATGCTTCGGTGTACGACACTATGGTCCGCATGGCGCAGTCTTGGTCTATGCGTTATCCATTGGTGGATGGGCAGGGAAACTTCGGCAGTATGGACGGCGATTCGCCGGCAGCCATGCGCTACACGGAGGCCCGGCTGACGCGGATTGCCGACGAGATTCTGGCCGACATCAATAAGGATACCGTCGACTTTGCCCTCAACTTTGACGATTCGCTGGAAGAACCGACAGTTTTGCCGAGCCGGATTCCGAATTTGCTCGTCAACGGGGCATCCGGCATCGCGGTAGGGATGGCCACCAATATGCTGCCGCACAACTTGCGTGAAGTAGTGGACGGCGTGATCGCTGCGGTCGATCGGCCCGATATCACCGTCAAGGAGTTAATGCAATACATCAAGGCCCCTGATTTTCCTACCGGTGGAATTATCTTTGATTTGGCAGGCGTACAGGAAGCCTACGAAACCGGTCGGGGGAGGGTAGTGGTTCGTGGTCGCGCCGAGATCGAGACAGATCACAACGAACGCGAAACCATTATCATCACCGAAATTCCCTACCAGGTCAATAAAGCTAACCTGGTGGCAAAGATCGCCGAGCTGGTCAATGATAAAAAAATCGAGGGCATCAGCGACGTCCGCGATGAGTCGGATCGGGATGGCCTGCGCATTGTCGTCGATGTGAAGCGCGATGCGATGGCCAATGTCGTGTTGAGTAAGCTTTACAAATTTACGGCCCTGCAAACTAGTTACGGGGTTAATAATGTGGCGCTGGTTAACGGCCGGCCCTACACGCTGAATCTGCACGACTTGATCTCGGAGTTTATCCAGTTTCGAGTCGAGGTGATCGTGCGGCGGACGCGCTTTGAGTTGCGCAAAGCGCTCAATCGGGCGCATATTCTCGTTGGATTGTTAATTGCGCTGGATTACCTGGATCAGGTAATCGATCTGATCCGCAATTCATCCGATCCGGATATTGCCAAAGCGCAATTGATGAAGGGGGCTTTCATCGACGATCTCGATGCATTTTGGCAGAAGTTTCGCCTGTTGGTGGAAGAAGCACAAACCGAAGATCTGCAGGTTGCAGAAGGCGATGTACTCTCTGAAACTCAGGCCAAGGCCATTCTGGAGCTTCGGCTTTCCCGCTTGACTGGTTTGGAGCGCGATAAAATTCGGGCCGAGTACGATGAGATCAAGGAAACGATCGAACGGCTGCGTGCCATTCTGGAGAATGAACAGTTGCAACGCGAGATCGTCAAGGAAGAACTTGTTGAAGTAAAGGAGAAATACGGCGACGACCGCCGCTCGGAGATTAGCCTTGAGGCTGGAGATATCGCTATTACCGATCTCATCAGCGACGAGGATGTGGTGGTTACGATTAGCCATCTGGGGTACATCAAGCGTACACCGGTCGTCGAATACCGCACCCAAACCCGTGGAGGGCGTGGGAGCCGCGGCAGCAAAACGAGAGATGCGGATTTTATCGAACACATGTTTGTTGCGAGCAATCACGACTACCTCTTGTTATTTACCGAACAGGGGCGCTGCCACTGGCTGCGGGTATACGAAATTCCCGAGGCCAATAAGAATTCCAGTGGTCGCGTTATTCAGAATATTCTGGCCATTCCGAAAGAGGACCGCGTCCGAGCCTACATAAAGATCAACGACCTAACCGACGAGGATTTTCTGCAATCCCATTACATCGTCTTTTGTACTCGCAACGGTAACATTAAAAAGACGGTCGTCGAAGCCTTCAGCCGCCCTCGGGCCAATGGAATCAACGCCATTACCATCAATGAAGGTGACCAATTGCTGGAAGCGCGTCTTACTAATGGGAATCACCATATATTTATGGCGACCAAAATGGGCCAGTGCATTCGCTTCGAGGAGGAAAAAGTACGGCCAATGGGCCGGACCGCCGCAGGGGTGCGCGGAGTATCGCTAGCCGATGGTGCGGATGACGCCGTCGTCGGTATGGTTTGCCTGGAGCCGGAAGAAACGGATAAGACCATCATGGTCATCTCGGAAAAGGGCATGGGAAAGCGTTCTGAATTTGAGGAGTACCGACTCACTAATCGCGGCGGGAAAGGGGTGCGCACGATGCAAATCACCAAGAAAACGGGCGAACTGGTTGCAATTAAGGTCGTTAGAGAAGAAGACGACCTCATGATCACCAATCGATCGGGCATCATTATTCGCATGTCCGTTAGAAGTATTCGGGTGATGGGCCGGGCAACGCAAGGCGTTCGTCTGATTCGCCTGGATGACCACGATGCAATAGCAGATATTGCAGTGGTTGTCTCTGAAAACGGAGAAGAGGAGGAGTAATAGTACTTTAGTATGTTAGTACTTTAGTGCGTTAGGAATTAATTTAGGGCTAACAGATTTTAACGAACCATAAAGGATTGGAGCACTTCGATATTCGTTTCAATCTTTGAGTATTATAATCAGAAACCAACACGACCAATTATGAAAAATCTGATGCTGAGCATACTTTCCCTTTTCTTGGTATTGCATCTTGCTCAGGCACAAGACGGTAAGAAGGAATTGAACAATGCGAAGAAGGCATTAACCTCTTATCAGGCCGATCAGGTGACTAACTTGGGAAAGCTAGGAGAGGCGGTAACATCATTAAAAGCTGCCGAAGCTGACCCGGAAACGGGTTCTTCAGCGGAGACGTACATCACTAAAGGGCAGGTGTATTCGGCGATTGCCAATCAAATGGTGACGGGCCGCGAGTTGCAACAAGACATTTCTGCGCTTCCTTCGGTAGAATTGCCGGCTGTCGAAGCGGCAATGGCCTTTATGAAGGCTATGGAACTGGCCGAAAAAAAGCGCGACCGAAAGAGCGCGGTTGAAGGATTGCAAACAATCCAGACCAACCTGTCCAACATGGGGATCTACGCCATCCAGGACTCGCGCTACGATGCAGCGTTCACCAATTTTCAGGCTAACCTAAAGGCATACGATGCGCTCACGAGCACTGGCGAATCCAGCTCGTTGGAAACAGATTCTGTTCGCTACAACCAGATGTACTTCATGGGATTGTCTGCCGTACTCGACAGCCAGTACGTGGACGCCCGTCCAGTATTAGAAGAGCTGGTCAAGGTTGATTATGCGGAGCCCGGTATTTACGATGCCATGTACAAAGTGGTAAGCGCACTGGAAAATCCGGAAGCCGGTTACGCCTATCTGGATCAAGGCCGCCAGAAGTTCCCGGAAGAAACACAACTGCTCTTTTCCGAGATTAACCACTATCTCCGCATCGGAGAACTCAATAAGCTAACGTCCAAGCTGGAACAGGCGATCGAAGCGGAACCCACTAACCTTTCTCTGTATACTACCACCGGTAGTGTTTACGACAACCTCTACCAACGTACAATGGAGGAGGGTGATTCGGTTAAGGCCCAAGCGTTTTTCGAAAAGGCCAAAGATTACTACGGACAGGCACTCGAAATCAATCCCAAGTCGGCAGATGCGATTTATTCTCTGGGCGCCCTTTACTTCAACAAGGCGGCAACTATGACTCAGGAGTTGAGTGAATTGGCAGACGATTTGACCAAGGAAGGCCAGCGTAAGTACGACGCTCTCAAGGTGAAAATCGATGCGGAATTTGAAAATGCGTTGCCCTACTTCAAGCAGGCGGAGCAAATCGATCCGAACGATTTGAATACCCTGATCGCTTTGCGTGAAATTTTTGCGCGGAAAAACGACCTGGAGACTTCGAACGAATTCAAAACCCGTTTGGAGAAGGTACAAGCCGGTCAGAAGAACGATAGCTCCTACTTTGCTTCGGAAGGAGGCAAGTAGGGTGAAACGATTTCTTTAAAAAAAAAGAGCAGTCGGTAACCTGGGCTGCTCTTTTTCCTTTTTAGGAAGGCTATGATTAACTATATCACGTAAGTTCACCGACTATCATGACGAGTTCAAACGCTTCAGTTATCGAAGAGAATTTACTGTTGGGTCGTTAAAGAAAATCGATAGCGAGCGTGTTTAGAAACCTCAACGATCATATGTTGACCTTCCCGTAAGTTATTCCAGTATTTTCTCCGCTCGATTTCGAAATCTTCTCCGAAAATAGTGATATAATAAGAGGCATCTTCCTCATCCGTCGTATCAATCCACTTTTTTTGAATGGGGCCGCGAATGACTTCCTTTTGGCGATCCTTCAGGTCTTTTTCGACGGCGGCTAAATGAGCATTTAACAGGGGCCCAAATTTTTTCCACAAGAAAAAGGCACCCCAAATGGCTGTGGCAATAATTATCCCCCAAATAATCAATAAAACCAATAGGGGAGCGAATTCTCCCATTATTTTCGTTAACAGGTGTACACTGATTATTGTGATTACCCCGTAAACAATAGCAAAGATATATTTCAGGATACGTTGTCCTTTGGCGTATTTGAGAAAATCGTCCAATTCGGCTTTGGTAAAAGGTTCTAGCGTGTGGGTAGCCATGTCTCGAACGGTTTTTCCAGATTGAATTTAATAAAGACTTCGACAAATCGACTGGATCATTGCTTGATCCAATCTGAACAACTACTATAAGTTTCAAACCTAAAGATCGGATTATGCTCGGAATTAGCTCGTAGTTGGAGATGTTAAACAGAAGGTTTTTCAAGATTATCAAAGTCTTCCTATTTTGCGGCCCACCAAATAAACCAGACCATGAAGCGCATCAGCGTCATCGGTGGCGGTACGATGGGAAACGGCATTGCCCACGTCTTCGCACAGTACGGCCATACGGTCCAATTAATCGATTTGAAGCAGGAAGTATTGGATATGGCATTGGCCACCATTTCCCGAAACCTCGACCGGCAAGTCAAAAAGGAGCGGATTTCTGAAGAAGATAAGGCAGCCACGCTTTCCCGCATTCACACCCAGACTGATTTGTCGACGGGGGTGCAGGATGCCGAGTTGGTCGTGGAGGTTGCTTCGGAAAACACTGCCCTGAAGCTTCGACTATTTGAGCAAATGGATGCTGCGGCTCCACCGGATGCCATCCTGGCCACCAACACTTCGTCTATTCCCATCACTCAGATTGCAGCGGCAACAAAGCGTCCGGAGCAGGTGATTGGAATGCACTTCATGAATCCCGTACCCATTATGAAGCTTGTGGAAGTTATCCGCGGCTATGCCACGAGTGATACGGTGACGGAGGCAGTCATGAACACGGCGCGCAAGCTGGATAAAATACCGGTAGAGGTCAATGATTATCCCGGCTTCATTTCCAACCGCATTTTGATGCCAATGATCAACGAAGCAATTTATTCACTTTTCGAAGGAGTGGCCGGAGTTGCGGAGATCGACACAGTAATGAAACTGGGGATGGCCCATCCCATGGGGCCATTGCAATTGGCAGATTTCATTGGCCTGGATGTTTGTCATTCTATATTAGAAGTACTCTACCAGGGGTTTGGCAATCCCAAATATGCCCCTTGCCCGTTGCTTGTCAACATGGTGAGAGCCGGAAAACTCGGGGTGAAGTCAGGAGAAGGTTTTTACGACTACAGCCACGGTACCAAGGAGCTAGTGGTGTCGGGGCACTTCTCGTAGCAGGGTATCAGCAGAGCGCCACAGCGCAGCATTTTTAATTGGGCGGCGCTCTGCGGGTTCACCGTTCCCATCTACTCTAATCGGGCTTCGATCCGAACCGGCACTTCATCCTTAGGGCCACCTCCGGTGAATTTGAACATGCGGCGGTTGATGACTCCCTCGGCCGTAACGGTGTAAGGGGCTTCTTCTGAAAGCGTAAACGTCAGCGGTACCGTCTTGGTAATTCCCTTCAGCGTCAGTATGGCGTCGGTTCGCCAGCTACCGTCTTCTTGGGCCGTGGCTCCCTGAATCGTAACGGTAGCTCGGGGAAACTTTTTGACAAAAAAGTAATCCTTCTTTTTCTTTAGCGACCGCTCCAATTCTTTCCAATCCGTTTTAATGGTGCGCATATCCAATTCGGCTACCAGGTGTATGCTGGCAGGATTGTCAGGAGATTCAATTTTTGTAAACTGCCATTTTTCCACCACGAATTCATTGGGAGAACCGGCATCGCCGATGAAACTAATGGTGCCAGGAGCTATCCCATTTATTTCAAAATTTGGCTCGTATGCGGCCGCCACCAGGAAAAAGGTTGCAAAAGCGAAAAGGAAGAAACGAAACATATTTAAGCTGTTTTGATTTGTGAATTCATTAACTTAAAGATGCTACCATAGCATCTCTTAAGCCTGAAGCTGGAACTGCAGGCCGAAATCGAGGAAGCGCTTTGCCTCCTTAGGGCCATCGGGGCCGGGTAGGCCAAAGGGTGAATTGATATTAAGTCGAAACGAAACCTGGACTTCCAGGCGGCCGAGGCCATCTGCTCCGACGACGGGGCGTAGCTCCGTTGTGCAATCGATGGGAATTTTGTTACCCACCATTTCGAAGGTGCCCGGCACCATTATCCGGGTGGTTTTACCCCATTCGATAGCCTCCGGCAAAGCGGCTGATTCGAAGCGAAAGGAAGCCGTCGGAAATCGTTGAACCTTCAAGTATTGTTTGAGCACCTTTTCGTCGAGCCCGTCCATTCCCATCGTTAGGGTAGAAACATCTGCTGTAAAGCTTCCGGAAATCGCTTGCTGGTCTTCGCTGAGGGTAAGCTGCCCGCTTAAACCGGATAGCTCGCCGGCGTAGCGCTCCAGGGGGCTCGGGAAATTGAATTGTACAAGCGGCAAACCAGTTGCAAGCGCCCTCGGTTGCGACCAAACTTGCGGAAGGTTCCCTGCCGATGCGGAAGCTACTT
The DNA here is from genome assembly GCA_964504335.1 of uncultured Saprospiraceae bacterium. GTDB lineage: Bacteria > Bacteroidota > Bacteroidia > Chitinophagales > Saprospiraceae > CAZDET01. The sequence goes on from CAZDET010000034.1 coordinate 17,695, forward strand.
CTTCCGACGGAGCAGGAGGCAGTGACAGCCCAAGGGCATCCCAGTCCGCAACGGGCAGTTCGGCAATAGGCTGGGGTAGGACGGCTACTTCGCGCATCCATTCCAGAAGCAGGCGGGCGGCGGCTCTTGTTAATTGAGGCAACGTTCGTCCTGACAACGGCTGGTCGAAATTATTGGCAATTGGATGCACACAGTCAAACTGACTGAAAAGGGCCATCGATAGGTAAAGGGTCCCGTTGTCGGCTACGAAGGGGTGTACGTCCCAGTAAAAACGCCGGTCGGTAGGCGTGAGAGCTACCTCGGATTGGAAGCAAAAAGAGCTTTCCTGGGAGAGTGCTTCGGCCAATTGACCGCGCAGCGTTTCGGGGGTAACGGAGGGGTTGAAATCCCCATTCACGGAGGTTACTTTAAGGGGGAGTACCGTGCGAAAGCGGCCGTTTTGCTGAACCAGGATATCGCTCCGCTGCTCCGTTTGGTTGGGAATCGGGCGGAAGCGATTGGTGCGAAGGAAATTGGTCAATGCACTAAAGGTATTGGGGTCGCCCCCAAAAATGGAGCGGCCACGGTGGGTTTGCAGCACGAGTGCGGGTGTTGCCGTTAACTCACCCGGTACCCCATTGATTGGTTGGCGTATCTGGAGATCGATAGCCGCTTCGCGGCAGTAATTCCGCAAACGGGGCAACAGTGTGGAAGCAAAGGCGCTATCTGCTTGAGGATCGAGCCAGAGAATGGCTTCCGCACCACTGCGTTGAGTGGCAATCCAGGAACCGGTTTGCCAAAGCGTTCCCATCACGAAGCGCCAATTCAGATCACTATTGCTCATGGCTACCATGATATAGTCATCTTGGAGATTGGCCTGCATAGCTGTGAAGTACCCCTTGTTGTTGCCACCCCAATAAATGAGACCGTTTTTATCTACGTTAAAGATCAGTGATCGGTGACTCTTTGAGCGCGTGAGGGCCGCCCGGGCAATTTCCGGAATCAGTAAGCGGTTATCCTGTTCTTTGGCTGCGGCAATTACGTGAGCCACGAGCTTGGCATAGTCGCTTGGAGTCGTCCATAGTCCGGCGGCTCCCAATTCCGGATAGCGGTAGTATCCTCCGGGGATAGGCTGTCCTTGAGTATCATACCCCAGGGCCGCCTGTTTGCTTTGTGCTTCCGATAGCTCGGTAGCGTAGTAGCTGTGCTGCATGCCAAGGGGATCGAAGAGGTGTTTTTCGACTAATTCGGCAAGTGGAAGCTCGTAAACATCCTCTAATAATTGTTGGAGAACAAGCGCATTTGCGTATTCGCTGTTTCCCTTTTTATTCTTGGATCGGCGTACTGAAATAGCCGGATTGGAAGCAGGGCGCTCTCCAAGCAGCACTTGATTGAATGTAGGAAGGGGGGTACCTGAAAGGTATCCTTTGGGCTTTTGATCGGTGTTGAATCCACGCCGCATGAGTAATAAATCGCGCACCGTAACCGGCTGGCGACGGGTAGCGGGTGTTTTCGGCACTTTCCAGGTGCGCAGGTAGCCGTTTACAGGGGCATCCAGGTCAATCCGGCCCTTACTGGCCAGATGGCAGACTAAGAAATTCAGTGGAGCCTGGGCCATGGAACCAACCGAATAGGTCGTAGCAGCCGTCGCGGGGCGATTGCCGGCCCGGTCTGCCTGTCCAATGGTAAATACCGTATCCCGGTCACCGTAGCGGGCATAGAGCGACAAACTCGGAATGTGCTGCTGCTCCATGTACGAATACAGGTCGAATGACTTTCCGTCGAGTTCGTACTGGAAAAAATCACCCATCGACTGAGCCGGAAGCAGGAGTGGCAAAAGACAAAGAAAGAGAACACCAAGTCGGATCATGTGTATTGCGTTTGATCCCAAGGTGCGTCGAAAAGCCCCGGTCTGCGTGGCATTTTATGATTTGGTCCGTCCCAAATTATGAATTGAGCCCTGAAATAAACTCCCGGGGAGACTTGCCTTCGAGTTTTCGAAAGGACCGGTTGAAGGTCGCTTTGGAGTTGAAGCCACAGTCCAGGGCGATGCTCAGTAACGTTTGCTGGAGGTGACGACCCTGGCGCACTTCTTCGATGAAGGCCCGAACGCGGTACGTATTGATGAAGTCGTTGAAATTTTGTCCGAGTCCGGTATTGATCACACGAGAAAGAGTGGAGGTGTTGGTACGGAGTCGTTCTGCCAGATCGCTCAGCGTTAGATCCGCATCGAGATAGGGTTTTTCGGACTGCATGAATTGCTGAAGGCGGGCGGTCCATTCCGACAACTCGGCATCAACCTGCACCGAAGGTGATTCCTGCGAGGATGGGATCAGGGATAGATTGGGAGAAAATCGAACATCCTCGGGAAGGACGCTGGTGGCATGGAAAACGTAAATACTCAGTACATAAATCGCGGCTGCAAGCGCCATGTAAGCATTCCAGTACTGGCCGTAATCGAGCGGTAAAAACTGATTAATCAAGCCGGTGAGCTCGAATACCCCGATACCGACAATCAATAGGTAGAGGACATTGCGCAGCCAGCTGAAAGCACGCTGATCTTCGTTGGAAAAATGCGCGCGCAGGTAAGAGCGATAGTTTCGATAGGCGATAATTGCCAAGACTAAATAACTGATAACATGGAGCTTATCAGCTATGTAGAGGATCAGAAATAGGGGATTGGAAGTCGAATTCAGGTACTGCGCCCAGTCGCCACGGGTATGGTAAAAGTAGACGAGGGGCTCTCCCTGTATCCAATGTACCCATACAATGTCGTAGAGAAATACCGCCAGTGGTTGGAGCAACACGAGCGCGAATGGCAGAAAATGCCAGCGGTAGGGCCACAGCGATGTCAGGGATCGATTGCTGACGCTGAGGAAATATAAATAAATCAGGGGGCCAAACAGGAAGGGATGATGCCAAGGCATATAAAACATAACGGTGGTGCGCCAGTCGTGTGCGTCGTACCAGTTGGCATACCCTAACATCCATTGGGCTATAGCCAGGCAGCCGGTAAATAAGATCGCACCGAACAGGGCATCGGAAAGCCGCTCTTTCTGGATGGCACGCCACAGGAATAGGGCGGCGTATACCACGCCCTGCAAAAAGCCGATCAGCAGGGGAGTGCTGTATTGGTTGAATTCAAACAACATATTCAGTCCTCGTCCTCAAAATCAAAATCCTGCCACTGGGATTTGAACTCATCAATATTCCGGCGCTCCCGCTTAGTGGGGCGGCCGGCACCTTTTTCCCGGCGTTCGGAGGCGGCTTTGCCCACGAACCAATCTTTGAACTTGTTGAGCTCCTCCTCCGGTGTTTGATCGATATAACACTTTTGGGCAATGGGAGCACCCACTCGTTTTTGAATGAGGTCGACCACTTTCAGTTGAAAATTGAAACCGTTCTTATTAACCACCACCTCATCGCCTCGTTGGATGGAGGCGCTGGGCTTAGTGGGCTCCCCGTTAACTTTTACTTTTCCGTTTTTGACGGCCGTATTGGCCAGCGTGCGTGACTTATAAATGCGCACACTCCACAACCACTTGTCAATCCGAACTTTATCTAACATTTACGTACAATTCTTACACGAGGCGTTCGACAGCCCGGTGGATGCGGGCAATGGCTTCCCGGAGTTGGTCTTCCGAGGCGGCATAGCTTAGGCGGAAACAATTAGGAGCACCGAAGGCGGAACCGCTAACAGTTCCGACATGTGCTTCCCGGAGAAGGTACGTACAGAAGTCGGTTGCATGCTCGATAGTTCCCTCGGGGGCTTTTCTCCCAAAATAGGAACGGATATCCGGGAATATGTAGAAGGCACCCTGCGGCCGGTTGACGGTCATGCCCGGAATTTGTTCCAGCAGATCGATGACGAGCTGCCGGCGCTGTTCAAAGGCTCGGCACATGTCGCGGGTGGGGCCTAAATCTGCGTTTAGGGCTTCGGCGGCGGCAACCTGCCCGAAGGAACTGGCACCGGAAGTGCTTTGCCCCTGGATTTTGGTGCAGGCCTTGGCAATTTCTTTAGAGGCACCCATGTATCCCAGACGCCATCCGGTCATTGCAAAGCCCTTGGAGAATCCATTTACGGTGATCGTCCGATCGGCGATTTCCGGATTACTGCCGATGCTGGCGTGCTGCCCGGTAAAATTGATGTGTTCGTAAATCTCGTCGCTCACCACGTACACGTGTTCGTGGCGCTGAAGCATTTGAGCGATTGTTCTGAGTTCTTCCGCGGTGTATACCGAGCCGGTTGGGTTGCAGGGAGAGGAAAACAAAATAAACCGGGTGCGATCGGTGATGGCTGCCTCGATCTGAGCGGCGGAGACTTTGTAATCCTGTTCGATTCCGGCTGCCACTTCGACGACGCGACCGCCCGCCAGCTTGACTATTTCCGAATACGAAACCCAGTAGGGCGTCAGGATAATGACCTCATCGCCTTCATCGAGTAGCGCCATACAAATGTTGGCGATGGATTGTTTGGCACCATTCGACACGACGATCTGATCGGGGCCGTAGCGGAGCCCATTTTCTCGTTCGAACTTTTTGCTAATCGCATTGCGCAGCACGGGCAAGCCGTTGACCGGCGTGTATTTGGTGTAGCCACCATCGAGTGCGCGTTTGGCGGCCTCTTTAATATGGGGGGGAGTATCGAAATCGGGTTCCCCGATGCTCAGGCTGATGACATCGTGGCCTTCGGCGGCTAGTTCGCGTGCCATGCGGGTCATGGCAAGCGTGGCCGATTCTTCCATTTGCAAAACGCGTTGCGAGAGCAATTGTCGAGTTGTATTAGCCATTTATGCGATTTATGCAGACGTACAAATGTAGTATATTCCCGGCAACCATTTCCGACCTTCTATGCAAGACAAAATCAAACAGTTGCGCGCCAAGCGCGCGGAAGCCCTGCAGGGTGGGGGACTCAATCGAATTGAGACCCAACACGATAAAGGAAAGTTAACGGCACGCGAGCGTATTCACTTGCTCCTGGATCGAGATTCGTTTGAGGAAATCGGGATGTTCGTGGTACATCGCACCCGGGATTTTGGAATGGATAAGCAGCAATTTCTGGGCGATGGAGTAGTGACAGGCTACGGCACGATCGACGGCCGATTGGTGTATGTTTTTGCGCAGGATTTCACCGTTTTTGGTGGGTCGCTCTCTGAAACTCACGCCGAGAAGATATGCAAGATCATGGACCTGGCCATGGAGAATGGGGCCCCTTTGATCGGGTTGAACGATAGTGGAGGTGCCCGCATCCAGGAAGGTGTGCGATCGCTCGGCGGATATGCCGACATTTTTTACCGAAACGTCATGTCTTCCGGGGTCGTTCCGCAGCTCAGTGCGATTATGGGCCCCTGCGCCGGAGGGGCTGTTTATTCGCCGGCCATGACTGACTTCACCGTGATGGTCGAGCAAACGAGCTATATGTTTGTGACAGGGCCAAATGTGGTTAAAACCGTAACGAACGAAGCTGTTTCAGCGGAGGAGTTAGGAGGAGCGATGACCCATGCCACGAAGTCGGGCGTCACGCACCTCACCGCAGCTAATGATGTTGATTGCCTGAACAAGGTGCGTCAGTTACTCAGCTACGTGCCCCAAAATTGTGAGGAACGGACTCCCGATTTACCCTACACGATGGGGGAAGAATACCGCGAAGAGCTCGAGACGATTATTCCGGACAGCGCCCAGCAACCCTACGACATGCGAGAGGTTGTAGGTGGTATTGTGGACACGGACAGTTTCTTGGAGATCCACGAGCATTACGCCACCAATATCATCGTCGGTTTTGCCCGATTGGGAGGAAAGTCAATTGGCATCATCGGCAACCAGCCGCTAAGCCTAGCGGGGGTACTCGATGTGGAAAGCTCCCGCAAAGGTGCCCGCTTCGTTCGCTTTTGCGATTGCTTCAATATTCCCCTACTCGTATTAGTGGATGTGCCGGGCTTCCTACCCGGAACCGACCAGGAATGGAATGGAATTATCGTAAATGGAGCCAAGCTGTTGTATGCCTTCAGCGAGGCAACTGTGCCACGCATAACCCTGATTACCAGGAAGGCGTATGGAGGAGCCTATGACGTAATGAATTCGAAGCACATTGGAGCCGACCTGAACTATGCCTGGCCAACCGCAGAGATTGCAGTGATGGGTGCGAAGGGGGCTTCGGAGATTATTTTCCGAAAGGAAATTCGGGAGGCAACCGATCCGGAGGCTGTGCTGGCGGCTCGGGAACAGGAATACCAGGAAAAGTTTGCCCATCCTTACCGGGCGGCGGGCCGCGGGTTTATCGATAAGGTAATCGAACCCCGAGAAACGCGACGGCGGCTCTTGCGTGGGTTTGCGATGCTGGAGCAGAAAGTCCGGCACCTGCCGAAGAAGAAACATGGGAATATACCGCTGTAGCAGAAATGAGGCCGCTTTCTAAATTTCTTCCCTTTTGTTGGAGGTTTTAATCATTTGTAGCAGTGCCGCATCGTTGTAAGGGCAAAACACACCTCATATGACCACTATGAATCGCAATCTCATCGTCCTTATTTGCCTGCTGTTCACTTGTTTCGCCCATTCCCAAACCACCCGGCAGATCAAGGCCGCTCAGGCACAGCAAATTGGCATTCGCGATCAGGCACTCGTCGACCAGTTTCTGTTCGTGATGCCGCTTACGGGAAGTAGCCGCGCCGCCCTCGAGCGACAGGATTTAAAATCTTACATGATGCCGGTCCGAAGGCTCGTTAGCCAAAGCAGCGACTGGTGCTACGCGCTGGCCTCCAGCCTGGAATACTACGTCAACCTCAACCGAAACTTTAAGGATAACCTGAGCCCCGATTTCATCGAGTTGAGCCTGCGGTCCAAATCCGCAGCTCCAAATCTCGAAGCGGGTTTGCACTTTCTGGTCAATCAGGGAACCGTCAGTGCGGCTATCGTTCCGTACGGAGCGTCTGCCATTCCGACCGCAGTGTATGCGACACAGTCTTTCAAAATCGCCAACTTTCTTCAGCTTTTTCCCTCCGTTGCCAATTCGCGAGAAAAAGTGTTTGAGGTACGCAAGGCACTTACGCGGGGGAATCCGGTTATAGTATCCCTGGATACCGACGCGCATTTTCCCCAATTGGAGGGCGTCTTTGAATGGAAGCCAAAGGGGGATACCAACCAGCGCCGGACGTTGATCGTTGTAGGATACGATACGACGCGCGAAGCGTTTGAACTACAGTCTGCCTTCGGCAATAATTGGGGACTGGGAGGCTACATTTGGGTGAAATACGAGGATTTCGGTCGGCACGCCCATACGGCCTATGCGATGGTTCCCATGAGTTATTAATCTATGCATGCAGTAATCTTTCGGGGGGTCGGGAGGCCTCTCGACTACACCACCGTTCCTGAACCAACTCCCAATGCCCATCAGGTAGTTGTAACATTAAAAGCTGCCGGGCTCAACCACCGGGATGTCTTCATTACTCAAGGATTGTATCCGGGTCTGGTACCCGACTGCATTCTCGGTTCCGATGGTGCTGGTGTGGTTGGCGATCGCGCGGTGCTGATCAATCCAAATATCGACTGGGGCGACGATGCGGCGGCTCCGAGCAAAAAATACCGTGTACTCGGCATGCCCGATCCGGGAACATTTGCCGAACGCATAGCCGTCGATCCCAGTCGGCTGGTGGATATGCCGCCCCATCTCGATTGGAAGGAAGCAGCTGCATTGCCGTTGGGAGGTCTCACGGCCTACCGGGCAGTATTCACCAAAGGCCAGTGTAGGACGGGCCAACGGGTACTAATTACCGGTATTGGTGGCGGGGTGGCCTTGTTGGCCTTCCAGATGGCACTCGCTGCGGAAGCCCAGGTTTGCGTAACTAGCGGAAGTGACCACAAACTGGAACGGGCTGCAGAACTGGGTGCCATTGCCAGTGCAAATTATCGCCGGGAGAACTGGGCAAAGGAATTGCGCAACCAGGTGGGGTTGTTCGATCTTATCATCGATAGCGCGGGCGGGGAAGGGTTCAATGAGCTAGTGAGATTGGCGGCCCCGGGGGGACGGATTGTTTTTTACGGAGGTACTCAAGGGCCGGTCCCAAAATTTAAATTGCAACCCGTTTTTTGGCGGCAGTTACACCTTCTGGGAACCAGCATGGGAACCGATGAGGAGTTCAAAGACATGGTGCGCTTCGTCGGTGAAAAACAAATTCATCCGATAGTCGATGAGGTATTTCCGTTGAGTCGGGCCCAAGTCGCCTTCGACCGAATGGACCAAGGAATGCAATTCGGAAAAATTGTATTTGATATAAACGACGCCTAAGGTTGGTATGTAGGGTCTTAATGATCCTCCAAATGCAAAATCATCATTGGGATTTCGGCGTGTAAAACCATGGCTTTCGTCTGAGACTTATGGAAGAATGCCGACCAGAAGGGGCGGCGTTGTGTTACCATGACCGCCAGGTCAATTGGATGTTCGTGCAGGTAGTTTTGCAGTCCTTCCGATACGGATTCGGCCTGGATTTCGGTAATATCGAATGCAAATTCCGGCTCCGGCCCTGCGAAAAGAGTTGCAAATAACCGCTCCCGTTCTCCGCGGTAAGAATCGCCGTCGTTGTCGTTGATGTGCAGGAAATGGACCCGTGCCCGAAACAGGTGATTGAATTCCATGAACTGCAGCACCGTTTTTCGGCTGGTGGAAAGGTCGCTGCTCGCATACAGGATATGCCGGTATTCACTGAAGCTTGCCTCCGGTGGAACTAGCAAGACCGGGCATTGTGCCCGCCGGCTTACTTCGGAACTGGTACTGCCGAACAGGCGTTCCAGCACGGTTCCATCGCCGGTGGTACTCATGATAATCAGATCGTAATCGGCACTCCGCTGGGTGAGCTCATCAGCCGGGAAACCGAGCTGGACGGAGCTATTCAGAGATACCTTCTGGCTGGCAGAAGCCTCCTGTATGAAGCGCTGTAAGGAGGCTTCCCGGCTTTCCATCAACTCATTGACAGGCGGCAGCACGACTGCGTCCGGCGCAGTCTGAGGCGCAAAAATGTGTACTACATCGATCTCCGGCACCTCGAGGTATTCGGCAAACCGTTGTGCGTAGGTGAGTGCATTGGCCGCTAGTTCGCTGAAGTCGGTAGGTACTAAAATCCTTTGAATCATTTCCAGGACCTTTTGCGGGGTAAGATATTACTTTTTCCCAGCCTTGGCGAATCCCTTCCTCTTTTACTAGGGCAAACACATCAAACTGGTCATAGGTGATGGACCTTTTCAAGGTACTCCATATTCATGACCGCCTTGAAGCGGCGCTTTTTCTTGCTCAATTTCGAATCATTCTTGGCAATGATACGTTTGCCCTAGTTTTGAATTGTCAAGACGTTAAGAAGATTTGCGACCTTGAGAGTGATTGCTAACTGCTCATTTATAAAAAATCGCTTGCACGATAGCTTCTCTCTTACTCCTACTAATCGGTATTTTCTGCTGACCAATTGCCAATTGGTTGCCCTCAACGGAGTGTACATATTGTTTAGCAACAATAAAAGATTTATGTACTCGAATAAATTGGCCTTGGGGTAGGATGGCTTCTAAATTTTTCAAACTTTCCAGGGTGACGAAACCTCCTTCTTTGCAGACAAAGCGCACATACTCCTTCATGCCTTCCACGTAAAGAATGTCATCGTAATATAGTTTGACAATTTTGCCATCTACTTTTATTGAAAAAAAGTCTTTAGTGATTAAAGTAGAATTGATTGAAGTTGCTTGGATAGGCAACAACTGCTTGGCTTTGTTAATAGCTTGTAGGAATCGTTCAAAGGCAAAGGGTTTCAGTAGATAATCTACAGCATCCAACTCAAAGGCTTCCAGGGCATAGTCCGTGTAAGCAGTAGTAAAAATGGTCAAAGGTGGATGTTTTAAGGTTTTCAGGAGGTTGTTACCACTCAAAGTTGGCATTTGGATATCTAGAAAAAGTAAATCAATCTCTTCGCTTTGCAAAATGTCTACTGCTTCAATTGGGGATTTGGTTTTAGCAATGACCTCCAAACTAGGAACTTTTCTTACAAAAGTTTCCAGTAGATTCAAAGCTAAATATTCATCATCTACCAGCATGGTTTTTATAATTTGTGCCATTATCTCCGTGTTTTTATCTTCAATTTGACTTCAAAGTAATCAGGCATTTCTTGTATGTTTAATTCGTGTTGATGTTCATCACTGATTTTCAATCGTTTTTTTATATTCTCTAACCCGACGCCGCCTACTTGGTCCTTCTGCTTGTCAGCATCATTTTTAGTGTTCTTGGTCTGAAAATACAGCGTATCCTGCTCTAGATGTAGCCGAATTTTGATGAACGCATCAGCGTTTTCATTGAAGTCGCAGTGTTTGAAACAGTTTTCGACAATGGGAATCAAAATCATTGGTTCTATCTGCTGGTTGCTTATCTCGCCTTTCTTCTCAAAGCTGATATTCAATGGATGCTCGCTTTTCATTTGGAATAGCTCAATGAAGGCTTCAATCTGTTCAATTTCATCCTTCAAAGCAACACTCTTGGCTTTACCTTCATAGACCACATAACGCAATAAATCTGATAAACGCAAAACCATTTCTGCTGTTTTATCGGATTGGATGACGGCAAGGGAGTAGATATTGTTGAGTGTATTGAACAAAAAATGAGGGTTAATCTGGGCGCGTAAGGCTTTTAATTCTGCCGCTCGTTGTTCGCTGATGATGGCTAGAGCTTGTTTTTCTCTCTCGTAACGATTAAAAAACAATTGTGCTAAAATAGCCAAACCGAAAATGCTGGAGTTAGTGAGTAGTGCACCAAAGAAAAATACGGCATCACTATTGATGAGTTCTAAGTTCACCTCAAAGTTGGGAAATAACGCATTGCTTTCTGAGCGCAATAGTGTGATGAAAATAAATACTAAAGTTGCCCTCCATGCAAAGGCTACATACTGTCGCCGTTCTAAATATTTATCGACTAGATATGATATTGCATAGTACAAGCCTGCCATTGATAGGGTATTGACTAAAGCACGCAGGAGTCCTAGTTCAAGGGAGATGAATTGCCCGTAAACCAGCCAGCTAACAAAGAATAAGAATATCCAAAAGCTGAGATGTAACAGCCGTTCTAGCGTTTTCTGATTCATGCAATAAAAGTACAGATTATCAGACACTTATCAGTTCGATTTTCAACGAATGGGTCAAATGTTTCAACCATTGGTAAATGCAACTTCATTAACCACTGGTTGATTAATCCGAACCACTGGTTGAACAATTTTTGAAAGCCTTGCCTTTGCCCGTTTCTTTGCATCAACAAACGAACAGAAAAGGAATAACTATTCTCAACTAGTCATCAAAATGTAATAGAATCATGGAGGTATTAATCGAAAAATTTGGAATTGGAGGGGCATGGATAATGGGTACCTTACTGTTTTTCCTTCGCTACGTGCTTTTTGCTGGAGCGGCTTTCGGCATATTCTACGTGATTTGGAAGCAGCAATTTGCCCAGCGAAAAATACAAACCCGCTTTCCCAAGATACGACGCATCTGGTACGAAGTGGAGCATTCTTTTATTACGGCGACTGTTTTTATGTTCATAGTCATTGGTATTTATTATTTAAGAAAAGCGGGCTACACTCAAATCTACCTGGACATTGCAGACTATGGATGGGGCTATTTGATTTTCTCTTTCTTATTCCTGACCATCCTCCACGATACCTATTTTTATTGGGCACATAGATTGATGCACCATCCTAAACTGTTCCGCTATTTTCACAAGGTTCATCACATTTCTAATAATCCAACTCCTTGGGCATCATTCTCTTTTCATCCTCTTGAATCACTTGTGGAAATTGCAATCGTGCCGTTAGTTGTGCTAATTATACCTTTTCATCCTGTCGCATTGATTGCTTTTGGTACTTGGTCTTTGTTATTCAACGTATTGGGACACTTGGGTTATGAGTTATTTCCGAAAGGCTTTGTGCAGCATCGAATTTGGAAATGGATAAATACTTCGACTCATCATAACCTACACCATTCGCGCTCTAATTGTAACTACGGACTGTACTACAACTTCTGGGATAGATGGATGGGAACAAATGCACCCGATTATGAGCAACAGTTTGAGCAAGTTGTCAATGTCAACAATCGAAGTACAAAACATTTAAAGAGCAATCATTCAATTTCAATATAAAATATATCGGATCATGAAAGTAATTGTTTTACTATTTGGTGCCATGATAATTGGATCTGCCGGGTTTTCACAGACCTTGGAAAATCCAGGAACACCGGAGGAACGAGCAGCGAAGATAACCCTGCAAATGCAAGAGTGCATGCAATTAGATAGTGTACAGCTCCAACAAGTGGAAGCACTGAATTTGAAATACGCAAAAATTGCCCAAGAAAAGATCATTGACAAAGACCTGAGCAAATGGTCAATGTATCGGCAAGGTTCTAAGCTGAGTTCTGAAAAAGAACAGGAGCTGAAACCTCTTTTGAGTGCAACGCAGTGGGAGGCGTATGAACAGCTTAAAAAGCGACAAACCAGGAAGCTTTTGGGGTCGTTTTTTTAAAGTTGCCTGACAAGCTGCTATTCGGTTTGTAATCCATTGAAAATCAGAATTTAAACTTTATTATTTTTCAATTTTTCAAAATCCTTTTTATTATGAAAAACATTTTTTTCATCCTGGCTTTTATTGCCACTACTTTTGTAGCACAAGCTCAAGTTGGTGTAACCATTCAAGCGATTGACGCTGACGATGTACCTGCGGCTGTGATTAGCAGCCAAGCGACTTATTTTCCAGGCGTAAATGTCAATGTGTGGGAGCAGCAAATTGCAAAAGGTCAAAGTAAGTCTGCCAATCGCTACATTGCCAATTTCCAAAACAACAGTCAGAAGGCAAGAGCAAGATACTACCCAAGTGGCGTGGGTACCACTGCGACCACCTACTACAGTAGTTCACAACTACCAGCAGAAATCCAAGAGGCTGCGGCTACCAATTACGATGGTTATACACTGAATAGTGGAGAACAGATTGTAGCACTACCAACAAACGACATTTACTATCGTCTAAGATTGAGAAAAGGGGCACAAAAGTTGGTAGTATACACGGACCAAAACGGGAATGAAGTTTCATTAGATGAGTTGCCCGAAGTAATGAAGAAGGACCAATAAAACGACCGTTCCATCACCTCGCATGAGGTGGTGGACTTTTCGTATTTATGAATTAGAGATGCTATGTTAACATCTCTTGCTCGAAGTTTTTTCTTAGAGAGGCAAGAAGCTTTTGGTTTGCTTTTGCCTCTCTACCTTATTTTAAACCAGTTCAGGAAAAAGATTTTTCGAGGGGAGTTTTTTTATGCCAATAGACGTAACTCTTCCCCTCTATCCATATAGGGCAAACGCATCAAACGGGTCATAGGTGAAAGGCCTTTTCAAGGTACTTCACATTCATGCCCGCTTTGAGGCGGCGCTTTTTCTTACTCAATTTCGAATTATCCTTGGCGATTCGACGTAGCGCCATCTTGCGCAAGATTCTCTAGTTTTGGGTATATTCTTGCTACGAGCCTGACTGGTATCTTTCGAAAAGGGCATGTCTAAATGCCAATGTAACTGGTTTTCAGTACTCAGTGACTGCGCATGAATGGGTTGAACTTACCGGCATTGATATCGATGCAACTGCTGTTCGGTAGTTACCTCTCCCAATAGCCAAGTAACTTCGATAAAGTCTTCGCCATTGGACAGCAACGTGCATAAACCGATGAAGAGGATGTCGGACAAGCGGTGGCAGCAACGCCTCCTGACTCAGGGATCGGCTACCGTGGCGAAAATGGTGTGGATACCGTTAGTATGTTGCTTAAATTAAGCAATTGATACGTTTGCCCTATTCTTTTACTGTCACTCGGGCTAAACCTCCAACCAGTCAATGGGTTTGGTCCAATAGAACAAAATAGTCAAGGCATGCTCAAAACGCAAAACCCAACGGAAACCACCGCCTGGAAAGAACTTGCCGTCCACTATGACGACATGCAGCACCGGCACATGAAAGATCTGTTTGCCCAGGATCCCCATCGATTCGATCATTTCCACCTGCGCTTCGAGGATTTGGTCGTCGATTTCAGTAAAAATATCATCACTGCAGAAACACTGCAACTGCTGTATCATTTGGCGGAAGCGTGCTCGGTGAAAGAAGCCACGGAGCAGATGTTTACCGGTACTCCCATCAATCAGACGGAAAACCGGGCCGTCCTACACGTCGCCTTACGCAACCGCTCGAACGCGCCCATCGCAGTAGATGGGAATAACATTATGCCCGAGGTAAATGAGGTACTGGACCGCCTGGAGCAATTCTGCGAGCGCTTGCACAGCGGGGAATTCAGCGGCTATACGGGTAAGCGAATCACCCAGGTGGTCAATATCGGAATCGGGGGTTCTGACCTGGGGCCGGTTATGGTAACCGAGGCACTTCGGCCCTACTGGATAGAGGGAATGGAGGTGTATTTCGTGTCGAATATCGATGGCACGCACCTCAGCGAAGTGCTAAAGCAAGTTGACCCGGAAACCACCCTGTTTATTATTTCTTCCAAGTCGTTCACGACGCAGGAAACCATGACCAACGCCCGCTCTGCCCGTTCCTGGTTTTTGGAGCACGCCAAAAGCGAAGCTGCCGTGGAGCAGCATTTCGTAGCGGTGTCGACCAATGCCGAGGGGGTTCGCGCATTTGGGATCGATACAAATAATATGTTTGGTTTTTGGGATTGGGTTGGCGGTCGTTACTCCCTGAGTTCGGCAATTGGGTTGAGTATTGCCTGCACCATCGGGTTCGATCGATTCGTTGAAATCCTAGAAGGAATGCATGCGATGGACAATCATTTTCGCACGGCCCCCCTGGCTGAAAATATTCCGGCCACCCTCGCCCTGATTGGCATCTGGTACAATAATTTCTTTGGTGCCGAAACAGAAGCGATTCTGCCCTACGATCAATACCTGCATCGATTTCCGGCTTATTTTCAGCAGGGAAACATGGAAAGTAACGGCAAGCGCGTCGATCGCTCTGGGGAGGTGGTTGCGTACCAAACCGGGCCGATCCTGTGGGGAGAACCCGGCACTAATGGGCAACACGCGTTTTATCAGCTCATTCATCAGGGTACCAAGCTGATCCCCTGCGATTTTATCGCGCCGGCGATCAGTCACAACCCGTTGGGTGATCATCATCCCATTTTGTTGTCTAATTTTTTCGCCCAGACCGAGGCGCTCATGATGGGGAAAACTGCTAGCGAAGTGGAAGCAGAACTCCGCAAAACCGGAATGGAAGAGCACGCGATTGCGGAATTAATTCCCTACAAGGTATTTTCCGGAAATCGCCCCACCAACAGCCTGCTTCTCAAACAGATCACGCCGCGAAGCCTCGGCAGTCTGATCGCGCTGTACGAGCATAAAATATTTGTGCAAGGAGTGATCTGGAACATCTTCAGTTTCGACCAGTGGGGGGTCGAACTCGGCAAACAACTGGCCAAGAATATTCTCCCGGAATTGGACGATGATCAGCCCGTCGATACGCACGATAGCTCTACCAACGGACTGATCAATCTGTACAAGGAGATGCGGAAATAGGTAGGCAATTACTGCTTTTTCAATTTTCCGGAGCCCAAGCTGTTGGACTGGACTTTGTTTGGATTACCGGAGTAGATCACATCGCCGCTGCCCACGATATTGGCATAAATGGATTCGGAAACGCTAATCTCGCAGTTTCCGGAGCCGGCGATGTTGGTTGTACAGCTGTTTACCTGGAGGTCAAACCCTTTTAGCTTGCCGGAGCCGGCGATGTTTACTTCGATTTGCTCGGCCGATCCGCTGAGATGCCCAGTCCCGGAAGCGGCGCTGTTGAACTCCAGGTCATCGGCCTCTACGTCCAGTTCGACATCGCCCGAAGCAGCGATATTTATCTTTAGGTCATCCAATCCTTTGAAGGGGGTTTCACCTTTGATATTGCCGGAAGAAGCGAGGGAGATCTCTTCTAGGTCGCTGAGGGTGATGTAGATATCTACCCGTTCGTAGTTGTACATACCCTTATCAAAACCAATTTCCCAGGTCCCTCCGCTGACATCGCTTTCGATGTTGTTCAATACATTTTCCTGCCCGACCATCCGCACGGATTGGGGTTGGCCTTGGCTCAGGTAGACGTTTGCATTTATTGCCAGGCCGATTCCATCGATTGAAGGTAAGTCGATGGTACGTTCAACACGGCCGCCTTCGCCTTCGAGTTGATTTTTTTGTGCCATGGTGCAGGATGCGCACACGAATAGCACGAAAAGGAGGTAGAAACTGTAGATTCGCATGAGTAAAGTTGGATTTTTTTTCAAAGACACTAAAAATTGAGCAGTGTTGCACCATCTAGTAAAACTTGCCAATCGGAAAGTCATCCTGTACATATTGGCCCCGTTGCTGCTGTTAGGATGCCAGTTGGGAGCCAACCAGCCGGTGGGAGATTTTCTGGCCTTGCCGACCTTCCGGGGGGATACCTTACAGGCAGTTATCGAAATCCCGGCTGGAACCAATCATAAAATTGAATACGATAAAAACGGCAAGCGCTTCGTAAACGACACCCTCAACGGCAGTATCCGTATTATTGACTTTTTGCCCTATCCCGGAAACTACGGGTTTATCCCGTCTACCCTCATGGATGAGGCGCAGGGAGGAGACGGGGATGCGCTCGACATTCTGGTGATTGGAGAAACCGTACCGACAGGTACGGTAATGGCGGTAGAGCCAATTGCAACCTTGCTGCTGCGCGATAACGGAGAATTGGATACGAAGATCATTGCCGTGCCGAAGAATCCGGAACTGAAGGTGTTTCAGCCGAGTAATTTTCTCGATTTTATGCTTCACTACGACGCTGGGCGGCGGATGATTGAAGAGTGGTTTCTCAACTACAAAGGACCAAATCAGATGGAGTTGATTCGTTGGGAGGACGACCAGTATGCGCTATCGGAAATTCAAAAATGGCGCATCGCGCAATAATTTATGCCGCCGCCATTGCTCACCGATCGATTGCACTTGCGGCCGCCGAGTCCGGCGGATGAGGCCGAGTTTTTTCAGCTAAACACCGATACGAGGGTGCTGCGCTACATCAACGGCGGCCGGCCCATGTCGAAGAAAGAATCAACGGCCGATTTACAGCGCCGTTTGGCTACCGCTGATAAGCCCCTTGGGTACTGGGTTGTCGAATCGAAGGATACTGGTCAGTTTTACGGCTGGGCAGCGTTAAAGCAACTGGATCAGACAGAAAAAATCGAAATCGGATACCGGCTGCGGTACAGCGCCTGGGGGCGGGGCATAGCTACGGAAACCGCCACCAGGGTACTGGCCTACGGCTTCGAGGTGATTCAATTGCCGTGTATTTGGGGCGTGGCCATGCCCGGTAACCTTGCTTCCCGCCGGGTATTGGAAAAAATCGGATTGCAGTACCGGGGCACGGGACGGTATTACAACACCTTATGCGCTAGTTATTGCATCGAAGCCAGCACGTACTTTAACGGCTGATGTGGCCGGAATAATTGGGTACGATAGGATTGCTTCGGGCGATCAAGCGACGCTCCCGAGGACCTTCGTCGACGAATTTCAAGGGTTGCTTATCCTGCAGGGTGCGCACCGAGGCAACGAGGCGCAGCAGCGTGGTGGGAGGATGCACGGCATTCAGGTTGTCGGATTCTATCGCAAAATCAGTGGAACTGGCCATCAATTCAGAATCCCGGTTGGGCAGCACGTAAGAAATTACCACTAGCACGGCGGTGAGCAAGACCATCGCCGCAGCAATATTCCAAAAGCGCCAGATGGGGAAGCTCCGGCGTTGCCGGGAGCGATCCAGGCGGTGTTCCAACCGACTCCAGGTAGTGGGGGAGGGCGATTGCTTCAACTTGTGTTGATTCTCGCGGAATAATTTGTACAGATCGGGTTGCCGAGCCATGGCGGTTAGGTTGAGGATGACAGATTAACAATCAACGGCGTGCACGGATAGCGGGATGATCGATTTTTTCCAGTAATTCCTGCATGCGCCTGCGGGCAAGAATCAATTGGCTTTTTGAGGTATTGATGCTAATGCCTAATTCGGCGGCTATTTCGCGGTGCTTGAAGCCTTCCAGCACGTAAAGGTTAAATACCGTTCGGTAGCCCAGGGGCAATTGATCGAGCAAGTCGAGAATGTCCTGTGCCTCCAGTTCGTCAGAAGCCTTGCTTCGAATGGGCAAATCTAACTGGGGGTTGATTTCGGCGGCTCCTTGCAGCGCGTGTCGCTTGCGCAGAAACATCAGGGATTCGTTGACGACAATACGGCGAATCCAACCTTCGAAGCTGCCGTTGCCGGCGTACTGGTGCAAATTGCTGAAGACTTTGTAGAAGGCCTCTACCAGAATATCCTCCGCGTCTTCGACGCGCCCCACGTAGCGCCTGGCAACTCCCAGCATAGTGGGGGCGTAGCGGTCGTAGAGTTGCTGCTGTGCACGGCGGTTACCGTCCTTACATGCCTCGATGAGTTGTTCTTCATTCACCTTTAACGGTATTGTTACCGCTTTCCGGTAGCCCACGGCAGGTCGATTGTTGATCATGTCCAGTCGGATAGCTGATAGTACGGATGCCTTTCATTCTGCAAGATGCGAACCACTGGCCAATTGGTGGATGACTCTAAAATTAACCAATTGACCGGGGCTGTAGGGTCTGATAGTAGACCGCTTCGGTCATGGCCGACCAGGGGATGGCGCGCTTGCGGAATGCTTGCAGGCTCTCGTACACCCGGGCGGCGAAGGGATCCTGGCGGGCGAAGTCAGAAACAACGGCCTCGCTGGTGGCTCGCATTTGTTCTAAAACAGACGGGGAAAACGCGCGGATCTCCAATCCCTGGGTAGCGCGAATTTTTTCCAGATGCAGGGCGTTTTGAACTTCGAATGCGGAGAGTGTCCAGGAATTAAAATAGGCACAAGCCATTTCTACGATGGTCTGCAAATCTTTTGGAAGATCCTCGTAGGCTTCCTTATTCACAAAAAATTCGAAGGCCGTGCCGGGCTCGTGCCAGCCGGGATAGTAGTAGTAGCGAGAGATCTCGTGAAATCCCATTAAAAAATCGTGGTACGGGCCGATCCATTCCGTGGCATCGATCACGCCACGCTCCAGTCCGGTGTAAATTTCGCCGCCGGCCAATAGTACGGTGGAGCCGCCGAGGGTTTCGATTACCTTTCCGCCCAGGCCGGGCATGCGCATTTTAAGCCCCCGAAAATCGTCGATGCTATCGATTGCGCGGTTGAACCAACCACCCATTTGCACGCCGGTATTTCCTCCGAGAAAGGGAACGAGGTTGTAATCGGCGTAGAGCTCGCGCCATAGCTCCATGCCTCCACCAGCCTGCAACCAGGCGTTGAATTGTTGGGCATTCAATCCAAAGGGGATGGAAGCAAAAAACTGGGCCGCCGGTGCTTTTCCCGCCCAGTAATACGAAGCGCCGCTGCCGATTTGTGCAGCGTTGGTGCGCACCGCATCGAACGACTCCAGGGCCGGCACGAGGGTTCCGCCACCGTATACTTCAATTTGCAAGCGCCCATCTGACATGTCGCGGATCAGCTCCGCGAGCCGGTTGCAGCCCTCTCCGAGAATGGGGAAATTAGGTGGCCAGGTCGTCACCATTTTCCAGCGATACGTTTTGCTGGATCGAATATTCGGACCGCCCTCCTGCGCCCGGCTTCGCTCGGAGCCCAGGATGGTTCGGAGAACGACCGGTAGTGAAACAGTGCCCAGGGCAAGGGCTTTGAAAAACGCTTTTCTGGAAATGGGCATTTGAGATTGAGGTTGAGATTAAGGCTAAGGTACAGGTTGAAGAGGAAAATGGGAGGTAGTAGTAAATGATTTGAGCCCTGTAACTTAAACAACATACAATTTGTTGGGAAATTATCTCTCAATCATAGCCTTAATCTATCCACTTCATGTCATCCTCCTTCCAAAAGGGGCGGGGCGCTCAGCTCAACACCCCCAACCCTTACGAGCATACGCACTACGATCAGCTTCCGGAGGAGGCCCTGGCCCGGCGTACGGAATACATAAAGGTGCATCCGAAAACCATTCTCAATAAAATCACCAGTCCGGATATTCCGGCAGATTGGGGGTTGAATCCCTATCAGGGCTGTGAGCACGGTTGTGTGTATTGCTATGCACGTACTACGCATCCGTATTGGGGATACAGCGCCGGACTTGATTTTGAGACCAAAATTTTGATCAAGGAAAATGCACCCACATTGCTGGAGGTGGCCTTGCGGAAACCCGGATGGCAAGCGGCGCCGGTTATGATGGCGGGTAACACGGATATATACCAACCTGCTGAACAGCAATTCGGAATTACGCGCCGACTATTAGACGTTTTTTGGAAATACCGGCATCCGGTGGGGCTCATCACCAAGAATAGTCTCGTACTGCGGGATATCGATTTGCTCCGGCAGCTGGCCGCAGAGCGACTGGCATGTGTCACTATTTCTCTGACTACCCTGCAGGAGGAGGTGCGGCGGTATCTGGAGCCACGCACGGCAAGCGTTGAAAAGCGCCTGCAAACGATAGAAACCCTAACCGATGCCGGCGTACCCGTGAATGTACTGATGGCCCCCATCATTCCCGGACTAACCGATCACGAAATGCTGGCCATGGCCAAGGCCGCGGCGGATCGTGGCGCGCGATCAATTGGGTATACCGTAGTTCGCCTAAATGGTGACGTGGCCACTATTTTCGAACACTGGGTGCGACAAGTATACCCTGATCGAGCCGATCGTATTCTCAACCGCATCCGCGATTGCCGGGGTGGGCAGCTGGGAGAGAAGCGTTTTGGCGTTCGGCATCGGGGGGAAGGAAGCATTGCCGAAATGATCAACCAGCAGTTCCAGCTGGCCCGGAAGCGCTTTTTCAAGGACCGTACTATACCGGAATACAACCTCGATCTGCACGCTAGCTACAAGGACGGTCAATTGCGATTGTTTTGAACGGACCATACAACGCATTGTTAGCGATTGTATCTTTTATGTACTAGCTTTGCCCATAGTAATACAATCTAATGAAGGTGTCGATCAACAGCCGTTTTTCCCTACCCAATGTGCTGCTTATACTGTTTATAATATCAAGCTGGATGGGATGTGAAGAGGAACCCAAATCCGTTGAGCAAGAGCAGCCGAAGCCTGTTGCGGTCAAGGTGCCGCCGTTCGACCGGGATTCGGCGTTCGCCTACGTGGAAAAGCAACTCAGCTTCGGGCCGCGCGTGCCCAATACCCCTGGGCATACCGCCGCCAAGGAGTGGTTCGTGCAAACGCTGGAACGGTTTGGCCTCAGTGTGCAGGAGCAGAATTTTACGGCCACTGACTACTGGGGTAAAACCATCAACGGTACGAACATCATTGCCCAGTATCAACCCCAACAATCCCGACGCTTATTGTTGGCGGCGCACTGGGATAGCCGGCAAATCGCCGACTCGCCCCTTACGCAGGAGCGCCAGGACGAAGCGATTCCCGGAGCCGACGATGGGGGAAGCGGCGTGGCAGTACTGCTGGAAGTGGCCCGGCAGTTGCAGGCCAATCCGGTGGGGATCGGTGTGGATATCATCCTGTTTGACGCCGAAGATCAAGGTGAGCCCTTCGAAGTACAAGAACAACAACAAGAGCAAATCTGGTGGTGCCTGGGCTCCCAGCACTGGTCGAAGAATCCCCATTCCACCAATTTTGAATACGGCGTTTTACTCGATATGGTGGGTGCCAAAAATGCGCGCTTCGCCAAAGAAGGATATAGCCGGCAATTTGCCGGACAGGTTGTCAATAAGGTGTGGAAGCTGGCCCGACAGATGAGTTTGAGCAACTACTTCGTCGACCAAAATGCCGGCGGGGTCACCGACGATCATATATTCGTGAATTCTCAGGCTGGCATTCCAATGATTGATATCATCAATTTACAGGAATCGGGGAAAACATCCTTCGGCGACCATTGGCATACCCATCAGGACGACTTGTCCGTCATCGACCCCCGCACCTTGGGTGCGGTCGGGCAGTTGGTCCTGGCGTTGATTTACCGAGAGGCGGCCGGAACTATTTGACCATGCTACGAACGACGAACCTTACCTACCGTTACCCCAACGGCCCGGAGTTGCACTTTCCCGATTTGGAGTGTGCCGATGGTTCCCATTGGCTGATGATAGGCGCATCGGGTAGCGGCAAAACTACTTATTTACAATTGCTAGGGGGGCTGCGCAGGCCCCACGGCGGTCAGATTGAACTGCGGGATACGGTGCTCAATCAATTGTCGAATGCGGCCCTGGATCGATTTCGCGGTCAGCACATTGGCATTGTATTTCAGCAGCCGCACTTCGTACGGTCCCTGTCTGTTGAAGAAAACCTACTGCTGGCGCAAAAGCTGTCTGGCCGCTCCACCGACCGCAAGCACGCAAATGCGCTGCTCGACCGGCTGCAGTTGGCTGACAAACACCAATCCCGGCCCTGGGAACTGAGCGTCGGGGAGCAGCAGCGCGCAGCCATCGCGCTGGCACTCGTTAATCAGCCCTCGCTCATCCTGGCGGATGAACCAACTTCCGCGCTCGACGATTACAATGCCGACCGCGTGTTGCAACTGCTGCAAGAGCAAGCCGCTTCAGTAAACGCGATACTACTGATCATTACCCACGACATTCGCTTGAAGGAGCGCATTTCCAACTTCGTCGAACTGGCGCACCCCGCCCACAACTCCCTGCTATGAACCTGCTGCGATTGGCCTGGAAGAACATCCTGTACAAGCCGCTGAGCACGTTGCTGAGTCTGTTGCTATTCGGGCTGGGTATCGGTCTTGTTTCTCTCCTATTGTTGCTGGAATCCCAACTTCAAAAAAACTTCGAAAACAACCTGGCCGGAATCGATCTGGTGATCGGAGCCAAGGGCAGCCCGCTGCAGTTGATTCTGAGCAGCATGTACCACATCGATACACCCACGGGGAATGTATCTATCGAGGAGGTTCGACCCTTTCTCAATCCGAATCATCCCATCATCAAGCAAGCGGTGCCGCTTTCTATGGGAGACTCGTACCAGGGTTACCGGATTGTGGGTACCACTCAGGAGTTATTGGACCTATACGAAGTGTCTCTCGCTGAGGGAGATCTCTGGAAGCGCAACCTCGATGTAACGGTTGGAGCCGCCGTTGCCGAAGCGCTGGACTTGCGGGTAGGAGATACGTTTCAAAGCTCCCACGGCTACGTCGAAGATGAGGATTTGACCCACGAGGACGCTGCTGCCTTCACCGTAGTGGGCATTCTGGCGGCCAGTGGCACGGTCGTAGATCAACTTCTACTCACCACTCCGCAAAGCTTCTGGCTGGTGCACGAAGGTCATGAAGATCACGATCACGACCACGGCGATCACGACCACGCCGATCACGACGAAGAGCTTCGCACAGTGCCATCGCCGCTGAGGGAGGAGGACGGCGATCGGGAAATCACGTCGCTCTTGCTGACCTTCAAGGGGCAAAATTTTCAGGCTTTGAACATGCAACGCGGGATCAATGACAACACCGATCTGCAGGCTGCTACCCCGGCCATCGAAATCACGCGGTTGTTTAATCTATTCGATACCGGGGAGCGGGCGTTGCGCATCCTGGCAATAGTCATCATAATTGTATCTGCGCTCAGCGTTTTCATTTCATTGTACGCATCCCTGCGCGATCGATCCTACGAGTTGGCACTCATGCGCGTAAAGGGCGCACGCCCTGCCTATCTCGCCCTGCTCATCATGGCGGAGGGTGTCCTGTTGGCGTTTCTGGGGTTCTTGCTGGGGCTGCTCCTCAGCCACGGTGGAATGGAACTATTGGCCCAGCTAGCTGAGAAAAACTACCGCTATTCGCTCACCGGATGGCAATTCCTGCCTGCCGAATGGATTCTGCTCCTCGGAGCGCTGGTGATCGGACTGGTGGCGGCCATTATTCCAGCCATTCGAGCATCGCAAACGGATATCGCCAACACGCTGACCCGCCGATAGGCAAAACAATCTTACTACATCGGCATTAATACTGGACCGATCCACTTTCGAACCAGCATATTCTGGCTGGTGCTCAATCTCGTATCAGAACATCAATATGATTTCCATTTTTTGGTTTCGCCGCGATCTTCGCTTATCAGATAATGCCGGGCTTTTTCACGCGCTCAAAGGATCACATCCGGTGTTGCCGCTGTTTATTTTTGACCGACATATTCTGGACCCGCTGGAAGATCGGACGGATGCCAGAGTCTCCTTTATCCACCAACGCGTAGAAGCCCTTCAGGATCAATTGCGGAAACTGGGTAGCGATCTGCTCGTCCGCTATGGCAAACCAGAGGAAATTTGGCCCGATATACTTGAGGAATATTCCGTAGGAGCCGTCTACACCAATCGCGACTACGAGCCCTACGCGCTGGATCGAGATCAACAGATCAAGCAATTGCTGGAGGAGCGGGATATTCCATTTCACACCTTCAAAGATCACGTAATTTTCGAGGGAACCGAGGTGCTCAAGAAAGACGGTAACCCATACACCGTCTTTACGCCCTACAAGCGCGTTTGGATGTCGGTGCTGGAGTCGCGCCCCGCTTCCGAGGGAGGGTCTTACTACTTGAAGTCCTACGACACAGCATCCTATTTCGATCATTTCCACCCGGTTGCGAATCCTTTGGAAGTGCCGACTCTGGAGGCAATGAACTTCCGGTCGACCACTATCAGCTTACCTCCGATGGAGGTGGCCGATTCGTTGATTACTGACTACGACCAAACCCGGAACATCCCCGGTATCGAAGGAACCACCCGTTTGGGAATGCACCTGCGGCACGGGTCGATTAGCATTCGCCAACAAGCCCGACGGGCAAAACGGCTGAATGATACGTTTCTCAGTGAATTGATCTGGCGCGATTTTTACTCCCAAATTTTGCAGCATTTTCCCTACGTGGCCGAGCGCTCCTTCCGCCCCGAGTACGATTACATTCCCTGGCGCAACGACGAGGAGGATTTCAAACGGTGGTGTGAAGGTAAAACTGGCTATCCTTTGGTCGATGCCGGCATGCGGCAACTCAATACAACCGGCTGGATGCACAACCGCGTGCGGATGCTGACGGCCAGTTTTCTCACCAAGCACTTACTCATCGACTGGCGTTGGGGGGAGGCCTACTTTGCTGCTAAGCTGCTCGATTTCGAATTGGCCAGCAACAATGGCGGCTGGCAATGGGCCGCCGGCTCCGGCACGGATGCCGCACCTTACTTCCGGATCTTCAATCCGGAGACGCAATTCAAAAAATTTGACCCCAAGGCAGCATACGTCAAGCGGTACGTTCCCGAATACGGTACCGATGCCTATCCGACACCGATGGTCGATCACAAGCAGGCCCGCGAGCGGGCGTTGCGCGTGTACAAGGAAGGGCTGGCCGCGGGGAAGGAGCAGGTTTAGTTAAGCATCGATCGGTATTTATCTAGTATTTCCCGTTGATCGGCACCACGCCGGTACATGCGAAACACCACGAAGTTGGCATACTGGACGCGGAAGTAGCCATTGCGCTGGTACTTGCGGGCCGACACGGTAATTTCCTTTGGAATGATTCGAAAGGAAAACCGCTGCTGAGCCCGTTCGACCAGGTCGTAATCTTCCATAACGATATAATCCGATCGAAAACCCTCGAGCGCCTGAAAGGCGGTGCGGGTGATAAACAGTGATTGGTCGCCTCCCCGGCAGGCCAGGTGGTTAAAACGGGTGCAGAACGCATTAATGCGCAGCAGCCAGCTGGGGCTGTCGAAGCGAAAGCGGTAACAGCCCACGGCAAATCCGGCCTCTATGCTGGTTAATATATCGGAAAAGAAGGTCTTTGGTGGCCGGGTATCGGCGTGCAGAAAGTACAACACGCGGCCGGTGCTGATGGCCGCTCCCTGGTTGAGCTGGATCGATCGGCAGCGCTTGCATCCGTCTACGACCGTCACCTGGTGCTGCTCGGCAACGGCAACCGTATTGTCATCGCTCTGACCGTCGACGACGATAATTTCGCTGGACCGGGAAGGGGTATGACGGCGCAGATAGGGCAGTAGAGTAGCGAGATTGGGTGCCTCATTATACGTAGGGATAATAATCGATAGCTGCGGTGAGTGGCTCCGTCCCATCCGACGGGCCTTCGTCGTTTTCATGATAGCGCTTTGTGATTGACAAGTACACCTTAATATAATTTACCATACGCATGCTTATGGCAATCCGGATGTAATCTTTTTCTTACTAATAAGGTGTATCTTTTTGGTATTGCGGCATTATAGAGATGAATGGACCAAATGCCATTGATTCATGTTTACTATCTTGCTCGCAAGCATTTATACGGCAAAAAACCGGGTCATGGCGGTTCCTAAAAAGACGGTCTCGCAGGTGCAATTGGAGGAGGAATGGCAAGAGATTCAGGCGGCCCAAAGCAATCCGGCTGCCTTTCAAACGCTTTACCGCCGCTACTACGAGCCAATTTTCCGATTTGTGTACCGACGTACAGATGACGAACATCTGACGGCCGATCTCTGCTCGCAGGTTTTTCTCAAGGCGATGCAGCGACTTACTTCCTACGAATACCGCGGGGTTCCTTTTTCTGCCTGGCTGTACCGCATTGCCAGCAACGAGGTAACCCAACACTTCCGGAATAGCCAGCAACGACGTACTGTAAGTGCCGAGGACCACCAACTCGGCGAATTAGCTGAAGAATTGGTGGAGTCATCCCCGGAGATCGGACAGGAAGCACTGGTTGGTGCTCTGGACAGTCTGTCCGAATCCGATATACAGTTGATTGAGATGCGTTTCTTCGAACAACGCCCCTTCAAAGAGATCGCCGATATTCTCGAACTCACGGAGAGTAACGCCAAAGTAAGGACCTACCGCATTCTACAGCGGCTCCGAAAAAAGTTAACCGTTGAAATGGGCAACCAGCACTAAAATCGGCGGACATGAAACACAACTACCACCTCAAGATTAATCCGAAGGAGCCGAGCCGCGAAGAAATCGAACGGCACATGGATTTTGAAGCGCTCCTGGCCACTTATCAGGCCGAACCTGCTGCTCCCAAGGCGCGGGTAAGCCACCTCACTACCCGTCGGTGGGTCTACCGATTTAGTGCAGCCGCGGCAATTGCCTTGCTGCTGGCCATTGGGATTTCGTACTTACTCAACCGGCCCCAAGGGCCCACCCCCGAGGAGTATTTTGCGCAGCAACCCCCGATCGCTCCTCCCTTACCGAGTCTGAAAACGACCGCTGGATTGGCAGCGCTAACAGTAAATGTCGAAACCGGAGGAACGCTGGAAGTCGGCAACGGTACTGAATTGCAGATTCCTCAAAATGCTTTCGCGGCTGCTGATGGGACGCCCATCTCGGGCGATGTAACCATCTTTTACCAGGAATTGCACGACTTTGTCGATTTCTTCCTTTCGGGGGTACCCTTGCGGTACGATAGCGCCGCTCAGCGGTATCAACTGGAGAGCGCAGGGATGGTGGAAATATACGCCGAACAAGCAGGGCAGCGCGTGCAACTGCTGCCTGATCATCCGTTGGAAGTGAGCTTTGCCAGCTTCGTCTACACGGACGCCAGCGGCTCTCTCCCACAGTTGAGTATCTATCGGTACGATACCGCGATGGCTAATTGGCAATACCTTCAGCCCGATCGCCTCTCAGGAGCTGCGCAAATGACCAACGCCACTTTCTGGGAACGCCGCTTCGCCGAGTTGGAACGCCAGGCCCGCACGGCCCGATCGGCTTTAGAAGCAATGGATCCGTTACCGCAGCCGCCGCTTCGCCCCGAGCGAGCAACCGGAGATCGACCAACACTGGACCTACAGTTTACCAATCAATTAGAACTGGCCGAGGGAAGTAATATCCAGCCCACACAGCTCGACGAGCTCAACCCCAATGGCGTTTGGGAAATTGCTCCGGAAAGCCCCCCCTTCGATCAGCGGAGCGCCACGATTCAGTGGGAAGCGGTTCGGATCGTGCGTTTGGCACCCAATCGGTATGAATTAACCTTGTTGAAAGGGCCGGACTCGGAGCGCCTGGTTGTTCGTCCGGCACTTTTGGGGAATGCCTACGATCAGGCCTTAGCAGCGTATCAGGATGCGATGGCAGTTTATCAGCGAGCGCTTGATGCCCGCACCGCACGGATGAGTGCTGCTCAGGATTCTATTGATCGCACTCTGGCAGCTCAATACGATGAGCTAAATGCTGAATTCACAGCGGCCCTGGAAGCGTCTGACAACCCGGCGGAGCGCCGGGAAATGCGGCGTCGCCGAGTACGACATACCTTTGATATCGAGCAACTTGGCATTTACACTTCCGCCCATACCCTCCAGCCACCGGCTATTCAGGTGAAGGCCAAATACCAGGATCCTTCCGGTCAAACGATTGCCGTTACCACTGCCTACGTCACCAACGCTGAGGAAAACACCGTCTATCAGTTCCTGGCTGCCGATGGTGCCCCCCTGCAACTGCGGGATGGCACGGATAACCTCATTTGGATTGTCACGGAAGAAGGGCAACTGGCCATCGCGCGTTCCAATGAAGGTGCAGTGGCAGGAAGCAAACGAATGACGATTGAACTGCAATCCAATCAGGCCGTAGGAGCCTCTCGCGAATCGGTGCGCCGATTGTTATCTTTTTAATCGAGGTCGGTTGGTGCACTCAGTAGCCACCAGGCAATTAAGCCGCCGATGATATCCACGGCGGCATGGATAACTACTAATATCCAGATGGAGCCGGTGTGGATAAAAATAAACCCAAAGAGCACCGCCATTGCACTGATTTTGATGACGGTTTGCCACCCTTGATAGGCATGGGCTAGTCCAAAAACGAGAGCAGACAAGCAAATCGGCAGGGTTCCGGATGGGTCGATGGAGCCAAACAGCACCTGAAAATAGCGAATGAAATAGGCCCGGAAGACGAATTCTTCGCAAAAACCTGCACTAATCGCCAAAACCAGGTAGTGGAGAAATTCTCTGCCGCGTTCCGGGAGAAAACCCATTTGGGTTCGCAACTGGGCACGCGCTTCCCGGCGGTTTTCCTCCGACCAAATTTCACTAAAGGCATCTCCTAAATAGAGCAGCCCAAAGGTGGCAGCTACCACTAGCGATAGCCAATTCCAGTCGCCGAGGTTCAGGCCAATTCCCAGTAAATCCCATTCGCGCCCGGTCAAGTACCACAATAGGGCTACCGCAGCGGTAAGCCCCCAGAGGTACAAGCTATTTCCGTAGTAAAGGGCTAGCTTGAGGGTCGTATCGAACTTCATTTCCCGCAACTGCTGGATTTGGTCACTTTGCAGCATGCGCCAGGGCATCAGAACGCCCAGCAGAAAAAAGAGCAGATGATCGGCCCAGATGAGCTCCATGTCGGAAGGTTCGATTCTTGTTGCAAGAACAAGATAATCAGCAATTCAGATTAGACAGATAGCCGACTGTGAAACTTGCCCCACCCGACGGTACGTATAATGTAGATGAAAACTGTAAATTTGAACTTTTGATTAGTATGTCCCCTTATGTCGAACGTTGATCTGGATGTGGAGGTAGTAGATGTAGTGTACAATATTTACGAATATGCAACCGATTTTTATCTTCCGGAGGCGTACATCGTCAGTAAGGATCAGCAGGGGATGTTCGCTCATATCCATCAGAAGGCGACTGTAGAAACCATTGGGGCGTTCGACCTTGAACTTACCGAAACGCGCAAACGCCTCTTCCAACTAATTGACGAACTGCAACCAGCAACCATTGAGGCGCATTTCCAGCAAGGTAAACGGCGCGGACCTACCATCGAGCAATTATTGCGCGAGCGCGATACGAAGCGCGCGCTTCAGCAGTACGTCCATGATCGCGTCGGCCGCCTGCTTCAGGTTGCGGTGGAGCGTTCGCTACCCTTGAGCTGGAATGTCGAGCGGCGGGTGTTAGTCAAAGATTTTTTGCTGCAGCCCATTGCCGATGCGTTGGAACCCCAAATGGAATTCCACAAAAAGGCAGAAGGGGTCACCTACCGCCTGCGAATGATTGAGGGAGATACGATCTGGTCGATTCGCGACCGGGAAGTGGCCGCAATTACCAATTATCCCGCCTGGATTGTGGTCGATCACAAGTTGTATCGCATCGCTCACCTCAACGGCTACCTCGTGAAGCCTTTCCGCGAACGGGATGAGGTACACATTCCGGCAGCCAACGTGGCCGCCTACTTTCGGAATTTTATAGCCAAGGTGGCCGAGAAAATCACCATCGAAGCAGAGGGGTTTGCTATAGAACAAGTCGATCACCTCCAGTCGTGCAAATTGGAGATCGTGCGGCACCTGTTTGAAGATCGATATGTGCTGTCGGTGAAGATGATTTATCCCGGTGGCTCCTTCGGGTGGTGCGAACAGCGTATGGAACGCACCAGCCTTGAAATGAACGAAAATGACGTGCGCATTCTACAAATCCGGCGAAATACGGCTGCAGAGCAGCGGTTTATTGAAGCCCTAAAAAAAGCCGGACTGGAATCGGAGCCACAGGGGAATTATTTCATCTTACCGAGTGCAGAAGATCAATCCTTTGCTATTTTGGAGTGGCTGCTCAAAAACAGCACCGCGCTGCGGGAGCAGGGCTTCGAGTGGGAAATGCCAATCATTGAAGACAAACCGCTCAGCCCGGAATCGGGAATTTTGACTGTTTCCATTGCCGACGATAACGACTGGTTCGATTTGCGCGGTGCCGTGCGCATCGGGAAGCAGGAATATCCATTTGCCCGTTTCGTCAGTTATATTCGCGAAGGCAACCCTTTCTTTCCGCTGCCCGACGGTTCGGTTTTCCTAATTCCCCGAGAGTGGTTTAGCCGCTACGGCGAGTTGTTGCGATTTACCCGCAAACAGGGAGATTCCTTGCGGCTCGAGCGCAGCCAATACATGTTGCTGGAACACCTGGAGGAGGCCGAACCCGTACTGGAGTCAAATTTGGTGCCCGAGCACTTCCAACCCAGTCCCGATTTGCAAGCGACTCTACGGCCCTACCAATTGGAAGGCCTGCATTGGTTAGTGAGCCATTACCACCAGCAATTAGGAGCTTGCCTGGCCGACGATATGGGCCTCGGAAAAACCTTGCAAACGATTGCGTTGCTACTCTATGCCAAAGAGCAAAAACCCGCCCGTGAAGCAGTGGCTGCCGCCGGGCAACTGGACTTGTTTCAGGCTCCCGACGATGAAGCCTTCCTTCGTCCGTTGCACGCACTTATTGTATTGCCCGCCTCACTGGTTTTCAACTGGCACAGTGAAATTCGCACCTTTGCGCCCTCTCTGTCGGTATATCGGCACACGGGGCCCCAACGACATAAGGATATCCGCCTGCTACAGCGGTTTGATGTTATACTGACTACCTACCAGACCGCTCTGCGCGACGAAGCACTGCTCTCTAAAATCGAATACGAATACATTGTACTCGATGAAAGTCAGCAGATAAAAAACCGGGAAAGCAAGGTGTTCCGGTCAATCAATAATTTGAATGCCCGCCATAAATTATCCCTGTCCGGGACACCGATCGAAAACAGTTTGTCCGACCTGTGGTCGCAGATGCAGTTCCTCAACCCGGGGTTGCTAAAAAGTTATCCGTTTTTCCGCAAAGAATTCATTTATCCCATCGAGCGGATGGGCGATGAAGCCAAGAAGAGCAAGCTTCGCAAATTGGTACAACCCTATTTGTTGCGCCGAACGAAGGAAGAAGTAGCAAAAGATCTACCGCCCCAACACACCCGGATTTTCTATAGCGAAATGACGCGGGAACAGCGTCGGCTTTACGAAAACGAAAAATCCCAGGCGCGCAATTACCTCCTGGATAACTACGCCGCAAACGACGCCAAGTACCGCATGCTCGTGGTGCAGACCCTGACGAAACTGCGTCAGTTGGCCAACCACCCCAAGCTGATTCGGCCCGAGTACGAACGCGACAGCGGTAAGTACAACGACGTATTCAGTCAGTGGGATACGGTACAACGCGCTAAACACAAAGTCCTTTTCTTCAGTTCCTTCGTGCAGTATCTGCAGCTTTTTCGGGCCCAGTTCGAAGCAAGTCGGCAGTCTTATTCCTGGCTGACGGGCAGCATGAGCAGCAAAGAGCGCCAACGCTCCATCGAGCGCTTTCAGCAGGAATCCGAAGTCCAAGCCTTTTTTATTAGCATAAAAACCGGAGGGACGGGACTCAATCTAACCGCAGCGGATTACGTATTCCTGCTCGACCCCTGGTGGAACCCCACCATCGAACAGCAAGCCATTGCCCGCGCTCATCGCATTGGTCAGGACAAACCCGTTATCGCCCTCAAGTTCATTACTCGCGATAGTATCGAGGAAAAAATTCTTCGCCTCCAGGAACGCAAAAGCCAATTGGCCGAAGACATCATCGGCACGACGGAAAAGCTCAATCTGGATCGCAGGGATATCGAGTTTTTGCTGGAATAAGCCAATGTGCCAATGTGCCAATGAGGCATATCAGCACATTGGCAAATTAGCACATTGATCATCACCGTCTACGCCGGCGTTGCTTAATTCCCAGTACTCCGAGCAAGCCCCGTGTGAGTTCCCGTGCTACCGTGCGGCCGATTTGGCGAGTGGTGGGGTGGGACATTATTTTTTCGATTTGTGTTTTTTCATTTCGCCTTCTTCGGACGACCTTCTCCGCGCGCTCGTGCTGCGATTGTTTTTCAGCTTGGGCTTCTTCTTCCTTAGCGGCTTCAATTTTGGCAGAAAGAATTTCGTGGGCACTGTCCCGGTCGAGTGTCTTGTCGTATTTGGCGATCAATTTACTCGATTTGATCAGTTCATTGATTTCCGTATCGGAAAGGATATCCATTCTCGATTCGGGAGCCCGCAGCAGGCAGTGGACCAGCGGCGTGGGAATCCCTTTTTCATTGAGCGCGGTGACGAGTGCCTCTCCAATGCCCAACTCCGTGAGGAGTTGATCGACGTCGTAAAAATCGGTGAGGGGATAGTTTTCAGCGGCCAGTTTAATTGCTTTGCGATCGCGGGCAGTAAAGGCCCGCAGGGCGTGTTGAATTTTCAAACCCAATTGCCCTAGAACTTCGTCGGGAACGTCGGCTGGGTTTTGGGTGACGAAGAAGATACCCACCCCTTTGGAGCGGATCAATTTGACAATGGCCTCGATTTGATCGAGCAGGGCATCACTGGCTTCGTCGAAAACCAGATGCGCCTCATCGATGAAAAGTACGAGCTTGGGTTTGTCTAGATCACCGGCTTCCGGAAACGTCGAGTAAATTTCCGCCAGGATCTGCAGCATGAAGGTCGAGAACAATTTAGGGCGGTCCTGGATGTCGGTTAGGCGGATAATCGAAACGATGCCGCGGCCATTGGAATCGGTACGCAGCAAATCATCCGGATCGAAAGAAGGCTCTCCGAAGAACGCTTCTGCTCCTTGTTGTTCCAGTTCGACCAGCCTGCGCATAATTGCCCCTACGCTGGCGGAGGAGATGCGTCCGTACGTCTCCTCAATTTCCTTTTTTCCCTCGTTACTGATATACTGGATGGCTTTGCGGAAGTCGGGTAGGTCGACTAAAGGCAAATTGTTGTCGTCGCAGTATTTGAAGACCACTGCCGTAACGCCCGATTGAGTATCGTTGAGGCCGAGGATTTTGCTGAAGAGTACCGGTCCAAACTCCGATACCGTAGCCCGCAGGCGCAGGCCCTTTTCATCCGACAGTGACAGTAGTTCTACCGGGCTTGCGTTAGCTTCGAAAGGAATGCCGATCTTGGCGTGGCGTTCATCGATTTTCGGATGGCCACCACTCGGCTGGGCAATGCCCGATAAATCACCTTTGATGTCCATGAGCAACGAAGGCACGCCCTCGTGGGAGAGTTGCTCAGCGATAATTTGAAGGGTTTTGGTTTTTCCTGATCCCGTGGCACCGGCAATGAGCCCGTGTCGGTTGAGGGTGCGCAGCGGAATTCGGACCAGCAATTGCTCTATTGGCTCCTTTTCCAGGACGGAACCCCCCAGAATCAGGCTGGGGCCTTTAAATTGGTAACCGGTTTCGATGGTTTCTTTAAATGCCGATCGGTCAATAGCCATTGTGCTTGTTTTGTTTAGGAGTCTTAATCAGCGGCTTCTACATTCCATTCTTCGAGGCGCTTGCGGAACTTGTGCTCGTCAAAATACCAAAAATCGATATTCAGATCCGATTCGATCCGTGCCTCTACGTCCGGAGGAAGGAGCTCGGAGAAAAAATCCAATTCGGTCAATAGTTCTACGGAATCGATAGGCAGGGCATACTCGAACAGTGGGTCGAAACTCACCTGATTTGGGATGACGAAGCCGATGCCTTTCTGTTCCGGCTCCTCCAAATCCAGAATGATTTTAAAGAAAGCCTGCGGCACACTGATGCGATTTTCCCGGCCGATAGTCCGCTTGGCCTCCTGGCTCAACACGGGCCCCGTCACAATATACAGGCGATCGTATTTTTTTGCCCAGGTGCGCACAGTTTCTTCCAGTTCGCGCCAGATGCCCTGATTGAACTGCCGGGCCTGAGGGCTGATGTTGCTCATGTAGAAAGTTTCGTCTTGCGCAGAGACGTCGAACGCACGGTCGGCGGCGGGCACGAGATGCCCCCGGTCGTATCCGGATCGGGAGTAGTCTTCCGGCAAGGCGGAACCGGTCGCCACATTTGGATCGGGCCGAAAATTGTCAGTTCGTTTGTTCCAAGGTTTTTCCAAATCGGCTCCCCGTAGAATGTAGGCTACCCATTGGGCCTGCTCGTGATCTTCGTTGTAGGCCAGTGTATATCCTTCGTGCCGTACGATTGGGTAAGTCGTCTGATGGGCCTCGGGCAAGTAGTAGGCTTCGCCCTCGTAATCGTCTACCGGCGATGGGGCCTCGGGACCCCCAAAGAGCGTAAACAGGTAGTAGAGCCCCGCTACGATCGCTCCGAATATACCTACACGTGCGATGGTACCGCCGCTGCCCCGTGTTTGTCCGGCGTGGTTGGATCGAAATTTTGCCATTGGTTTGTACTTCGTTAGCAGTATGTTTGGTGGTAGTTAGGGATTTCCCAAAAATAGGAAAACCCACCACACTCCAATTGTAGTATCCATGCTCGCAATCGGCATCACCGGCAATATTGGCAGCGGTAAAACGACTGTTTGCCAAATCTTTGAAGTACTTGATATCCCCGTCTACTACGCCGATGCACGGGCCAAACAGCTGATGACGGAAGACCCGGAGCTAGTTGCCGATATCCAGGAATTACTCGGCCGAGAAGCCTATTTGCCAAATGGGCAGCTCAACCGCGCCTTTGTGGCGCAGGCCATCTTTTCCGACGAAACCAAGCGAGCGGCGATTAACGGCCTCGTCCATCCAGCGGTGGGACGCGACGCCCAATCCTGGCACGCTGCCCAAAGCGGAGTTCCCTATACCCTGCAGGAAGCGGCCCTTCTTTACGAAAGCAGCGGCTACAAACGCGTCGATCGCATGATCGTCGTAACAGCCCCGGAAGCCATTCGCCTCCGGCGCGTCATGGATCGCGACGGCATTGATGCCGCGGCCGTACGAGCCCGCATGGCCCGCCAGTGGCCGGAGGAAGAAAAAATGAAGCGGGCCGATTTCCGGATCGTTAATGATGGTGTCCATCCGCTCATTCCCCAGGTGCTCGACATTCACCGGGCCATCCTGGCCCTTGTTCCAAACTCCTAGTCTATTCGTCGGTAGGGCACACGCATCAAAATGGTCGGTGGGGGAGTTTTTGGCGTTTGGGCTAATC
>CAZDET010000035.1:0-17299 GCA_964504335.1 uncultured Saprospiraceae bacterium
CCCTACCGACCATTTTGATGCGTGTGCCCTATCGGATGAACAGTTCCTGGTTGATTTTCGGAATAATTCCCTTTTGCTGTGCTTCTTTGAAGAGATGTAAGACGGCTTCCCGCCCTTCGGTGCCAAGCTGGCGGGTGAATTCATTGACGTAAAGATCGATGTGGGCGTACATGACGGCCTCGTCCATTTCCTGAGCGTGGGCACGGACGTAGGTGCGCGAAGCCTCGGGATGCTCCTGGGCATAGGTAACGGAGCGCCGCAGAACACGATCGATGGTATGCTGGATATCCCGTGGAAGATCGCGACGAACCACAATGCCTCCGAGTGGGATGGGATATCCGGTAGTGGATTCCCAGTACTCGCCGAGATCGCGGATTTTTACGAGGCCCTTATTCTGGTAGGTGAACCGATTTTCGTGAATGATGACACCGGCATCCGCCCTCCCGTCTACGACCACTTGTTCGATTTCACTGAAGAGCAATTCTTCTTTTTGTACGACCTGGGGGTAAGCCAGGCTGAAGAGAAAATTGGCCGTGGTGTATTTACCGGGAATCGCTACTTTCGCGTCCGCCAATTGGCTTGCTTCCAGCGGTGTGCGGGCAATGAGGAGCGGGCCGCAGTTGCGTCCCAGCGCGCTGCCCGATTCGAGGAGGGCGTAGCGATCGATCAGATGCCCGAGTGCGTGATAACTCAACTTGGTAATCGGAAGAGTACCCTGGAAAGCCAGTCGGTTGAGCTCCTCGACATCGGCGAGGTGGGGGCGGAATTGCAGCCCTTCAGTATCAACTTTTTGGTGAATGAGGGCGTCAAATATAAACGTATCATTGGGGCAGGGCGAAAAGCCGATCGTCAGTTCCATGTGTTGCCTTCTGTTGTGTCATGTATAACTCCTTAACTTACCACATGGATTTGCAGGTACTATTCGAAGATAATCATCTCATCGCCATAAATAAGCCGCCGGGTTATTTGGTGCAGGGCGACCAAACCGGAGATCCGGTGCTGGCCGACCTGGTCAAGAACTACATCAAATTTCGCTACGACAAGCCCGGAGCGGTCTTTTTGGGAGTCATTCACCGGCTCGATCGCCCGGTGAGCGGGGCGCTGATTTTTGCGCGTACAAGTAAGGCACTGCAACGCATGAATCGCATTTTCCAGGAACGGGCGGTCACGAAAACGTATTGGGCCATCGTTGGCGCAGCTCCGGAACCGCTATCGGCTACCTTGGTGGACTATATTTACAAGGACAGCGCCAAAAACCGCGCTCACGCTATTGCGGCACCCTCCCGCCGACACCCGGATGCCAAACGCGCCGAGTTGTCCTATCGATTGTTGCAACGCATCGGCAGCCAGTATTTGCTGGAAGTACAACCAATCACCGGACGGCCGCACCAGATACGGGTACAACTGGCGAGTCGCAGTTTACCCATTCGCGGAGATTTAAAGTATGGTTATCCAAAACCTAACCCGGATGGGAATATAAGTTTGCACTGTCGATCCTTATCTTTCGAGCATCCCGTGAAACGAGAACCACTGACCATTATTGCCGATCCGCCGCTCGAGGGAGGCGGGTGGGAAGCATTTAGCCTCGAATAAAACTACCCGACCAATGATAAGCACTGGCCGGGCAGCGTAAGATGGTATGTAGATGAAATTCTTGACCCTCGGAAGGAGGGAAGTGTAGTCTTGATCGGTGGGATGACTTAAAGACGAGAGTGGTCTGAACAGAATTATTCCATGTGAAAGCAAATTAAAGGTAACAGATTTTTTACACCTGTTACGAACAAGCGTTCGATTAGCGTGCTATTTTTGCGAATTTTTTATTGAAATACCCTCTTCGGGGTAACTTCCCGCCTATGAGCCAGCAATTACCTATCATTCGAATTGTACTCGGATTATATCTTCTCGGAGCGTGTTCCTGGTGTGGCAAGCCGAAAGATCCAGGCGCGCCGGTCAAACCGACTGAAGTGTATCAGGCAAGGGTGCCCGAGGAGCCTTCCACCCTCAATATTCCCCTGGAATTCGACATGAACGACCTGACCGTCGTACTCAACCGGCAATTGGCGGGCTTGCTGTACGTCGATTCGTCGTTTACCGACGGGGATAATATGACCGTGCGGGCTGAAAAACGCGAGGATTTTCGGTTGAGTGCCTCCAACGAACGCATTCGGTACCGCATCCCACTCGGATTGTTCATCCGCTACGATTTCGGCATTGCGAAAGTGGCGGCCTTTGGAGACATTGCGCTAACCTTTGAGACGGGGGTTTCTATCGATGAGGCTTGGACCCTGGAAACGGAGACGAAGCTACTCAAATACGAATGGTTGGAAACGCCCCGGCTCCGATTTGGTAGCTTGGCCGTACCCGTTGGTAAGTTGAGTACCTACTTTCTGGAAAGGGGGCAAGACGAAATCGCGAAGGCCGTCGATGAGATGGTGGCCCAAAATTTCAATCTGCGCTCCTACGTCCAGGATGCCTGGAATCAAATGCACCAGGCCCAGCTGGTTAGTGAGGAGTACAACGCCTGGCTGACCGTCAATCCCAAGCAGATGACCATGACGCCGCTCCGGACGGTAGGCAATGCCCTGAAAGCAACCATTTCCGTGGAGACGTATCCCGAATTAACCTTTGCTGCACCGCCGCCGCGGATCGGTATTCCGCGCATGCCCAATTTTACCTATGCCAAAGAGTCGCGTGAAGATTTCACGTTGTACGTCGGGGCGTTGGTCACCTACGAAGAAGCCGAGCGTTTGATGCAACAATCCGTGGTGGGGGAGCGCTACGAATCGGGGCGTCGGTACGTGATTGTGAATGATGTTGAGCTGTTCGGGCAGGAGGAGGAATTAGTGGTGAATGTCAACTTATCGGGCAGTTACAACGGCAACATTTATCTGGAGGGCCGGCCCGTGTTCAACCCCGATCGAAATGCCATCGACGTGGAGGATTTGGAATACGATCTCGATACCCGCAATTTCTTGGTCCGCACCGCGG
Source organism: uncultured Saprospiraceae bacterium (assembly GCA_964504335.1). Classification (GTDB taxonomy): domain Bacteria; phylum Bacteroidota; class Bacteroidia; order Chitinophagales; family Saprospiraceae; genus CAZDET01. Next base: position 2,989 of record CAZDET010000035.1, read on the forward strand.
GATGGTTGCTGCAAAGTACTCTCAAACGCCAGATTCAGAGTAATCTCGACTTTTTGCTCGAATACAACCTGCAGGATCTGCAGGATCAGCTACAGGCCCAGTTGGAAGGATACGAACTGGCCCCCGGCATCCGCCTGAGCGGCCAGATGCGGGAAGTGAATCTCTACGACGCCTATCTCGTTCCGGAGGGGATGCGGGTCAATGTCGCCATTCGGGGTCGGATCGGGCTAAATGTAGCGGGCCTGCTAGAGGGAGCAACTCGCTGATGGCCCACCGACGATTACCGGCCGAATGGGAACCACAGCGAGCTATCCTGTTCACGTTTCCGCATCCGGAAGGCGACTGGGCGTCGAACTACTCGGAGGTAGTTCCGGTATTCGTAGCCGCCATCGAAGCGGTGTGCCGCTATCAGCAGGCGGTGGTCGTTTGCCACGACCGGGCATCCACTGCTGGGTGGCTATCGGGGATTGATCCCGACCGATACACTCTATTCGAACTGCCCAGCAATGATACCTGGGCCCGCGACCATGGCCCCATCACCGTACTGGAAGACGGAAAGCCGGTGTTGCTCGATTTTTTCTTCAATGGCTGGGGACTAAAATATCCCGCTGATCAGGATAATTTAATTACTCGACGCCTCCACGAGGTGGGTGGGTTGGGCGCGCTCGAGCGGCGGCTTCCGGGCATGGTCCTTGAAGGAGGTGGCATTGAAACGGACGGGGCGGGTACGTTACTCACCACGGCTGAATGCCTACTTTCGCCCAATCGTAATCCGCATTTGAGCCAGGAGGAAAGCGAGCAACAATTAGCCTTCTGGTTGGGGTGCGACCGCGTACTTTGGCTGCACCACGGGGGGCTCGTCGGCGATGATACCGACGCGCACATCGATACCCTGGCGCGCTTTTGCGATGAGGAGACCATTGCCTACGTACAGTGTGATGATCCGGAGGATGAGCACTACCGGGAGCTTCGCTTGATGGAAGCAGAGTTGCGGCGTTTTCGCCAGCGCGATGGGGACCCATACCGGCTAGTTTCCCTGCCCTGGCCGACGGCCTGCTACGCTCCGGACGGTCACCGGTTGCCCGCTACTTATGCCAATTTCCTGATTGTGAATGGTGCTGTACTCGTCCCGACCTACCGGGTGCCGGAAGATGCCGAAGCCGTGGCGATCATAGCCAGGTGCTTTCCCAATCGGCAGGTAATCGGAATTGACTGCCGGCCGTTGATCGAACAGCACGGGTCGTTGCATTGTATTACGATGCAGTTGTTAATGGTTTAACATATGTCCATTCTTAAAGTCGGAATCGTACAGCAATCCAACACGGACGATCGGGCGGCCAACGTGGCGAAAAGCGAAGCTGGTATTCGCGATTGCGCCGCCAATGGCGCCGAGCTGGTCGTCTTGCAGGAATTGCATACAGGTATCTATTTCTGCCAGGCGGAGGACACCGAGAAGTTTGACCTGGCCGAATCGATTCCGGGACCGTCTACGGATTTTTTCGGAGCGTTGGCTAGGGAATTGGGAGTGGTTCTTGTCACTTCGCTATTCGAAAAACGCGCCCCGGGGATTTACCACAATACCGCGGTGGTATTGGATGCCGATGGGCAAATAGCCGGGAAGTACCGAAAAATGCACATCCCCGACGATCCGGCTTACTACGAAAAGTTCTACTTCACCCCAGGTGACCGTGGTTTTCAGCCGATTGATACCAGCGTCGGCCGGTTGGGGATATTGGTGTGCTGGGACCAATGGTATCCCGAAGCGGCCCGGTTGATGGCACTTGCCGGCGCAGAATTGCTGATATATCCCACCGCTATTGGTTGGGAAAGCACTGATGATCCGGCCGAGCAGCAGCGCCAGTACGAGGCCTGGTTAACGATTCAACGGGCCCACGCCATAGCGAACGGGCTTCCGGTAATTGCGGTAAATCGGACGGGCTACGAGCGCGACTGGTCGGAAGTGACCGGGGGCATTCAATTCTGGGGCCGCAGCTTCGTCGCCGGCCCGCAGGGCGAGCTACTTTATCAGGCATCCGCCGATCAGGATGCCCGGGCCGTAATAGAAATTGACCGGCAGCGGACGGAAACCGTGCGCCGTATCTGGCCTTTTTTCCGCGATCGGCGCATCGATGCCTACGCAGGGCTGTTAGAGCGCTATCTCGATTAGACTTTTTCAGAAATGACACGGGGATGTGTGATGAATTTGTAGTTTTAGCCCCGTTTGCCGGAACTAAAGCCGGTCATCCAAGCAACAAATTATAAGCACCCGATGGAGAAGCGCTACTACAGCCTGGAGGATATTCTTACCATGGATTTGCCCCCCGTCATTGTGTGGGCAGTGCCGGTTATGATTACGCTGACGATACTCGAATGGTACTTGCGACGCCGCGAGGCTATGGAGCACTACGACACGAAAGACGCCATGGCCGCTGCCGGGGTAGGAGTGGGCAATCTGGTGAGCAGCGCGCTGGTGAAAGGCGTGATGTTTACCGTTATTTTATTTTTCTACAACCTGGTACCCTGGTACATACCCATCACCTGGTGGTCGTACATTGCTTGCTTCGTCGCAGTGGATTTCTGCCGCTACTGGGCGCATCGGATCGCCCACGAACAGCGCATGTGGTGGGCGACCCACGTGACGCACCACTCCTCCGAGCAGTACAACTTCAGCGTCTCCTTTCGCCTCAGTTGGACGCAGCATCTAAAAATTATCTTTTTTATACCTGCCGCAATGCTCGGCTTTGATCCCTTCGTGTTTTACATCTGCAACCAGATTGCCGTATTGTACCAGTTTTGGATTCACACCGAACTGATTCGCAAGCTACCGGCTCCCATTGAGTTCATCTTCGTCACGCCTTCCCACCATCGGGTGCACCACGGCAAAGACGATAAGTATCTCGATCGCAACTACGGCTCCAGCCTCATCATTTGGGATCGAATGTTCGGTACCTTCCATCCGGAAGAGGAAACGCCCGATTACGGCATCCTTAAGCCGGTAAACAGCTATAATCCGGTGACGCTCGTCTTCCACGAATGGGTCGATATTTTCCGCGATATGCGCAAATACCCAACGCCGCAAGCGTGGTGGCGCATCCTGTTCGGCGGACCGAATATGACACTCGACAAGGAGCATTACTACGGAGGGAAACCGAAAAAGGAAGAACCGGCAGAAAGGGTACAGCCGGTATCTGTTTGATTACTGCTTATGGTTGGGTGATCATTGCTACCCGCTGTAGCGCCATTACGCTCAGTGCGTCGGTGATCTGGCCGTCGAGCATCATCTGGATAGCTTCGCGAAGAGGAAGGCGACGCACCCGAAGTTGCTCGGTTTCCTCGGGCGCTGCTGCTCCATGCTCCAGATCGCGAGCGAGGTAGGCGATTCCGTATTCATCGGTCACGGAGTTGCTGGTGTGAAAGTGGAGGAGTTGCTGCCAATCGTTAGCGCGCAGGCCCGTTTCCTCCCGCAGTTCGCGTTTGGCAGTTTCCAGCGGATCGGTGCCCAGCGGGCACCCGCCTTCCGGAATTTCCCAGCTATAGGCTTCGATCGTGTAACGGTATTGACCAACCAGGTAGGTGTAGCCCTCCGCATCCACCGGTACAATACCGATAGCTAGATTCTTAAAGTGCACCACGCCGTAAATGCCGTCCCCTCCATTCGGATTAATCACCTCCCGGTGCGTCACTTTAATCCAGGGGTTCTCATATGCAACCGCAATTGACCGCGTCGTCCAGGGATTCTTCATTTGCTAATTATAGCTTATATCATCCGGAATCTGACCAATCACGCCGTAGGTACTTCCCATATTCTCGAGTACTTGTCGCCACAGTATATTCGGATCACTGCTGAACAGGTAATTGGCGTCCATGTTGGCCACGACCCAGGAACCATAGCTCATTTCGTCGAGCAGTTGGCCCTCCGACCATCCGGCATAACCGGCAAAGAAGCGAATATCGGTTGGGCGGATAAGTTGCTGTTGGATCAGGAATTTGAGTTTGACGAAGTCGCCTCCCCAATAGACTCCATCGGAGACGTAGTGACTTTCTTCGAGCAAATCGCCCACGTTGTGGATGTAGTGGATGGTATCCGTCTGCACGGGGCCTCCGTAGAAAACAGGGGCAGAAAAATCCGGAAAATCTTCGATTAGCTCGTCGATTTGCATGTTCAGGCGGCGGTTCATGATGAAGCCGACGGTTCCATCTTCGCCGTGTTCGCATAGTAAGACGGCGGCACGCTTAAAGTTGGGGTCAATCATAAATGGCTCGGCGATCAATACCTTTCCACTCGATATTTCAGGTGAGACCATCTTCTAACTGTGTTTTCGGGTTTATATACAGTAGTTATACCGACGGAGCCGCGCTTCAGTCGCGGGGTCCGAATAATAAGGTACCGATTCGTACCATCGTGCTCCCGAGCTCCAGTGCGATTTGGTAATCGCCCGACATCCCCATGCTGACCTCGCAAAACGATGGCCGATCGGTAAAGTACGTGCATTTGAGCTGTTCAAAAAATTGCTTAAGCAGGGTGAATTCCCGTCGAATTTGGGCCTCATCGTCCGTAAAGGTCGCCATACCCATGACGCCCACCGGACGAATATGTTCCATTTGCTGAAAAGCCGGGCTTTCGATGAAAGCGGCGGCCTCTTCCCAGTCCATGCCGTACTTCGTGTCTTCTTCAGCGATTTTAAACTGGAACAGGAAGTCGATGACCCGCTCGCTGCGGGCCGCCTGTTTGTTGAGCTCCTTCAGGATGCGCGGGCTGTCGCCCGAGTGGAGCAAATGGACAAAAGGAGCAATGTATTTGGCTTTATTTGTTTGTAAGTGACCAATAAAGTGCCATTCGATATCCTTGGGGAGGGATTCGTATTTGTCGACGAGTTCCTGCACCCGGTTTTCGCCGAAGGCCCGCTGTCCTTGTTCGTACAATTTCAGGATGGCAGGGTTGGACTTGGTCTTGGAAACCGCTACCAACTTTGCCCCGTGGGTGGATAAGGTATCTCGAAACGTCGAATAGGTGACCGTCGCTGAGGACATGCGTTTTTAGCTTTTTTTAACGCCGATAACGAAAATACGAATTCATTGGTTGTCGTTTTTGTGACACAACACACGTTCACCGCAAATAGTAAAAAAAGCAATCCATGTATAACCGGACAGAAATAGCAGACCGTCGCCGCCGCACCAAGGCCATCTTTATCACTATCGGGCTTCAACTGGCCTTGCTGGCCGTACTCGTTTTCGGAGGGCAGTTGTCGGTGGCGTCGCTCTTACCGGAATCCCTGCGGGAGGCGTTGGGTATGGAAGCGCCGGCTGCTCCTGCGGTGAGTGAGGATGCGGTTGCTGTACGTCCGTAATCAATTGTTCCGTACGACGGGGCCAAACAGCCCGTGCAATTCTCCCTGAACAAGGTTGATAATTTTTCCGAGATCCTCCTTACGGTTAGCGAAATCGACTTCGTCGGCATCGATGATGAGCAAATTGCCCTCCCGGTAATTTCCGATCCACTCTTCGTAGCGTTCGTTGAGGCGCTTGAGATAATCCAGGCTCATATTGCCCTCGTATTCCCGACCGCGCTTCTCGATGTGCTTGACCAAGGTGCCGATACCCGCGCGGAGATAAATCAGCAGGTCCGGGGGCTTGATCTGAGAGGTCATCGTGCGAAACAACTTGAGGTAGGAGTCGAAATCGCGGGTGGCCATCAGGCCCATGTTGTGTAGGTTGGGGGCGAAAATGTGCGCGTCTTCGTAAATCGTCCGGTCCTGTACAACCGTGCGGTCTCCCTGCTGAATGCCGAGTATTTGGGAGTAGCGGTTGTGCAGGAAGTAAATTTGTAGATTGAAGGACCAGCGCTGCATATCGCTGTAAAAGTCACTTAAGTAGGGGTTGTCTTCCGTTGATTCGTAGTGTACGTCCCAGCCGAATGCCTGTCCGAGCAGGGTGCTGAGCGTGGTTTTTCCCGCGCCGATATTACCGGCGATGGCGATGTGGCGAATCGAAGGATGGTGGCCGTTTTCCATAGCATATTTCGGATCAGGCGGTGAAAATAAGAAAATTGCTTCAGTGGGCGGCCGAAGTGCGCAATAACTGAGCGATCGCACCCAAGCGGCCAAACAAGATGGCGTGCTGTTGGAAGGTGCGTCCGTACTGGAGGGCCGATTGTTGGTCGATTCCGACTACTAACAGGCTGGCCTCCCGGGGCCACTGGCCTTTCAGGTCGGTGCTGTAGCCTTCATACCACCAAAATCCGGCTTCTTTCAACGATTGTTCCAACCGATACTGGCGTTCCTTGTTTTCCCTTGGAGAGCACTGCCGGGAATAGGGGTTGTAGGCGGTAATGAAAGCCCACGTAACCACATTATTCTCAGCGAGCAGCTGGTCCAATTCGGGATGGGCGCGCCCGATTTGCAGGCGCAAACCGAGCGCAGGGACCATGTACAGTGCGCTTTGGTAGGCCAAAAACAGGTCTTTGTCGAATGCTGGGTATTTATCTTCCAAGTCAATACCGGTTGGTAGACAATTATTGTAATTTTGCGGAACTTTTCAAGAACGACTAGTATCGCTTAGCGAACCCTCTGATAATGGATAAGAATTCGATCATTGGAATTGTCCTGATCTTTGTACTCTTCGTAGTGTGGCAGCAGTTCTTTGCTCCTTCCCCCGAAGAATTATACAACGACCGCGCCGAAGCGGTCGATACCCTTCGCGAAGTGGAGCAAGCGGCCGAAGTGGCACTCGAAGGCAAGATTCCCGCCGTTGCCGGGGATAGTATGGCTGCGGTTGCGCCAACGGATTCGGCCAATGTGGCTCGCTTCCAGTCTACCTTCGGCCCCTTTGCACCGGCGGCCACCCCTCGGGCGGTCGATTCCGTAGTATTGGAAAATGACTTGCTTCGGCTCACCTTCAGCACAAAAGGGGGGCGTATCACCCGGGCGGAACTCAAGCAGTACGCAAAGGTCGTCGAAGGTGAAAAGGGAAAGGAGAGCAAACTGCCGTTGTATCTGCTGGAAGACGAACGCAATGCCTTCGAATACATCCTACCCGTAGCGAGCGTGCCCAGCGGAGCGGTGCGCACCGGCGACCTGTATTTCGAACCCATCGTGCAGGACAGTCAAATTGCCTTCCGCGCCGATCTGGGCGGTGGCCGGTATTTGGAACAGGTATATCACCTGTCGGAAGGGACTTACCTGATTGACCATCAGTTTAACATGGAAGGCCTCCAGCCGTATCTCTCCGATGGGACGGAATCAGTGCAACTCAGCTGGGTCAACTACCTCGACAAGATCGAAAAGAACGCCAACTACGAGCAACAGTACTCCAACTTTTATTTCAAGCCAGTTGATGACAATACCGATTATACATCAGCGGGCAAAGATACCGAGGAAGAACTGGACGGAGAGTCCATTAAGTGGGTAAGTGCTTCGCAGCAGTTTTTTTCCAGCATCTTAATTGCCGACGACCGGTTCGAAGGAGGGGTACTCGAGACGAAAGTGCTGGAGGATGATCAGCCCGATCTCAAGCGCCTGCAGGCCACCCTCAATATTCCCATTGAGCGATCAAATTCCAATGGGTTTGCGATGGCGTTTTACGTCGGGCCGAACGAATTCGATCGCCTGGCCACTATCGGCAATTCGCTTACGGATGTCATTTCCTTCGGCTGGAGCATTTTCGGTACCATCAACCGCTGGGTGATCCGCCCGATCTTCAAGTTTTTGGATGGGTTCATCGGCAGCGCCGGCATTTCGATTCTACTCTTGACTTTTGTGGTAAAACTGGCGGTATACCCGCTGACCTACAAAATGCTGTATTCGCAGTCGAAGATGCAGGCCATGAAACCCTACCTGGAAAAGGCCAAGGGCAAGCATAAGGACGATCAGCAGGCCGCCCAAATGGAGACGATGAAGCTGTACCGGGAGTACGGTGTAAGCCCGCTGGGCGGATGTTTGCCCATGCTCCTACAGTTGCCGATCTGGTTTGCTCTTTATCGCTTCTTTCCGGCGGCTATCACCTTCCGGCAGGAAAGCTTCCTCTGGGCAAGTGATTTGTCGACATACGATACTTTCCTGCGGCTGCCCTTTACCATTCCGCTGGGCTTTGGCTCCCACATTAGCTTGTTTGCGCTATTGTGGGCCATTACAACGCTCATTTACACGTTTTACAACACCCGGCACATGGACTATAGCGCCCAGCCTGCCATGAAGTACATGCAGTACATCATGCCGGTGATGTTCCTCGGCTTTTTCAACAGCTTTGCCAGTGGATTGACCTGCTACCTGCTGTTTAGTAACCTGTTCAACATCGGTCAAACGCTCGTGACTAAAAACCTTATCATCGATCAGGAAAAAGTGCGGGCAGAGCTAGAGGCCAACTACAAGAAGCCGAAAAAGAAGAGTGGCTTTCAGGCCCGTCTGGAAGAAGCCCTCAAAGAACAACAGCGCAAGCAAGCTACTCAGCAACAGCAGCGGGCCACCAGCAGTAAGCGCAAAAAGAAATAAGGGGTATGCAAATCGAACCGCGAGCGTTTCCAATTCTACTTTTTGCCTTCCTTTTGTTGATGGGATGCGGGGCGAAAACGACCGAACAATTGAGTCAGCCAGCTCCTGTTACCAAGGAAACTCCTGAGGAGGGCATGCTCGATGAAACCATTCGACTCGGAGACAAGCAGCCCATTCCGCTGCGACGCTTCGGCGATCGTTTAAAGGACGTTGAAGCGATGAACGTCGAGCCCACAACCGTCGTCGTCTTTATGAAGCGTACGGGTTGCTACGGAACCTGCCCGGTGTATCAATTCCAACTACAGGCGAACGGACTGGCCACCTACCAAGGCAAAGCAAACGTGGAACTGGAAGGAAAATATACCACTCAACTATCGCAACAACAGGTGCTGGAACTCCAGTTGTTGGCCTACGATCACAACTACTTTTCGCTGGCCAAGCAATATCCCACCGACGGCAGCTTCCTGGCAGATTTACCCAATACCGAAACGATGGTGCTCTTTCGGGGGCGGCAGCGCCAGGTGGTCAACAACCACAATGCTCCCCGGGCGCTGGTCGATTTCGAAAAACGCCTGGAAGCCGTCATCGCTTCCCTGGATTGGCGGCCGGCCGTCTCCGATTAGGAGGAGCCGTATTTTACGCCTTCGCAGGAGTGAAATGCCCCAGTTCGTGCATCGCGGTTTCAACTTCCTGCCGTTGCTTGCTGGTTTCAGCAGCGCTGTAGCCGAGCAAATCGGCGAAGACTTCGAGAATCGTATCCAGGATCGGCTCAATGCTCGGCAGATCGAAATAGAGCCTGCCGGACCGTCGATTCACGTAATCTAATGGATGAACCGCTAATTCAGCTTCGATGGAAAAGCGTGCTTCGGCAGCGGCCAACCGTTGGGTACCGTCGGAGAGGTTGGTGTACATAGCAGCCAGCTCAATGATTTGCTCGCTTTGACGCCCAAAGTTGCTGACGAGGTACCACGCCCGGTCGGCGGGCAGTTTTGCCTGGGTTAATAATTGAGCGATTTCCTGTTCGTACGCCGTTACGGCATGCTCGTTTTGGAAGGGGCCTCCTACTAGTGGAAGCTTAGCTGTTCGGCTTGGCTTGACCGATTGCCCGTGGCGTTCCTCCAGGCGTTTGACAAGTCGATCTACCACGCGCTCCGACATTTTGCGGTAGCCAGTCAGTTTACCACCTGCAATGGAGAGCAGTCCGGAGTCCGATTCGAAAATTTCGTCCTTCCGCGACATTTGGCTGGCGGATTTCCCTTCTTCGTGGATCAACGGACGTAAACCGGCCCAGCTACTCTCCACGTCCTCTGGCTGAAGGTCAACGGAAGGGAACATTTGGTTAGTGGCATCGAGCAGGTATTGTACATCATCCAGATTGGCCAGCACGTTGTCGGTATCACCGTCGTAGGGCGTATCGGTGGTACCAATGTAGGCAACCCGGCCCCGGGGAATGGCAAAAATCATCCGGCCATCCGGTACGTCGAAGTAGACCGCCTGCTTTACGGGAAGCCGCTCGTGGGGCACCACGATGTGTACGCCCTTCGACAAAAAGAGGTGCTTCCCTTGCAGAGAGGCATCCTGCTTGCGCAGCTCGTCGACCCAGGGCCCAGCGGCGCTGATCACTCCTTTGGTTTTGATAACAACGGGCTCGTCGGAGGGAAGATCGTGGCAGCGCAACGCTTCGATTTGCCCTTCGGCGTTGTACTGGAAGTCGACGGCGTCGACGTAGTTAATACAAAGAGCGCCATTTTGAATGGCTGTTTTCACGTTTTCAATGGTCAGGCGGGCGTCGTCTGTGCGGTATTCGGCGTAGTATCCGGCACCTACCAGGATGTCTTTGCGCAAAAGGGGCTCCCGCTCGATGGTTTCTTCCCGGGTGAGCATTTTGCGCTTGTCCTCTCCGGTCACCCCGGCCAATACATCGTAGACCCACAGCCCCATATTGGTGGCTAGTTTGCCGTAGGTCCCGCCTTCGACCAGGGGCAACAGCATTTTTTCCGGGCGCACAAGGTGGGGCGCCAGTCGGTGTACGGTGGCGCGTTCGCGACCCACTTCCCGGACCAGCGCAATTTCCAGCTGCTTGAGGTAGCGCAACCCGCCGTGGATGAGCTTGGTCGATCGGCTACTCGTACCGGAAGCAAAATCGCTTTTCTCAACCAGGGCGGTTTTCAGGCCCCGGCTGCTGGCATCGAGGGCAATGCCCGCACCAGTGATTCCACCGCCAATTACGACTAAATCAAACACATCGGATCGGAGCTGCTCGAGCAAGGCAGCGCGTTGTAAAGAGGATTGCATCTGGAATATTTCTTTGGAGTTTGTGGAGTTTAGACCTTGGTAATGCTTAATATACAGCTCTCAACGCCTATGAAAAGAGACAGATTTATTTATTTTAAGCATGACCCAATCACCATTAAAACAGGCTCGTGGATATTCGGTTTGATTGCATTTCCGTTGGTGAGTTGCTCATCGATATGATCAGTACGGAGTACGTCGATAACCTGATCGACGCCGCGGATTTCCGTCGCTTGCCCGGAGGAAGTCCCGCCAACATGGCGGGCAACCTCAGTCGTTTAGGGAAGCGGGTAGGACTTATTGCTACGGTTGGGGATGATGATTCCGGGGCTTTTTTGCGCCAATACGTTCAGGATCTGGGGGTGGATACCACCCATTTGCGCTCCATTTCCCATCCTTCTACGCTGATCCTGGTGACGCGTTCGCGGGCGGTTAGCCGATTTGAGGCTTACCGGGGGGCGGATTCTGAAATCACTCCTGATCAGCTCTCCTTAGAGGTTTTAAAAAAGGCGAGAATTCTGCACACCACCTGCTTTGCCCTCAGCCGGGAACCAGCCCGTAGTACTATTCTGAAGGCGGCAGAGCAGGCCCGGTCCGTTGGTTGCCAGTTGAGCATTGATGCCAACTATGCCCAGAAAATCTGGCCGGACCGATCGGATGCAGAGGCGATCGTCGATCGGTATTTACAGTGCGGAGCACTTGCCAAATTCAGCGAAGTGGATTGGGAGCGTCTGTACGGATATCCCCTTCCGGAGCCGGAGGATGCGGCTAAATACCTACTTAGCCGGGGCGCGAGGGTGGTTTGTCTTACGTTGGGGCCTCGAGGGTGCTACGTTCTGTCCAACCAGGAGCAACACTACTTACCCGCTCGCCCTATCGACATTAAGGATACTACTGGTGCAGGGGATGCATTCTGGGCGGGTTTTCTATCGGCTTACCTAGATGGGGCCGACCTACGAGACTGTGCGGTGGCGGGCCGTGCCATGGCAGAGCTTAAGCTCCAGATATTTGGTCCACTGCCGCCGCACGTCGATCCGGCGTCGCTTCAGGAGGACTGATCGGCCGACGGTTCGGACTCGGTATCTGCTTCGGCGGGTAGCAATCCGATACGCCGAGCCCGGCGTTCCCAGTTGCGGCGGGCAAGCACCTGCATGTCTACGGTGTCGTCCATTTCATCGACAATCTCCAGGCCGATCAACGTTTCAATGACGTCTTCCATCGTTACCAATCCGGCCATTCCGCCAAACTCATCAATAACCATGGCAATCTGTTCCTGTTGCTCAATCATCGTATTGAACAGATTGGGTACCGGGAGCACTTCCTGCACGAGCATGATTTCGCGCATGATATCCTTGAGCTTGCGGTTTTCCTGCTTCTCCACCATGTTCTTGAGGATTTCGTCTTTGAGGACAAATCCGTTAATGTGGTCCCTGGTTTCCTCGTAGATGGGGATGCGGGAGAATCGAAGATCTTTGAATTTTTCGTAGAACTGTCCGATGGTCATGTCTTGTTCTGCGGCAACAACGACCGTGCGGGGAGTCATTACATCTTTGACCCGAATGCTCTCGAAGCGCATCAAATTGCCGAGGATACGCGATTCATCTTCCTGGAACACGCCACTTTGCGCACCAATTTCGGCCATCGCCTTGAAATCGGCTCGGCTAAAAATGCTTCCCTCTACCTCTTTTTGCTTGAGACTCCGGGTGATTAATTGGCTCAGCCATATAAACGGAGCGAGGAGTAACGTGAGCACTCGCAGCGAACGCACAGTAAAGGGGGTCAGTCGTTTCCAGTAGGTGGCACCTAAGGTTTTGGGAATGATTTCAGAAAGGATCAAGATCGCCAGCGTCATAACGGCCCCGACCACTGCTTCCGAAGAAAAGGGGAGGGCATAGCCAAATAGTTCCATGTTGCCGCTACCGAGGGTTTCTTCGGCTACAGCGCCGACTCCGATCGCGCCGGCGGTATGGGCGATGGTATTGAGCGACAGAATGGCGGAAAGCGGGCGATCGATATCCCTTTTGAAGGCTTGGAGCAGCCGGCCTGTTACCGTTCCGTTCTCCTGTTGGATATGCACGTAGGAGGGAGGTACACTCAGCAAAACTGCTTCCCAAATGGAGCATAAAAAGGAAACCCCGATCGACAGCATTGCAAATAGAAAAAGTAGCATTGTAGACAACGGTTGACCGCCCAATATACGAAGGCGGTTGTTAACCGCAGGGGTCGCAATCCAAGAATCAGTCGAGGTACAGCAATTGGTGTACCATGATGGTTTCTCCGGGAAGAATATCGTTCAACTGCGTCAACTCGTTGGGATTCATGCCGTACCGTTGGGCGATGGATACGATATTTTCTCCCTCCTGGACAATGTGGACCCGTCGTTTATTTCCTGGCAGTTCGGAATAGCTGCGGGCATTGTACGAATTGATGGGGGTGCCACGTGGAGTCACCTCCGAAGCAGAATTCGAGCTGCTGCTGCTGTAGGGAAGCGATCCGGGATTGTAAGGAGAATTATTACTATAACTGCGATTCGGCTGTACCGAACCGGTGTTGGAGCCACGATACGGAAGGACCGGATTGTTATTCGGACTAAGCGGCTGGGTAGTTTGAATGCGCCCTTGATTAGCATCATAGCTACTGGGATTGGGGTAGGAACTACTACCACCAAAATCGGGTACATTGCTGATCTGTAGGTCGGAGGAAGGCCGTGGATTGGTGGCCGTATTTAGCGAACGACTATTAGTGGCTGAATTCAGCGGACGACTGTTGGTTGTAGTATTTAGGGAACGACTGTTGTAGGAGCTAGTCGATTGTTGAGGTTGGAGCGACTGCCGGCCTACGATCGTAGGCGATCCGCTTGGCACCACGCTACTGCGCATGGTTGTAGTGGTTTGTTGCGGCCGAACCGATCCGGGAGCGACTTGATTTTGGAGCGGTTGGCGATTGTAGAATTCCTGCGGCCGTACCGTGCTGCCGGCGGGTTGGTTTTGAACACCGACCTCGGGGCAACGGCAATCGTTAGTGCGCAGCCGCTGACCTACCTTTATGAAATCGTAGGGCCCTAAATCATTGATTTCCCGAAATTTTGCTTCGGTAAATCCATATTGTTGAGCCAAATATTGAATCGTTTCGCCGAGCTTGACGATGTGGGTTCGCTCATTGGGATTGGGTGCGCTTTGGGCATCGTAGGGCACTGGTTGGGACGCCCCCTGGTTGGAAGTGGCGATAGGGCCGCGGCCTGTAACCACCGAACTACCGGGAGTCGCCACCCGCAGGCGGTCGCCAACTTGTATGAAGGTGGTGGAGCCAAGATTGTTCCACTCCTGAATTTGCCCGACGGTCACGCCGTAGCGACGAGAAATGCCGTAGAGCGTCTCTCCCTTTTCGACTTCATGGACCGTGCCTTCTGCATTACCGCCTGTTTGGGTAGTAGCAGGAACGGGTTGCACCGGAGACCGAGGAGTGATTTGATTCGACCCCGGTTGAGGAAGCAGGGTGGTACTATAGTTGGTAATCGGAGCAGATTGTGCGTA
>CAZDET010000035.1:17399-51322 GCA_964504335.1 uncultured Saprospiraceae bacterium
ATAGTTGGTAATCGGAGCAGATTGTGCGTAGGGATTGACGGTACCGTAGCTCCGGTCGTAACTTTGTTGCTGAGTGGCTCCCGGCTCCATCCCGCAGCGATTAGCCAGATAGGCTTCCGGTGATTGGCTATTGACGGCAGTTAGGATGAGCGTAGTGCCATTATTTACCTGATTATTATTTCCAAGTCGTTCTTCGATGATCCCAACTTCGGGTGCCAATTTGAAATTAATTACCGGGTAGGCCGAATTGGGCGCCAACTTTTCGAACATGAAGATGCCCTGGCACTGGTTTACCTCCCAAAGCTGGAAATAAACGGTGGCATCCGGATCGTCGAAGGCTATATTACGACCGATAGTCGCGTTTTGCGTATCGAACCGAAACTGATACTTGGGGGAGGAATAAGTGATGAGGGTTCCTTGTTTTTGGTAGTAGCCCGCCAACGACACCGGTTGAACGAGGTAGGAATTTTGTTGGGGAATGAGGATAAATACCTCATCGTTATTTCCATTGATGCGATCAACCAGGTTTTGATTGATTTCCGGAGCACCGCAGGACAAATAGGAAGGAGGCAGGTAGTTTTGGGCATTTCGGCCTATCATACCCGTCTCAAGAATCATCTTTTCTCCAATACCAATATTGATGTGATAGGAGAGGTATGTGGATCGGCTCCCTGGGCTAAGCTGCTGATATTCAAGTTGATCCATGCAGGATGGATCGTATAGAATGTAAATTTTTTCCGCCAGCCCGGACTCGGCGAGTGCGAAAAACAGCATCAAAAAGAGAGCTAAAGATTTGGTTCTCATGAGCCTATTTGTTGATTGAACCCGCCGCGAGAATCGGAAGGATACCCTAAGGTATGTGTTATCAGATGGTTATACAACCGAAAATATCCAAAAAGTGTTAGACAGTTCAATAGATGAAAAACGATAGTTATACCAAATTGTTGCTTTACACAACACGTTGGATGAATTTCGCCCAAAATGTACACTTTTTTCGCTAAGATTTCTTGGTAGACTCCCTTTATCCGCTGCTTTAACACTCGTGATTGGTATTCCAGGAACCGAAACAATTTATTTTGCCAATCCATTTACCTTCAGTCGGTTGATAAATAGTAGCTCGAATTTTTAATTCAATTCAAAAGCCACAGATACCGATGTGGTTAATTTAGGCCGCTGTAACTGGAAATCGAAAAGAATCTAGTATCTTCAAATGACGTTCTTAAATGCTTCCAAATTAGATGGCCGACTGACCCAAACCAATGAAAAACCTACCCCCCTACATATTTGTCTATGGAACACTGATGAAAGGTATCCCATCTCCCTACAGCAACCTACTGAGTAAATACGCGCGGTTTCGCGGAGAAGCTACCACTAACGGAAACTTATTCGACCTCGGGCACTATCCCGGCCTGCAATACCTGCCGGATAGTCCCTCCATCGTATTCGGACAACTCTTCGAATTACAGTCCCCGGTTTCGGATTTTGCCTGGCTCGATTCGTACGAGGGGGTGTTTCTCCACAACCCGGAGTACGAACGACGTGCAATCTGGATTGATTTCCAGGATAGCCGAATGATTGCGCAGGCCTATGTCCTATTGCGATCAACATCCAATTTGTACCGAATCGATTCGGGTAATTACTTCAAGTACTTCCACCATCACGTAAAGCATTGGCAGGCAGTGAACTAATGATCTAATGGTCTAACTAATGCCAAATAGACCGGAAAGTGATCACTATACCCTCCCAAGTACGTATCTCCGACGAAAGCCCGGTAAGGATAGCCTTTAAAGCGACCGGATTTCTGGAGTAAATAGCGTGGATTGTGGATGAATGCCCGATAGAATTGGTAGCCTTCGGTTTGTGTGTCAATCAAGGGTTGGCTTAGCAGGATCTGGTCGAACAGGCTCCAGGAGTCTCGGTAGGCCAAGGTGCCCAGGCCTTTGCGATAGTATTCGAACATAGGATTGTAGAAGCGGTCCGCCGAAACACGTTGGGATTTTCCGGTGGCGCGCAGCACCTCGGCCACGCTGGGGGAAACGGGATCGTCGTTGAGGTCGCCCATGATGAGGATTTTGGCATCGGCCTCCTGGCGGCGGATGGAATCTGCCAGGTTTTTACATACGCTTGCAGCCGCATTGCGCCGGGGTTGAGAGGCCGCCTCTCCACCCCGGCGGCTGGGCCAGTGATTCACCATGAAGTGCATCGGCTCGCCGCCAAATCGTCCGCTTACTAACAACACGTCACGCGTGTAATCCCGTTCTCCCTGATCGTTGTACAACACTACCGGATGCGTACTGCTCGAGGTGAGCGTGAAGTACTTTGGGTTGTACAACAGCGCCACATCGATGCCGCGTCGGTCCGGGCTGTCGTAGTGCACGATCTGGTAGTTGCGGTCGGCTACGCCTGGATGGCGCACGAAGTCTTCGAGCACGGTTCGGTTTTCGATTTCGGCCACACCGAGCACGGCGACTCCATCCGGGGAAAGGTCGACGCCTAATTCGCTAACTACCTGAGCGAGCTTGCCGATCTTGTCGGTATACAGCTCGGTGCCGTAGTGTTTGGGGCCGTTGGGGGTAAATTCCTCATCGGCCACATTCGGAGCATCGAGGGTATCGAACAGGTTTTCAAAATTGTAAAACCCGACCAGGCCAATCTGATATTGTTGTTGTGCAGAGAGGCCGGCAGTGAAAAAAAGCAGACACACGTAAATAAGGAGATGCCCGTACATAATAGTGAATGATTGCATGAATAATGATAGGACGGGCAATAGAGTAAGCAGAAGGATGTGTAAAAAACGGATTTTTTGAGGTCCTAGCGTATAATAGGTCGAATTATTTTAGTGTTAAATATGATGCAAGCACCAACCACTTTAGGTGGAAGGACTACCTTTGCAATCGTCTTTGTATAACCATCCATAATCAAAAGAATGAGCAAACGTGTGTTAACCAAACACACCCTTGCCTTGCTCTTTCTCCTGCCCTTCACACTACTTAGTGCCCAAACCTCCGTTCGCGGCTCGGTCATCGATGACCGTACGGGGGAGCCTTTGCCTGGCGCCGAAGTTCGTTTGGCCGGAGAAACCGTGTTGAGCGACGAAAGGGGTAATTTTGACCTGACGGCCGGCCTGAGCGGCGGCCAAATTTTACTGACGGTAGCACTGAGCGGCTACCAAGACTACGAACGCGACCTCGCCTACAACGGCGGCAGCTCGATCTACGCCGGCACCATCCGGCTAATCGCCTCGACAGCTGCCGACCAGGAAGTTTCTCAAGAATTGATTCCCACCATCACCCTATCTGCCGACGATTTCGACGATGACGGCGGGGGCGTCCAGAACATCAGTGGTGTCCTGACCGCCTCGCGCGACGTCTTTGTATCGGCTGCCGCTTTCACCTTCGGCCCGGCGCGCTTCCGCATTCGGGGCTACGGGAGCGAATACTCCGGCATTTTCCTCAACAATCTGGCATTCAACGATCTGGAAGACGGCCGCGTCAACTGGTTTGAGTGGAGTGGGTTGAACCGCGTCACTTCGAACGCCATCAATTCCATTGGCCTGGATGCCGTCGGTTTTGGCTTCGGTAGGGTAGGAGGGGCCACGAACATCGATCTGCGGGCATCGTTGCAGCGGCGGCAAGCCCGCGTCAGCTATGCCAGCTCGAATCGGGCGTATCGCCACCGTGTCATGGGTACGTTTTCCACCGGCTTGCTCGACAATGGCTGGGCAGTTAGCGTGTCCGGTTCCCGGCGCTGGGCCGATGAAGGCTACATTGCCGGAACGCCCTACGATGCCTATTCCTATTTCCTCTCGGTGGATAAGCGCATTGGCAATCACAACTTCAACCTGGTGGCCCTCGGCGCGCCTTCCATCCGCGGGCGATCTACTGCCTCTACACAGGAAGTATACGATTTGGCCGACGATGTGTACATCAACCCCAATTGGGGCTTGCAGAACGGCGAAGTCCGAAACGCACGCCTTCAGGAAACCCATCAGCCGATCGTTCTTTTTCGCCACGACTTGGAATTGAAAGATCGCCTTACCTGGACCACAACAGTCGGTTACCAAACCGGTCGCAATGGGACGACGGCTCTGGATTGGTACAATGCCCCCGACCCCCGGCCTACCTACTACCGCCGCCTGCCTTCGTTTATCGACAATGAGCAAAGCGCCGCAGTAGCCGACCTGATTGCCAACGATCCCAGTGTGCTGCAAATCGACTGGGCCCGGCTGTACGACATCAACCGCCGGAATATGGCCAGCGTGACCGATGCAAACGGCATCGCCGGGAACACCGTGTCCGGGCTGCGCTCCCTGTACATCATCGAAGAACGCCGCAACGATACCGAACGGCTCGGGTTCAGTACCAACCTCGAGTGGTTTGTCAACGATCAGTTGACGGTTTCCGGTGGTCTGAACGGTATGCAGCAGCGCATCGAAAACTTTAAGGTCGTCGAGGATTTGCTCGGCGGGGAGTTTTACGTCGATATCGATCGGTTTGCCGAATTTGACTCATCGTCCAATTCCACCTTCATCCAAAATGATATTAGCGTACCCAACCGCATTTTGCGAGAAGGAGATCGCTTTGGATACGACTACGACCTGGATATCCTCCAGGCGTCCGCCTGGGCACAGGCATCCTTCAGCTTGCCTCGCATCGATGCGTTTGTCGGCGGAGAGTTGGGCTACACTCAATTCTGGCGGACCGGCAACGTGGCGAACGGAAAATTCCCCGACAGCAGCATGGGTGAAAGTGACAAGCCTACCTTCGAGACCTACGGCCTAAAGGCGGGTATTACGTACAAGCTCGACGGACGCAACTACCTGCTCTTTAACGGAGCCGTACAAACCCGTGCTCCCTTTGCGCGCAACGCCTTCGTTAGCCCGCGTACGCGCAACGAGCTGGTGGCCAACCTGGGCAACGAGGAAATCACCGCCATCGAAGGGGGCTACCTCCTGCGGGCCCCTTACTTCAAGGCACGGGCCATTGGCTACTGGACGCGCTTCAGTAACCGCCTTTACAATCGCAGTTTCTTTCTCGACAATGCGATCCAGACCGATGACGGGACCCGCGGAGGCTTTGTCAACTACATCATGCAGGGCATCGAACTGGAACACCGCGGCCTGGAGCTCGCAGTGGAAGCAAAGATCAGCCCCGCCCTGAGCGTGCAGGCAGTGGCCGCCTTGGGCAGCTACACCTACGAGAACCGCCCCGATGTATCGGTTTATCTCGACAACGAGGCGGCCCTCCAGAAGCAAAGCACCGTCTACATCGAAAACTTTTTCGTGGCGGGTACCCCCCAAACGGCCTATACGGTGGGGCTGAACTACAACAGCCCGCAATACTGGTTCTTGAAGGTAAACGTCAACTATTTCGACGATATCTACATCGATTTCTTCCCCGAGCGGCGTACCCTGGAGGCTGTTTCGCTGGTGGAGGGCGAGCCGGAATTCGATCTGGATGCCCTCGATCCCGACTCCGACTTGTTTCGGGATATCATCGAACAGGAGCGGGTAGACGGGGCCTTTACGGTCGATCTGTTTGGGGGTAAATCCTTCAAGGTCGGCGATCAGTTTATCTATCTCTACCTGGGGGTCAGCAACCTGCTCGACAACCAGAGCTTCATTACCGGTGGATTCGAGCAGTTCCGCTTCGATTTTGAAGATAAGGACGTGGGGCGTTTCCCCAACCGGTATTTCTATGCCTTCGGAAGGACCTACTTTGCCAATGTAGCCTTCCGCTTCTAACCCATTTGCGAACAAGGGCTTAGCTGCCCTCAATTCGATAATTCATGAATCATTTTCGCTTCTTATCTTTTCTTTGCTGGGCCGTTCTTCTAACGGCACTCAGCGGTTGCGTCATCGAAGATTTTGACGAGCCACCCATTCGCGATCTGGACGCACTCACCCCCAATGCTACCATCGCAGATCTCAAACAACTACACACCATCGGCAGTGACGATACCCCTATTTCTGACGATTTGATCGTCGACGCCGTCGTAGTCGCCGATGATGAGAGCGGTGCCTTTTTCCGCCAACTTGCCATCGCCGACGAGACCGGAGGAATTACCCTTCGACTGAATGAGAATGACCTGTATACCGAATACCCCATCGGAACCCGCCTTTTTTTAAAGGCCCAGGGACTGTACGTCGGCGACTTTAACGGCCTGTACCAGATTAACGGTGCGCCCGATGAGGAAATCGAGTCGCTGCTTATTCCCGAGTTTGTCTTTGTGGGGGAGCGGGATGTCGAAGTGCTGCCTACCGTCGTGCGGCTGGAGGAACTGGAAGATGGCAATCGCTTCGATCAGGTGTTGAATACGCTGATTACACTCGAAGGAGTCCAGTTTATTGATCGCGATACCGAGGTTACCTACGCGGACGCCGTCAATCGGGAAAGTGTCAATTTGACCCTTCAGGATTGCCTGGGCAACGATATTACCGTTCGCACCAGCGGATTTGCCGACTTTGCGGATGTGCGGACACCCTCGGGCAACGGTACATTGACGGCGGTACTGACGGTTTTTGGTAATACCAAGCAGTTGGTCATTCGGGATACCAGCGATGTGCGTCTCGATGGTAGCCGCTGCGGTAACAGTGGGGGCGAGGTCGGAGGTCAGCCAATTTCCATTGCCGATTTGCGTGCCCGCTACACCGGAGCCGAAACGGACTTGCCTGCCGATCTGAAAATCACCGGAACCGTTATTTCCGATCGGACGAGCAACAGCGTATTTAGCCAGATTCTTTATTTGCAAGATGCCACCGGAGGAATTGCCGCCTTCTTTACGGATGAACACAATTACTCCCTGGGCCAGGAAATTTCCATTGAGGTGAGTAATCTAAGCTTGGAGGAGTTCAATGGATTGCTGCAAATTCAGGACATCCCCCTGGCCAGGTCGACTTCCGAAGGCGCCGGTCCGGTGATCGAGCCGACGCTCGTCACTATTACCGAATTGAGGACCAACTTCGACGCGTATGAATCGACGCTCGTTAAAATCTCGGATGTGACTCTTAGTGGCAACAGTACCTTCGAAGGGGCAGTAACCGTAGCTGACGGCACGGGGACGATCGATTTGTTTACAAGAGGGAGTGCTTCCTTCGCCAGTGAGCCACTGGTGAGCGGCCAGGTAGACTTAACGGCTATTGCCAGCTTCTTCAGCAACCCCCAATTAATCATTCGCAACCTGTCGGATGTGGAAGGCGATGGCACGGTAAATCCGCCCAATGCCGAAACTGCCATCACGACCGCTGACCTGCGCGCCCGCTTCGCGGCTGGAGAAACGGCGGTGGAGGCCGATAAGTTTCTGGAAGGCATCGTGATATCCGATCAAAATGCGGGTAGTACAACGGGCCAGAATGCCGTTATCCAGGATGCAAATGGAGGCATTGTCGTTCGGTTCAATGCCGAGCACAGCCTGGCACTAGGCGACCGGGTGCGCATTTCCATCGGCAATCGAGAACTCTCCGAATTCAACGATCTGCTGCAGGTAAACGGTGTACCCAATGGCAGTGTAGAGGTGCTCAGCAGTGGGAATACTCCCGATGTACGCACGACGACCGTTGCCGATCTGTTGGCCAACCTCGAACGCTGGGAAAGTACCCTCGTTCGCATTGAGAATGCGACCATTAGTGGTGGTACTACGTTCGTCAATGAAATGAGCGTCAACGATGGGACCGATACCGTCGTGTTGTTCAGTCGGAACAGTTCCGAAATAATCGGTACCGCCGTTCCCTCGGGTTCGGTTACTCTTACCGTTATTGTTTCTGAATACCGCGGAACCCCTCAGATCATTCTACGTAATACGGGGGATATTCAAAATCCGTAGGCTATAATACAGGTCCCAAAATGGAGTTTTTCCCATTTTGGGACCTTAACGATTTCAGAAGGATGGAACTTATCAGAAGATAAATAGAGGATTGTATCTTTGAGGAGTAAGATTTCAACCCAGACTTAATATACACCCTTACTTTCCTACCTAACAGACGCCTGCTCTTGTGGAATTCAACGAATCGTCCCATGAATCAGGATTTAACCTCTTTTCCTACATTTATCGTTCACCTAGAAAGGCAGCCGACTCGCAAAGACCACACGGGGGAACTGATTCCCGGTGCATCTCATATGGTCGTTTTGCAAGCGGCAAACGAACAGAATGCGGTAGAAATGGCATTATTGAATACTCGGATGCACGTTGCAGACGAACACGTGAAGGTGCAGGTAAATGCCATGAGCGCCCCGGAACTGGATAACCTGTCGAAGAAGTGATGATCAGCGGTGGAACAATCCTCGAAAATGCCTGTTTGAAGCAGCATGTCTACGGAGGCTTTTCAATTTAAGCAATTTACCATTCAACAAGACCGCTGTGCCATGAAAGTGGGCACGGATGGAGTCCTATTGGGTGCCTGGGCAGACGGAAACGATGCCAGGTATGCTCTTGATATCGGGACGGGTACCGGTCTGATTGCCGTTATGCTTGGTCAGCGGCATCCTGACCTGCAGATCGATGCAGTGGAAATCGATGTCAAAGCCAGCGGTCAGGCGCGCGAAAACATGGAGGCCGCCCCCTGGGGAGACCGGCTGAAGCTCATTGAGTCTTCTGTTCAGGATTATGCGGCGGCTACCGACCGGCGGTACGACTTGATCGTTTCCAATCCTCCTTTTTTCACTGGTGGGGTGCTCAGCGATCAGCAAGACCGCAATCACGTGCGCCACACCGTAAAACTGTCGCACGCAGACCTGCTGCGTACGGTTCGGGAGTTGCTGGCCCCACAGGGCCGATTTTGCCTGATTCTGCCCCTGATCGAGGGTCTACGCTTTGAGGAACTGGCGCGGAGCTATCAACTCCACCTTCGGAAGGTACTCGAAATCCATCCGCGTCCGCAAAAGCCCGCCAACCGACTGCTGATGCAGCTAGAACGTTCCGCCGGAGAGGTGGAGCGTACTTCCATGAGCGTCTATCCGGAAACCGGGGATGATTGGACCGAGGCATACAAACGGCTAACCGCCGATTTTTATCTCAAGATACCTGCCCGAATTCAATAACGTCCAAATCAAAAAGGTGAGCCGTGTTGCATCGGGCTCACCTTTCTAATCTGGTTCTATTCTAAAGCACTGAAGCAGTTTAAGCCTGGTTTTCCTGGATAATTCGCTGGGCAGCTTCCAGGATGCTTAGATCCTCTAAGGAA
Source organism: uncultured Saprospiraceae bacterium (assembly GCA_964504335.1). Classification (GTDB taxonomy): domain Bacteria; phylum Bacteroidota; class Bacteroidia; order Chitinophagales; family Saprospiraceae; genus CAZDET01. The sequence continues at coordinate 26,578 of CAZDET010000035.1, forward strand.
ACAATACCTCCTTCGGGGCCTGGTTGGAGATGAAAACCCGTTAAGCCACCCTCCTGAATTTTGTCCGCGCCAAAGTAATTCCGGACGGTCTGTTCACTAAGACCAAACTGATCGGCTAGACGGGAAATGCTACCCGTGGGCAGGCTGTGCTTAATCTGGCGAAGCTCGCTGAAAGTAATATTCATACGTAAAGGATTTGTGATCTAGCGTTGTGGAGCACCAGAAAGAAGTCAATCAACTGGATATTTGGAGAGGTGGGTGCTCGTAATTTTAAATATAGGGCAACCGAAAAATTTATGCAAGAAAATGACCAGGTTTATAGTATAAAAAGGAAGTTTATTTAGGTATTCGTTATATAATATTAGGAAAGGAGAAAAATGAATGCTTTAAAGCTTTAATGCGTTGCATTCTAGCCTTAAAGCATTCTACTCACCACCTCACCACCTCTAGAACCTCGCCGTTAGCCCAAAGAGCCCGTTGAGGCCGAAGATCGGATAGCGAAACCACCGCTGGCGGTTGTTGCCGGCAATGTTGTTGAGGGTGATAAAGCCGCCGATGCTTTCCGTGAAGAAATATTCAACGGTCATGCTGATATCGAACAGGGCATTGAGGTTGTCGGTATCTCCCTCGGGCGTGCGGTAGGGGACTCCATTTTCCAGGTAGAAATCGGCCTTTACGATGGCTTTTTCGTCGGGAGTTGTGTAGGCTAATCCACTGTTGAGGGTGAAGGAGGGCAGGTGGAAGGGTTTCTCTTCGCGTTCGAGGTCGAAGATGTGTTGGGCCACTGTTGCGTTGAACAGGAAGTTCTCGAACAGGGGCAGAATGACGGTTCCCTGCAGGGTCACCACGTTAGCGGTATCGTACAAGACGTCAAACCGGGGGATGCTGTCTAAAGGAACGCTTATCGGAAGTTGGAAGAGCGCCAGGCGGTCGACGTTCTTGTAACTCACCTCGGCACGGTAGGTAGCCCCCGACACGTTGCCCTTTACCCCGCCGTAGAAGCGGTAGTATTCGGAGTTGCGCAGGCGCAGCCGCGTACGGATGAACGGATTGTATTCGGAAAGCGACCGCAGGTTGTTTTTATACAGCGAACCGTCGGCTCCCACGAAGGCACTCACTACGCCTTCCACGATATTGGCGGTGGCCTCTACGTCGGGGAAGAAGGTAAAGTCGTCGTTGCTACTCGTCAGATTGAAGCCGAGTTGGAGCTGAAAGCGGTCGCCGTGTAGGGTGTAGGTGGGATTGAGGTAGAAGTTGTTCAGCGTCTGCCTGGAAGTATCCTTATAATTGGTGAAATCGGTGCGCAGCAGGATGTCGAGTGGATCTTTGTCATTGAACCACTTAGTGGCCCGCAGTTGCAGATCGTATCCGTTTTCGCGGGTAGCAAACTCATCGTCGAGCAGGTATATATCGATGCCGGCGCTGTAGTTGAAATCGGCAACGGTTGGCTTGGCGTTAAAGATGCGCGCGCTCAGGTCTACCATATTAAATCGCTGGCGCACGTCTTCGGGTTCGAAGCTAAACGGTTCCTGGCCGGGGTCCAATTCTTCGTTCAAATCATTGTAGCCATAGTAATAAATCGACTGCGTTTGATAGCCCAGCGAGCCTTCTACGGCGGGGCCCTGCTCGGAATAGAAGGTGCCGTCTACATCGAAGCGGGTGAAGCTGAAGCGCTGATTCTCGATGTCGTTGTCGTTGTTAGCGGAATTGTGAAAGGCGTTGAAGCCGGCATCGAATTGTTCGTTTTTAGTGTAGTCGTAGCTCAGGTCACCGTAAAAGGCCCGTGGGAAACCCGCTCCGAGTTTAAGATATCCGTTTTTCCCGGGCTCGGTCCGCTGCCGTCGCAATCCGCGGGGTCGGATCGAAGGCGGCATGTAATCGACGACCACCGGACGGGCAGAGATATTGTATTGCTGTTGTCGCACACTCGTATCCAGCGGCGGTAGAATTGGTTGGATGCGCACCCGTTCGGCATCGCCCAGACGAGCTTCGAAGCTGCGCACTACATCCACCTCGCCGGTCGGTAGATCGTCCTGCCCGTACAGGATAGCAGTAGCGAACAGAAAGCAGGTAATAAAAGGGAGTATGAATTGCTTGGTGTGGTTTGGCATGTGTTCGTATGTCTTTAATTGAGACGAATGGGCATTTTTTGGTAAGACTTTTAGACCATTAGACCTTTAGGCTTGTAGTCAGTCAGTTTTAAAGGGCTAAAAGTCTAAATATCTAAAACCAAAGGGTCTAATTCCCTCCATTATCCATTTCCAAAAAGTTGCTGGTGTTGGGTTGGCGGTTGAGTCGGCTTTGCTGATTGATCATGGCTTCGACGCGATCCAGTTTTGCGGTGGCTTCCTGGACGATGTTCGGGTCTTCATTGTAGTTCTCCAAGAGGGCTTCCAGAGCTGCTCGGGCATTGTACAAATCGCCCTTGTCGCGCAGGATATCCGACAGGAGTAATACGCTCTTTGCAACCCAGAATGGATAGGCCGAGCTTTCTTTATTGGCGGCCAGGGTCAATTCCTGGGCGGTGTTGAGGTTCCCTTGTTCGTAGTAGATCAGCGCCCTCAGGTAGCGGGCTTCTGCAGTTTGCTCGTTGTCGCTGTTCTGAACGACGGAATTGAAATTGCGCAGTGCAGTATTGTAGTCGCGCTGGTCGAAGGCAATTTTTCCGAGGTAGAAAAGTGCGGTTGCTTGTTGCTGTTGCGAGGCGGCCGGATTATTCGCGACCTTTTGCGCCTGGGCGGCCACGGCCTGAGTATTCCCGACGCGGTAGGCCGATCGCATAGAGCCCAACTGGGCCTCGAAGCGCAAGCCCGGGTTGTCGGCGGCTTGTTCCAGGAGCGAGTACAATTCGTAGGATTTCTGGAAGTTCTGCTCGCTGTTGTAGGCGATGATGGCGGCCTTTTCCAGTGCCTTGAGGTAGAAGCGGCTCGGCCCTTTGCTCACTACGAATTCGTAGTCCTGCAGCGCCTGAGAGTACATCCGTTGCACCGCGTAGCTTTCGGCTCGGTGGTAGTAGGCCGTGAGGATGTTCTGACCGCGCGGATAGGCGCGAATGTAGTTGGTGTAGCCGTCGATGGCCCGCTGGTAATTGCCGTTTTCGAATTGGACCTCGGCGGCGCGGAAATTGATGCTGTCTCGCGAGCGGTTGTCCACTTTGTAGCCGGGAACGGTCTCCAGGAACGCAAAGTATTGATCGGCCTGACCGAGGTCGCGGATGTAGATTTCCTCCAGCGCCGAGAGTGCGCGGTTGGCCTCGGCAGGAGCGGGGTTGTTGTTCACTACTCGCTTGTAGTAGTTGATGGCTTCCTCCAGGGCTCCCAGGTTATAATGGATCAGACCTAGCTGCAGCAAGCTTTCGTTAACCAGATCCGAGCTGGTTTGGTAGCGCTGCACCAGCTGCTTGTACGGGTTGATGGCCTGTTGCAACTGGCGGATACCTTGGTAGGTCTGGCCCAACTGGAAGAGCGCATCGTCGGCATATTCACTTTGAGGATACTGGTTGGCAATTTGCTCTAGCGCCAGAATTTTCTGAGCCGGGCGGTTGAGTAGCCCCTCGATGATTGCCTTTTGGTACAGCGCGTAGATGTAGCCGGAATAGCGATTGTTGACAGCCTCGTCGTAGTAGGTGACGGCCTGGGCGTACTGGTTGCGCTTGAAGTAAGCGTCGCCGGTGCGCAGCACGGCGTCGCCGAGAATATTTTCCCGCACGGTTTCATCGGCAATGAAGTTGCGGTTGCGCTTGATGTCTTCGACGGTGGCCCGGAAGTAATCGAGGGCTGCCGGATAGTTTTCTTGCTTCAGGAAGTTGTAGCCGAGCAGGTAGTTGCCCGTAAAGATGGAGGACTGTGGCGGCAGGTTGTTCGTGCTGCGCGCCAGGGTCAGAAATTGGTTGAGGTAGTTGATGCTACCGTTGTAATCTTCTCGCTGGTAGGCGATGTCGGCGAGCCAGTAGAGTGCCTGGGCCCGGTAGTTCTGATCCAGGGGTGTTTGCAGCGAGCGCTGCAGGTAGAATTCCGCCTGTTGTACACTGTCGGTCCCCAGCAATTGCAGCCCCCGGAGGAAGGTGACACGCTGGTAGGCTTCGTTGAGTTCGGGAGTTTTATTGGGGATGCGTTCCAGGACGGTCAATGCCTGCGCATAGTCGCGGTAGGAGAGAAAAATATCTCCCATCAGGCGTTGGGCGTCGAGGTAGTAGCGGCTCGTCGGTTGAATTAGTTGGAGGGCGGTCACGGCCTCGCGCGGATCGCGCAGCTCGTAGCTGAGTTTGGCGTAGTTGAAGGTCGATTCTTCCTGAATGGCGATATCGTAACTCATCCGCATAGCATTGCCGAACGCATAGCGGGCGGAGGTGCGATCTCCCTGGCGCAGGTAGGTGTCGGCCAGGTAGTAATTGGCCGATTGCCCCAGCTGCGAATTCAGACCGCTGATTTCTTTAAACGCTTCTTGGGCGGGTTCGTACTTGCCGTTTTGATATTGGGTGAATCCGAGCTGGTAAAACTCTTCCTCGCGGAGCCGGTTGGTGCGTTCGGCGTAGTATTCGAGGTAGGGAAGTGCCTGCTGGTATTCGCCCCGTTCGAAGTAAGCCTGCCCGATGAGCTGCCGGATTTCCTTCTCGTTACGCAGCTTGGTATCGGCTAATTTCGGGACGGCGTAGGCGATGAGTTCGTCGTACTTGCCCTGGGCAAAATAGATTTGCGCCAGGTAGTAGGGGATGTAGTCTTTGTAGGTATTCGACCGCTCGACGATCCGAAACTGGCGGACGGCTGCGTCGTAATTGCCTTCGAAGAATTCGAGGAGGCCGAGGTAGTAATTGGTCGGATAGTAGTATTCGTTTTGGACGTCTTTGCTTTCGCGAAAGTAATTTTTTGCCCGCGCGAATTCCTTCTGCACGAAATAGCTGTAGCCCGTCCGGAAATTGACCTCGGCGCGCTGTTCGCGGGTCAAACCGCTGCGCGGAACGCGCAGGAAGTACTCGATGGATTTTTCGTAGTCGGCTTCGTTGAAGTAATAGTTTGCGATTTCAATAAGCGCCTGATTGGCGATGGGATCCGGCGAATAGCGGCGCACGAAATCGAGAATGAGAATTTCGCCGTCCGGTTGCTCCAATTTCACGGCGGTTCGGGCGTAGCCGAGTTCAGCCTTTTGGCGCAGCAGTTCGGCCTCGAATTCATTGAGGGGCTGCAGGAGCTCGATGGTTTCGCCGTATTCCGATTGCGCTTTGGCAAAGAGGTTTTGGTCGTCGAAGCGTTCTGCTCGCTTGAAGGAGCGGAAGGCCTCTGTGTAAACAGTAGTTTGCTGGGCGAACAGGGGGAGCGTATAGGTCCAGACCGCCAGCAAAATCAGTATTTGCTTGGTCATTATGGGTAGTTTGGTTGAAATGATTGTGGTGCTCATGCGATTATCTTAACGTTTGATGAGCTACCAAATGTTGTTTTTGCAATTAAAGAGAATGCTCCTGCTACCCCCTCTAACCCTTCTCCTCCGCAAATTCGGCTACGGCCCGGGCAATGATAGTGCAACACTCTTCGAGTTGCGGTTCGGTCATGATGAGCGGCGGGGCAAAGCGAATGATGTTGCCGTGCGTCGGCTTGGCGAGCAGGCCGTGGTCGGCCAGCCTCAGGCAAAGATCACGGGCCGTACTGCTTTCCGGACTGTCGTTGATGAGTACGGCATTGAGCAGGCCGCGTCCGCGCACGAGTTTGAGTAATTTCGGAAACTGATCGACGAGTTCCTGCATGCGTTCGCGAAAGAGGACGCCGAGGCGTCGGGCATTCAGCATGAGGTGTTCGTCCACAATCACTTCGAGCGCTGTGGTAGCGACGGCACAGCCAAGCGGATTACCGCCAAAGGTCGAACCGTGTGTGCCGGGTTGAATAACCTCCATGACCGGATCATCTGCCAGAATAGCCGAGACCGGATACACCCCGCCGGAGATGGCCTTGCCAAGAATCAGAATATCGGGGCGCGTGTAAGTAGCTTCCTGCCGTTCGCATTTGCGCTGGCAACTGCAGTTGCCGCAAATACTCAGCATGCTGCCCGTTCTTCCGATGCCCGTTTGAATTTCGTCGGCCAAAAAAAGCACGTTGTGCTCCCGGCAAAGTGCCGCTGCCCGCGGGATGAAATCGACTGCGGGCACGTTGACACCCGCCTCTCCCTGGATGGGTTCCACCATGAAGCCTGCAACGCGTTCGCCCTTTTCCCGGAGCAGTTGCTGGAGGGCATCCAGATCGTCGTAGGGAATGGAAATGAACCCCGGCGTGTAGGGGCCGAACCGGCCTCTGGAATTTGGGTCGGAAGAAAAGGAAATGATCGTGGTGGTGCGGCCGTGGAAGTTCTGCCCGCAGACGATGATGAGGGCTTCATCCGTGGGAATGCCCTTTTTTTCGTAGCCCCACTTTCGGCAGATTTTTATGGCCGTCTCAACGGCTTCGGCACCGGTATTCATTGGCAGCACCTTGTCGAAGCCGAAAAACTCGGTAATGTACTGCTCGTAGGGGCCCAACCGATCGTTGAAGAAGGCGCGGGAGGTGAGGGTCAATTCCCGAGCCTGATCGATGAGCGCCTGCACGATGCGGGGGTGGCAGTGGCCCTGATTGACCGCAGAGTAGGCCGAGAGAAAATCGTAGTACTGTTTTCCCTCTACATCCCACAGGTGGACCCCCCGGCCGCGCTTGAGTACTACCGGGAGTGGATGGTAGTTGTGCGCTCCGTATTGGTCTTCGAGGTTAATGTAATCCTGGGAGGATAATGCGGTCGTTGTATCCATGGGGAATTTTTTATCGCTTTGCCCGTAAATATAGCGGGTTGTAATCGGATTTCAGTGGTTTACTGCACGAGTAGTCGACGATGCACCAGCCGGCCGTCGGGCAACTCGACCTGAAGCAAATAGGCACCCTGCGGTAAGCCCCTGAGCGGCAGTTGTTGCTGCGCCTGGTTGGATTGCCACTGGCGCAGCACCTGGCCCGTAAGATGCAGCAAGCGGATGCGGTGACCACCGGTCGGCAGCCCGGTGATGGTGACCTGATCAGTTGCTGGATTGGGAAAGAGCTCGATATTAGTTAGATCGGGGAAGGCTTCTCCAACGGAAACGACGGGAGCCGCGTCGATATTGGTCTGGAATAAACTGATTCCCCCCCGGAAATTACCCACCACCAGGTCGAGCAAACCATCTCCGTTGAAGTCGGCCGTGGCGGGATGAGTAAAGGAACCTAATCGTAGATTGCCCAACTGTTCAGTAATCGGCACAAAGGCTTGCTGCAAATCGTCGACCGGTACCGGGTAATAGGCGAGGGGGCCGGCTCTGCTTCCTGTCAGCAGGTAGGGGCCATCGGTCGTGCCGGTCATCCAGGCGGAACTGTAGCCGGTGGAAAATCCCGGAACCCGGGTATCGATACTCCCGAATTGGTTATTGTTCGGTGCTACGCTCGGATCTGGCTCAAACTGCGGATTCTGGGCCGTGCCGGTATTCGGAAAAAAGTTGATGTTTCCACTGCGCTCGCCCACCACCAGGTCGGGTAGTTCGTCGCCGTTTACATCGATGATTTGGGGTACGGACGACAAGCCGATGTCGATATTCTGGTAACCGTACTGAAAAGGGGCAAAAGCCGCAGGTGCGTTCGGGCCGGCCGTATTTTCGGCGTAAAAGAGCTGCCCGTTGATTTCACCTACCAGCAAGTCTTCGTCGCCGTCGCCATCCAGATCGCCGAAGGCGGGGGTGAAGTCGAAGGAGGAAGTGCTGAACTGCTGCATGTCCAAGTAGTTGGAATCGATTAGCTCGAAGGCCGGATTTTCAAGGGTGCCGGTATTCTCCAGTAAAAACAAGCGCGTATCCGTATCGCCGAGGGGCCGGAAAAAGCTGGAGTTGCCCACCACCAGGTCCAGCAGGCCATCGGCATTGTAATCGAAGGGAACGGGGCGTGCCCCGCTTCCGAAATCAATCATTTCTTCAATCAACAAGGAGCGCGTTTGCAGCGAGAATTGTGGCTGCGCGTCGGTACCGGTATTTTGGTAGTACCAAAGGGCATTGAGGTCGGCGGCATTCAGCCGGAAATTGGGACTGGCCAGGAGGTCGCGTTGCCCGTCGTTGTTGACGTCCAGGTAAAACGCGGCCGGAAAAAGGGGAATATCAGCTGGTACATCCTGACTCGGGAAGGTGGCATCCTGGGTGCTGATCCAGGCCTGTTCGCAGGTGCCGGTGTTGAACCCGAGCGTGAGTTCGCGGAACGAAATATCTCCAAGTAATAAATCTTTAAGGCCGTTGCCGTCGGCATCGAAGGTGAGCAGGGTGGAGCCGGCGTGGCGTGGCTGGGCCGTGGTGGGTGCCTGCAATCGGTTGACGCATTCGCCCGGGGCGGGCGCCAGATCGATGGCATTGCCCAGGCCGCTCTCGAAGATGCCGCCCCAGCAATCGTCGTTGAGCGTAAATAGGAGGCTATCGAGCCCAAATCCCCGTTCGATGGACTGGTTTTGATAGAATTCGACGTATCCGCCGCTCTGATTGAAGGTGAGGATGTCGAGATCGCCGTCGCAGTCGATATCGTCTACGGCCGGATAGTCGATATTCGTCACGTAAATTTGGGTTTGGTTGCCCGTGGCCAGGGGAAACGCCAAAATGTTGAGTTCGTAGTCCGTATTGAATCGACGGAAGGCGAGCTCATTTCCAGACGTGTAGTAGCCAGTGTACACCTTGATGCCGGGAGCGAGGGTGTTAGCGTAGGCGAAGATATCCTGAATGCCATCGCCGTTGAAGTCGCGTAGCAGCACCCAATCGGTCAGGTCGGGAAACAGCTGGCTGTAGGCCGGTGCGTACTCGTAGTCGACCTGATCCGGAGTGCCCCGGTTGAGGAAGGTCAGTTGGGTATTCCCCGTTCGGTCGAAAATGTAGAGGTCGTCCACCTGATCGTTGTTGAGATCCACGGCCGAGAGTTGGGGGTTGTTCAGCCCTCCTACCCAGGCGAGGGGCAAGGGCTTTTCGGGGGTGGATACCGGGACCTCCCAGAGGGTCACCGAAGGGGCCTGCCCCCAGAGCGAACAGCCTGTCAGGAGGGTCATTCCGTATATAAGAGCCTGGAAAATGCGCATTTTGTGCTTTGGCGTTTTATTCGTTGCTTTGAAATTACCTATGAAGTCTAAACGACTTCTATATAATAAACAGGTCGCGGCCTTATGAGACGAATGTGGAAATGTACTTTTCTGGTAAGTTGTTGTACAATCCTGTGGCTTTCGGCAGCGGCCCAGGCGGATTCTGCCAACCTGGGAGTCCCGCCCGTACGATTGGATGCCTATGAATTAGAAGCAACCCTGACGGAGCTGATCTTCCGATCAGAAGGAGCAAGTGGTAGTACCGATATTTTCATCAACGGCGATTCGACCCGGCTTCTGTTTGAAGATGGCCGGGCCGTAGTGGCCCGGGAACCCGGTAGATCCGGGGAACTATTGCTCATTCGCAGTGCGAACGACTATCAATTATACCATCTCAGCAAAACCCGCGCCGGTGCGGCCCGCCTGCGTTACATTCCATTGTGGCTCTCCGTGCTACCGCCCCTGGTGGCCATCGGATTAGCCCTGCTATTTAAGGAGGTCATCATTTCGCTGTTTATCGGCATTTGGATGGGGTCCTTCATTGCGGGAGGTATGCGCATTGATTCGTTTTATTTTTTCATCCAGAGCTTGCTCGATGTTGCGGCATCCTACATTCTCAATGCCCTCGTAGATGGTGGGCATATGTCGGTCATCATCTTCAGCCTGCTCATCGGCGGGATGGTGGCGATTATCAGCCGCAACGGCGGGATGGCCGGGGTGGTGCAGCGACTCTCGAAGTACGCCAAAGATGCCCGTAGCGGACAGCTCATCACCTGGGTACTCGGGGTGGCCATCTTTTTCGACGACTATGCGAATACGCTCATTGTCGGCAACACCATGCGCCCCGTGACGGACCGCTTTCGGGTTTCGCGAGAAAAACTCGCCTATATCGTCGATAGTACGGCTGCACCGGTAGCGGCGGTGGCTTTTGTCACTACCTGGATCGGTGCGGAGCTGGGATACATCGGCGACGGTATCCAGCAGCTCGACAATTGGGATGCCGACCTGACCCCCTACGCGATCTTTCTCGAAAGCCTTAAATATAGTTTTTATCCCATCCTGACCTTGTTGTTCATCCTCTACGTAATTTACACGCGCCGCGATTACGGCCCTATGCTGCGGGCCGAGCAGCGAGCCCGTACGCAAGGATTGGTTAGAGGAACTAGCGCGGAGGAAGGTGATGAAGATGGGGTAGCAGAAGAATTCGAACCCGCTCCGGGGGTGGCCTTCCGGGCTTACAATGCTGTTATTCCCGTCGTGATTGTCATTCTAGGTACCTTGTATGGATTGTTAGACACGGGCTTCAGCAGCATTTATGCCGACTTGGTAGTCGCAAATGCCGCCCCGTCTACCTCGGGTTGGGGTGCTACCTGGGGGGCAATGGAGGTGCTGTGGGCCGAAGGAGCTCAGCCATCGGGACTGATGAAAATCGGCAAAGTAATTGGAGCAGCCGACTCCTACGTTGCCCTGTTGTGGGCTTCTCTGCTCGGCGTGTTATCTGCCGTTCTACTGACTGTGGGTGGAGGGCTACTTTCGCTCGAACGAACTATCGGGTCGTTGGCTAATGGGTTTAAAGCGATGTTGCCGGCGGTTCTGATCCTTACTTTGGCATGGTCGCTGGCCAGCACGACCGAGCAACTGCATACGGCCACCTTTCTGACTACGGCCTTGCAGGGAAATCTTTCTCCCTATTTACTACCACCGATTTTATTTGTGTTGTCGGCCTTTATCGCTTTTTCCACCGGATCGAGCTGGAGTACCATGGCTATCCTGTATCCCATTGCCATCCCACTAACCTGGACCCTGGCAGCCAGTGGGGGGATCGATCCGTCGCAGCAGTTGGAACTGCTTTTCAACGTTATCAGCATTGTGCTGGCCGCTTCGGTGCTCGGCGATCACTGCTCGCCCATTTCCGATACGACCATACTCAGCTCGCTGGCTTCCCAGTGCAACCACATCGACCACGTGCGCACCCAGCTCCCCTATGCCCTCACGGTGGGTGTGGTGGCTTTGGTTTTGGGTACGCTGGCCACAGTTATCCCCGGGGGTTGGGGGCTCAGCCTGGTGTTGCTGGTGATCGGTGCTGCGATTCTATACGCATTCGTCCGTTTGGTGGGGCGGCCCGTGCCGGAGCATGTCGGAAATGATGAATAGTAAACGGTGAATTTTCTAATGTTTTAATACCATCTTCACTGACCTACCCAATTCGTTCCTGTGCAATCATTCGGATGAGTTTGCGCAATAACAGCCACAGCTTGAGGTTCATCTGCGGAGAGGCGTCGAAAAAGAGGCCATCGATTAGGAGGATATCTTTTTCCAGTTTGAGAACGCGCATATCCTGGTAGTATACGGCTTCGGCTTCCTGCATGATCGATTTCCAGTACAGGCCGGTGTCGGTGAGGGCGAACCCGGATTTGGCATTTCCCCAGATACTGAGGTCGGCGAGGAGGAAAATGCGCTCGTCATGTGCGGGGAAGAGAAAGGACTGGGAGGCGTTGCGCAATTTACCGGAAGGCAGGGTGACGAAATCCGTGTAGATGGGCACCGATTCGTTGAGTGGGTCCAGATAGGCGATGATGAGTTTGAAGAGGTTGACGGTCGTCCATTCGGCCTCCTGAAACGAAAGAATGGACTCGGAAAGCGGAACGCGGTTGAGGTCGCGGCAGTAGTAGACGACGAAAAACTCGAGCAGGTTCTCAATGGTGCGGTTGAGGGTCTGTTGCGCACGACTTTCCTTGAAGAAAGGGGTGTGGCGTTCCTTGTCGAATTGGCGAGCCAGTTGAGTGAGCCGGTGTTGGGCCGCTGATTGAAACTCACTGGTTTGCAGAATTTCCCAGTAATCGTCATAGGCCGATGGTTTGCCTACCGTTCGAACAAAGGTGGGGAAGGCCCGTAGGAAAGCACGTTGAAAAGCAGCTTCCAGGTCGCCGGTCCAATCGATCCCTTCCCTTCCTTTGGGGGATTGAGATGGGGCTCCGTCCGGTTGTGCCGTTCCGCATTCGAAGCAGAATCGAGCCTGGTCGGGGAGTTCGGTTCCACAGTTGGGGCAGCGTTTCATAGCCGACAAAAGTAAGGCATCCACCAGAAATAACAATCGAAGCCGTTATAAGGTGACCAGGGCGGGTAGTAAATCGGAATGTCGTCCTCCATCCTTCCCTGCCAAAAAACTATCTTTGCCGGGCATTCCCTTACCAAATAAACCTACTAACCAATGATTGTTGGAATTCCAAAGGAGATTAAAAACAATGAATACCGGGTGGCAATTACACCCGCCGGTGCCCTTGAATTCACCAAGCGTGGGCACCAGGTTTTCATCCAGTCTACTGCCGGACTAGGGAGCGGCTACACGGATGATGAATACCGGGGGGCCGGAGCGGAAATCCTTCCGGATATCGAATCGGTGTACCAGCAAGCGGATATGATTATGAAGGTGAAGGAGCCGATCGAGGTAGAGTACCGGCTCGTGCGCCCCCACCAACTGGTATTCACCTATTTCCATTTCGCTTCTTCCGAGGAATTAACGCGCGCCATGATCGAAAGCGGGGCTATTTGCCTGGCTTACGAAACCGTATCCCTCCCCGATGGGACACTTCCACTTTTGACGCCTATGAGTGAGGTTGCTGGCCGGATGGCTATCCAGGAAGGGGCCAAGTACCTGGAGAAGCCACAAAGAGGAAGAGGAATTTTGCTCGGAGGCGTTCCGGGAGTTCCTCCCGCTAAGGTCCTCATACTAGGTGGCGGGGTGGTCGGTACCCAGGCGGCAACGATGGCCTCCGGCCTACACGCTGATGTGATGGTCATGGACGTCAATTTATCGCGCATGCGCTACCTGAGCGACGTGATGCCGCTCAACGTCAAGACCCTCTACAGCAACGAATACAACATTCGCAAGATCATCAAAGATGTCGACCTCATCGTGGGGGCCGTTCTGATTCCCGGTGCCCGTGCGCCAAAATTGATTACCCGCGATATGTTGAGAGACATGCGTCCGGGAACTGTCTTGGTGGATGTAGCCGTAGATCAGGGAGGGTGCATCGAAACCTGTACGCCGACTACCCACGAAGATCCGATTTACATCATCGACGATGTGGTGCACTACTGTGTGGCCAATATGCCCGGCGCGGTGCCTTACACCTCGACTATTGCTCTGACAAATGCGACTTTGCCCTTTGCGCTCAAGCTGGCCGATCTCGGCTGGGAACGCGCCACGGAGGTATCATCTGAGCTTCAGAAAGGGCTGAATATTGTTGCGGGGAAAGTTGTGCACCCCGGTGTTGCCGAGGCCTTTGATTTGCAACTGGAAGCTATTGCTTAATGCGTATTCTTGGATATCTGGATCATCCACGGTTCAAAATCACCGTCTTTCGAACGGATAATCGCATTGCTATCCAGTTCGAAGACGGTGCCCTCGAGCAGACGTATCGTTTCCGATTGGAGGATCGCCTGGCTAGCCTGGAAGATGTACGCCGGCTGGTAGATGCCCCTTTTCTCGAATCGGTGGAACGCATCCGTTCCGAGATGCTTGCCGCGCAGTCGGCACTCATCGACCGGCAATTACCGCCGAGAGAGGAGGATTTTCCGACGATTATTTGATACGGTGATGCTGTAATGTTCTGATGCCTATTTATCGTTTCTTCGAAACAACCGAATGCTCAATTCATGCATTTTTTATCATTCATCATAGAAACGTAGTATCATAGCATCAGAACAATAAAAGATGACTGAAAAAATCCTCATCCTTGATTTCGGCTCTCAGTACACGCAACTGATCGCACGTCGGATCCGGGAGTTGAATGTCTATAGTGAGATTGTACCTTACAACAAAATTCCGAGGATCGGGCCGGAGGTGAAAGCGATAGTGCTGAGTGGAAGTCCGTACTCCGTACGCGATCCCGAGGCCTTGCATCCCGATTTGAATCGCATCGTGGGGAAGGCCCCCATGCTGGCAATTTGCTACGGAGCGCAGTATATAGCGCAGCATTATGGCGGCACCGTCGAGCGCTCGCTGAAGCGGGAATACGGCAAGGCCAACCTGAGCGAGATCGAAGCGGGAAATGCCCTGTTCAGGGAAATTGAGGCGGGCTCTCAGGTGTGGATGTCGCACGGGGATACCATCGTAGAATTGCCGGAAGCATTTGAACGCACGGCCTCCACGGCGGGGGTAGAAGTAGCTGCTTTTCAAAGTAAAGCGGGCACTTTTGATTTTCCGGTGTTTTGTTTGCAATTTCACCCAGAAGTATTTCACAGCCTTGACGGAAAGCAGCTACTGCACAACTTTGCCATCGATATTGCCGGATGTGCCGGCGAATGGACGCCCGCGAGTTTTGTGGAGGAAACCGTGGCAGCTATTCGTGCTCACGTTGGTAGTGATCGGGTGTTGCTTGGCCTTTCCGGCGGAGTGGACTCTTCGGTGACGGCCTTGTTGCTGCACCGGGCCATCGGTGAGCAATTAGTTTGTGTATTCATCGATAACGGCCTGTTGCGCAAGGGGGAGTTTGAGGAAGTTCTGGCCAGTTACCGCGGTCTGGGGCTGAATGTGCGAGGGGTTGATGCGAGTAGCCGTTTTTACGAAGGGCTGTCCGGAGTGACGGATCCCGAACAAAAACGGAAGATCATCGGTAGAATTTTTATCGAAGTATTCGAAGCGGAAAGCAAGCAACTCAAAGCGATTACCTGGCTGGCGCAGGGCACTATCTACCCCGATGTAATTGAGTCTGTTTCTGTACATGGTCCTTCCGCGACGATCAAATCCCATCACAATGTGGGAGGGTTGCCCGAAAAGCTCAATTTGAAAATAATTGAGCCCTTGCGTTTTCTCTTTAAGGACGAGGTTCGTCTGGTTGGGGCTGAGCTGGATTTGCCCGCCGGCATTCTGGGGCGGCATCCCTTTCCGGGCCCCGGGCTAGCCATCCGGATACTCGGGGATGTAACCCCCGAAAAAGTGGCACTGCTGCAGGAGGCGGATGCCATTTACATCGACCAGATGCGGGCTTTTGGGCTGTACGATCAGGTCTGGCAGGCGGGCACTATCCTTCTGCCGATCCAGTCGGTGGGGGTGATGGGCGACGAGCGTACGTACGAGCAGACTGTTGCCCTGCGCGCTGTGAATTCGACAGACGGGATGACCGCAGAGTGGTCGCGGCTGCCTTATGATTTTCTGGCGGTCGTGTCTACTGAAATTATTAATAGTGTCAAAGGAATTAATCGTGTCGTTTATGATATCAGCACCAAACCACCGGCCACCATTGAATGGGAGTAGTGTCGGTTTGACCATATGGGTGCTGCTCGGCTGCCTGCTTCTCAGCGGGTGCGAGCTGTTCCAATCCATTCCCGACAAACCCACGACCGTCGACCGGCGCGATCCGGAAGATGATTTCGAAGATTTGGACCCGCTGAATGCCTTCGGTGAAAACCGGCCTACGGAGCCCATGGATACCATTCGCTGGCAGGAATTGTCTGAAAGCTCCTATCCGCCGATCACCGAGTCGGGGCTTCCGCCGGTGGAGGATCCCAATCGGGTAGCAAACGTGCCGATCGAAGTAGTGGGGATTGGCGAAAACGGATCGCAGTTACTCTCCGGCTACAAGGTGGGATTGTTGCTGCCCTTTCTTACGAATCGGTTTGATACGTTGAACAACGTCATTCCGCCCAACTCACAGTGGGCGCTCCACTTTTACAGTGGAATGCAGCTCGCCCTGGAAGAAATCGAACAGGAAGGGCGCATCCGCCTACAGGTAGATGTGCTCGACAGCCAGGCGGAGCAACAAGCCGTCAGTCAGTTGCTGCGCGACAACGATCCGCTGCGAAATGCCCACCTGGTCATCGGGCCCTACATGCGCGAAAACGTCCGCCTGGTGGCCGAGCAGGTAAAAGAAACCGGACAGGTGCTAGTGTCTCCTTACAGCGCCGCGGATCAGATTTCCACCAACAACCCGAATTATATTCAGGTGAGCCCGACCCTCGAAACGCATTGCCAGGCAATCATCCGGCATGCTCTTCAAAATTACCGGCCCGACCAGATTATTCTGGTGTCGAGCAACAACCAGCAGGAGATCGACCGGTTTAGGTTTTTTCAAGATGAATTCCGCCGAATCCAGGGTGGGGCCTACACCGATCCGCTTCAGGAACTCGTTCTCGAATCGGGTACCGTAGACTTGAGTCGTATTGTGTTTGGCGAACGCCCGGTATTTATCTTACCCGTTTGGGCGGATCAGCAGTTTATCAGTCTTTTCCTGGAGAGTGTGGAGCGCATTTACAACCGGCTCGACCAGGTGTTTGTCTATGGGATGCCGCAGTGGTTGTATTTCGATCAGTTGAACCTGACCATCCGGGAGCAGCTAAACGTACACATCACCTCCAGTCTTTACATCGACAAGTTGAATCCGGATATACAGGAGTTTCGGGTCCGCTTCTTCAATCGCTTCAGTACCCTGCCGCGCGACGAGGCGTACCTGGGCTATGATGTAGGCTATTACTTCATCGAACAGATGAACCGGCACGGCACCCGATTCCAGTTTCAACTGGAGCGCGAACGAGAACGGATGCTGGGCACGGAATTCCATTTTCAGCGGGTATTGGTGCCTACCGACCGGGACCCACAACCCCTGGGAACTGAGAATCGGATGATCGATCATTGGGAGAATAAGTACCTCAACGTGCTCCAGTTTCGCCGAAATAAGTTCGAAAAGATCAACTAAAGGCATTTGCAAGCACAACGGCGCGAACGGCTACATTCGGTTGCCATGCGTCGGCAGACCGGATTGACGGTGGTGTTGGAAAACATTCACGACGACCACAACATCGGGGCGGTGCTCCGCACTTGTGATGCCGTCGGTATTTCCGAGATCTTCGTCCTGCATTCCGAAATTGGCCTGCGGCGCAAGAACATTGTACTGGGAAAGCGCACATCGGCCGGCGCGCGCCGCTGGGTAGACGCCTGGTTTTACCGCGATGTAGAAACTTGCTTCCAGCAAGTGCGCAAGGATTACGACTACGTCTTCGGCACGGCCATCGGCGCGCAGGCCAAAGCGCTTTACGAACTCGACCTGACAAAATCGGTGGCGCTCGTATTTGGCAACGAGCGCGACGGCCTCAGCCAGGCCACGCTGGATCATTGCGATGGTAATTTCCTCATCCCCATGATGGGATTCGTGCAAAGCCTCAACGTCAGCGTGGCGTGTGCCGTCACCCTCTTTGAGGCCCTGCGCCAGCGCCGGGAGCTCGACTACTACGGTGAGGCGAACCCTTTATCGCTACCAGCGCGCGAAGCCCTGTTTAAAGAATACGTGCGCCGCCACGAAGACCGGGTGGTGCCGAGAAGAGGGCGGAAGGAGGGTTAGGTCGTACTTTAGTCAGTTAGTACTTTAGATGAGAACGGACTAAAGTACTAAAATACTAGTCTCTACTCCTCCTCCAACAGCTCCGGCCGTCGAGTGCGGGTGCGCTCTAGGGCTCGTTCCAGGCGCCAGGCTTCGATGGCGGGGAAATTTCCGGAGAGCAGGATGTCCGGCACCTTCCAGCCCCGGAATTCGGCCGGGCGGGTGTAGACGGGGGGGGCGAGCAGGCCGTCCTGAAAGGAGTCTTCCAAAGCGGAGGTTTCATCGCCGAGTACGCCGGGCAGGAGGCGGCCGATGGAATCGACCACCACGGCAGCGGCCAGCTCTCCGCCGCTGAGGACGTAGTCGCCAATGCTAATTTCCAGGGTGACAAAGTGCTCGCGGATGCGCTCGTCGATCCCCTTGTAGTGCCCGCAAATAAGCAGGAGGTTATCTACCAGGGAAAGGCGGTTGGCGAGTGACTGATCGTAGCGCTGCCCGTCGGGCGTGAGAAAAATAATCTGGTCGTAGGAGCGCTTTTGCTGGAGGGATTCGATGCAACGGACCAATGGTTCGACCATCATGACCATTCCCGCACCCCCGCCGAATTGGTAATCGTCTATTTGCTGATGTCGCCCCAGCCCGAAGGCCCGCAAGTCGTGCACCTGAACGGTTAACAACCCTTTATCCTGCGCCCGCTTCATAATCGAATGCTCGAAGGGACTCCGCAGCAAGTCCGGCTGCACGCTGATGATATCGATGTGCATGGGTAGTATTCCTATTGGAAGGGGACTCGCTCCAGCAGCCGCATTTGCACTCCCTTCACCTGCGTGAGCTCCTTTAATGTCTGGTAGGGTTGGTACATATCTCCCAACTGATCTTTGACCAGTTTACGGGTAATTATTTGTTGACCAGAGGCGAATTCTTCAAGGAGTCGTTCGAAGGGAGGGACCGGAGTGGGGTATTCGATGATCCGGTAATCGGAATCGGCGAGGTCAGCCATTTCGGCGGCTTTATCCAGAGCGCTCTGCAGTGGGCCGATTTCGTCGACCAGGCCGATTTCCTGAGCGGTGGTGCCGATCCATACGCGGCCACGGGCAATGCTGTCGACGCCCTCCACGCTCATATTCCGACCGTCGGCCACGCGTTGGAGGAATAGGCGGTAGAGCTCGTCCGTACGGTTTTGAAGCAATCGACGCTCTACCTCGCTCAAGGGATGAGTTACGGAGAAGGCCGCACTCAAATCGGCCGTTTTAACGGTATCGAAGTGGATGCCCAGCTTTTCCTCCAGCATTGTTTGGGCCTGGGGGAAAACGCTGTAGGCACCGATAGAGCCGGTAATAGTACCCGATTGGGCAAAGATATGATCGGCCGGAGCGGAAATATAATAACCACCCGAAGCGGCGTAATTTCCCATCGACACAACCAGGGGCTTGCCCGTTTCCTTGTAGCGTTGTAAGGCTTGCCAGATATGCTCGCTGGCCATGGCACTGCCACCGGGAGAGTTGACCCTCAATACGAGTGCCTTTACCCGATCGTCTTTTCGTATTTTGTCAATTAATTTGACGTATTGGGCATCGGCTACCGATCCACTCTTGGCTTTCCCATCGAGAATGGTGCCCTCGGCAATCAATACCGCAATGCGTTCCGCGCCTCCGGCGGGCTGGGGCACACGCCCCAAAAAATAGGCGTTCGTACCTACGTAATTGATATCGGCTTCTTTTTCGAGGCCAATCAATTCCCGAAGCCGCTCCTCGGCTGCTTCCGGAAAGCCGATCGCATCGATTAGCCCGGCATCCAGAGCGCGTTGTGGGTCGATTCCGGCGTAGGAGTCGACGGCCTCACGGAGGGTGGATTCCGGAATTTCCCGGCTTTCGCCTACGCTGGCCAGTAGTTGATTGTAGAGTTCGGTCAGATACGCCCGGGTTTGCAATCGGTTTTCCGGAGAAATATCCTTCCGACGATAGGGCTCGGTGGCACTTTTGAACTCGCCGGCGTAAAACGTGGCCATTTCCAGGCCAACCTTGTCGAGCATCTCCTTGAAGTGGGGAATTTCCACAGATAGCCCCCGGAAGTCGACGATTCCCTGGGGCGCGAGGTATACTTCGTCCGCTACGCTAGCCAGGAAGTAAGCGCCCTGAGAGTAGTACGGAGATTGTGCTACGACAAATTTGCCGCTCTCCCGAAAATCGGCCAGCGCTTCCCGCACGAGTGCCGTGGAAGTGAGCCCCATCTGCACCACCTTCGTATTGATCAGAATCCCCTTGATGTCATCGTCTTCCTTTGCCTGGCGGATTGCCCGGACGATGTCGTGTACGCCGAGGACGGACGGCTGCAAGGGGTCAAGACTGCTGAGTTGTACGTTATCGCGCAACTCCGGTATCGCCCCGTCTAACTCCAGGCGCAAGACGCTGTTGGAACGAATTTCCGGTGCCACCTGACTCGAGGAGACGAGGGAGGTAAGCACGCCAAAACCGATGAAGGACAGGACAACTATCGCCACGATCGTACCGAGGCAAGAAGCGAAGAGGAACTTGAAAAACTGACGCATTCGACCAAAATTGTTATTTCGATGCCAACCGAACAATTATAGAGTTTCGGGGATGAAGCACTGCTTTCTTTAGACCAAAACCCGCAATAATTGGAAAAAGGGAAGGCCTTTTCGTATATTGCAAGCGGTTTGCATACATGACATGAACGCAACAAGCCCCAGCTAGTTTTCCGCAAACCGGACCAGATAGAGCAAGGATAGATCATTTACTTAATCGCTAAGTCTTCCACCCGGCGGCTTGTATCTTCATTGTTGAGCAACCGTCGCAAAAATTGCTCACTCATGTCATCCCAACTCGACCGAGTTACGACGCGTATCGTCGTTCTGAGCCTTTCTTTTCTGATTTCTGTTACCCTTTCCGCACAGACCTTTGAAGTGATTAACGGGGCTCCTTACTCACCAGAGGCACTCATTGAAAATGTGTTCCTCGGAGAAGGGGTAGAGGTCCTCAACGTTAGCTACGAAGGAGACCCGCGGTCGGTCGCCTTTTTCAAAGGTGATGGCACCGAAGTAGGAATGTCCAGTGGTATCGTCATGACGACGGGCCTGACAGTTTCCGCTAACGGCTCGATGGGGGTCAATGAAGTGGGAGATATGCAGGCGAGTGTCAATGTAGTAGGTGCCGGCGATGATCCGGACCTGAGCGCCATTGCTGAGGGCCAGAAAATCAACGATATTACCCGCTATACGATTACTTTCCGGCCTTCCGCGGATACCCTTCGATTTCGGTATGCTTTCGGGTCGGAGGAATATCCGGAATTCGTCTGTAGTCAATACAACGACATATTCGGCTTTTTCATCAGCGGACCGGGAATCAACGGAACTTATTCCAACCAATCGGCAAACATCGCCCAGATTCCCGGCACCAACCTGCCAGTGCGGATCAACAACGTCAATAGCGGCCAAGTGGGAGACCGTGGAGAGCCCCAAAATTGTAGTGGTACCAACGGCTCCCTGGCTTACGCCAATTTTTATAACGACAATAACGGTACGGAGCTATTCCCGGTATACGATGGCATCACCGACGTGTTCACCGCCACTGCCGTCGTGATTCCTTGTGAGGTGTATACCATTAAGCTGGTCATTTGCGACGTGCAGGATAGCAACTGGGATTCGGGGGTGTTTTTGGAAGCAAGAAGCTTTGGTTCCAACGGAAAGGATCTCAAAATTGCCGATCTCAACCTCGACGGCGCCATGGCTGAAGGCTGTCGGCCTGCCCGGTTGACCTTCACACTCAGCAGCCCGGCTGAGGCCGATACACCACTCGATTTCGAGGTATTTGGCACGGCGACCAATGGCGTCGATTATACACCTATCCCGCAAAATATTACTATTCCGGCCGGCGATAGCACCTTTGTCCTTGAAATATCGGCCCTACAGGACAATCAAGTCGAATCGGAAGAGACCCTACACATCGCCTTGCAGAAAAATATATGCGAACGGGACACTTTCTCCATTATTCTCAAGGATAATCCACTAACCGATATTGCGCTCCCTCAAGACACCTCGCTTTGTCCGAGTGATAGTACGGTGCTCAGTGCCCGGGTACCGGTGGAAATCATGCCGCCGCCGCGCTTCGAAAGTACCGGTCTGGTTGAGATCAGCGAGCGTGGTGTTCAAATTACTTCCCCCATTCAGGTGCAGGGCATTCGTCCGGAAATCCTGGTTCCGGAACTAATCCATTCCGTGTGTATCGATAGCATGACCCACGAGCGGGCCGGGGATATCGACTTATACCTGATCGGCCCTGACGAACAGGTCCTCGAATTGAGTACGGATAATGGAGAGGATGGTGGCCCTGGCGACGTATATGTGGGCACCTGTTTCACTCTTGATGCCACACGGACCATCCCCAACGGCGCCGAAAAGGCACCGGAAACGGAGGTTCCCTTCACCGGAGAGTACCTACCGGAGGGAGCCTGGGAGGATTTCTTTTTCCGCAACGCCAGCACAAACGGCGAATGGCGACTCGCGATCATCGACGATGCCAATACCAATCTCACCGGAATGCTGCACAAATGGTCGATTACTTTCAACTCGACCTACAACATAACCTATGCCTGGGATCCCTCACCGGATTTGAGCTGTATCGACTGCCCTGACCCAAAGGTATTGCCTCAGGCCCCGGGTACCTACACCGTTACGGCAACGGATAGCTATGGCTGTGAAGCGACCAACAGCGTCGCAGTCGATCTGCTGCCGGTAGAAAACATGGGCCCCGTCACCTGCGGGGAGCCAACCGATACCAGCCTGACGGTCGATTGGGAGTTAGTCAGCGAAGCCGCGGGCTACGAAGTGCGCGTGGACGGTGGCCCCTGGATAGCGGCAAACGGCTCCGGAACGCACACTTTTCAGGGACTCAACGCGGAAACGACCTACTTGCTCGAAGTACGGGCCTTGTTTGATTGTCCCTCTTTGCCGTCGGGTACTAGTTGTACGACCCTCAAGTGTATCCCGCCCGTGTTAGAAGCCTCGGTAGATAACATCATTTGCCAGGGAGAATCCAATGGAGAAATTACCTTCTCGGCAATCGGCAACCGCGGGCCCTTTACTTATTTCCTCGACGATAATCCCGTCGGTGGAAATGTAGCGAGCGGACTCGGTGCGGGGATTTATGAGGCACGGGTAGTCGATCAACAATTATGTGAAGATACCATCACTGTAGAAATTGTAGAACCCGAAGCATTGAATGTATCGGAAATGATCGTTCAGGCCACTCCATCCTGCGTGGGTAGTGCTGATGGGCAACTAACGGTTTTCGTCAGTGGGGGAGCACCACCTTACACCTTTGCCTGGAGCGACGGCTCTACGGATTCGCTGGCAATCGACCTGGCTGCCGGCAACTACGAGGTGACGGTGACGGATGCCAACGGCTGTGCGCAAACCGCCACAGGTGCCTTACCGGACCCGCCCGCCTTAGTCATTGCCGAATTGACCACCGTGCGGCAGGGCTGTTTGGGCGTAGCGGACGGTTCGGCCAGTGTTCGCGCAGAAGGAGGAACCCCGCCCTACACTTATGACTGGCCGGGTGGCACCGCTACCTGGACGGGAGCGGAAAGTGGCACCTATTCACTGCGCGTGACGGATCAGCGGGGCTGTACCATTGATACGAGCTTCACGATCGATCAGGAGCCCCCGGTAACCCTCGAATTACAGGTACAAGATGTCAATTGCTTCGGGGCCCAGGAGGGGGTTATCAATGTGCGCGTAGCTACTGGTGAGCCGCCGTATCAGTACAGCTGGTCGGCGATTGACCTGCCGAGCCAGGCCGTTTTGGAATCCCTCGAAGCCGGAGAATATGGCCTGACGGTCACGGATAGCCGAGGGTGCGTTACAGATTCGGTCATTACCATCAATGAGCCCGATCCGCTAATGGTAACTTCTTCGGTAGTTGATGTGCGCTGTGCGGGGGATGCCAACGGAACGATCAGCCTTTTCCCGACCGGAGGAACGGAGCCTTATCAGGTGTTCTGGAATACGGGAGCCTCCGGCACCAGTTTAAATGGGATCGGTGCGGGCACCTACGTAGCGGAGGTACGGGATGCCAATAATTGTGTAGAGAATCTGGAAGTGCTTCTTCCGGATGCCGCACCCATTGGAATGGCCTTTACCGTGGAGCCGGTGCGTTGTAATGGAGAAACGACGGGTGGGGTATCGGTGCAGCCCACCGGAGGTACTGGCCTGTTGAGGTACGAATGGAATACCGGTGCGACCAGTCCGACGCTGATGGACTTGCGGGCCGGGCGCTACGAAGTATCTGTGACGGATGAATTGGGCTGCACGACCATTGCGTTTGCCGAGGTGCCCGAACCGCCGGTGCTGGAAGCCGAGGTGATAGCAGAAAATGTGCGCTGCGCCGGTGAATTAACGGGGGCAATCCGTGCCACCGCCCTGGGCGGAACGCCGGGCTACAAATACCGCCTCGACTCCGATGCGCTTAACAATGGAGGAAGCTTCTTCCAGCTGGGTTCAGGTACCTACAGCCTGGAAATCGAAGACATTAACGGGTGTACCTGGTCGGCTTCCAATATTCAGATCGATGAACCCGATCCGCTCGAATTGAGTCTCGGACCCAATCAAACGGTCTTCTGGGGCGATTCCCTACAGCTAAATCCGCTGGTGCGGGGAGGAACCCCTCCCATCCAGGAATTTAGCTGGCAGCCCACCGACTCGACCTACCTAAGCTGTACGAACTGCCCGGCCCCCTGGATTGCACCTACCGATCAGATGGATATTCGCCTGCGGGTTGTTGATAGCGTGGGCTGCACCGCCAGCGACCATCTGATGTTGATCGTGCAGAAAGATTTTGTGGTTGCCGTTCCAACCGGATTCACCCCTAATCAAGACGGGCGAAACGACAAACTCATGGTACACGGCCGGCCGGACATTCGCGTCGTTCAGTGGGAAGTCTATGATCGCTGGGGGGAGCAGGTCTTTATGGATGCTGATTTCATGGTAAATGACCCGGAGCGGGGATGGGACGGAACCTACCGCGGGCAGGTGCTAAATGGCGGCGTCTTTTTGTGGCAGGCCGAAGTGGAATACCCCGACGGCAACCGGGAAAAGCTGAACGGGCAGACGACCTTGATTCGGTAAATGGCGGAATTCGAAATGAAAAGCAGGCCTATGGCACAAAAAGCAACATTGGGCCTCCTTCCTTTCGAAAAACTGTATAGGGCAAACGCACCAAAATAGTCGATACGATAGTTTTGGGCTTGCTTCTGTGTCGATAAGCGCGTATCTTTACGACACCATCCAATAGCTGCCCTAGCGGCAGCCGTTCTCACAAAATAGCCCA
>CAZDET010000036.1:0-49280 GCA_964504335.1 uncultured Saprospiraceae bacterium
GACTAGGACCTCGTCAGGCCAATTGCCCGCAGGGTTGTTTTTTATCACAAGCAACTACCTGAACTACTTCCATGTTTTTCACTGATAGAAGTCGATTAATTAAATTGGATTTTCACTGAAAAACAGTCCGTCATGCTTAGAAAAATTGTCCCCGTTGCTAAGAAAACGGTGGTACTAGAACTTCCTGACGATCTGGTCGGAAAGCAGGTTGAAGTATTGGCATTTGCCATTTAAGAGGAGTCGGCGGAGTACAGGGAAGGCATGATCGAAGAATTATTGGCACGATTTGAAGGTCTCACCTTTGACAGTCAAGGGACCTATATCTTCAATCGAGATGAAGCGACGGATTATGAGTAAAGTCGCAGTGGATACTAACGTGCTTCTGTCTTTCTTAGACGTATCCGTATCGGAGAAGCGCCATCGGGCTGCTGAAATTATCCTTTAACGGCCTTGCTTCAATTCCCAATCTCTTAGCGAATTAATTAACGTACTCAAACGGCGGTGGAAATACCCAAAGGCGAAACAATTCCTTCAAGCAAGCGCCTACCCCGAGGCCCTGGAAAATCTTAAGGGTTAAGCAGGCGCTTCAATTGAACCAAGTAGAGCCTGGCTGGGATTTGGCTGGAATGTTTTGGCAGAAGATCCGTTTGTGCTTTAAATTCCTTTGCCTTCACACAAGTCCCCCCAATGCCTGACCTGATACGACAAAAAGACGACTACACCATTTCCACCCGCAAGGAAGACCTGGATGTAGCCGTTATTCATCACTATCTGTCCACGCAGGCCTACTGGAGCCGGGGCATCCTGCGGGCTACCGTGGAGCGGGCTATTGAGCACTCGCTCAATTTTGGCCTCTATTTCCAAAAGCGGCAAATAGGCTACGCCCGGATCGTTTCGGATTTTGCAACCGTTGCCTACCTGGGAGATGTGTTTATCCTGGAAGCCTTTCGCGGCAGAGGGCTCGCCACCTGGTTGATACAAACCGTCATGGCTCATCCCGGTTTGCAGGGCTTAAGGCGGTGGATCTTGCTCACTCAGGATGCCCACGAATTCTACCGCAAAGTAGGTTGGACTCCCATCGCCAACCCCGATCGGTGGATGGAAGTGCACGATCGGGAAGTGTATGAGCCGATAAATCACAAGGATTGAAAGGCAACCCCTACCCCCCTTTCTCCGTGTGGGTAGTAGACGCTATCGAATCAGCGTAGCGAGACGCAAAACATGAAGATTCCCCACATCGAGTCCATACTACAGCGTTGCCGCCGGGGCGAGCCGGCGGCCCAGCGAGCCCTTTTCCAGCAGGCGTACGGCTACGGCCTGACGGTAGCACTATTCTACAGCGACAATCGGGAGGATGCCGAAGAACTGCTGCAGGACAGTTTCCTGCGCGTCTTTCGCCACCTCGAGCGGCAGGCACCACCGTGGGATTTTAAACCCTGGTTTCGGCGCATCATCATCAATCGGGCCATTGATTATTATCGTGCCAAGCAGAGCAATGGTCTTCGGGTAGCATTGACGGCCATTCATTCAGAGCCGGTAGTCAATGAAGCGGTGGCAGCGTTGAATCAGGCGGATTTGTACCGCCTCGTCCAGCAACTCCCTACCGCCTACCGGCTGGTGTTCAACCTCCACGTATTGGAGGGCTATACCCACCGGGAAATTGCCCGGCAGTTGGGCATTGGTGTCGGCACTTCCAAGTCCAATCTGGCCAAGGCCCGCAAACATTTGCAACGCCTGGCCGGCCCCCATTTTTCCATCGACAATCGATTATCCAATGCATAATCTGGAGCACCAACTACGCAATGCGAGTCAGCTCCCCCAAGCGGAGTTGCCCAGCACGGATATGTGGACGCGGATCGAACAGCAGCTTCGAAAACGCAAGCGCCGGCGGGGCTGGTTACTGCTGGCAATCGGGTTCCTAACTGCTTCCGCGATTGGATGGGGAATCGGATTGGGGCTTTCACAACGGCAAAAGAAAGAAGAAGCTGCTCCCACCCCGCCCGTGGTGCAATTCTCGAGGGAGCGCCCACAACCAGCCGTGCCTCTCATCCAGCCCGAAAAGCAGCTCGAGGCATCCGAAAAGACGGCCCTTACGGACATCGTCGGAGTTGCCAGTCAAGGCACTCCAGGCTCTATAAAGGCGTTGAATTCAGAAGAAGAAAAAAGGAAGTCTACGGTAGCGGCCTCCGAGTTGAATCAACTTCCCGTATCCACCATTCCTTCCGCCAGCCGGTTCGTTGAGCAAAAAAGCGTGGAATCACTTCGGGGGGCGCAAATCCCAACTACCAACAGAATAGGGGGACTTCTTTTGTCAACTCTCGAAACGCGATTACCGACTCCCAGCGGCTGGAGCCTTGGCGAAAGCAAGGGGGCCGTTATGCAACCTACTTCCCTGCCTCCGTTACCGGAATTGCGCACGCACTGGCAGGCCGATGCGACCTACCTGCCCTTCGGAGAAAACTTCCGATCGATCATATTCCTCTACTCGGACCAACGAGACTCGGTCGCCCAATTTCCACAGTCCGTTCTAATCGATGGGCAGCCGGATACCCTGTTCCAACGGGGATTCGTAGCGGGAGATCGGCAAATCGCATCCAAAATTTATCGCTTGCGGGTAGGGCGACAATTCCGGTCGGGGTGGCGGGTCGGGCTGGGGGTGGCCTATTTTCGGGAGCGGTTTTCCTCAAAGGGGTTTGCCCAACAGACCGCTGTGGCTTCCAATTTATATACCCTCGGTTTTGAGGAAATCCAGGAGGCCATCACCCTAAATCTGAGCGTCGGCTATATATTCCTGAAGCAGCAGCGTTTAAACCCATATATTGAATTGACCTACGCTGCAGAGCTCTGGGATCGGCGTCAGAATGAAAGCGTGGTTTACGAAGCCTCCTCGGGAACGCCGCAGGTACAAACGGACGTTACCATCGAGTCCGATCCCAATGTATTGAGCCTGCGGATACCCCCTATCGAAATCGGAGCACAGTACCGCATCACGCCTACCTGGTCGGTGGGAGCCTTAATTGGCCTACCACTGGACCTACCCGATTACCGGCCGCAAATTGGTTTGCAGGTGCGTCACCATTTTCAGCCGTAACCCAACATTTTCCGAATCAGCATAATCTGCCCGAAGTGCCGGAAGTTGTGCGTTAACCCCATGTGGCAGAGGCACCAGCCGCGGGTTTTGCCGATGTAATGGGGAGCGACCCACTGCGCGGCCTCGGAAGCCATGCCTTCGGTTTTGACAACGCGGAGCACTTCGACTTCTTCCATCACCTCGTCGAGGCGGGCGAGGTCCAACTGCGCGAGCTGCTCGCGGGTGCGCTGGGCGGTGGCTTGCTGATAATCCAGCAGGGCGTAGACGTCAATCTGCTCGGCTAATGCATCGATCTCGGCGGCCTCCATGCTGGTGCCGTAATGCCGGATGCCGGCATTGATGCGCTCGTGCCAATCGTCGTTGTAAAGCTGGGGCTGATGCCATACCAGTCGGCTCAGGCCCATGTCTTCGACGCGCGCCATATGCCAGAGCAGCCAAATGATGGGCGGCGTTTCGGGAGTGGCGCGCTGGCGAAAGGCGGCTTCGGGCAACTTGGTGCGCAGGTTGGGCAGCGCCGACTCATGAAGGTAGCTGTGGCGCTGGAGAAAGAACGTGGGGATATCCATTTCCGGACGGATTTAGTCGGTGGCAAAAGTAGCAGGAAAAGCGGCAATTTTGGTGGTGAGACTCTCCGTTATAGGGCGCACGCATCAAATTCCGGAGACAGTAGACATAGCTTGGACCCTCGGCTCTGAGGCCGGTGGCTGGGCTCGGGGCGCCCCACACCATGTGGGTGGGTATTTAAAAGACGGCCCGCCCACCTTACCTGCCAACCTCGAGGGCTGCAGGCAGCCCAGGCGTGCGCGGCGCACGCGGCTACCAGCAATGGGAACGGCCGTGTGAAAAAGTGGGCTATTTTAGAGAATTGCTGCCATTGGGACAGCTATTGGATGGTGCCGTAAAGATACGCGCTTATCACCTTAGAAGCAAGCCCAAAACACTCGTACCGACCACTTTGGTGCGTTTGCCCTAACTCCGTTATTGAAGGCCTCGCTAACAATCACTGTCGGCGTTTCCGCCCCAGGCTATTAAATCGCACTCCCACGGATACGCCCATCATATCGCTGATGAAGTTGTTGTCGAACGACTCGTAGAAGAAGCCGTACTTCATTTCCGTGAGTGGCTCCTTGGAAAGGAAGTGCTTGAAGTACACCTTGCCGAGGAGCGAGAGGACCTCGCCCTGCGTTCGGCCGCCGGAACTAACCTCCCGCGTGAACGCCCCGCCGATCTCTGCCCCGAAGCGTTTGGAGCGGGGGCCGGGTAAAAACAGCAGATCCCATTCGAGCCCACCACGGGCATTCAGCTCCCATTCTTCGTTGGGCAGTAACAGAAAGCCCGGCAGTAAATAGCCGTAGAACCGTTCGCTTATCCGGAAACTGAGCCCCAGATTAAAGTGGGTATTGCTTTCCTGCAGGTTGTCGGCCGTAGGCAAGAAGCCCAGTTGCGTTTCAAAGAGCACCGCCACGCGATTGACGCGTATCAGATCGAGAAAGAAGGTTGGCTCTACGGCACTGCCGATATCGTAGTGCCGGGCTACCGCCTGAAATTGGTAGGTCTGGGCGGGCAAGGTCGTTTCGGGCAACTGCAAAGATCCCTCAATGAGCGCCCCGTCAGTAGTAAAACGCGCCCCATTGTACACAAACTGGAAGTCGGTCAGCCGAAAGCTGGCTCCCGATCGAAGGGGCACGGATTGGGCCGAAAATTGGGGACCACTGATGATTGGAATATCGAAGTCAATGAACGGAATATTGAGATCAACGAGTGAAACATCGCTATCGATGAGCGAAATGTCGAGGTCGATGAAGGTGTCATTCAAATACCGATTGTCTACCCGCAGGCTGAAGGCGAGCGGTAGCGAATCCCTGCCTTCGTAGTAGTGGGGGCGGCCCTTGAAATTCCAATAGTAAGACGTAGTACGACGGGACCGGTTTTCAAATTGGATCCCGGAGATAACCGGCTTTTCAAGTACGTGAAAGCGGGCGTAGGCTAGCTCGGAGGGGTTGATGCGATCGTCGATGGTGAGCCCGATGGTAAAGGAATCGCGCCGCTGCAGCACGAGTTCCTGCTCGGCGATATTGGATTTAAGCGGCACGGCCTGCACGCGCTGCGCGGGGTCGGATAGCAGCTCCCACCGATAGGAAAAATCGGACTCCGGGCTGTCGTAGTCCTTGCCGCGTCCGAAAATTTGAATCGTATCCCCTATACCGAAGTAGTATTGGTCGCCCACGCGCCGGCCATTGGCCTGGATATAGGCCTCGGGGCGCTGATTGGTGCTGGGAAAGACCTTGTAGATGGCATTGCGAAACCGGTCCTTAATATCGGTGCGGTTGATCTCCCGCAGGTCGATGACCGAGGTGGCGCTGTACTGATACAGCAATTTGTAGTTGATTTCATCTTCCGAGGGAAGAATACGGTAGCGGATAAATTCGAAGAAAAACACCTCCCCCACGAGGTTGATCTTTACCTGCAGCAAGTTTTGGGCACCGCCCAAAAACGGCTGAATAATGCGGTAGATCGTATCGCGCCGCTCGTCGATGAGGCTAAACGAATCGTAGTAGCGTTGGATGGATGTCACTACGTTTTGCGCGCGTTCGGCGTCGAGCAGGCGCATGATATTTACCACGGCGAACCGCCGGTTTGGGCGGTCGGGATCGATGATTTCCAGGTCTTCCAGCAAATCTTCGATTTCGGGGATGAACACGATGCTGTCCGGGTTTCCGCTAAACAGAAACACGAGGGTATCCTGCTCGGATTGAGCCGACAGGCTCGCCGCGGAAAGAAGAAAAACCAGACTAAGCAAGGGATAGTAAATGCGCATATCATTGGGTTTCGAGACAGGCCCGTATGGCCTGGATGACTTGGGCTTGGTTGGCACTCAATTGCTGATCGACTTGCTCCCGTACGGCCCGCTCGACGGATGCCCGATCGGCTGGGGCCGTAGACTGGAGTGCCAGGGAGGGAAAGGCATTGCAGGACCTTCCATCGATCAGCAGTCCAATGCGGGCCCCGTTGCCGTCGAAGGATACCTGATTAGGTAAAGCGGGGTTGGTTTTGATTTGTTCTTCCGGAAAGCTGAACGCGATACTTACTCCCGCGGAGGTGCTGTGCTTCCAGCCCGTAGCCGCCTCGATCGCCCCGATCAGTCCCCGGCCGGTCTGGGAGGTGAGCCGAAAGCGGCGTGGCTGGCTGGGAGGAGGTACTATTTCATTCGTTGCGGTTTGAGCTGATTGAGTAGCTCCCCCAGTGGAAACGGAATCCGTCAGCATCAGACGGACGGTCAACTCGATCGGGGTTTCTGACCAGGGGTACGGTCGGTTAGGTGCTTCCAGCTCGTAAGCATCCGACAGGAGCTTAAAACGCAGGGACTCTCCGTTGGCTGATTGGGGCCAATTGGGAAAGCGCACCCGACCGTTGGGTTCGATCCGGGCCGTGTCTCGGTGCGTATTCCCCATCGCCACTAATTGTCCCATTGTTTCGAATTCGAACGTGCCCGTGCCAATCGAATCCGTCGGCTCTTCCGAAGCAATCAGTTGAGCCGTAAGATCAGACGTTGGCTCCCGGTTAAACAGCACATAGGCTACTACTGCCAATGCGATTACAGCGACGAGTCCAAAAACCAACGGACGGCGATTTTGACGGGCCTCCGGCGCGGTCAGTTTCCAGTCGAGCGCCGCCGTTTGCCCCTCCTGTACGTACAGGCGCCAGGGCTGCTCGCGGTACTGATCACGCGGAATACCGATACCCCGCACCGTCAGTATTTCTTCTTCCTCCATGGTCTGGTAGGCATCGGTGCGCGCCTTCAGCGCGCCTACGGCAGAGGTGTAGGCATCCTGTAAGCTGTAGTCGTGCACCAGGGCGTGGTAGAAGTGATCCGCAAAGCGAACGGCATCGGCGTCGGAAATAGCGCGCGTAGTGGCCAACACCACCGGAATACCGGCCTCGAGGTAAGGAGCGGCCTGCTCCTGCGTGGCACAGCCATTCAGAAACAGAAATTGCAGCCCCCCCTCCAACCCCAACACGCGGGCCAGGCCCGCTGAATAATGCTCACCGTCTTCCAGGCTGATAGCACTCCCGTCGGCGTGGCCGGCAAAGTGAAAGAGCAGCAGGCGGTCTTTGTACTGACGAATGAGCCGGGGCAGTTCTTCGCCCTCCAGGCTCTCCTCCCGTACCAGCTCGATCACCCCCTTGCGGTGCAGGGGGGAAAACAGATCGCGCAGCAGGGCGCTCTCATTGCGGAGCGCTTGCAGGTACTCCCGGTCGGGCGAGTTGGCAAACGTCAGAAAGACGACCGGCGGACTAGCGTTCGGCATGGGTGGCGGGTTGTGTGGTTTCGACCTCCAAGTTAAACATTGTACGAAGAGTAAGGTCCTCATTACTCCTCGAGTTGCCGGATAGTTTATTTGCCCCGGTCTGCATCGTATGGGTTTGGACTTGGTTTAAAGAATACATAGTATCGTCAGAGAAAAGTAAGCGTTTCAATGCAGAACATCACCAAACCGACCCTCCTGCTCGACGAGCGACGGTGCCGCCGCAACATCGAAAAAATGGCGGCTAAGGCCCGACGGCACGGCCTGATCTTTCGGCCCCATTTCAAAACGCATCAATCCCTGGAAGTAGGGAGGTGGTTCCGGGAAGCGGGGGTAGATCGGATTACGGTTTCTTCGCTGGACATGGCGACCTATTTTGCGCAGGAGTGGACCAATATCACCGTCGCCTTCCCCGTCAATATTCTGGAGATTAATACCATCAATGACCTGGCTGCGACGATCACCTTGCAGCTCCTGGTCGAATCGGAAGAAGCTATTGCCTTCCTCGCCGAAAGAGTGATGCATCCCCTATCCTTATTTATCAAAATCGATGTAGGGTACGGACGCACCGGCATCCCCTCCGATGATTTCTCAAAAATCGAGGCGTTACTGCGCTGTATTAATGCGGCCGAGCAACTGCGGTTCAGTGGGTTTTTAGCCCACGCCGGCCATACCTACGGGTGTCGCGGCCGGGCGCAAGTGCTCGATATTCACAACCAGTCGCTTCGAAAGATGGCGGCGCTCAAAGAGCGCTATCCCGACAGCTTTATTTCCATTGGCGATACCCCGGGTTGCAGCCTGGCCGAGCAATTCAACGGCGTGGATGAAATCCGGCCCGGCAACTTTGTATTTTACGACCTGACGCAGGCGCAGATCGGCTCCAATACCATCGACGAGATTGCGGTGGCCCTGGCCTGCCCCGTGGTGGCCACCCACCCTGCCAGAAATGAATTGGTCATTTACGGAGGCGGGGCGCACCTGTCGAAAGATCGGCTGGAAGACCCACCGTACGGCACCATTTACGGGAAGATTGCCCGACCCGCCGATGGAGGATGGCAAGGGCTGATATCCGGCATGTACGTGAAAAAGCTCTCTCAAGAACACGGGATCGTGCACGTGCCGGATTCGGAAATCGATCAGCATCCCGTCGGGAGTTACCTGTTGGTACTTCCAGTGCATTCGTGCATGACGGCCCTCGCCATGCGATCGTACACGTTCATTTAGCTCCATTCAGCCCCGATGCCGCACATATGATTGGTCTGAAAGCCCAACCCGATTTAACACGGGTATAAAAAGGTCGCTAGGAGACCGTGGTGCTCCCAGAAAATGAACCACTTCCCATTCGACATCCGTGCGATTCCTGAAATTAAACTAGGCCAATAGCGCCGAAACGGCTTATATTTAAAGGATCAACCAAAACCGCCCACAAAATGACCAAGGAATTATGGATCAATCTTCCGGTTGTTGATCTAACCAAAACGAAAGCATTTTTTCAAGCACTTGGCTTCGAGGTTACCCTGGATACCCCTAATATGGTCGGGTTTAAAATTGGAGAAAAGCAAATCCAAGTGATGATGGTCGAGCATTCGGTCTTTCAGCGGTACAGTGCACACGGAATCGCTGATACGAGGGAGGGGGCAGAAATACTGCTTTCCTTCGACGCCGCCACTCGCACCCATGTGGATAAGATGACCGAACGGGTTCGGCAAGCCGGAGGTACCATCTTCGCGGAGCCGAGTGACATCGAGGGATGGATGTACGGATTCGGCTTTACCGACCCGGACGGCCACCGTTGGAATATGGTGTATTTCGACTGGGATAAGATGCCGGGGAGATAGATTAAGATTACGGAGTGACATCGCTAGACTGGCCGTTGTGTTCTTTTCTGAACTTCACATAATTGACTAGACGGCGCACGGTCTTTTTGCGAATTTCTCGCTCCCGATCGCGGTTGACTTCGTGCATGGTATATTGAAACTTTAAGAGCAATGTATCTTTGCTGATTTCCTCAATCTTGAGGTTAAAACTGTCTTTTACAATGAATTCGTGGTAGTCGCTGATACTCAGGATGAGATTTGCTTCCAGATCTTCGATCGTCGTCAGAAATTTGATGTCTATTTCGAAGGGAACACTCACTTTTTTGATTTGTTTTTTGGTATAGTTTATGATGTCGCTGGTAAACACTTTGTGATTGGGGAGGAAAATGATATTGTCGTCGTTATTCAAGAGCGAAACCTTGGTCAAATTGAGGTCAATAATTTTCCCTTTTTGTTCTCCGATTTTCACGTAATCACCGATACTAACCTCCCGGGAGAAGGTGATAATGATGCCACTGATAATTTCATTCAGGTAATCTTTAGTGACGATGGCGATGGCCGCGGCCACGATACTCAGACTGGTGAAAAGTGCGATGTGGTCGATTCCGAAAATGGCGAGGACGGTGATAATGAACGCCCCGACCACCAGAAGGTAAAAGACGTTGTTCAGGCCGATCGTCACATTGTCCGAATTGCCCCGGGTGATTTTCTTTCGGCGGCGATAAATAAAAGCAAGCGAAATGATCGAAAGGTGAGCACCGAGCACAAACAGGACAAAATTGAGGACCGCACCGATGATGGTACTCGAAATACCGAAATCAATCAATAAGGCGGTAAGCCTCGGCTGGTAAACGAGCAAGGCCGAAAAAAGAACGAATTTTAGAATGCGCAGTAGCAGGGGCATACGTTTTGATCGGTTATAATGATCCAAGGAGTTGCACGGAAGAACGATACATTCTTTCTTACAGTTCGGGAATCAAAGATAACTTCAAGTAGGCTATCAGCGGTGTTGCACGTCGCTGGCCTGTTGCGTATTATAGCATTACAGCATTAACCCATGAAGCCATCCCGCGGCCAAGGTCGCCAATCGACATACAACAACGCATCCACTACCCGGAGCAACCACATCCTCGCCATTGCTATCGACGCCTACAGCGGCGGCCAGCCCCTCTTACAGCATCCGGTGGCCGAATGCGAGCGCCTGATTGAGTTGCTAACGGATCGCTACGATTTCCATCCCCGCCACATCCGGCGGATGTACAATGGAATCGCTACCCGCGACGTGCTGCGCGACGAATTGTACGAACTCCCGGAATCCCTGGGCCCGAATGACAATCTGCTGCTCCTGTTTGCCGGACACGGCTACTACGACGAAACCATCGACGAGGGCTACTGGATTCCAGTGGATGCGCCGCTTTTGAACAAGCGGAGTGAGGCCGAGGATATCTATTTCCCGTTCCAGCGCATTGTGAAGTTTTTAAATCGGGCGGCGATTCATCACATTGTCTTCGTCATTGACTCCTGCTTTGGCGGTAAATTCGGACAAGTGACGATGAAGGTGCCTTCCAACCTCCCGGGCGGAGAACAGGATAAGCCTTCCCGCTGGGTGATGACCTCGGGAAGGATCGAATTAGTAGCGGATGACAGCCCCTTCGCCCACGCTATGTGGGATACCCTTTTCCAAAATACGCAGGCCCGGCTTCCGCTGCCCCTATTGTATGCCGGCATTCGCACCAGGATGGGGCCGGAGGCTACCCAAACCGCCTATTGCGACCAAATCGTTGAAGGGGGAGCCAAAGGAGGGGAATTTACCTTTCACTTACAGTCAACAGCGGCGGCAACAGCTGCCCCGGAACTGCTCCATCCGCCAGGCCTTCTCCGGCGATTACGGCAAGGGTCGGCGGCTTACTTGAACTATTTGAAGCAGGGCCGCTTCGCGCGCATGCAGTTCGAGCGCCTGCTCTTGCCGGATGCGCAAGCGGAGTTGCTCGACGTGCCCGTATCTCGGGCAGATGGAGCCACCCCCCTACGTCGGGCGCTGGAACACTTGTGGTCCAACCCCCAGCCACACACGCTCCTCTGTGGAGAGGGCGGCACGGGCAAAACGGTTTCCTGTGTACGGCTCTGGGAAGAATTGCTGGAGCAGGGGGAAGAAGCACCGGTCCCCATCTTCCTCCCCTTGAATGAATACAACGCGGCTACCCCATCGGAGCGGGAACACCGCCACTTTCTCTTCCAATTTATCGCCCGCGAGTATTTAGACGACGCCCGGTTGGAGCCTAACCTGGAAGAGGCCCTGAAGCAATTGTTCCGAGAACAGCAAGGCCACCCTACCGCCATCCTGCTACTCGATGGTTTCAATGAAGTAGCCACCGAAAAACGGGCGTTGATGGTCGAGTTGGCCGAATTTGTACGCCGGGCGAAAGGCGTACAAATTCTGGTCACCTCCCGCTACGAAATGCGCCACTTCGCCTGGACCGAAGGGTTCGAGCGGCTCGATCTGCTACCGCTGACCAAGGAACAAATAGCGGACTACCTGGCACAAAACCAAACCCCGCTGCCGGAAGACAAAGAAGTGGCGACACTCCTCCGAAATCCGATGATGCTTACGCTCTACACCGGGACCAATCACCTCTCGGCTCAATTTGCGGAGGATGCGCGCATTCACTTCCGCCCACGGGTCAGTTCCAGGGGAGAACTGCTGCACAACTTCATCGAAGGCCTCCTGGCCAAATATCTATTGGACAATGCGTTGAACCCGGATCGCGACCGGGAATTTCTCTGGCAGGCATTCCTGTTACGGCACTTGCTGCCCTACCTGGCGCATCGCCTGGTGGAGGAGGGGCAATACTTCATCTACAGCCGCAAATTGCTCAATCC
Organism: uncultured Saprospiraceae bacterium; assembly: GCA_964504335.1. Classification (GTDB taxonomy): domain Bacteria; phylum Bacteroidota; class Bacteroidia; order Chitinophagales; family Saprospiraceae; genus CAZDET01. The sequence continues at coordinate 12,096 of CAZDET010000036.1, forward strand.
GGCATTCAATTTTAAATCGGTGATTGGGGCGGCCTATGACTTCTTTTCGAGCTTCGACTTCACTGATCTCTATCCGGCCTTCGAGGGGCAGCGGCGGGAATTGGCCTTCGGCATCGGCGCGGCGGATTACGATGCCCAGGAGGCCCGTAATCGCCGCATCCGAATGGAACTGACGCAGCGGCTGTTTCTATTGTCCGAGGAAGGAGATACTCTGCGTCTGCTGCACCAGACGTTTCGCGATTATTTCGCGGCCGTGCACGTGCTGCGGAGCCTGGAAATCAGCCTTGCACAGAACCGACAACTGCCGCCGGAAGTACGCTTTTTCCCAACTACCTTACACGCACGGCCACTCGATTTTTACGTCCGCCAATTGGTGGGCGAGCTGGAGGGAGAACACTACCACTCACCTGTCTATCTGCCGGAGGAGCGCCGATGGAGTGTCGATCACGTGCAAACCGATAACCTGTTGGGGCAACTACTGGAGCTATGCCGGGGCGTTTCGGATGACCTTCAATTGGGCTACACGATCTGGAATATTCTGACTATCTGGCGGGAACAGCGCGGCGAACTAAGCGGTACCGATCTGCGGCAACTGACCTTCCAGGATAGTACCTTCAATGGGTGCCGGCTTTCGCGCCCGGGGCTGGTTACTCGCCTGGATGGAGCCACCATCGCGGGGCGAAACTTCTTTCCTCCGGGCCATTCCAGCAAAGTTTACAGCGCGGTTTTCAGCCCCAACGGGAAGCACCTGCTAACAGCTTCCTTCGACAACTCGATCAAGACCTGGGATGCAGCTACCGGAACGTGTCTATCGACCTTCCGCAGGGGGCTGCACCGGGTGCGCAAGGCGATATACAGTCCGGATGGACTAACGATCCTAACCATCGTCCGATACAAGGAAGTCAAGGTATGGGATGCCAGCACGGGTGATCTCCTCGCGGTACTGAAGGGCCACGAAAAAGAAGTGAATTCGGCGGCCTTCAGCCCGGACGGCAGCCGGATTCTAACTGCTTCCGACGATGGTACCATCAAAATCTGGGATGCCTACGGCGAAACCTGCCTGGCTACCATTCCGCTTCATTCGGGAAATGTCAGCAGTGCCGTTTTCCATCCGGACGGCACAAGGATTCTAACCGGTCATTACGATACCACCGCGAAAATCTGGGATGCCGATACCGGCGCGCTTCTGCAGACACTGGAAGGCCATACGCGTGAAGTAAACAGCGTCGCCTACAGCCCCGACGGCAACCGGATTGCTACCGGATCGAGAGACGGTACAGCTCGTATCTGGGATCCCTCTTCAGGTGCCTGCCTGCTGACGCTGCAGGGCCATAAGGATCGGGTCACCAGTGTAGTATTCAGCCCGGATTCAGCTAACTTACTAACGGCTGCCGAGGATAAGATGGCCAGGGTTTGGGACCTGACTACCGGCGATTGTTTACTCACATGCCGGGGCCATGCGCGCGAGATCAATCAAGCCACCTACAGCCCCGATGGCAAATACGTACTGACAGCTTCAAACGATCACACATCCAGGGTATGGGATGCCGCCACCGGCGATTGCCTGCTGAAACTCAGCGGTTATTCCGCTGAGGTAAACGGGGCCGCCTACCATCCGGATGGCACCCGCATCCTGACCGCCGGCTACGACCGGACTACCAAAGTATGGGATGCTGCTTCCGGCACCTGCCTGTTGGTGCTTCAGGGCCATAGCCGAGGGATTAGCAGTGCCGAATACAGCCCCGACGGCACTTGCATCCTAACCGGCTCGCGCGATTACCTGGCCAAGGTATGGGATGCCGCCACCGGCGCCTGCCTGCTCACTCTGAAAGGGCATACCGGCAAAATCAGACGGGCGGCCTACCGTCCGGATGGGCAGCGCATCCTGACGGCCTCCCACGACCGGACCGCCAAGGTGTGGGATGCCGATAGCGGCGACTGCCTCATTACCCTCGACGGCCACTACCGGGAAGTAAACGATGCTTCCTACGCCCCGGACGGTCGACGGATCGTCACGGCCTCCAAAGATAAATCTGCCCACATCTGGGACGCGGAAACTGGTGCGTCTCTGGCCCGCCTACGGGGCCATAACAGCGGGGTTAATACGGCGGCCTTCAGCCCGGATGGGCGGCAGGTGATTACGGCGGCTCATGATCGGAAGGCCAAAATCTGGGACGCCGCTACCGGCCGCTGCCTGCTGACCCTCCAGGGGCATACCCACTACGTCACCAGTGCTGTTTATGAGCCGGGTGGCGCGCGCGTCCTGACGGCCTCCTACGATCGAACGGCGAAGGTGTGGGATGCCACCACGGGCGAATGCCTGCTCACACTGAAGGGGCACACGCGCGAAGTAAATGGAGCCACCTTTCGCCCCGATGGTGCTCGAATTCTGACGGCCTCCCACGATCATACCGTGAAAGTATGGGATGCCGAGACGGGAAATTGCCTGATGACGCTATTCAATATTCCCGGGCTGTACATCCAGGGTTGTGATTTTCGGAATCTCGATCCCGAGTCTCCATTATCCAATCGGGTCATTGAGGATTTACGCAGCTACGGAGGGCTGCTGACGGAGGAGGATGCAGCGCGGTGGGAGGGCATGTAACGGGAGGATTGTGCCCCTGGGAGAGCCAAAGCCCCAGGGGCACAAAGACACTTACTCCTTAACCACCTGAACTACCCGCTGTCGGCCAGTAGCATCGCTTACCCGCAGGAAGTAAACACCTGGCTGCAGATGATCGGTGGGAAGGGCGGCCTGCCCGTTGCCCATCCTTTTTCGGATAACGGGATTACCCGACTGATCAAAAAGATCCAGTTGTACCGATTGTGGTCGTTCTTTTTCTTCCACCGAGACGCTCAAATCGGTAGTGAACGGATTGGGGAAAACGGTTAAACGCAGGAAGTCATCGGGATCGAATACGTCGAGGACGATATCTTCAAAGATACCTGCCTGACCGTCTTTAAAGGGGGTAGCTCGTACTTCGTAGATCCCGACCTGAATGGGACGTCCGGAGAAATTCCCACGGCTATCTCCAAACCAGGCGTAGGGGGCGAAATTTTCGGTTCGGTTAATCACCTCTTCAACCGGGCAAGTGGCGCAAGGTCGGAAAGTACCCTCAAATCGTACGAAATCGACCGGCATATCGGGTTGCACGGTGAGGTTGAAAAAATCGGGGAAAAACTCCACACTGCCTCGCACTGGCTGGCCGGCAAAAATGAGTTCGAGAAATAATTCATCCGTATCCGCGTCGTAGATGCTGTAGGTCTCCAATTGAGGTCGGGGCCCTCCCGTTGGGGGCAGGACCGTCAGGTGAATGGGAATAACAATTTCTTCTCGAAAAAAGCTCCCGGGAAACTGAATGCGTAAAATGATCGAAAAGTCGTATTCGCCTTCGGGCAGGTTGCGGGCATCGATACCGACCGGATTGTTGCCGTCTTGCCAGGTAGCGGGAGCCTGGACGATGCCGGGCGGAAAGGACACTCCCACGATTTCGTCGTAATCGTAGGCTTCCGGACCGTCATTCCAGAAAATGTCCTCCGTCGTCTGTGTGCCGGAAACGATACGGAGCTCATTTCCCTGAACGTCCAGCCAAAAGAAGGCAAGTGACTTCTCCCCCAGCAGGTTACCGCGGCCCCGCGGATGGTCGTAGTACTTCACGGTAATGACGTGGTAGCCGAAGGGGAAATCGTCGGGAGAACCCTTGTAGTCACCGGTGTTTGGGTTATCTCCGAAGAGCGTGTAGGGATAGACGTTTTCGGTGCGCACTCGGTTGCCGTCGATGAAGTAGACGGCGCTCTGTACTTGAAAGGGATCCGATACAACACTTTCCGGATCCAGTTGGAAAGAGAAGCCTTCCGGAAAATCGCTTTGGAACAACACCGGAGCTAAAGGCGGATTCACTGGAAATAGCTCATCCGTAGCGGCATTAACGATGTAGTTAAATTCAAATTCGGCTGCCGCTCGAAAGGTGCAAAAAGGAACGACCAAAAGAATTAAAGCAACCGCTTTTAGACGGAAGCCTGCGATCATTGATCGAAAGGGGAAATAATCGGTTGGGGAAACGTGCTTCATGATGGATAGTTTTACTATGTATAAATGCTTGTTTGAATATACTACCAGCATATCCTGGCTGCGTTCGATGCTTGCCGGATACCAGAAACCTATAAATCTCTGAATCTACCGTTAGAAGTTAGCTTTGTGCCGTGATCGACGAAGGAGTTACGCTACGGTGCGATATTATGACTATTCTGATAAATGAGATATGAAAAAAATCATCGGGAAACCTGACTTTGGTAAGCTGGTTTTTCCCGAATCTCCTGAAGCGGGTCATTCCAGGTGAGCACGTGGAGCCTCCACCCACGATCTACACGTTGGAGAATGGCCATATAGTTCTCCTCGTTGCGGCAGGTAGGACCGTTGCGTCCATATGCATCGGAATTAATGGGAGCAACAATTGTTTCGTGTGGGGGCTACTAAAGGGTTTGGAGGTAGGCTTTGAGTTTCTGAGATCGCTCAATGCCATCTTGCGAACTCCGAATGGCAATATCGTAGGTGCCATACAGGCTCTGCACGATATTGCGCAGCATCGGATCGTCGAGGTAAGAATAATCTGCTTTTCGAAGTTTGGTGTAATCCAATCGATAGATCAGAAAATCGGCGAAGAAGCGTTCGTTGATTTTTCCCTGCCGCTCGTAGTCTATTTCAATACGGGTTTGTTGGGAGTAATACGCTTCCAGTTGTGCCCGAAACTCGAAATTATCGAATAGCTCCAAGTCTCCCGAATTCAGTAAAATGGTGTAGGTATTGTTATTGGGAAAATAGGGAATGTCCTGTGCTAAGCTGAATATCTGTGGGGCAACGGCAGCCCGCCCGTCTTTGCGGCCGTACAGGTAGGTGAGTGCGAAGCGTGCCGTTTGTTTTTTAGCCTCCAAGCTATCGATGTTCATTTGGAGGTGCTCCGTTTCGTGATCCAAATCCGCAATCAGGTTGGTCAGATACTGGGCGCGCTTTTCCTCATTTCTTGAGTATTCGGCCCAGCGGTTCAGCGAAAATGCAATCGTAATACCAATGATTACAATTGCGATTTCGCCGAGCGCGTATTTCCAGTTGATTTTCATTGATCGGACTGCTTTTCGTCGATGAAGCTATTTGCATTTGATCAAAATTACAAGTTGACAGGACAGAAAGTTGCTTTTACCGGATGGATGGACTACGGAATGCGGACAGGCCGTTCTACGGCTCCGGTTTCCAGGCCGGCAAAGAAGCGGATGAGGTCGTGATCGGCGGGCAGAACCATTTTCGGGGGGCGTGCCTCGGCCGGCACCGTACCATTTTGCAGGAAGGCAATCACTTGTCGGGTGAGCGTGCTACTCGCCAGATGATGCCCGACCTTGCGGGCAACCAACAGCGAACTCCCCGGCCAGTAGGAGTGGTAGCGCTCTGCATTGCGAAAGTGGGTCACCGAATCTTCCGGATCGTGCACGATCAGCGCCTTCGTCCGATCGAGCCGGGCGGAGCGCCTGGCCAGGTCGAATTCCGTTAATTGACGCTCAATGCGTCCCTCCAACGTGGTGACCATACCGCGGAAGGCATACTCCGTCAAGCCCAATACGTATTGCAGGTGCTGGAAAATCCACGTAGCTCTGCTAAAGGAAGCCATCACTACCATGCGTTCGGGGTGGTACGGAGCGGGTAAGTCGGCCAGCGCTTCAATAGTGCTTCCGCCGCCGAAGGAATGAGCCAACACCGCCTTAGGCGGGCCAAATACCTCCAACAACCGGCGAATCAGGGCCGCATTTTCCGGAAGGGTAAGCAGGCCGGCATTCGCCTGGCCGTGTCCGGGTGGGTCGAAAGCAACCAGGCGATAACCAGCCTCCAGCAATTGGGGGGCGTAGTGCCGCCAACGCCCGGCGTTGTAGCCCCAGCCATAGGCCATCAGGATATAGGGAGCCTGCGGATTGCCCCAATGATAGACCACTCCGCCGAAGTCGCGCAGGGTTTGCAAATCGACAACCGCCTCATCGAGAAAGGCCCGCTCTTTGAGTCGAATTCGGGGTGGAGGAGGCGTGCAAAAAAGGCGATCCAACCGGCGCCCGGTCCAGCCGCGAGCTACAAGCGCGGTAATATTATACCACAGCCCGAGGGCGCGCAGTAACAATTTTTTAATGAGGGGCATATCGGAGTGTTTTGAGGCGATCAAGGGCGCGGTGGACCATCCCTTCCAGATGGGCCGCATCGCGGGATAATTTATAAAGCGTAACGGCCCCCTGGTATTCGATCAAAATGAGGTAGGCGCATTCGGCGGCTGCGTCGGCGGGCATTACTTCCGAAAGCAGGCGTTGCAGCGTTTCCCGCCAGCGGGTGAAAAATTGCGTGATCTGCTCGTTGAAGGTGCCTTCCTGACTGGTTTCGACCACCGTATTTCCGAAAAAACAGCCGCGGCCGTCGATCTTTGCCAGTCGATTCTGGCGGCGGAGCATTTTTTCCAGTCGCTGCTCAATCGGAAGATCCTCACCTGCCACATCCAGCACGTAGGCCTGATAGCGCTTTTCGGCAAAATCCATAACTGCCCGCATGAGTCCTTCCTTCGATTGGAAGTGGTGCAGCAGGCCCGCTTTCCCCAGGCCCACTTCCCTGGCCAGGTCACTTATCGAAGTGTGGTAATAGCCGTTGCGATGCAGTACGAACCAGCATTTTTCAAGGATTTCCTCTTTGGGCATTTTTGTTGCGGGCATACTTACCGACCGTTTGGTCAGTAAAATACAAAAAATACGACACGCAACCCTTTTCCCCTCTCCTGGCGTAGGGACATACTAATGGATGCCAGCCGAATCAATCTCCAACTCGTCATTGAAGGGTGCCGCCAGGGAAATGCCCAGAGCCAGCGAAAGCTGTACGAATATTTCTATGGCTATGGCATGAGCATCTGTTTGCGTTATGCAAAAAACGAAAGGCAGGCGGAGGAAATCCTGCAGGACGGATTTTTGAATGCCTTTCGCAACCTGGATCGATACGATCCGGATTATCCGTTCAAATATTGGTTAAGGCGCATATTGATCAATGCGGCTATTGACTATTTCCGGAAGTATCGACGGTATCACCAATTATTCGTCTCGGCGGCAATCGATGAGCAGGAGGTGAATGACCACACCGAATTTCCGGGATTCGAAAATGACGAGCGGGCCCTACCCATTCTACAGAAACTGCCTCCGGCCTATCGCATGGTATTCAACTTGTATGTAATGGAGGGCTACAAGCACCACGAGATTGCTGAGGCATTGGGAATCAGCGTAGGAACTTCCAAGTCGAATCTGGCCCGGGCGAAAGCCAAATTGCGCAAGTGGCTAACGAACAAGAAAAAAACGGCGAACTAGTCATGGATGATTTATTTGAGGCGATGCGGCAAAATCTGGACGGGGAAACGCCGCCGGCATTTCGGGAAGAAAGCTGGCAGCGCCTGGAAAAGCGACTTCGCGCTCAGCCTCGGTCCGGGGCCTTTCCGAGGTGGCTGATGTTTCTGCCGCTGCTGCTTTTATTAGGGGCCACCGGGTGGTTATTTGTACAGTGGCAATTGGAAAAGCAGGCCAATACCCTGCGGCGGCAGATCGTCCATATTCAGACAGATACCATTTACCATTCGAGGGTGATCTACCAAACCGATACCGTTTATCGGATGCCGCCGACTAGCGGACGAATTAGACCTCTACTCCCGCCAGTGGACGCCTGGACGAGAAGGGGCCTGGCCTTAACACCAGATAGAACGCCACTGGAGGAACCGCTCGATTTGGCACACGCAAAGGCCCCGCCAATGGAAGCCGAAAAAGATCGGACTTATCCCCCGGTGCAACAGCTGATTGATTCATCAACGTATCTCATTCATCCACTGGTCTTCGAAGCGGACATTCAGATGCCGGAAAAAACGTCTCTCTCTCTGCCCGAACGACTGGTGGAGGCCGTACGCCCAAAGGCTTACCTGGCCGGCATAAACGGAGGGTTCCGGTATCCCCTCGACCGAGACATTGCCGATCAATCCGGCTTCAGCACTCAAGCTCAGCTGCGGGTGATCCTGTCCGAACGCGTTTCGGCCTGGGCGGAAGCCGGCTATGCCGCAATTCAGTATCAAACCGATACTCCCGAACGCTTTCCGGGGCTTCCACCGATAATGCCCCCGCGCGACCAACTCGTATTTCGCGAGGCGAAGATACAGCAGCAATTCGGTCAGGTGGGGCTCGGCCTTCGCTATGATCTACCCTCCGCACTAGGCTGGACGTCTTACATCGGCCTGGGCTACGGGTGGTTAAAACCAGTGGGGGGCGAAGCCGTCTACGAATTTGAGGAGGACGATTCTGGCTTAGAGTTTTTGGTAGAGCGAGGATTGGAGAGTCAGCCCGCGATACGCCATCAATTGCTTGGGCGGATTGGTTTTCACTATCCCTTCGGAAACAGGTGGCACTGGCAGGCAGAGGTCGCCTATCGGCGAAATGTATCCGGCTATCGCGCTGGGCTCAAGGGAGCAATAGGCATTCAAGCCGGCTTTTTTTATCAACTGTAGCAACCGACGCAACCTATCTGCCGGCTACCGTCGTAAGGGCAACGGATTGTTAATTCCATAAATTAACTGATATGAGACAAGTATTTTTACTTACCCTCCTCTTTATGGGGGTTGGAATCTTCAGCGGTTGCGAGGATAGTTTTCTCGGGGACTGGTTCGAAGGTGATGACGACGAGGAAATTTCCGTTCAGGAGCTACCTCCCGCAGCGCTGGCCTACATCGAAGAAAACTACCCAAATTCCAGCATCGAAGAAGCCGAACGGGAAGAGGAAGATGGTCAAATCATCTACGAAGTCGAGCTGGATACGGGCGAAGAACTGATCTTCGACGCCGGCGGCAACTTCCTCGGCATGGAGGAAGACGACGATGACTAGTTGCCGTTGTGAAGGATGAAGAGTACTTCATCCTTCACACTCCACACCTACACCTAGTATTTTATCGTACTAACGATATACTCCAACGCCTGCACCTTATCGCGCTTTTCCTCACCCGGCGCGTGTACGAAGGCATCCACGAAGAGTAAATCCGTTTTGTTTGGATCGTAGATGAGGTAGCTGACGAAGGGGCCGCCTACAAAATCGTTTTCGATTTCCCAGATGCCGCGGGCTTCCAGGGCGTAATCGCCGTTGATGGTGGTCTGCTCGGCAATCATGGGGAGATCCTCATCATTGACACGCATGTAGGTATTGGGAATGGTGGTGCTGACGTAGTTGCCCAGGCTGTCGCGAATATCGATGATGTGCTCCTTGCTTAGTTGTTTTTCGCTTCTGTAGGGAATGCGGCTGAGGAAGATGTTGTTGCTCCCGTAAGGCGTGTCTTCACGCAGCCAAACGATGGTGGTATCTTCGAGTGGTGCCAGGAAGAATTCCTTTGGAATACGCATTTCCACTCCGACGATTTGCTGGACGGTATCCATCAAGTCTCGGTTCATGCCGCTGAAGAAGGTCGTAGCATCGATGCTTTTTCGATCGAATTCCTGCACGCGGGCGGCTACGGCCGGGAAGCTATTCACGACGCCTGCGAGCAGTTCCTCGCGGGTATTGCCATAAATGTAGATGAGTTGCTGGCCTTTTGCCCACTTGTTGCGACCGATCGTGGTGCCGTATCCCTTTTGCATGGCCTCCTGGAGCTTGCTGTCGCTGATATCTTCGCGCACCATTTTAGTGGTGGGGGAAGTATTATCCGACAAATCGGCCAGGATCAGGTAGTTGCGTAGCTCCCGCATGGCGGGCATCGCTTTCATTTGTTGTGGCTGGAGATGCCGGACGTCGAAGATCGGCTCGGGTTGCGGCATGATGGGGTAGGCCGACGCATAGTAAAAATCCACGGAATCTCCGATCCGGTCATTCCAAATGGTGCTGTCGGAAATGACATTCAGTTGATTAATCGGACCGTAGGCGGTCGGTACCGGAGCGAGGCTGCTTTGCACTTCGCCGGAGCAGTTGGCCAGGAGCAACAGCACACTCACGGACATATAGAGGATGGTCTTCCAGGAAGACAATTTCATCGGTTGCGATTTAATTGATACACAGAAAGGTAATGCTTCCTTTCCAACAGATGAAATCCGGCGGAGTTTTGGTGGAGCCCCCGGGCAGTCCCGTTCGTACTAGAACAGGCTTTCGATCACCATTTCTTCGCTCACGCCTTCGGCTTCGGCCTTGTAGTTGCGTACGATGCGGTGGCGCAGCACGTATTTGGCAATGGCTTGTACGTCTTCGCGGTCGGGGGAATACTTGCCGCGGATGGCGGCGTGGCACTTGGCACCCAGCACCAGGTATTGCGAGGCCCGTGGGCCGGCTCCCCAGCTGATGTATTCATTGACTTTTGCGGAAGCGCGTTCCGTTTGCGGGCGGGTTTGGGAGGCCAGGGATACGGCGTATTCCAACACGTTGTCCGCAACCGGAATTTTCCGGATGACCTGCTGAAAGTTCATGATGTCTTCCGCCGAGAGCACGTGCTGAAGCTCGTATTTCTGGATGCCCGTCGTGCCTCGCACAACGGCAATTTCCTCTTCGTAACGTGGATAGTCGAGCGGTATGTTGAACATGAAGCGGTCGAGCTGAGCCTCGGGCAGGGGATAGGTCCCTTCTTGCTCGATCGGGTTTTGGGTCGCCAGTACAAAGAACGGCCGTGGGAGCTTATGCTGCACTCCGCTGACGGTTACCGCTCGTTCCTGCATGGCTTCCAGGAGGGCGGCCTGGGTTTTGGGAGGCGTCCGGTTGATCTCGTCGGCTAATACGATATTGGAAAATAACGGGCCGCGGTTGAACTTGAATTGGCGATCGTCGGCCAAAATTTCGGAGCCCGTGATGTCGCTCGGCATGAGGTCGGGAGTAAACTGGATGCGCTTAAAATCCAGCTCCAGCACCTCAGCGATGGTACTCACGAGTAGTGTCTTGGCGAGCCCGGGAACCCCCACCAGCAGCGAGTGGCCATTCGCAAAAAGAGAAATGATAACGGCCTGAATGACTTCGTCCTGACCAATAATCACTTTACCAATCTCGGCTTTCAGTTGCTGATACGATTGAGCGAGGGCGTCTACTGCTTCAACGTCGGATTGTATTTGGGTATTTGCCATGCAGTGGATGGATATTTAACAGTTGATAACACTAAGAACGAACGGAGGGGGGTTAGGTTGCATTGTCTTGATGTGCTGATCTGTCAATGTGCTAATGGGTCAATAGGCTAATCAGCCGATTAGCCGGCACATCGACATCAATAACATTGCCACAAATAATCACTCAGGGGCGGTCGGGTCATGTTGAAATTGAAGTGCCACCACTCCGTGCGGATCGGCAAGAAGTTTTGTTGCTGAAGGGTTTCGGAGAGGAGCCGGCGGTTGGCGAGCACCTCCTCGGGTAAGTCGGTGTAGCCGGGATAGGCGCGGGGGCCAAAGAAATCGTACGGGGTCCCCATGTCCAACTCGGTGCCGGTACTATCGACGAGGGTGAGATCGATCGCGGCGCCGCGGTTGTGCGCCGAACCGCGGTCGGGATTGGCTACGTAGCGTGGGTCCGGCATTTTTTCCCACAATTTGTACTGGATGGGGCGAGGGCGGTAGCAATCGTAGAGTTTTAGCCCGAAGCCCTGTGTGCGCAATTGTTGGTGAGCAGCCACCAGCGCGCGGGCTACCCGGGGGCGCAGCAAACAACGGCCGCATTCGTACATAGCTTCACCCACGAAATTACTGTCGGTCGCGTACCGCAAATCCAGAAGTATGGTGGAGTCGAGTCGAATTACCTCTGCCCATTCGGTCGTATCGAAATCGATGGGAGGGAGCGTAGGAAAAGGCGAAAGGGTGTCACTGACCGGTTGTTCGACGGCCACCGTGAAATGAGAAATCGGGGGCGGTTTACTCGGAGGAGCCGATTGGCAGCCAACCACTAAAAGGGCAAAAAGAAGAGACCAGCGCATGGGGGAATATTGATCGAGCCTAAATTTCTTACTTTTAGGCCGGTTTCACTAATCTATTCCCTCTTGCGGCTTTCTCGGTGGTGGTATATCGCAACGCTTCTGCTGTTGCTTCCGGCGCTGCTGCTCCATCTTGGCACCGTCACTTTCATCGACGATGAGGGTATCCGCGCCTTGGTGGCCCTGGAGATGATCTGGTCGGGCAATTTTGTGGTGCCCACCCTCCACGGAGCGTTTTATTACAACAAACCACCACTGTGGAACTGGATATTGGCCGCCAGCTTCACCCTGCTACAACGCACCGACGAATGGGCCGCCCGCCTCCCGACGGTCGTCGCTCTGCTCGGCTATACGTATACCATTTTTCATTATCTCCGCCGGGAGTTCGATCTGCCGAGGGGCTTTTTGTACGCCTTTATTTTTCTGACTTGTGGGCGCATCCTGTTCTGGGATTCGATGCTTGCGCTGATCGATATTAGTTTTTCCTGGGCAATGTTCGGCTTGTTTATCGTGGTGTACTACCGCGTAGAGCGACGCGATTGGTGGGGGCTATTTTTCTGGTCGTATACCCTGATGGCTGTCGGATTCCTGCTGAAAGGCCTGCCCGCTATTGTATTCCAGGGGTTGACGTTAATGGCCTATCTGATTTACCGAAGGGAATTTCGGCAGTTATTCCGGCTGCCCCACCTGGTGGGGGGCACTTGGTCGTTAGTCCTGATTGGTGCGTACTATTGGGTGTATCATCAGTACAATGATTTGGCCGTAGTGGCAGAGACATTGTTTACTGAAAGTAGCAAACGCACCGTTGTGCGCTACGGAATAGAGGAGACCCTCTGGCAGTTAGTACAGTTTCCACTGGAAATGACCTATCACTTTCTACCCTGGTCAGTATTTGGCATTTATCTCTTGCACCGGAAGAGCTGGACGGCCATTTGGTCGCATCCGTTCATTGCGTTTTGTGCGCTGGCCTTTGCGGTCAATATCTGGCTGTACTGGAGCTCGCCCGAAGTGTATCCCCGCTATTTGCTGATGCATGCCCCCCTGTATTTTATCGTCGGCTTATATCTGCATTTCCTGCATCAGCAGCAGCGTACACTCCTCTATCGAACACTCCGGGGGCTATTCGGCCTGGTCATCACGCTGCTGCCGATTGGGCTGCTCGTGCCTATATTTCTGAGTTATACCAGAGATATGCCCGGCGTAGTGCCGGTGAGTATCGGGTTGGCCGTTGCGACGGCCGGGTGCACCTATGCTTACTGGAACCGTGGCCGGAACGAAATTCCGGCACTGATTGTGGCCCTGCTTTTGTTTCGCATCGGCTTCGACTACTTCGTCCTTCCGTTGCGGGTAGACGAACCCACCGATGCCCGCCGCACGCGGGTCACTGCGCTGGATGCCGGGGCTGCACGGCAAGGGCAACCCTTCTTTCTGCTCGATCCGGCGGGGCCGGACTCAACTATCATGGAGGCTACGACTTCTTATTACTTAGAGCGGAGTTACGGTGGGATTATCCCGGCTGTCAATGATTTAGGCCTGGTACCGGAAGCAGCGTATGTGCTTTTCCATCCGACCGCCAAAGCAACGTTCGAAGGGCCTATTGTGGACTCGGTTTATCTCCGCCATGCCCGTGCGTTTTTCTATATTGGAAAACGCAGCGGTCCCAACTCCGGGCCTCCAAAGTAATCACACTATGCAACCAAAGCTTTCCGTAGTCGTCACTGTCTACAACGAGGAACAGAACATCCGCCCCCTCGTCCAGCGCATCAGTGATGCGCTTTCGGAAATCGATTACGAAATCGTCTACGTCGACGACGGCTCCACCGACGGTACGCTTAAGGAATTGTACGCACTAGATCATCCTCGACTGGTCGTGGTGGAATTGCGCAAAAACTACGGCCAGAGCTCTGCATTAATGGCAGGCATCGAGCAGGCCCGGGGCGAGTACATTGCTACTATGGACGGCGATCTGCAAAACGATCCCGCCGACCTGCCCGCTATGCTCGAGTTAGCGGAAGAGGGGGAATTCGACATGGTAGCCGGCGAGCGCGCCAATCGCAAAGACGGTGTTTTTCTGCGCAAGATTCCAAGTTGGATCGCCAATTACATTATCCGAAACACCTCCGGGGTGCACCTCCGTGATTATGGCTGCGCCCTCCGCGTGTTTGAGGCAGATCTGGCTAAAGACCTCGGGATCTACGGAGAGCTGCACCGCTTTATCCCCGTGCTCGCAGCTCTGGAAGGTGCCCGCGTAACCCAGATCCCCGTGCGGCATCACGCCCGCCAGTTTGGCAAGAGCAAATACGGCCTGGGGCGCACCTTTAAAGTTATCAGTGACCTCCTGCTGATGCTCTTTTTCAAGCAATACCTACAAAAGCCTATGCACCTATTCGGGCAAACCGGAATCGTATTGTTTGGCATCGGCATGCTGATCAACCTGTATCTGCTTGGCCTGAAAATTCTGGGGCAGGATATCTGGGGGAAGCCACTCCTCCTCCTCGGGTTGCTCCTGGTCATCGCCGGCGTGCAGTTCATCACGATTGGAATCATTGTGGAAATTCAGATGCGCACCTATTACGAGTCGCAGCAAAAGCGGCCCTACCGGGTACGAAAAGTGAAGGTGGGGGAAGAATTGGTTGGTTCTTAGTTTGTTAAGACTTTAGGCTTTGATCATTCAAACGACTTTTCAGCTACAGCCCCACGAGCGGGGCTACCATCTTATAACCCGCGAAGTAGTGCATCAACTGGGTGAATTACCCAAAGTGGGGCTGCTGCATTTGTTTATCCAGCATACTTCTGCAGCGATCACCATCAACGAAAATGCCGACCCTTCCGTCCGTGTCGATTTCGAGTCGGTGTTTAATAGCATTGTTCCGGAAAACCTCCCCTTTCTCACGCACACCCTGGAAGGCCCCGACGATATGCCCGCCCACATCAAGGCGGCAATGATTGGCCAGAGTGTCACCATTCCCATCACGAACGGGCGGCTTAACCTGGGCACCTGGCAGGGCATCTACCTCTGCGAGTTTCGCAACCGCGCCGGGGGCCGATACCTCGTTGCTACGGTGTATAGCTGATTGTAAAAGAAGGAGCAACTATAGCCCTCTGTTGACAAGGTATTTAAATCACTTCGGCTTAATTCGTCGAAGGGGCTTGACTCCAGCCTTATAAAGGTCTATCTTTGCGGCACCGTTCTGAATAAGGAGCTGCTCACCTGGCAAGGCTCTGTGTCAAATGTCCAATTACAATTACGGCCGTTTACATTACTGGTAGTCACGTGCGGAGCGCACGTCCGGGCTGCCTGTGTACCCCCAAAGGTAGGCAGGATAGGAGGGCGGGTATTCCCACCCACGTATAATGGTGTGCAACCAGCCTGGCCCGGCAATCGGCTCGGCAGCCGGGTATGACGTATGTCTGTCCAATTGGCCCGTCCAACTTCCAATAGTCTACCTTAACGCATTAATAAATTGCCGCTTGGCAATTCTAAGAGATGCTAGGTTCGCATCTTTCAATCCATTAAATACTTTAAAGTCGTTTAAACTTTCTTAATCCGTCTAACGGCCAAACCCTTATAGAACCTGGACGGCTTTGCCCTCGCCTGGAAGAAAAAAGTTTGAACGACTTCTTTGTCGATAACGAACTTATCTCTAATTATTCCCCGGCGAAGGGCACCGAATATCTCCGAAGTAGTAATTCAAGCCGACCCCCACGAAGAAGTATATATCCTTGTTGGTGCTGTCGCCGCGTTGCTCTCCTTCGCGATCGCGCGGCTCCATGCCGGGAGGCAGGATGCTGCGGTCGGAGAGCAGCACGGCCTGTTCGCCCCGATTGCGGCGCAGGTCCGACAAGTCAGGGTACACCGTACTTACATCGTCCAGATAATCGGAGAGTGTATTGCGGAAGCCGGCGTGGATGTCGAGGCTCCACTCGTAGTTCAGATCAACTTTCATCCCCAAGCCATAGGTGAAGGCCGCCGTGACGGTGTAGTACTCCTGCCCGCGAAACTGTCCTTCCGTTCCAAGCGGACGCAGCTCTACCAAATCGCCGTCCAGTTCAGCCTTAGGATTGAAGTAAAATGCGGAAATACCGGCAAAGACGTAGGGACTGAAGAAGTTCTCCCGGCTCCCGTGGATATACGGCAAAAAATTGAACTCTAGCTGGAGGGTCCCATCGTAGATGGGCGATTCGAAGCTCAGGTTGCGGGCCCGCTCAAACGGATTGTCGGAGTTGGCGTCATCAGCTTCGATTTTCCCCGCATTGAGGCCGAAGCGCACCGCCAGGCGGTCGTTGAAGTTGTAACGGGCACCAATGCCTCCGGCTAGATTAGGGTCTCCAAGGTAAAAACTCGTATTCAGATCACCGAGGTAGTAGGAGGTGCCCAGCCAGCCGCCAAATTCCCATCCTTTCATCTGGGCCTTCGCCAATCCGGGAGCAAGAGCAATGCCAATAAGTAGTAGCGCGAACTTAATCCGTTTGTTGTTCATGTGCGGAGATGTGTAAACACTCCGTATAACGAAAGGACCCGGGAAAAGGTATGGGGGGTTATCAATTATTAAAAAATTAATATATGAAAGCCGCGCGTCCGAAGGGTGCGGCCTTAGAGACCGGCGGCCGCTGAGACCTCTAGCATCCGATCAATACTCGCCCGGCCCTGCTCGATGACCCAGTCTTCGAGGTGGATTTCCGGTTGTTCGTATTCCATGCACAAGTAGAGTTTCTCCAGCGTGTTGCGCTTCATGTGCGGGCACTCGTTGCAGGCGCAGGTATTATTTGGCGGGGCGGGAATGAATTCCTTGCCCGGCGACTGCTTCTCCATTTGGTGGATGATCCCCGGTTCGGTGGCTACGATGAATTGCGTGGCCGGATTTTCTTTGGTGTAGCGCAGGAGGCCACTCGTAGAACCGATGTAATCCGCCATTTCCAACAGTTGGGGTTCACATTCGGGGTGGGCAATGAATTTAGCTTCCGGGTTCCGGATTTTCAACTTGACGATCTTCTCGTGGCTAAAAATCTCGTGTACCATACAGGAGCCATTCCAGAGCACCATGTCGCGACCGGTAGTCTTCACCAGGTAGCGGCCCAAATTGACATCGGGAGCAAAAATGATCGGTTGGTCTTCGGGAATGCTTTCGATGATGTGTTTTGCATTGGTCGACGTGCAGCAAATGTCGGTAAGCGTCTTCAGTTCGGCCGTGCAGTTGATGTAACTCACCACCACGTGATCGGGGTACTTCTCTTTGAATTTGCGAAAGACCGGAGCCGGACAACTATCGGCAAGGCTACAGCCGGCCTTCAGATCAGGTAGCAGTACCTTTTTCTGAGGACTGAGCATTTTAGCAGTCTCCGCCATGAAGTGCACTCCGGCGAATACAATGATATCTGCATCCGTAGAGGCAGCCTGCTGGCTCAACCCCAGGCTATCGCCAATGTAGTCGGCAATGTCCTGGATTTCCGACTCCTGATAGTAGTGCGCCAGAATGATGGCGTTTTTCTCGCGCTTGAGGCGTTCAATCTCGGCGAAGAGGTCCAGTGTAGGATCAACTTCAATATCCAGAAAACCCTTGCGGGTCATGTTTTTTTCGGCTAGTTGCAGTTCAGCGACCATTGTACTCGGTTTTTGCACTCTGAAAACAGCGGGGTTCAATTGATGGTTCACTTAGTTTAGTAATTAAACTAAGTAGTAAGGTGCTAACCTCCAGCGCATACGCCTTTTTCACACTTGCCTGACAACGCTCCCCGAGTTCAAGCGGTCTCTGGACCGGGGAAGGGATATAAAATGTCGGATAACTTGCTAAAACGCCCCAGGCTTTCAAAGCGCTTTTCGCCGGAAAGCCGCCGTAAATGTTGGCGATACCCATACTGCTAAAACCGCCAACAATGCCCATACGACTGCATAAAATTTTTAACTTTAAGCTCCTTTTCAGGCCGAGCACTATAGACCTACCCAAATGGTAGTATACAGTATAGCACGAAATATCTGACTCCTGTCAATGGATGAGTGCGGGCTCATTCATCGCTCTGAGACTATCTACCCTTCAAATCCCGCCATCGAACGTTAGGACGCCTTTACAACTATGCGCTTCACGCATGGCATGGTGCACCGTGGGCGCTGTTAGCCAATAGCCATCATTCATCCCAATTATCCCTACATGAAGCAATTTTACACACACCTGCTACTCCCTATATTTCTTTTTTTGGGTTCTGTCACTGGTACGGCGCAGCAGTTAATCATGTGGCCGGGCGATATTAATGACAATGGCATTGTGACCGTTGTCGATTATCTCTATTGGGGAGGTAAGAATGGCCAGACCGGCCCGGCCCGACAGCGGCCGCTCATCGGCTGGGGGGCCGTCCCGATCATTCGGCCCTGGGCGGGCGAATTTCCAAATGGGGTCAATCACGCCTTTGCAGACGTCGACGGGAGCGGCACCATCGACGATGCTGACCGCGACTGGATCACCTCCTTCCTGGGTGCCGACAACCGATCGATCAGCTCCGACGGCTATCTGCCGGTTAATCCGTCCGATTTGGAGTTACCCCTCTTCAAGCTGCGGGTAGCTGAAGGCAAAATTCGTCCCAATAGCCCATTGAAGATGGAAGTACAGCTCGGCGAAGCCGGGCAGCCAATCCGTCGCTGCCACGGGGTGGCGTTTATTCTGCGTTACGATCCGCAAACCGTATTGCGAGACGGGCTAAGCGCCGCCATTCCGGAAGGAAGTTGGTTTGCATCAGCTGACGACGACGTTCAGATATTCATAAAAAACGAAAGTAATATCGGCCGGGCGGAAATTGCCATCACCCGCACTGACGGCCAGAATCAGAGTGGTTTTGGAACTTTTGCCGAACTGACCTTCGACCTGGGAGCACTTGGCAACATCGGCTCGGTCGGTACGCTGAACTTCCGCGTCGATAGTGTCATGGCGGTCGATTCGGACCTTAATATTTTCGCGCTGCGCGCCGAAGGAGCATCAACCATCGTGTTCGGGGATGAGGGCACGCCGAGTTGCCCCCGCACTGTAGCCCCGGTGTGTGGGAGCGACGGCAAAACGTACCTCAATAGCTGCTTTGCCGAAGCGGCCGGGGTTTTCAATTACACCGAAGGCACCTGCTTTGGCGATTGCATCGACCCTAATCAGATTAATCCGGACGCCGTTTGTGAAGAGGTGTACGATCCCGTTTGCGGGTGCAATGGCGTTACCTACCCCAATGCCTGCGCGGCGGAGGCTGCGGGTGTGTTGTCGTATCAACCGGGGCCGTGCAACGATCAAATGACCTGCTACGACCCCGATCTGGTACTGGTAGCCGCCGGCACGGAGCTGGATCGGGAAACCGGCATCATCGAACTCCTGTGTGAACCGGCACCGCCGGCATCCGAAGCCGTTTGCGGATGCAATGGCGTCACCTACCCCGATGCTTGCACGGCGGAAGCGGCGGGGATCGTAACCTATACCCCGGGCTCCTGCGATGACGTCTGCATCGATCCCGGAGAAATCGACGAAGATGCCGCCTGCGAAACACTCTACGATCCCGTCTGCGGGTGTAATGGCGAAACCTACATCAACGAATGCGAAGCCCAGGCAGCCGGCCTGCAATCCTGGACGGCAGGTCCCTGCGGGGGCAGCTCCGCCTGGTGCGATAAGGCCGTACCCATTGCCTGCGGCGATTTCTTGTCCAACGAATCCACGGTAGGAGCCGGCAATGATTTGTCGAGTTATCCGGCTTGCCTGAATGCGCCCATGGAAGGGCCAGAACGCGTGTACGTGCTCAATAAAACCTCCGCCGGCGACCTGCAAATCGGCCTCGAAATCATTACCCCCGGCCTAGACCTGGATCTATTCCTGCTCCGCGGAGAATGCACCGAATACGAATGCGTAGCCGCCTCCCTGACAACCAACAACAACACGAACAACGAGGGCATCGTCTACGAAAATGCACCGGTTGGTGTCTATTACATCATCGTAGAAGGCCAATTCCCGGAATCGGCGGGTGAGTACCGCCTGGAAGTTAGTTGTGGATTTCTGGTCTGCGAAGATGCCGTCGAACTCGATTGCAACCAAACCTACAGTGGTTCCACCGTTGGGGGCCGAGATGATGTTTCGCTCTACGGTTGCGGCAACACGCTGAACGTTGAGAACAATGGCCCGGAGGTCGTCCACACCTTCAATGTCACCGACGCCGGCCCGGTAACCGTAAGCCTGACTAATGCCACCGCCAACCTGGAACTCTTTCTGCTGGATGCCTGCGACCGATCCGCCTGCCTGGAGTTTAGCCAACAGCCCGGCACCCAAGACGAAACTATCACCACCTTCCTGCAGCCCGGCACCTACTACGTGGTAGTAGACGGATACAATGGCGCATCGGGCGAGTACGATCTCATCGTCGATTGCCGCGAAAACTGTGATCTGGAAGTAGTCCGTGTGGAAACTAAAGAAAGCGAGTGCGGCATCAGTTCCGGCGGATTAGAGCTAATCACCTCAGGGGGTATCCCCGCCTTCCTGATCGAATACGACGGGCCTTTGAGTGGTAGCTTCACCGTAGCGGGAGATACCAGCGTGATCGACCAATTACCTCCCGGACGCTACACCATCCGAAAATCCGATGCCACCGGTTGCTCGGTGGAAACTACCGTCACTATTGAGTCGACGGGCGCCCTGGCGGCCAGCCTGGAAACTAACGGCGCTATCTGCAATACCCTGGGAAGCATTGAGGTACAACTTACCGATGGGCAGGCACCTTACCAACTCTTCCTGACCGGTGCGGAATCGCGGTCAATGACGAAGACGGGCGATGCCTTTGAATTAACCGACCTGCGCCCGGGAGCGTATGAATTGGTGATTATCGATGCACTAGGGTGTACGATCTCCGAATCCTTCACGATTGATGAAAGCAGTGATAACTTTACGTTTGCGGTAGCTCCGGAAGAGGCTGCCTGTGGTGCCCTGGGGGCCGTCGGGTTGACGATGCAGCAGGGAAGTTCACCATACCAAATTACACTCAGCGGGCCGCGCAGCGAATCCTTCAATACCTCGTCCGAGGTTTTTCGCATCAACAATCTTCCCTCCGGCAACTACACTATTATGGTAGTGGATGGGAATGGATGCAACTACCAGCAAACCACCGAAATAATCGGGCGCGATATATTCATTGACGTCGAAGTAGAAAATGGAATCTGTGGGTTTAATGGCCGGGCCACTGTGCAAATCACAGGAGGGGAAACGCCGTTTGTGATTAGCTGGACCGGTCCGGTAAGTGGAGACACTACCTCGAGTGAATCCGCCATCGTGGTAGCGGATCTTCCATCCGGCACCTATCAGTTCACCGTAGAGGGTGGCGGAGGCTGCACGGACAACCAAACCGTCAATGTTTCCAACAGCAGCGGGGGCCTACAGACCACCATCAACGTGACGCCAGGCAATTGCAATCAGGCCGGGTCGGTTTACCTGGAAATCGAAAATGGCGTACCTCCCTACATCGTTTCCTGGCGCGGCCCCACCAATAGTGTACGCATCACCGATTCCGATGTCATAGAAATTGTCAATCTCCCCTGCGGAACCTACGATATCGGCGTTATCGACGCTAATACGTGTACGAGCGATCAGCGGGTAGAGGTTTGCGAGGCGGACAATTTGTCTATCGAGCTGACGGCACTGGATGCGTCCTGCACGTCCAATGGGCAGGTTGCCGTTACTGTCAGCGACGGTACTGGCCCGTTTACCATCGAATGGTCGGGACCGGTCAGCGGCGTTCAGCAGACCGCCAGCACCAATATCGTCATTGCCGAACTACCCGTCGGTTCCTACCTGATCCGTTTGGTGGACAATAACGGTTGCGAGGACGAAGGGGAAATCACCGTTCAACAAAGTGGGGGTGGCCTCACCGTCGTTCAGCAATCGGTAGAGCCCGCTACCTGTGGTAGCCCCGGCTCCCTGTCCGTAAACGTGAGTGGTGCCGACGGGCCTTACACTCTAACGTACAGCGGCCCCACATCGGGAAGCATCACCGGCGAAGGTCCCATTATATTCATCCCCACGCTACCGGCGGGTGCCTATTTGATCGAAGCCGTTAATGAAATCGGCTGCTCGGGCACTTTGCAGGCCTCCATTCCGGCTATCGATTCGGATGTAAACGTGGGCCTCGCCCCCCAAGCTGCCAGTTGTGATACGAATGGCCGGATCGATGTACTCATTAGCAATGCCGAAGGCCCCTTCTTCCTATCTTGGAGTGGCCCCATCAGTGGCAGCGAGTCGATCGATTCAGAAACCTTTACAATTACCGGGTTGCTGCCCGGCACGTATACGGTAGGCGTAACGGACAACCAGGGATGCTTCGGCAGCAGCACCACGGCGCTGGAAGGTAGTACCGGTATCGACTTCACGCTCACTCCGGAACCCATCAGCTGCGGCCTCCCCGGAGCAATCAACGGAACCGTCAACGGTGGCGCGGCACCCTATCAGATTCAATGGTCGGGCCCAAGCAATGGAAATGCTACTTCCGACACGACCACCTTCCGGCTGGAAAACCTGCCTGCGGGGGCCTACACCGTGACGGTAACCGACGACAATGATTGTGCGTACGACGTTTCCACCACACTGGAAGGAACCCAAGCGGTCGCCATCAGTACAATTACCGAGGATGCCCAGTGCGGTACTGGAGGCATCCTTATCGTACAGTTCCTCGAGGGCGAAGCTCCCTTCCTGGTAGAATACTCCGGCCCGGTATCGGGTACCTTTGCTTCTTCTCCAAGCGATTCGGAAGTAGAACTGACCGGGCTGCCGCCCGGCGATTACGACGTACAGGTCACCGATAATGCCGACTGTACGGCTAGTACCACCCTAACCATCGGCGAAACCGGTAGCCCGGTAAACCTGACCCTATCCACCGAAACCGCCGCCTGTGGTGGCACGGGAACCATCCAGGTTTCCCTGACGGGGGGCAGACCCGATTTCGTACTGGAATGGTCCGGCCCGATGCAGGGCTCCACCACCATCAGCGAGCGAAATTACGCCATCGAACCCCTGCCGCCCGGCGTTTACATGGTGCAAGTCGAGGACGCCGATGGGTGCACCAATCAACGATCTATCCGCGTGGAAGAAAGTGCCGCGGTAACGGTAAATGTCAATTCCGAACCCGCCGTTTGCGAGCGCAACGGATCGGTCCAACTGACCATCGACCAAGGATCAGCCCCTTTCCTGATTGTCCTGACCGGGCCGCGCAACGAAACGATTGAGATTGACGCTCACACCACCACAATCGATGACCTCCCTCCGGGAGACTACCAAATCGAAGTGGCCGATGCCAACGGCTGTGCTGCCGCAGCCACCGCTACGATCCAGCAAATAGAAAGCAATCTGGTCGTTCTGGCAACACTAATCACCGATGCCTGCGGGCAGTACGAACGCATCGAGGGAGAAGTGCGCAACGGGCAAGGCCCTTACACCATCGAGGTAGAGCGATTGTGCGACGGCGAGCAATTTACCATCGACGCCAACGGCCGCTTCTTCGCCCTGGAAGACCTGATTCCCTGTACCTACGAAATTACGGTCATCGACAGTCGATCTTGTTCGGCAACTGCCACAGTCACCGTGGAAGAAATCCCCTTGCTCACCGTAGAAACTACCGGCGAAGACGGTACCTGCGGGGAACCCGGCAGCATCGATGTTGAGATGGAACACGGAACGCCTCCCTATGCCATCGAATGGAGTGGCAGCCAGAATGGCGCGGCAACCAGCCAGGAGCCCTTTTATCGTATTGAATCGCTAGCTGCGGGGACCTATACGATCACGGTAACCGACACCGAGGGTTGCACCATTATCGATGAGGAAACCATCGAAAGTGGGCAGGGCATCGAGATAACCGCCGAGGCTTCGGATGCCGGATGCGAATCGAATGGCACCTTCTTTCTAACTATTCAGGGAGGCATTCCCCCCTTCGTCATTCAATACGGAAACCAGACCGAAACAATCAGCGAGCGCAATTTCCAGGCCTCCGTGCCTCCGGGGCAGTACGCCATCCAGGTCAGAGACGCTGCCGACTGCACCTCGGAAACCTCCGTCACCGTCGGCCAGGTGGAAAATGACCTCCTCTTACTCGCCGAACTGATCACCGATGCTTGCGGCATCCACGAACGAATTGCCGGGGAAATTCGCAATGGACAAGAGCCATTTACCATCGAGGTGGAGCGCCTCTGCGACGGAGAGCTAATTACCCTACAGCCAAATGGCCGCTTTTTCTCCATTGAAGAGCTGATCCCTTGCACGTATCGGATTACCGTGCGCGATAGCCGATCCTGCCAGATTACGGAAACGGTAGACGTTCCGGAAAGCGTGGTTATGGAAGTCAGTACTTCCGCCGAAACAGGCACCTGTGGGAACCCGGGAACTATCGATGTCCAAATCCAGCATGGGGCCGCACCCTACACCATTTCCTGGACCGGCCCCGAAACGGGTACGGAGCAAATAAACGGTACCACCTACCGCATCGAATCGGCCCCGGAAGGAACTTATACCATCACCGTCACGGATGCCGCTGGTTGTTCCCTTTCCCGAGAGCAATCAGTAGTGAGTGAGCCGGCCCTAACCCTGACGGCCAGCGGTACGGATGCCTTCTGTGCCTCGGATGGTCGACTGACGATCGAACTTGCCGGAGGAACTCCGCCCTTTGATATTACCTACGGGGATCAACCCATAACCACCAGCGAACGGCAAATCGACATTAATG
Organism: uncultured Saprospiraceae bacterium; assembly: GCA_964504335.1. GTDB lineage: Bacteria > Bacteroidota > Bacteroidia > Chitinophagales > Saprospiraceae > CAZDET01. The sequence goes on from CAZDET010000036.1 coordinate 36,773, forward strand.
TGGGCCCCGGCGAGTATCCAATTCTCGTGGAGGATGCCCTCGGCTGTACCGACCAGGCCGTAGTGTCGATCGGCTTTGATGAAGGAAATTTAGACCTCAATCTGCAACTCGCAGGCGGGGAGTGCAGCCCCGTCACCGCCATCACCGGACAGATCGGGGGCGGCACGCCTCCTTTTACCCTCGCTTATGTGGACTGTGCCGGAAACCAGGTGGCGCGTGAATTGACTACCCCATCCTTCTCCATCGAGGAGCCGGCAGCTTGTACCTACAACTTCATCCTCACGGATGCCAATGGCTGCCGGGCCGACAGCAGCGTGGAAGTCAATCGATTCAATCCCAACATCCTCACTACGACGCTTACCCCTGCTGCGTGCGGAAATCCGGGGTCTATACTACTGGACTGGACCAGTAACCAGGCTCCCCACACGATCTCCTGGGAAGGCACTGCTTCCGGAATTCGTATTCAAACGGCCTCCATTTACACCATTGAAGACCTGCAAGCCGGCGATTATTTCATCACGATTACCACCGTGAGGGGTTGTTCTATCGATACGGCAGTTACTCTTCCGGGAAGTAGCCCGGTGGAATTACAGGTACAGACGGAGCCGGCCACCTGCTCCAGTTCCGGCCTGGCCCAATTGACCATCAATGGCGGCACCGGGCCGTTTACCATCACCTACTCAGGAGCCGCTACGGGTCAGATAGAAACACCGGACCGTACCCAATCCATTCAATTGTCCGCGGGCGACTATACATTTCAGATCGAGGATAGCAACGGTTGTACGGCCACCCAATCCGCGATCATCGAAGGGGTAGATGGTCAGGTAACAGTGTCACCCAGTGTAATTTCTGAACCCTGTAGCCCAATCAGTGCGGTTGAGCTAACCGTTGAAGGAGGAATGCCCCCCTATCAATTGATTACCGGCAATGATTGCGAGGGAACCTCCGATACCGTTTCCCTGAATGAAGCATCCTACTCGATAGAGGGAACGGCCGGCTGCAGATACACCTTCGAAATAACAGATGCCCAGGGTTGTACGGCCTCCACCCAAGTTGATTTACCCCCCTACGCACCCTTGAATTTGGAAGCAGCGTCAGAGGATGGGCTGTGCGGCAACCCGGGCCGTATCGAGCTTTCCTGGACAGGAGGCAGCGAACCCTATCAACTCGAATGGACTGGCCCCGCTTCGGGAACTGAAGCGGAGGCATCCTCGCCCTTTATCCGAGATGACCTCCCCGCCGGATCGTACACATTCACCATTACGGATGCCGAAGGCTGTACGGATATCCAGTCAATCACTTTCGAAAGCAGTCCCTCATTGGGGGCAACCACCGAATCCGCCGATGCCATTTGTAATAGCGATGGCAGCGTCTTACTGACCATCCAAGAAGGCACTCCTCCATTCAGCATTACCTACGAAGGGACCGAGCAGGGAGAACGAACCACTCAGGAGCGAAACCTCACCTTTTCTCTTCCTGCCGGTAGCTATGCATTCACCATCGAAGATGCGGCCGGATGCACCGAGGAAATAGCTGCCACCGTGGGCGCCGTCAACCCAGAGGTGCTGGTCGCTTTGGAAGTGGAACCTTCCGCCTGTGGCCCCTTCGGAGCCCTGCGCGGAACAATCAGCGGTGGCACGCCACCCTATCAGATCCTATTGGCGCGGGATTGTGACGACGAGACACAAATGATCACCGTTGAGGGCACCGCGTTTGTAATCGAAGAACTCCTCACTTGCAACTACCTCGTCGAAATCGAAGATGCTAATGGTTGTTTCGGCGAAAGCACCATTGCCGTGATGGCAAACGATCCGCTGGACATCGCCCTCACACCAGTTGGTATTCCCTGTGCCCCACCGAATGCCCTGGAAGTTGCCATTGCCAACGGAGTCCCGCCCTTCCAGGTATCCTGGACCGGACCGGTAACAGGCTCCGCTAATGTATCTTCCCGGAATCCCATTATCGATGGGCTAGCGGCGGGCACCTACGACATTCTGGTCACCGATGGAAATGGATGCACCAAGACTGGTACGGCTACCCTCGAAGAAACCGGGGGGGTAGCCCTAAGCGTTCAGGTGGAGGCCGCAAACTGCTCGCAGGGAGGTGTATTGTCTCTGCAACTTACCGGAGGCAGCTCCCCCTTCCAGATAACTGTATCCGGGGATACCACAATTACATTCGCCTCGGAAGATCGGCTAATCGAAATTGCAGATCTATCGCCCGGTAATTATCAGGTGGTCGTCGAGGATGCGGGTGGTTGTGCAGCCGATGAATTTGCGGGCATCACAGATCAGAGCACCAGCCTGTTTCTCAACCTGGTATCTAAGGATGCCACCTGCACCCAAAGTGGCGGCGTCGATTTGTCCTTCGGCGGCGGCGGCGGTGTGCCCTACCGCTTGAATTGGGAAGGCCCCACGGATGGCAGCGAAGAGCTGTTTGGCAATGCATTTAGTATCAATGCCTTGCCGTCAGGCACCTACTTCTTCACCCTTATCGATGCTACCGGCTGCTCCGTTATGGATACCGTAACGATTGAGAGCACCGGCGAAATTACCCTTCAGCGCAATATCGAATCTGCTGCCTGCGGAATCGCCGGGGCCGTCTCCGGTAGCTTGAGCGGTGGCACGCCTCCCTATCGGGTACGCCTGATTGGCCCGGTGACGGATAGCCTGGAAACAATGGCAGCATTCAATTTCGGCAACCTCTCCCCAGATCCGTACGTACTCAGCATACTGGACGCAAATGGTTGCGAGCTATCGGAATCCTTCACCATTAACCAGGAAGGTGGTGGAGCCTTGACCGTTGAGCTATCTCCTTCTACCGCAAGCTGCCAGCAGGCCGGCGGGATCGCCATCAACTTCCAGAGTGGGACACCCCCATTTACTGTGATGTATACCGGTGCCGCCTCTGGTGCCATCACGATCCCCACCCAACAAGGCGCGCTTGTCGATCTACCTCCGGGTGATTACACGCTGTTCCTCGAAGATGCACTCGGCTGCTCCGCCGAAGAAAATACCACCGTGGACAGCCAGAGCGGCGACCTGTTTTCTGCTACCCTATCCGATGCGACGTGCAATAGCCTCGGTAGCATCCAACTCGACCTCGCCACTTCCGATGGGGCCTATCGCGTCGAGTGGTCGGGGCCCTCCAGTGGAATCGATACCGCCGTCATCGGCCTCGAGTTTACCATTCCCAACTTACCCGAGGGGCAGTATACCGTTCGGGTACAAAGAGGGCCGGAGTGCATTCAAATTGAAGAAATCACCATTAGTAACAGCAGCTCCTTCGAGATCACGACCTCCGTCCAACCCGAAGGATGTACCGGAGAATCCAGACTGGCACTTCAACTCGTGCCCAATCTGACAAATCCGGTGACCGTGACCTGGACCGGCCCGGAAAGCGGAAGCCAGACCATATCCGGTAGCGGCGGCACCATCAACAGCCTCCCTCCCGGCCTCTATCAACTGGAAATAAATACGAATAGCGGCTGCTCTGCCAGTACCTCCGTCGACGTAGCCGAAACCAATGGTAGCTTCGGAGCAGCAATCACTACCCAGGATGGGGCCTGCGGCTCCGGAGCTTCCATTCGCATCGATGTAGAAGGCGGCACCAAGCCGTACCGCGTCGTTCTAACGACGGAGGGCTTTTTCGATGAACGCACCCTTCCGGAATCATCCTACGTGTTCGATGATCTGCAAGGTGCCGTCTACACCCTCAAAGTAGAAGATGCGGCCGGGTGCGAAGAGGTGTTTTTCCCCGAGGTGTCGGTATTTGAAAACGAACTGATCCTGCTTCCATCCGTGGTAGCACCGGGTTGCAATAAGGAAGGCTCCATCGGTATCGTCGTTCAGGGGGGGCAAGGGCCGTACACCTTTACCTGGTCGGGCGCGGGAAGTGGCAGCGTGACTACGGAAATGCCGAACTACATTATCCCCGACGTCATTGCCGGTGCCTACACCATAGTGGTAGAAGATGCCAGCGGCTGCACCAAACAAGTCACCATCCCGGTAGTAGGCGGCGGCGGCAGCCCGTTTGCAACCTTCACTATCGAGCAGGATGGCCTGTCCATCAGCCTGGATAACCAATCCTCTGAAGGAACCTACGCCTGGACATTTGGTGATGGTACCGGAAGCAATGAACAGAACCCCACCCACGTCTACGCCGAATCCGGCTTCTACGAAGTTTGCCTCCAGGTCAGTTCGGCCTGCGGATCTGCGGAATTGTGCCAGGAAGTTGTGATCGGTACTGGTGATGGCTCTTTTGTGCTCGATATTGGCGAAGCAAATGGCCCTCCTAACAATACGGTCCAGGTGCCGGTAATGGCGGTAAATGGCGACAACCTCATCAGCCTGGCCGGTAGTTTCCGGGTCAGCGATACTTCCGTAGCGCGCATCACGGGCGTGCAGCCAATGTTGCTAAACCCCTCATTTAACAGCGACAAGCAAACCTTCAATTACATCGATAATCAAGGCACGGGAGTAGATATCTCCGGAGACGAACCCGTCATCCTCTTCTACCTGGAAGTCCTACTGCTAGGGCAACCCGGTCAAAGCACCAACATAGAACTGGCGGATGATCCCCTGCCAATGGAAGTTGCCGGACTTCAGGATAATCTACCAACCCTCCTGGAATTCTTGCGCAGCCCCGGCACCGTGGTCGTTTCCGGCGAAACCACTCCAAGCTTTACGTTGGGAGGCAAGATTACCACCTACTGGGAAGAGCCTATTTCCGGCGTGAATGTCCGGGTAGATGGACCCACTACCAGCGAATCGTTACCATCGGGGAATGACGGTACGTACAACCGACAAAGCCTGATCGGGCTGCAATCGTACACCCTACGGCCGGAAAAATTCGACGATCCTGCTAACGGACTATCGACCTACGCGCTCTTCGTCGGTCAGCAATTCATCCTGGGCTTCGATCCGATTGAAATCACCACCCCCTACCAAATCATCGCGGGTGATGCCAACTGCAACGATGCCTTTACCACCATCGACCTATTTTTAATCCAGCAATTGATCATCGGGGAAACGGACTCCTTTACCAATTGCCCCTCTTGGGTCTTTACACCTGCCGATCATCCCTTCCCATCGGCTTTCGATGCCTACAATGTCTTCCCTTATCCTTCAGAAGCTAGTGAACTCCTGACCGAAAACACGGAAGTGGACTTCATCGGCGTCAAAGTGGGTGATATCTTAGGAGATGCCCGGCCCAATGATTTTAGAGCGCCTGCAGAGCCGGAGGTGCGCAGGAATCAGCAATTGGTACTCCGTGCCAGCTCGGAGGAGGTCGAAGCCGGGGAAACTGTGCGCCTGAGTTTCCGCAGCACCGATTTCTTCAGCATGGCCGCTTTCCAGTTCGATATTGAATTCGATACAAGCCAACTGGAGTTTGTGTCTATCGACCCTGTATCCGATAGTCCGCTTAGTTCCCTGGCCAGTAATTTATTACACGTACAAGAAGGATGGTTGCGCGTCCTTTGGTGGGATCAACAAGGCATAGGATACACCGCGGCCGAAGATGAAATCCTCTTCGAGCTTTCCTTCCGAACACGCAGCGCCATTACGGATTGGTCGGACCTCCTCTGGATAAGCAATAAACGCCAACAACCGGAAGCCTACCGGACCGGACAAGAGTTCGTTCAACCCGTCATCGAATTGAGTCTGGTAACCGACGTCCTTTCCGCCGATGCGCTCCCCTTCCGCTTGCGGCAGAACATCCCGAATCCAGCTACCGATCGCACGCTGATCGGATTCGACCTGCCGGAGCGGGCGACCGCCGTCTTTGAGCTGCGCGATGGACTCGGCCGGGTCTTGATGCGCCGCCAAAACGACCTGCCGGCAGGAAGCCATCAGCTCAATCTCGATACGGGCCATTTGCCGGCCGGCCTCTATTATTATACGCTGATCGCGGGGGCAAATTCAGCCACCCGAACCATGGTCATCCACTGACAAATGCAAGACAATATGCGGCTACTCTATTCCTTTGTGGTCATCTTTCTGGTGAGCGGTTCGCTGATGGGGCAGGCGTTGCACCAGCGTTTGTCGGAGCGCACCGTCGCCTTCGGCGATACAGCGGATGTATTTATATACGTAGGCGATTTTGACAGCATCGTCAGCATTCAGTATTCTATTCGGTGGGATACGGCCGTTGCCCGCTTCGCAGCGTGGGAGGAAACCGAATTACCCTTTCTCGCCATCGGAGCGTCCAAAGCCGATCGGGGAGAACTGCGCTTGAGCTGGTGGGACTCCGGGGGCCGCGGAATTAGTTTGGCAGACAGCAGTACCATTGCAAAATTGAGGTTTGTCGGAATTGGCGAACCGGGTTTCCAGACGCCCGTCGAGATTAGCTCCAACCCCCTGGCCATTCAGGTGTACCAGGCCACCTCCGACCCGCTGATCAATCGTCCGATTTCACTCATCCCGAAAATGGGCCGCATTCAAATGGCCGCCCCCCTCGGTATTACCCTGGAAGTAGCGCCCGTCGGCTGCGTCGGCGAGCAAAAGGGGCAGATAGCACTCCGGATGACCGCCGATACCGCCAACTACCGGGTTGCCTGGAGAGGCCCCGGTGATTTCAGCGCTTCCGGCTACCAACTCAATGGACTTGCTGCGGGTAATTATCAACTAAGTGTTACCGATCTCGATGAGAACCTCATCTATCAAACCGACGTCCTTCTGGAGGGAAGTACCTCGCCCCTGGTCTACGATATCCAGCTCGATTCAATTGAATGTGGGGCCACCTTGGCTCCAAAGGTGCAGCTTTCCGCAGCCGGTGGTATGGCTCCATACACCTATAGATTAAGGGATACCGAATCGTTTGATGGCATTTTTCGCGATATCCCCGCAGGAACCTACCAGCTGCAAGTGGTGGACGCCCTAAACTGCCTACTGGAGGACAGCATCCGCATCGGAACCGGAGATATCGGACTGGATATTGGACCACCCGAACAGTTCCTCTGTCCAGGGGATTCGGTATCCTTATCCGTCGATCTGGAAGCCGGACAATCCGCGCTGTGGTCGACGGGCAGTACGGAAGCCTCCATTTCCGTGTCGGCTACCGGCACCTATTCCGTAGCAGTAACGACCTCTGATGGCTGCACCGCCCGGGATACCGTCATCGTTCGCGACGGTGGCTCCGTAGCGGTGGAACTACTGAGTGATGCCTTCGACATCTGCCCCGGCGATAGCTTACAACTGGTCGTCGCCGGAGCAGAAACCTACGAATGGTTGAATGCCGACACCACAATCAGCGACCCATTTGTTCCAAATCCACTCGTTTATCCCTCGGGGAATCGTCTTTACACCGTTGTAGGGAGTAGCAACTGCGGATCGGATACGCTGTCGATCGATGTGTTGGTATACGACTTATTGGTCGTAGATGCCGGACGCGATACCTGCATTGGCCCGGGCACCGACTACCAACTGACCGCCTCTGGTGGACAGTCTTACCGGTGGTTGCCCAACTCCTTCCCCGTTAGTGATTCCACCATCGCCAACCCCGTCGTCAATCCCACTGATTCCACGACTTATTTTGTGGAGATAACGGACATCAACGGCTGCACCCAGCTCGACAGTGTGACCATCCTGACTGCCACTGATCCCGCCTCTCTGATCGACGCAGTCAATGTCTTGACTCCCAACGGCGACCGATTCAACGATGTGCTCGAATTCGAGGGCATGGATAAGTTTGGAGATAATTCCCTTCGCATTTACAATCGCTGGGGGAATTTGATCTACGAAAAAGCAAACTACCAATCGGATGCCGATCGATTCGACGGCTCCTACAAGGGCCAACCGCTACCGGCAGGCAATTACTTCTACGTGCTGGCCTTCGAATCCGGAGAGATCAAGCAAACTCTATTAATCATCCGCGAATAGGAGTTATGAAAAAATGCTACACCCTTTTATTGTTTTCTACCCTGACCATTAGTGCGCTAATGGCTCAACAGCTTCCGCAGCGCAGTCCGTTTACATCCACCAACTTCATCTGGAACCCGGCGCTCACAGCTCCGGATGCTTCCTGGGAAATCGGCGCTTCCCACCGCCAGGAATGGGTGGGGTTTAACGAAGCCCCACAAACCACTACGATCTACGGTCAGTATGCCGTCCCGGATCAGCCGGTCAGTTTGGGAGGTTTTTTTATGCTCGATCAAATTAAGCCACTCCGGACAAATATGGCCGGCATCACCTACGTCTACAAGGTCGGCCAAAAACGCCGGCGCCGCCGTCGGGCGCGTACAGAGGCGCAGGTGTCATTAGGAGTCATGGCAACTATGACGCACATCCTTTTCGATCCGATTGACCTGCGCTCCGCCGACCTGGCCGATCCACTGCTCCCCTCCGGAGAACAAAACCTCTTTCGCCCTAATTTCGGCGTTGGTATTCAATACTACGCTAAGCCCACCGGCCCCACCAAGACCAATTATCTATTTGGAGGAGCAGCTATCAACCAATTACTAAATAATTCGGTACTGTTCCGACAAGGCGGCAACCCGGTTAGTGATCTCCGACGAGCGTTGCACGCCAATGCAAATCTTGGTTATCATTATGCGGGAAATAAGGTGGTTATCGAACCGCAGGTTTGGCTCAGCCTGGCAGGAAGAAATATCCTGGATGTCCAACTGGGAGTAACCATCGAGCAACCCAACGCTCTCTGGGGCGGCTTACTTGCGAATCAGGATGGAACACTGAGTATTCAGGCAGGCTATCACCTTCCGATGTCTACTGATCGGGCCGGGCGCAGTAGCTACCTGCGAGTAGGAGTACTTGGATCACTGAGTGTCGGAGATTTCGGTCCGGCGCGCGGGTTGGGATACGAGTTTTATGTAGCCTACCGACCGGTGGACGATCGCCGCCGCCGATGATTTCGGCAGGGTAGCAAACACAGAATGGGTGTGTACCCGAATCCTGCGAGTTATCGTTTGAACGTCGCGCTTCCAGCCATTCTGCAATTCTCCGATCTCGAGTTGCGCATCATGTCGACCACCGGTAGTACCATCGAGTCGCTACTCTATCAATCCTGATTTATCGGCGAAAATATCCGGTCGTGCCAAATGGCATTGAAGCGATGTATAATCTGCCCAATCTTAAGAGTATGATTATCGTGCGACACCGGACTTCTCTACTCCCCCTAATTCGACCTCAATGATTGTCAAGTTACTTGCAAAGCACAGAATTACAAGGAGATGTACATAAACAAAGCTTTCAGTAGATAGTTAGGCGGGAAATTCAACTTTCCGTACCTATGAAACACGTCTCCACAATTGGCAAACGGTGGAATACCTTTGCCTGGAGTAATTTACTCCTACTATTGCTTATTGCCTTTTCGGCTCCTCTGAGCTCAGCAGAAGCACAACCGTCCGATCCTTCTGCCTGTACGGCGGATGCCGGTACTCTTACCGGGGGGAAGCTCTGCGCTTCCGACGATCAGACCATTCTGGCTGCCCGCATGCGGGGCGATGCCTTGATTCCCGAAGGATTTACGAGCATTTTCGTGCTTACCCGTGGGGAGGAATTGGTTATTGAAGCCGTTTCTGAAACTCCACAGTTCGAGGTGATGGAAGATGGGATATTTACCATTCACACCCTCGTATACGACCCCGCGACACTAGACCTCGGGGTGGTCGAATTCGGGGTAACGACCGGATTTGAGGTTGTTGGCCTGCTCACCCAAGGTGGGGGTAGCATTTGCGGCAATCTGGATGTCGAGGGACTATCCTTCGAACTAGGTAGTTGTTCCGATTTATTCTGCCTGGCCGATGCCGGCACGCTCAAAGCAGGCAACGATCCCTGCCTGGACGAAAACGGCGAAGCAACCGTGATTGCGGAAATCGACCAGGCTCCCGTCGTGCCCGAAGGATTCGAAGTATTGTACGTGCTGACCTTCGGCTCAGGCCTGCGCATCCTGCAAGTCAGCGACGAACCGGTATTTGAGACCGAACACAGCAGCCGCCAGACCATCCACACCCTGGTCTACGATCCGAATACTCTGGACTTGAGCATCGTTGAGCTCAATAAAACGAAAGCAACCGAAATCCTGGAACTGCTTATCCAGGGTGGCGGCGATATTTGCGGGGCACTGGATGTGACGGGCGTTCCCTTCTTCCTGAAACCCTGCGAGGAGGTCTGCGAAGCGGAGGCCGGCACGTTGACTCCCATTGATGCCGAATCGACTTGTTTGGACAATGGGACGGCAACTCTGCGCGCAGAGCGAGACGACGCCGCTAATGTCCCAACCGGATTTTCCTTGCTCTATGTCCTGACTTCCGGCGAAGATCTCATCATTGAAGCCGTCGGAGAGGAGCCGGAATTTGAAGTGGAATCGACTGGCCGCTTTACCATCCACACCCTCGTGTATGATCCGAACACTCTGGATCTGGGCGTTGTCCAATTGGGTGAAACGCCTGCAAGTGCCGTATTGGAGATTGTGGCCGATCTGGAATTGTGTGCCGATCTGGACGTAGCCGGCGCTCCCTTCGATATCGAGAATTGCGAAGCGGTTTGTGAGGCCGATGCCGGCACGCTCAAAGCAGGCAACGATCCCTGCCTGGACGAAAACGGCGAAGCAACCGTGATTGCGGAAATCGACCAGGCTCCCGTCGTGCCCGAAGGATTCGAAGTATTGTACGTGCTGACCTTCGGCTCAGGCCTGCGCATCCTGCAAGTCAGCGACGAACCGGTATTTGAGACCGAACACAGCAGCCGCCAGACCATCCACACCCTGGTCTACGATCCGAATACTCTGGACTTGAGCATCGTTGAGCTCAATAAAACGAAAGCAACCGAAATCCTGGAACTGCTTATCCAGGGTGGCGGCGATATTTGCGGGGCACTGGATGTGACGGGCGTTCCCTTCTTCCTGAAACCCTGCGAGGAGGTCTGCGAAGCGGAGGCCGGCACGTTGACTCCCATTGATGCCGAATCGACTTGTTTGGACAATGGGACGGCAACTCTGCGCGCAGAGCGAGACGACGCCGCTAATGTCCCAACCGGATTTTCCTTGCTCTATGTCCTGACTTCCGGCGAAGATCTCATCATTGAAGCCGTCGGAGAGGAGCCGGAATTTGAAGTGGAATCGACTGGCCGCTTTACCATCCACACCCTCGTGTATGATCCGAACACTCTGGATCTGGGCGTTGTCCAATTGGGTGAAACGCCTGCAAGTGCCGTATTGGAGATTGTGGCCGATCTGGAATTGTGTGCCGATCTGGACGTAGCCGGCGCTCCCTTCGATATCGAGAATTGCGAAGCGGTTTGTGAGGCCGATGCCGGCACGCTCGAACCGGTTCATCCGGATGAGGTATGCTTGGAGCACAACCAGGCAATCATTTCTGCCCAACGAGTGGCACCTGTCAACGTACCGGAAGGATTTGAATTAATTTACGTGCTCACCTCCGGCAACAATTTAATCATCGAGGCGGTGGGGCCCGACCCGATTTTCGGCATCGAGACTACCGGCCGCTTCACTATTCATACACTGGTTTATGACCCCGCTACCCTCGACTTGGGAGTCGTGGTCTTTGGCGAGACCCCTGCAAGCGCGGTATTAGAAATTGTAGCTGACCAGGGGCTTTGCGCTGATTTGGATGTGGAGGGCGCTCCCTTCCACATCGAGGAATGCCCGGACGTCTGCCTGGCCGAAGCCGGTACCTTAGAGCCGGAAAATGCCGACGAAGCCTGCCTGGAAAATGGTACGGCCACCATTATCGCTGAACGCGGAGCGCCTGCTAATGTCCCCAACGGTTTTGAACTGATTTACGTGCTCACTTCCGGTGAAGGGCTGATCATCGAAGCGGTAGGTGCCGAGCCGAGCTTCGAAGTCGATGCAACAGGCCGATTCACCATCCACACCCTGGTTTACGATCCGGCTACTCTGGATTTAGGGGTGGTAGTATTTGGTGAAACGCCCGCTGCGGCCGTTCTGGAGATTGTACAGATGATGGGGCTTTGCGCCGATCTGGACGTCGCGGGAGCGCCGTTCGATATCGAACCCTGTGCACCGGGCGTTTGCGAGGCCGATGCCGGTACGCTCACTGCCCAAGATGACGACCTCGACTGCCTGGAGCCCGACGACGAGGTAACGCTGATTGCGGAAATCAACGCCGATCCTGTTGTTCCTTTTGGCTTCGCTCGCATCTACGTGCTGACTAGTGGGACGGACCTGATTATTGAAGACGTGAATGTTACCCCGCGATTCAAGGTAGAGGAAACGGGTCGATTCACCATTCACACGCTCGTTTACGACCCGGAAACACTGGACTTGGGTGTCGTAGAATTTGGAGAGACGCCCGCTGCGGCCGTCCTTGAAATCGTAGCCGCTAATGAACTATGTGCCGATTTGGACGTCGTTGGTGCCCCCTTTGATGTAGCTGCCTGTGATGATGACGATGACGGAGATGACGATGACGGAGATGACGATGACGATGACGGAGATGACGATGACGGAGATGACGACGAAGACGAAGACGAAGATGACAATGATGATGATGACGACTTGCGCGTACCCG
>CAZDET010000037.1:0-48553 GCA_964504335.1 uncultured Saprospiraceae bacterium
CCCCCTCCCGAAGCGGGTTAGGGGTTCGAGCACGAAGTACAAGTTTGGAGTTTGAAGTGTGAGACTTGAAATGTGGTTCCAAATGAGGGCACGCATCCACACGCCAAACTACATAACGTTACACCTTGACATTTTTGATACCAACATCCATTCGGGGGTGCGCCGGAGTTGGAGAGCCGGGGCAGACTGTAAATCTGTTGTCTCTGACTGAGTAGGTTCGAATCCTACCACCCCCACGAAGAATGGTGTGAAGTTTGGAGTTTGCTGGTTTACAGTGTGTATCATTCACACTACCACACGCCACATTTCACACTACCATTTGCGGGAGTAGCTCAGTTGGTAGAGCATCAGCCTTCCAAGCTGAGGGTCGCGGGTTCGAGTCTCGTCTCCCGCTCAAAGGAGCTCAATAAGCTCCCAGAGCCGCCCTTGAGGTGGTTGCAGTATGAATAAGCAGTACGTATTGTTAGGTGCTGCTGTGGTAGTTCTGCCATCGTAGCTCAGGGGTAGAGCACTTCCATGGTAAGGAAGGGGTCGTGGGTTCAAATCCCACCGTTGGCTCCATGCCGCATTGTTTTTCCCGACAGAGCCGCCAGGTGACGTTGGGCATTAGCAATTGGGGCGGCCGGTGTTGCGGTCGGCTCCCACTTTAGTGGCAATTTGCATTCACCAAACGTTCGCTTCGACAAAACAGTAATGATCGATGGCTAAGGAAACATTTCAGAGAACCAAACCCCACGTCAACGTGGGTACCATTGGCCACGTTGACCACGGTAAGACAACCCTGACCGCAGCAATCACCACCGTTCTTTCTGAGAAGGGTAGTGCCAAGAAAATGGACTACGACGCGATTGACGCGGCTCCGGAAGAAAAAGAGCGCGGTATCACCATCAACACCGCTCACGTAGAATACGAAACGGATAATCGTCACTACGCCCACGTTGACTGCCCGGGTCACGCCGACTACGTAAAGAACATGGTAACGGGTGCTGCCCAGATGGACGGTGCGATTCTGGTCGTTGCCGCCACGGATGGTCCGATGCCTCAGACGCGCGAACACATCCTGCTGGCTCGCCAGGTAGGTGTACCGAATATCGTCGTGTTCATGAACAAGGCCGACCTGGTCGACGACGAAGAGATGCTTGAACTGGTAGAAATGGAGGTGCGCGAATTGCTTAGCCAGTACGAGTACGACGGTGACAACGCCAGCATCATCATCGGTTCTGCGCTCAAGGCTCTCGAAGGAGATGCCGATGCCAAGCAGAAGATTTTTGACTTGATGGAAGCGGTGGATACCGATATCCCCGAGCCGGAGCGCCTGGTCGACCAGCCGTTCCTGATGCCGGTGGAAGATGTATTCTCTATCACTGGTCGCGGTACGGTAGCTACTGGTCGGATCGAGCGCGGTGTGATCAATACCGGTGATCCGGTAGAAATCATCGGTATGATGAAGGAGGGTGAGAAGCCGCTCAACTCTACCGTTACTGGGGTAGAGATGTTCCGCAAAATCCTCGAGCGCGGAGAAGCTGGTGATAACGCCGGTCTGCTCCTGCGCGGTATTGAAAAGACGCAAATCCGCCGCGGCCAGGTGATTTGCAAGCCTGGGACCGTAAAGCCGCACAAGCACTTCAAGTGCGAGGTATACGTACTGGCTAAGGATGAAGGTGGTCGTCACACGCCCTTCTTCAACGGTTACCGTCCGCAGTTCTACTTCCGTACCACCGACGTTACCGGCGACGTCAATCTGCCCTCCGGCGTAGAAATGGTAATGCCCGGCGATAACGTCACGCTGGAAGTGAAATTGCTCAATGCTATCGCGATGGAGAAAGGTCTTCGCTTCGCGATCCGGGAAGGTGGCCGCACCGTAGGTGCTGGTCAGGTAACGGAAATTTTAGATTAGTGTGAGTTTGGGTGTGCCTGTGTGAGTGTGGGGAATAGAAACACCCCACACTCAAACCCACACCCACACTCCTATTTATTTACGGGTGTAGCTCAATTGGTAGAGCACTGGTCTCCAAAACCAGGGGCTGGGAGTTCGAGTCTCTCCACCCGTGCCTTAATGGTTTGATGTGTGCCAAGAGCGTCACACTGCAAGCTGCACACTTCAAACTCCAAACCATTTTTTATGGACAAGCTTCAACTGTACCTACGCGAAAGTTACAACGAGCTGGTGCACAAGGTAACCTGGCCCAGTTATTCAGCCCTCCAGACCAACACGATTTTGGTCATTGTCGGGTCGATCATTTTTGCGTTGTTGGTACTCGTCATGGACTTATTCTCCAAGGCGGCTACTGACTTCATTTACGGCTTGTCCTAAGACAAACGATGCATGTCTGAAGAGAAGCGTTGGTATTCTTTACGAGTCATAAGTGGCAAAGAACGAAAAATCAAAGAGCGCATTGAGTTAGAAATCAATCGCGAACACTGGGATTCGTTCATCTTCCAGGTATTGGTACCAACGGAGAAGATTTACAAGATCCGGAATGGGAAGAAAGTCATTTCGGAGCGAAATATTTTGCCGGGCTATATCCTGGTTGAGGCGACTCCCGGAAAGCTGTCGGGAGAAGTGGTAAGTACGATTGCCAATATGCCGAACGTCATCCATTTCTTGGGAAAGGAAAATCCAATTCCCATGCGCGACGCCGAAGCCAACCGGCTACTCGGTAAGGTGGATGAATCCCAGGATGCCGGAGAGACGATGATCGAACCGTTCATCGTAGGTGAAACAGTGAAGATTATCGACGGCCCGTTCAGCGAATTCGTCGGAGATATTCAGGAAGTCAACGAAGAGCGGAAGAAACTGAAGGTGATCGTCAAAATTTTTGGACGTGGTACTGAGGTGGAACTCAACTTCATGCAGGTCGAAAAGCAGGCCTAAAAAGTAAGCGGAAAATGGCTAAGGAAATAGATACGTTCATCAAGCTGCAAGTACGCGGAGGTGCAGCAAACCCCGCCCCCCCGGTTGGTCCGGCATTGGGTGCTAAGGGGGTGAATATCATGGAATTCTGCAAGCGTTTCAACGCCGCAACGCAGGATCAGCAGGGAAAGGTACTACCCGTTGTAATCTCCGTATTCAAGGATAAGTCCTTCGAATTCGTCATTAAAACCCCTCCGGCTGCTACCCAACTCATGGAAGCCGCCAAACTCAAGGGGGGCAGTGCTCAGCCCAACCGCAATAAAGTCGGTAAGGTAACCTGGGATCAGGTCCGGGCCATTGCCGAAAACAAGATGCCCGACCTCAATGCCTTCACCGTAGAATCGGGCATGAAAATGGTGGCCGGTACCGCTCGCTCCATGGGTATTACCGTGGAGGGAACGCCGCCTTGGGAAGAGAATTAGTAGGTTGGTTCTTTGGCCTTGAAAAAGACTGAAGTACCAAAAGACCAAGATACCAAAGTACCAATACAGCAGGGAGTTTCGCCCCCGAGCGGAACGCTATCACCTCAAATTAAATGAAATGGCAAGAGTAAGTAAAAAGCGAAAGGAGGCGAACGCCAAGGTCGATCCTGCCAAGCAATACGAGCTGGAGGAAGCGATGGGGTTGGTCAAGGAAATCAACACGACTAAGTTTGATGCCTCCGTCGACGTGCACGTGCGCCTGGGAATTGATCCGCGCAAGGCAGATCAGGCACTGCGTGGTACGGTTAATCTCCCACACGGAACGGGTAAAACCAAGCGGGTGCTCGCATTCGTAACGCCCGATAAAGAAGCAGAAGCCCAGGAAGCTGGCGCCGATTACGTAGGCCTGGATGAGATGATCCAAAAGGTCAGTGACGGTTGGACCGATTTCGATGTAGTAGTGGCTATGCCGCAAGTAATGGCAAAAGTTGGTCGTCTGGGGCGGATTCTCGGCCCGCGTGGCCTGATGCCCAACCCGAAAACAGGAACGGTGACCCAGAATGTAGGGGCCGCCATTTCCGATGTGAAAGGCGGTAAAATTGCCTTCCGCGTCGATAAATATGGAATTATTCACGCTTCCGTCGGACGGGTTTCCTTTTCTCCCGACAAACTAAAGGATAATGCCTTCGAGTTGCTTGCAACGCTGCAACGTATGAAACCTGCTTCGGCAAAAGGGACGTACATGAAAACGGTTACCGTGGCCAGTACGATGAGTCCGGGGGTGAAGGTCGATCCCAAATCACTAAAGTTGTAAACTCCAAGTCGATATGACCAGAGCAGAAAAAACCGCCACTATTGAGGCGTTAAAGGAAAAATTTGAGGCTTCGGAGTATTTCTATTTAACAGACGCTTCGACCCTTACGGTAGAGCAAGTCAATAAACTCCGTGGCCTTTGCTACGAGAAGGGTGTGGAAATGCGCGTGGTGAAAAACACCCTTGTTCGCAAGGCGCTTGAATCATTCCCCGAAGAGCGGAACTACGGCGGTTTGTACGAATCGCTGAAGGGACCGACGGCCCTGATGTTTACGGAGGTAGCAAATGTGCCTGCCCGACTGATTAAGGAATTCCGCGAAACCGCAGAGCGCCCCTTACTGAAGGCCGCCTACATCGATACGGCGGTGTACGAAGGCGACGATCAAATCGAAACCCTGACCAAGCTCAAGTCGAAGGAAGAGCTACTGGGCGAGGTCATCGGCTTGCTGCAATCGCCGGCGCGCAACCTGATCGGTGCGCTGCAATCGGGCGGTACTACAATCATGAATCTGCTCAAAGCGCTCGAAGAGCGTGAAGAAGCAGCATAAACCCAATTTGGCTTCCAAGCTGTTTGCGCACGATAATTTTTATCGTCCAACACTTTTAAATTTTATAGAAAATGGCAGATCTCAAGGCAATAGCTGAACAGCTGGTTAACCTGACCGTCAAGGATGTTAACGAGCTTGCCAAGATAATGGAAGAGGACTACGGTATCAAGCCGGCTGCTGCCGCTGTCGCCGTCGCTGCTCCGGGTGCCGGAGGTGGTGAAGGAGAAGGCGGTGCCGCCGAGAAAACCGAATTCGACGTAGTACTGGAATCCGCCGGTGCGGCCAAACTCAAGGTCGTAAAGGAAGTGAAAGGTCTCCTGGGCATCGGACTGAAAGATGCCAAGGCAATGGTCGATGGTGCTCCCGCCACTATCAAAGCAGGTGTTCCCAAAGAAGAAGCGGAACAGATGAAGTCCGCCCTCGAAGAGGTGGGGGCTCAGGTCGAGCTGAAGTAAGCTGCCTCTTACGCGGAGCCGGTATTCCTCCGAGAAGGCCGCTCCGATTGCACTACAGGCTTAGCGAGTTGTTTGTCACAGCTTGCTAAGCCTATTGTCGTATACAAACTTTCTGCCAAAAGGCAACTTTTTGCCAGATTTTGTTGTATATTGTTTATTCGATTATAGTCAACCCAGGCGATCGCTCGTCTCACCATAAACGGATTCTTGCCAATGACGTCAAACGGCCAGCTGCTCAAAGCCGAAGAGAAGCGTGTTAACTTCGGTAAGATTAAACTCGCGCCTACTCATCCTGATCTACTCGAAATACAACTAAAATCCTTCCAGGAGTTTTTCCAATTGGAAACCACGCCCGAAAATCGGGTGAATGAAGGACTGTACAAAGTATTTCAGGAGAATTTTCCGATCACGGACACTCGCAACATTTTCGTGCTCGAATTTCTGGATTATTTCGTAGACCCGCCTCGCTACACCATCGAAGAGTGTATGCAGCGGGGCTTGACGTATTCCGTACCCCTGAAAGCCAAACTGAAGCTCTCGTGTAACGACGAAGAGCACGTCGACTTTCAAACGATCGTGCAGGATGTATTCCTCGGGAATATTCCGTACATGACGCCAAAGGGAACATTCGTCATCAACGGAGCCGAGCGCGTGATTGTTTCACAATTGCACCGCTCTCCGGGCGTTTTCTTCGGGCAATCTTTTCACCCCAACGGTACCAAGATCTATTCCGCTCGGGTCATCCCCTTCAAGGGGGCCTGGATGGAATTTGCCACCGACATCAACACGGTCATGTATGCTTACATCGACCGGAAGAAGAAATTCCCCGTCACCACACTGCTGCGCGCCATCGGGTTCGATTCCGATAAAGCCATCCTCGATATCTTCAACCTGGCCGACGAGATGCCCGCTACCCGCGAAGCGCTCGAAGGAGCAATTGGTCGCAAGCTCGCCGCGCGAGTACTGCGCACCTGGACGGAAGATTTCGTAGATGAGGACACCGGCGAGGTAGTGACGATTGAACGCAACGAGATTATTCTCGAACGCGACGTCGTACTGGACGAAGATAATATCGAGTTGATTCTCAATGCCGAGACGGATGTCATCATCCTGCAAAAGGACGATATCGATCTCGATTACTCGATTATCTACAATACACTCCAGAAAGATCCTTCCAGCTCCGAACTCGAAGCGGTTCAATACATCTACCGCCAACTGCGCGGTACCGATCCGCCCGACGAAGAAACGGCACGCGGTATCATCGATAAGCTCTTCTTCTCCGATAAGCGCTACAATCTCGGGGAAGTCGGACGCTACAAGATCAACCGCAAGCTGGATCTGGAAACGCCGGAGGAAGTACTGGTATTAACTAAGGAAGACATCATCGCCATCGTCACCTACCTCGTCGCATTGATGAATCAACGTGCCGAGATCGACGATATCGACCATTTGTCCAACCGTCGCGTTCGCACCGTCGGGGAGCAGTTGTACGCCCAGTTCGGCGTCGGCCTTGCCCGTATGGCTCGAACCATCCGCGAGCGGATGAACGTGCGCGACAACGAAGTCTTCACACCAGTAGACCTGATCAATGCCCGGACCCTTTCGAGCGTGATCAACTCTTTCTTCGGCACGAGCCAGTTGTCACAATTCCTCGATCAAACCAACCCGCTTTCCGAAATCACGCACAAGCGGCGGATTTCTGCCCTCGGCCCCGGTGGCCTGAGCCGGGAGCGCGCTGGTTTTGAGGTGCGCGACGTACACTACTCCCACTACGGACGGCTTTGTACTATTGAAACGCCAGAAGGCCCCAACATCGGATTGATCTCCACGCTTTGCGTGCACGCCAAGATCAACAAGATGGGCTTTCTCGAAACGCCCTACCGAAGAGTAGAAGAGGGAGCGGTAGTCATGAAAGGCGATCCGGTCTACCTTTCTGCCGAAGGCGAAGACTTTAAAAAGATCGCCCAGGCAAATGCCCCGCTCAAGCCGGGGGGGATTTTCGATAGCGATCGCGTTAAGTGCCGGGAGCATGGCGACTTCCCGGTATTGTCGCCGGAGGAAATTGAATACATGGACGTGGCTCCCAACCAGATTGTGGGGGTTTCGGCTTCTATGATTCCCTTCCTTGAAAACGACGACGCCAACCGCGCCCTGATGGGTTCCAACATGCAGCGTCAGGCAGTACCGCTGATCAAGCCGAGCTCTCCTATCGTGGGCACCGGTTTGGAAGGAAAGGCGGCGCGCGACTCCCGCATGCTCGTCAATGCCGAAGGAAACGGGGTAGTCGAATACGTCGATGCCAACGAAATTGTCATCCGCTACGATCGCTCCGACGAGGAGCAACTCGTTTCGTTTGAAGATGATCGGAAGACCTACCGACTGACGAAGTTCCTGCGCACCAACCAGGGAACCTGCATTAACCTGAAGCCGATCGTTCGCCGCGGCGAACGCGTGGCAAAAGGACAGATCCTCTGCGACGGCTACGCCACTGAAAAGGGCGAATTGGCACTTGGTCAGAACCTGAAGGTGGCCTTCATGCCCTGGAAAGGATACAACTTTGAAGACGCCATCGTACTCTCCGAGCGCGTAGTGCAGGAAGATATCTTCACCTCCCTCCACATCGAGCACTTCGAAATGGACGTGCGCGATACTAAGCTGGGAGAAGAAGAACTGACCAACGATATTCCGAACGTCTCCGAAGATGCCACCAAGGATCTTGACGAGAATGGTATCATTCGAGTGGGGGCATGGATCAAAGAAGGCGATATCCTGATCGGTAAAATTACTCCCAAGGGTGAATCCGATCCGACGCCGGAAGAGAAATTGCTGCGCGCCATCTTCGGTGACAAGGCGGGCGATGTGAAGGATGCTTCCATGAAAGCACCTCCCTCTCTGAAGGGAGTGGTGATCGACAAGCAGCTCTTCGCTCGGGCCAAGAAAGACCAGAAGCAGAAAGACGCCGAGAAAAATCAACTCGCCAAGCTGGACGATCAGAACAAAATTGCGCTGAACGAACTGAAGACAATTCTGATCGATAAGCTCATTATCCTGGTAAAAGGAAAGACCAGCCAGGGTGTGAAAACGATCTACGGCGAAATGATCGTGCCGAAAGGTGAAAAGTTCACCGCTGAGCTGCTCCGCGAAATCGAATACGCTACAATCGACTATACCTCCTGGACCGATGACGCCCACGTCAACGATCTCATTGCCCGCCTGCTGCACAACTACAGCATCAAGGTAAACGAGGAAGTAGGTCGCCACAAGCGGGAGAAGTTCAACATCAGCGTTGGTGATGAATTGCCTCCTGGTGTACTGAAACTGGCCAAAGTTTATCTGGCCAAGAAGCGCAAGCTGAAGGTAGGCGACAAGCTGGCGGGGCGCCACGGAAACAAGGGAATCGTGTCTCGGATCGTACGGATGGAAGATATGCCCTTCCTGGAAGACGGTACGGCCGTAGATATCGTACTCAATCCGCTTGGTGTACCCTCACGGATGAACCTCGGGCAGATCTTCGAAACCGTACTCGGTTGGGCCGGAGAGAAACTAGGCGTCAAGTTCGCCACGCCGATCTTCGACGGTGCGAGCCGCGATGAAATTGAGGAGTACATTCAGTCGGCAGAATTGCCCTCCCTCGGGCAAACCTACCTCTACGATGGTGAAACCGGCGACCGCTTCCACCAGCAGGCAACCGTCGGGGTGATCTACATGCTGAAGTTGTCGCATATGGTCGACGATAAGATGCATGCCCGTTCGATCGGACCGTACTCGCTCATCACCCAGCAGCCGCTCGGTGGTAAGGCGCAGTTCGGTGGTCAGCGCTTCGGAGAGATGGAGGTATGGGCCCTCGAAGCCTTCGGTGCCTCTAATATCCTTCAGGAGCTGCTCACGATCAAGTCGGACGACATCACCGGCCGCGCCAAGGCATACGAATCCATCGTGAAGGGCGACAACTTACCGGAACCGAATATTCCGGAGTCCTTCAACGTACTCGTCCACGAATTGCGTGGGCTCGCCCTCGACGTGAAATTTGATTAATTGCAGAAGAAGCCTTCCCAAAATAGCGTGTATGCCCTTTAAGAAAAAAAATATGGTGCAACGGCAGGATTTTGATAACATCACGATCAGCCTGTCGAGCCCCGATGACATTTTAGAGCGTTCCTATGGAGAAGTACTCAAGCCGGAAACCATCAATTACCGGTCGTACAAGCCCGAGCGGGACGGTCTTTTTTGCGAACGCATCTTCGGTCCGGTCAAGGACTACGAATGCTATTGCGGCAAGTACAAGCGGATTCGCTACAAGGGAATCGTTTGTGATCGCTGTGGGGTAGAAGTGACGGAGAAGAAGGTGCGGCGCGAGCGCATGGGCCACATTAAGCTGGTCGTGCCGGTCGTGCACATTTGGTTTTTTAAATCCCTACCCAACAAAATCGGTTACCTGCTCGGATTGTCATCCAAGAAGCTGGAATCGATTATTTACTACGAGCGCTACGTCGTCATCCAGCCCGGAACTAAAGAAACGGATGGACTCACGAAGATGGACCTGCTGACCGAGGAAGAGTACCTCGAAATCCTTGATACGCTACCGGCAGAAAATCAAATGCTGGATGATACGGACCCCAATAAGTTCATCGCTAAAATGGGGGCCGAGGCCGTAAAGGATTTGCTGGAACGCCTCGAGCTGGATCAGCTTTCCTACGACTTGCGCCACCAGGCTAACACCGAGACGAGCCAGCAGCGGAAGTCGGAAGCACTGAAGCGCCTGCGCGTAGTGGAGGCCTTCCGCGATGCCCATACCCGCATGGAAAATGCGCCGGAATGGACCATTATCCAATACCTGCCGGTCGTACCGCCCGAACTGCGCCCCCTGGTGCCGTTGGACGGTGGTCGATTTGCCTCTTCGGATTTGAACGACCTCTACCGGCGTGTAATCATTCGGAACAACCGCCTGAAGCGCCTGCTGGAAATTAAAGCACCGGAAGTAATTCTGCGGAACGAAAAGCGGATGCTGCAGGAAGCAGTCGATTCACTCTTTGACAATTCCCGTAAGTCGAATGCCGTGAAGGCAGAAGGCGGACGGGCCCTGAAGTCGCTAAGCGATATTCTAAAAGGGAAGCAAGGGCGGTTCCGCCAAAACCTACTCGGTAAGCGGGTGGACTACTCCGGTCGTTCGGTGATCGTAGTGGGGCCGACGCTGAAATTGCACGAGTGTGGCCTACCGAAAGCGATGGCTGCCGAACTGTTCAAGCCGTTTGTGATTCGCAAGCTCATCGAGCGCGGCATCGTCAAGACGGTTAAATCAGCCAAGAAACTCGTCGACCGCAAAGAGCCGGTCATCTGGGAAATCCTGGAAAATATCCTGCGTGGTCATCCGGTACTGCTCAACCGGGCTCCAACCCTGCACCGACTTTCGATTCAGGCTTTTCAGCCTCGACTCATTGAAGGTAAGGCGATTCAATTGCACCCACTCGTTTGTGGTGCCTTTAACGCCGACTTTGACGGAGACCAAATGGCGGTACACGTACCACTCAGCCAGGCCGCCATTCTCGAGGCCCAGGTGCTGATGCTGGCGAGCCACAATATGCTCAACCCGCAGAACGGAACGCCCATTACTCTGCCTTCGCAGGATATGGTACTCGGGCTTTACTACATCACCAAGGAGCGCCGCTCCACCGATGAAATTAAGGTAAAAGGTGATGGCCGTCGCTTCTATTCTCCGGAAGAAGTACTGATCTCCTACAACGAAGGCCAGCTCGACCTACACGCTGTAATCAAGGTGCGAGTGCCCGTGGAGAATGAAGATGGCAACCTGGAGCACAAGCTGATCGAAACCACCACCGGCCGGGTGATCTTCAACGAAACCGTGCCGAAAAGTGTGCCATTCGTAAACGTACTCCTGACGAAGAAGAACCTCAAGCGCGTCATCGGTGATGTGATCGAACGCACCAGCTTCGCCGTAACGGCTGAGTTCCTTGACCAGATCAAGAACATGGGCTTCAACTGGGCCTTCAAAGGTGGGTTGTCGTTCAATCTGGATGATCTGATCACGCCTTCCGTGAAGCAAATGCAGTTGGACGAAGCCCAGTCAGAGGTAGATGAGGTTTGGGATAACTTCAACATGGGGCTCATCACCAACAACGAGCGCTACAACCAGATCATTGATAAGTGGACCTACGCGGACAATCGCATCACGGATACGCTCATGAAGGAGCTGGCCCAGCACAAGCAAGGCTTTAACTCCGTGTTCATGATGCTCGACTCAGGTGCTCGTGGCTCGAAGCAGCAGATTAAGCAGCTCTGCGGATTGCGGGGACTGATGGCCAAGCCGAAAAAGTCTGGCGACTCCGGTGGTGCGGTTATCGAGAACCCGATCCTGTCCAACTTCGTAGACGGACTTTCCGTACTCGAATACTTCATCTCTACCCACGGTGCCCGCAAGGGTCTGGCCGATACGGCCCTTAAAACGGCCGATGCCGGTTACCTGACACGTCGACTAGTCGACGTAGCGCAAGACGTGGTCGTAATGGAGGAAGACTGCGATACACTGCGCGGTATTGAAACTACGGCACTGAAGGATAATGAGAAAGTGATCGAGCCGCTGTCATCGCGGATCGCAGGTCGCTATACCCTACATGATATTGTCCATCCGGTTTCCGATGAAATGATCCTCAAAGCGGGTGAATTCATCAGTACTCGTCTGGCGAATTTCATCGAGAAGGAAGGCATCGAAATGGTGACGATCCGTTCGGTACTTACCTGTGAAACCAAGCGCGGTGTCTGTGCCAAGTGCTACGGTAAGAACCTCGCTACCGGCCGAATTGGGGAGGAGGGAGATGCCGTGGGTATCATCGCCGCCCAGTCGATCGGTGAGCCGGGTACACAGTTAACCCTTCGTACCTTCCACGTCGGTGGTACGGCGGTGCTGTCCAAGACCGAATCGCAGATCCTTTCAAAGTTCGTTGGAAAGATCGAGTTTGACAGCATACGGACTACTACTTACACCGACGACTCCGGAAAGGATCAAAACATCGTGCTCTCCCGAACCGGTGAAATCCGGATCGTGGATACGGAAAGTGGTAAGCAGTTTGTTAGCCACCACATCCCCTACGGTTCGACCCTTATGGTTAGTGATGACCAAAGTATCAAGAAGGGGGAGGTCATTTGTGAATGGGACCCCTACAACGCCGTCATCGTATCCGAATTTGCCGGTACCGCCGAGTTCTCCGACGTAGAAGAGGGCGTTACCTTCCGGATCGAACGCGACGACTTAACGGGCTTTGCCGAGAAGGTGATCATCGAAAGTAAGAACCGCCGTAAAATCCCAACCATTCGCATCCTGAGCGATGCGGGAGAGGAACTACGGCAGTACAACTTGCCGGTGGGTGCCTACATTTCCATCGAGGATGGCACGAAGGTCATCAGCGGCCAGAAAATCGTCAAGATTCCGCGGAAGCTTGGAAAGATTCAGGATATCACCGGTGGTCTGCCACGGGTAACGGAGCTGTTCGAAGCTCGCAACCCGTCCAACCCCGCCGTCGTATCCGAAATCGATGGGGTCGTGTCCTTTAGCAGCAAGATCAAGCGCGGTAATCGCGAATTGATCGTAACGGCGAAGGATGGTCAGAAGCGCAAGTACCTCATCGGATTGTCGAAGCACATCCTCGTACAGGACGGTGACTTTGTTCGGGCCGGTACGCCGCTCTCCGATGGAGCCGTGGCACCGCGCGATATTTTGAATATCAAGGGGCCATTTGCCGTACAATCTTACCTGGTAAACGGTGTACAGGAAGTATATCGCTCGCAGGGCATCACGATCAACAACAAGCACATCGAGGTGATCGTCCGCCAGATGATGCGCCGCGTACAAATCGAAGATCCGGGCGACACTACCTTCCTGGAAGGCGAAGCCGTAGAGCGCTACGAGTTCCTCGAAATGAACGACTGGATTTTCGACAAGAAAGTCGTTACTGAGGCCGGCGATTCCAACCGCCTGCGGGCAGGTATGCTCGTCACGCTGCGTCAATTGCGGGAGGAAAACAGCTTCCTGAAGCGCAACGACAAGGAACTGGTTCAGTACCGCGATGCAACTGCTGCGACCTCCAGCCCGCTGTTGCAGGGTATCACGAAGTCTTCTCTAGGTACGAGCAGCTGGATTTCAGCCGCATCCTTCCAGGAAACGACCAAGGTACTCAGCACGGCCGCCATCGGTGCCAAGCGCGATGGCCTGCTCGGTCTGAAGGAGAACGTCATCGTTGGTAAGCGCATCCCGGCCGGTACCGGCCTGCGCAAGTACGAACGCCTCTTCGTTACCACCAAAGACGCCCAGGAAGCCTGGGAAGCACGTCAGGCGCATTACGAAGAGATGGAAGTAGAAGAATAGAATAAGGTTCTGGGGGAGCCCAGAAACACATTTATACAGCAACAGCAGCCCTCCGTCGGTTTCCGGCGGAGGGCTTGCTATTATCCTCCGTACTGTAACACGAGCACTTCTGCCCGATTAGTGCCGGCATCCGTGACGATGTATAAATTATTGAAAACACTGGCGGGAAGGGGATCGTAATTGACGCCCGGATCGAGCAGCGCAGCCAGTTCGGCCAGCGTATCCGCGTGGCTCACCACCAGCACGGTACCACCGCGGTGGCGGCGGCGAATATCATCGATGAGGCGATCGACTCTGTCGCGATCGAAGCGCTCCACGCGCAAGCGTTTATCATCGGCGATCGGCTCGGCAGTTTGTTGGGTGCGCCGGGTATCCGTGCTGTAGATAGCGTTGAGGTCAACGCGCTGGAGGGTCACCGCCAATTGCTGGGCGCGCAGGCGACCTTCGGGCGACAGGCCGGGATTGTCGCCGGTGCGCTGTTCGGCGTGGCGGACCAAAATGACGGTTGTCGGATCATTGGGATCCCAGCTCCCGGGCCCCCCCGTCCGGCAGGCGCAAATACTAACGCATAAAGCTATGATTACTAAATAAATTGGCGTATTCATGTAGGGATATTAAAGTGATTAACAATTTGAAGAACAATAGCGAACTTGCCGTAATAATATAGAGACTGTATGAATATGTTGGAGCCTGAAGCATCGTTTCTGAGATCGACAAAGGCAGCCTGGCATCTACTGGTCTGGGTACTGGCAGCAACTCTGCCGGTTTTGCTCCTTCCATCCGCATCGCTTCGGCAAGGCGTCCCCTTATTCTACTATCTGATTCCATTATTTCTTTGTGTACCCATCTTCTACCTCAACTATTTTTGCCTTTCCAACTGGATTCGAAAGCAGGGCTGGTCTGTGGTATGGAGTATAGCAGCCAATGCGATTCTGATTCTGATGGCCTTTGGGGTAGAGCAGTTGCTGCGAAGCCAGGTGTTTCCCGATTATCAACTATCCTATCGCTACGGGATCGCATATGCAGTGGTAGGGCTTCTGGCAAACCAGATCCGGCAGCTGGAAATATCCGGACGCCTGAACCTGGATCGGGTAGAACGCGATCGACAAAACCTTTCTGCGGAACTCCAATTTTTGCGGTTTCAATTACAACCCCACTTCTTCTTCAATTCCTTGAACGAAATTTACACCATCGTCGATTACGACAAGGAGTTGGCCAAGGAAATGATTTACGGGTTGGGAAAATTGATGCGCTACCTCATTTACGAAGCGCGTGCGGAGCAGGTACAACTGCGAGCGGAAGTGGATTTCATTCAGCAGTATTTACAGTTTATGCGCTTGCGGCTTTCGGATCGACACCAGATCGAAACGCATTTTCCCGAACAAATCCGCCGGCGTGAAATTGCTCCATTGTTGCTAATTCCATTAGTGGAAAATGCCTTTAAGCACGGCGTATCTAAACTCGAGCCCGGTACGATTTGTATCCGACTGCAAGTCGATGAAAAGCAATTGCTCTTTTCAGTAGAAAACCCGGATCATGCCCAGATCAAATCCGGAAACGAAGAAAGTGGCATTGGCCTGGCAAATTTGAGAAAGCGACTTCAACTGCTCTATCCAGAACACGAGTTGCACGCAGAACGCACCGCTGACGGGCGGTTTCGGGCGGAGTTACGCCTTTGGTTTTAAATCAGTTCCTTAGAGTTGCAATAGTAGGTATTTATTCCTATTTTTGCGCTCCGGCAAAACCTGCTGTCCCTTGATGGGAGGAAGCAGGTATGGTTAAACAACGAAGACTTTTTGAATGCCAGTCAAAATCCGCTTACAGCGTAAAGGGCGAAAAAAACGTCCGTTCTATCATATTGTAGTAGCAGACACACGCGCACCAAGAGATGGTCGGTTTATCGAAAAATTGGGTACCTACAACCCCATGACGACACCGGCTACCATCGAACTCAATCGGGAACTCGCCTACGATTGGTTGATGAAGGGCGCGCAACCGACGGATACCGCCCGTGCCATTCTGCGTTTCAAAGGAGTATTGTACAAAAAGCATCTGCAGCGCGGAGTCGCTAAGGGAGCAATCACCCAGGAAGAAGCGGACAAAAAGTTCAATGCCTGGTTAGAGGATAAAGAAGCTAGAGTAGCAGCCCGCTTCGAGCAAGTGGCACAAGAGCGCGCCGCTGAAATAGCGAGAATCAACGGTATGCCACCACCGCCTCCGGTAGAGGAAAAGCCGGAGCCAGAGGAATCTGCCGCTGAAGAACCGGCTGCTGAAGAAGCCGCTCCGGAAGAGGCAACCGCTGAAGCCACCCCGGAAGAGCAACCGGCCGACGAACCAGCTGCTGCTGAAGAGACAGCATCGACGGAAGAAGAAGAGAAAGCTTAGGCTTTTCTTCGATAAGGATAGTAGATGTCGCCCGTTGTACTTCGTTGCAACGGGCGTTCGTCATTTGGAATAACAGATCATGCCGCAGACAAGCCTATTAGATCGGATTCAGGGGTTGGCCGAATCCCAGCACCGCGATGTAGTCGAACACCGACGACACCTGCATCGCCATCCGGAGTTGTCTTTTGAAGAGGTGCGCACGGCTGCCTATCTCAAAGAAGTATTCCGACAGCTGGGTATTCCCTTTCGGGAGATTGCCCAGACGGGTTTACTCCTCTCAATCGATGGGAAAGCCGGAAAGGGAGCCACTTTCGCCTTGCGAGCGGATATCGATGCGCTGCCGATTCAGGAGCGCTCCTCAGTGCCGTATCAATCGACGGTGCCGGGAGTAATGCACGCCTGCGGGCACGATGTACACACGAGTAGCCTGATCGGTACGGCCGCCATTCTCTGGCAGCTTCGCGATCATTGGAAGGGCACGGTGCGCCTCCTTTTCCAACCGGGAGAGGAGCAGGCACCCGGCGGAGCCAGTATCCTGATCCGGGAGGGAGCGCTGAAAGATCCAGTGCCGGCGGGTATCGTGGGGCAGCATGTGCATCCACCCCTGGAAACAGGCAAGGTTGGTATGCGGGGGGGAATCTATATGGCCTCCGCAGATGAACTCTACCTGACGGTGCGCGGCCGGGGAGGCCACGGCGCTATTCCACAGGAAACAGTCGATCCGATTGCTATCGCCGCACAAATCATCTCGGCGACTCAGCAGTTGATCAGTCGGAAGGCCGATCCTACTTTACCTTCGGTGCTGACGTTCGGACACATTCAATCGGAAGGGGGAGCCACGAATATCATTCCTAACGCCGTACACCTCAAGGGGACCTTTCGCACGATGAATGAAGAATGGCGCGCCGAGGCGCATTCTCTGCTGCGGCAATTGGTCACCCACACGGCGCTGGCATTCGGCGGTACCGCTGAGCTGGAAATAAAAATTGGTTATCCCTTCCTAAAAAACGATCCGGTACTCACCAACCGGGTGTTCGGCCATGCTCAACGCTACATGGGGCCCGAAAATGTCGTCGAGCTGCCTATCCGCATGACCGGCGAGGATTTTGCGTTTTACTCCCATCACGTGCCCGCTTGCTTTTATCGTTTGGGAACGGGTAATCTGGCGAAAGGGATCACCTCCAGCGTCCATACCGATACCTTTGATGTCGATGAGGATTGCCTGAAATACAGCACAGGGCTGATGGCCTGGATCGCCATTCAGGAGCTAGCCAACTAATAGCCGGCGGGCTTGCAGTTCGGTGCGCAGTTGACCCGGCGTCTGAAAATGAATGGTGTCTAATCCGAGCTCGCGGGCAGCCAAGACGTTGCGGAGGTTGTCGTCGATAAACAAGGCATCGGCAAATTCGATGCCGAATCGCTCCCGGAGCAGCCCGTAGAAAGCCGGATCCGGCTTGCGGATCCCCTCTTTTCCAGAAACCAGTACATCCTCAAACCAGTGCAAAAATTCAAACCGCCGCAGGGCGATCGGCCAGGTTTCCGCCGACCAATTGGTGAGGGCGTAGAGGCGGTGGTGTCCGGCATTTCGAAAGTTTTCGAGGATTTCCACGGTTCCGCTGATCGCTCCGCCGAGCATTTCTTCCCAGCGGCCGTAAAACGCCTCAATCAGTTCGCGGTGATCCGGATACCGATCGACCAACAATTGAGTTCCCTCGGCGAGCGGCCGCCCGGCGTCTTGGGCTTCATTCCAGTCGCTGGTGGTAATCTGTTCCAGAAAGCGCTCCATTTCCGCCTCCGATTGGAAGAGTTTGCGGTAGAGGTAACGGGGATTCCAATCGATCAGGACGCCCCCCAAATCGAAGATGATCGTATTCATAAATCGGTTATGTGTGATAGCAAAAATAGGCAGAAAAGTTCCTGCCATGAGCGTGTCCTAAACGTTGGCTATGCCGATCTCCGGACAGACCGGAGGACAAAATGAGCATACGGATTGAGTTATCGGTTGTTACACATAGTGATCTCGTGTGAAAGTTGTCGAAATTCAGGCCGCTTTGCTCCGGGTTCAGGTGGTTATCGCCGCCTTCCGGGAGAACGAGACAAGAGGTTGGGATGATTTCAGACCCACATTTTAAGAACGGAAACCGAAACTTTCGAAGCATTTCATTGTATTACCAACTGAAATAATAGTAATACTATTAATCTTCGTGCTCACTATGTCGAAAAACCAGGTACCAGTGACTGCAATTAAGCGATTCTTTCGGCTACTGGCTCCAGATCGCCAGGACATATTCCATATCTATGGCTACGCCGTATTTAGCGGTATCGTTACGCTTACGTTGCCGTTGGGTATCCAGGCGATTATCAATCTGATTATGGGAGGCGCTTTTTCCTCGTCCCTGGTTATTTTGATTGTGATCGTAACGCTTGGTACCCTCTTCGCCGGTTTTCTGCAGGTTATGCAGCTAACGGTGACGGAGACGATCCAACGTCGGATATTTGCGCGTTCGGCCTACGAATTTTCGGTCCGATTGCCCCGTCTACGGATCGACCGGGGGTCTAGTGCCTATCCGCCGGAACTGACGAATCGCTTCTTCGATACCCTTACATTGCAAAAGGGATTGCCGAAGATTTTGGTCGACTTTTCTTCCGCTGCTCTCCAGACGCTGTTCGGTTTGATCCTGATTAGCTTCTACCATCCGTTCTTTGTGTTCTTCAGTGTTTCGCTGGTCTTGGTGTTGTTTTTGATCTTTCGGTTCACGGGCCCATCCGGGTTATCAACCAGCCTGCGGGAAAGTAAATACAAGTACAATGTAGCGCATTGGCTACAGGAGGTGGCCAGAGCGATGAGCACCTTCAAATTGGCGAGTAACAGCCAGCTCCCGGTCCGCAAAACGAATCGTCTGATCGACAAATATCTTCAAGCCCGTGGCCAGCATTTCCGCATTCTGCTCGTGCAGTACGGAGCAGCGGTGGGTTTCAAGACCTTAATCACCGCGCTGCTACTGGGATTGGGTAGCTATCTGGTTATCAATAATCAGATTGGTATAGGCCAGTTTGTCGCGGCCGAAATTATCGTCCTGCTGATCCTCAACTCTGTAGAGAAGTTGCTGCTTACCATGGATACGATCTACGACGTGTTGACGGGATTGGAGAAAATTGGATACGTAACCGATTTGCCGCTCGACTCTCAGGACGGCATTGACTTTTCTCAGGTCGATCAGATAGAGGGGATGGCGGTATCTATGCGCAATCTTAGTGTGGAGGGCCCGAGGCAGAATTCCCATATTCTTCACAATATCAACCTGGAAATCCCCTCCGGACAGAAGGTTTGCATTGCGGGATACAACGGCGCAGGTAAAACCACGCTGGTACGAGTAGTAGCGGGGCTAACGATCGATTATCAAGGGGTATTATCCTACAATGGTCTGCCTGCAAGTAACATCAATGTTGATAGTCTGAGGGCCTATATCGGCGACCACGGCCTGCAGGAAGATATCTTCCGGGGAAGTCTGATCGAGAACGTCTGTCTGGGGCACGAATCCATTTCGTTCGATCAGGTGCAGTGGGCCATCCGTGAGGTAGGTCTAGAAGAATTTGTACAGGGACTGGAAGGCGGTTATGACGCAGAATTGGTGCCGGCGGGCCGCAATTTGCCGCAGCACGTAAAAACAAAGCTGCTACTGGCCCGCAGCCTGGTGTCCAAACCGCGACTGATTGTATTGGAGGATTTTCAGTGGCTGGTGCAGCCGAGTGAGCGAGCCGCTCTGACGCGAGCGTTTGTCGAAAAAGACCGACCCTGGACCCTGCTTGCGGTGTCGAACGACCCCATTTTTGCTGCGCAGTGCGACCGGGTCGTCCTTCTGGAGGACGGGGAAGTCATCGCTGACGGGCCATTCGAACTCATACGACAGAGTAAGCACTTTCCTCAAGTATTTCATTCCACGGAATTCAATAAATCGCCGGTCATTCGGTAATGTTAAATCCCACGGATCATGCTCAACATCTCTGAAAACCGCGTAGCTGACTTCCTGCCTGATTGGTGCCACGATCAGGTAATGCGCAATGAACTGCCACCGGCACACCGCCTACTGAAGTGGTGGCTAATCAGTATTTCCATCCTCATCGTGGTGGTGATGTGCCTGCCCTGGCGGCAGAACGTGCGCGCCGAGGGAGAGGTTACGACACTATCTCCACAACACCGACCGCAAACGATCAATGCCACCATTGCCGGCCAGATCGACCAGTGGTACGTGCAAGAAGGGGAAATGGTAACACGAGGCGATACCATCGTACACATCCGGGAGGTGAAGACCGAATACTTCGACCCCGACCTGGTAGATCGAACCGCCAACCAGGTGCGCGTAAAATCGGAAGCTATCGGAGCCTACGAAAGTAAAGCGGATGCGCTCGCAGCTCAGATTAGTGCACTCCAACAGGAGATGACGCTCAAGCGCTCCCAATTGACAGCCAAAATCGAACAGGTACGCCTTAAGCTGGAAAGCCAACGCGCCGATTTGAAACAGGCCGAAATCGCCTTATCCATTGCAGAAGCGCAGCGCCTGCGGGCTGATAGCCTCTTTGAGAAGGGTATCCGATCAAAAACGGAATTGGAAAACCGGCGGCAAAAGGAGCAAGAGGCTAGTGCCAAGTTTGTCTCCGCCACCAACAAGGTGGGGGAGATCGAACAGGAGCTGGCCGTAGCACAGCTCGATCTGAATAACGTTGTCAACGAGTATCAGAATAAGATCGCCAAGGCACGTTCTGATCGCTTCAGCACCCTCTCGGACCGTTTCAGCGCGGAAAGCGATTTGAACAAAACCCAGGTGGAGTTAGAAAATTACTCCCAACGCCAGCAGCTTTATTACATCATCGCGCCACAGGATGCCTATATCACCAAGGTGATCAAGCCGGGCATTGGCGAAATATTGAAGGAAGGCGAGCAGTTGGTCACTATCATGCCGGCCGATTACCGGCTGGCCGTTGAGATGTACATACGGCCCGTCGATTTGCCGCTTTTTAAGTTAGGACAGGAAGTGCGGTTTCAATTCGATGGCTGGCCGGCCATCGTCTTTACCGGCTGGCCTAACTTGACGATCGGAGTCTTCAGCGGGGAGGTGGTCGCTATCGATAACACCATCAGCCAAAACGGAAAGTACCGATTACTGGTAGGGCCAAAGCCGGGAGCAGAACCCTGGCCGGACGCCTTGCGTCCGGGCTCGGGAGCAATGGGTATTGCTTTGTTGAGACGGGTGCCGGTGTGGTACGAATTGTGGCGGCAACTCAACGGCTTCCCGCCTGATTTTTACGGGAGCAGTGAGAAATCGGAAGAGAAGATCAAAACCAAAGCACCGCTAAAATCGGTCAAGTAATGATCAGACGCACCATTATTCTTCTGTCCCTCCTGGTGAGTGCGGCATCGATGAATGCGCAGCCGGGTGATACGGTCGTTTTGACTTTGGACCGCCTACTAGACCAGGTGCGGCAGTTTCATCCGACTGCCCGTCGGGCAGATTTGTCCATACGGTCGGCTCAGGCCGGCATTCTGGCAGCGCGAGCTGCCTTCGATCCGAAGTTGGGGGCGAATATCGATCGCAAGTCGTTCGATGGTAGTACCTACTACAGTTATGGGTATTCGGAAATTAAAATGCCCACCATTTTAGGGGTCAATGTAAAGACGGCTTTTGAGGCTACAGAAGGTATTTTTCTAAATCCGGAAGCAACGCTCCCTTCTGCCGGTCAGGCCATTTTTGGCGTAGAATTGCCCCTGCTGCGCGGGCTGTGGATCGACGAACCGCGCTATCAGTTTCGTACGGCGCAGCAGGAGCGGGTGGTGCGCGAAGCGGAAGCGGTGGCCACTGTAAACGACTTGCAGTTTGACGCCACCAAGGCCTACTTCAATTGGGTATACACCTACTATGCCGCGCAAATCACGGAGCGCGTGCTGGTGGCCAGCCTCGAAAACTACCGCGCCGTGGCGGAAGGCTACGAGACGGGCGATCAACCGGCCATCGATACCCTGGAGGCCATTCTTCAAGTGCAAAGCCACCAGGTCGATCGCGATCAGGCGCTGGTTGATTTGGAGAATGCCACGGCTATGCTGAGCGTCTATTTGTGGAACGCCGACGGTCAGATGGACCGCACCAATTGGAGGCCCGAGCCACCCGAACAGTCATTCCTCCCGGTTGACTTTTTGGCTACGGCGAGCCAGCGGATCTTCCAACATCCCCAACTGCGGAGTAGTCGGGCCAAACTCGAACAACTCTCCATCGAAGAACGGTGGAAACGCGAGCAATTCAAGCCGCAACTCGACTTCGAATACAATTTTCTGGGAGATGGATTCCGCCTGGTAGGAGAAGACAATCCGCTAACCACTCGCAATCTACTACTCGATAATTACAAGCTGGGAGTCCAGTTTTCTATACCGTTGTTTTGGCGAAAAGCCCGCGCCGGCCTCGAACAGACCGAGCTAAAGATCGCCGATACCGACTGGCAGCTCCGCCAAAAGGAGCAAGATCTGCGCGCCAAATTGGCGATCTACCAACAGCGTTTCGAGACCATCTCCAACCAGATTCAAACGTTTCAGAGTGCTGTGGATGGATACGGGACGCTCCTCGAAGCCGAACGCGAAATATTCCGGCTTGGGGAAAGCTCCGTCTTCCTGCTCAACAGCCGTATCCAAAAGCTCCTGGAGGCCGAGTTGAAGCTCCTGAAGCTGCAAACTGAACTCCGTAAAGCCGAAATGGGGCTGAGGTGGTCTACTGCATCTTTCTAATGGGGTAATTCATTTACGCATTTCCAACTGCCGCTTGCGATCTTCCAGCCCGTGAAACCGGATGAGGTGGTCGGGGTGCGATTCGTTGTAGATGTACAGGATGAGTTGCGATTTTTTGCGGCGGTCTTTTGGAAAGAGAATTTTTATGGGATTGTGTGCGTAGCCATTATCGCCAAACAGCATCATCTGGCCGCGGTTAGAGGGATGACGGAATAGTAGTAATTCTTCAGCATTCTTTGGGAGGGGGATTTCTCCGTAGCCTTCCTGTTTCAGAAAATCCCGAATCATATCCAGGGAAGCGTCGAGTTTGGAACCATTGAAAACGCACCGATATTCGTAACCATCGGAGGTGCCGCCCTCGTATTCGGAGCCTGCCTCGGGGAAGCGGCGGCGCATCCGGCCGGAGGGGCGCAGTGGGATCACTTCTTCCACCCGATCGGTTGAATTAGAAGCAGCTACTACCGGTTCCTCCGCTTCCGCTGATTGGTAGGAAGCCACGAAAATGGGCCGCCCGGCCCGGCTAAGTGCCATTTGCCGATTGGACATAAGAACGGATTTGGTCAAACAAAATCGTGCGTAAACTCTCGGTACTGTACAAATTTATGCAATTTTTTGTTTTAAAACAGGGCGATTGTTGAATTTGATGCGAAGAACCGGCAGCAACAGGACTTCGATGCCCTATAGAAAGGCAGTGGAAGGTGTATCTTCGCGCCGGTTATGAATCATGCAACCCGTTATATTATCCGGCATCTCGGTCGATATGGCTTCATCAGCCGCGATGGAGCAATTGCCATTCAGCCACAGTATTTGGCCGTAGAAGAGTTTGAGGAAGGGTTTACCAGGGTGCAGTTGTTGGATCACTGGGTGCATTTAGACCACCTTGGCCGGCCACTGCTCAAGCATTTATTTCGCCAGATCCGGCACTTTTCCGAACAGCGAGCGGCCGTACAATTGGCACAGCGCTGGGGATTCATCGATCCGACGGGTAATGTATGCATCCCGTGTCAGTACGGCTCCGTAGGGCGATTTCACCAGGGCTTGGTAGCCGCCGGCCAGGAAGGGCGCTGGGGGTTTCTCGATCTGGAAGGTCGGTGGGCCATCGATCCCGTGTATGACTACGCCCACGATTTTCACTACGACCGGGCACCAGTTCGATTGAGTAACCGCTACGGCTACATCGATCCGGATGGAGAGTGGATCATCGAGCCTCAGTTTCATCTCTGTTTGCCGTTTCAGTCGGCATCGGTGGCCATTGTGGTGAAGGACAATCGTTGGGGTATTGTCAGCCGTGACGGAGACGTAATCTTACCGCCCCGTTTTTCCTGGCACCAGGACCAGCCTCCAAGCGGATTTTACCAGGGCCGGTGTGCCTATCAGCAAGGCTCTCAATTTGGATTTTTGAACGATCAGGGCCAGCCGATTATTCCGGCCCGATACGAATGGGTAGGCGACTTTAGTGACCAGCGCGCCATGATAACGGAAAACGATCGCTACGGCTACATCGATCTGCTCGGAGAAGTGGTCATACCACCTGATTTCTCGGATGCGGCCTTATTCAGCGAAGGATTGGCGGCGGTGCAAAGTGCGAAGAATGGGAAGTGGGGCTACATTGATCGACAGGGAAACTGGCAAATTGAAGCGCGTTTCGACCTGGCGGAAAACTTCCGTGACGGCTTGGCACGGATTAGCGTCGGGCATCAATGGCAATACGTCGATCCCGCAGGGAAGGTCATCTGGGCGGAGGCAGGGGAAATTGATTAGAGCAGCCGCAATTCACGCAGGAAATCGGCGCGCTCCCTGCACAAAAATTCCCGACCGATTTCGAACTGGATGTGACGTTCCCGACTGCAAATGGTACATCTACCCCTCACCTGCACATCATTAGAGGAGCTTAACTGGCAGGTCTGCAACACGAAGCGGGCCGGTTTACGCCGGCAATGGGGACAGCGCCCTTTGTAGAGACGAGCCTTAAAAAAAGGCTCAAAATGAGGGCCCATCAGGAACTGTATATCATCAATATTAAGGACAAGGCACGGCCGGGGGTGGCTTTCAGGGGACATCATAGTACGAATGTATGTTGAGCTTTCTGGTATGCCTCTCCAGAATCAAAATTTCTGGTAGCTTAAAATGAAACGAGCGGATATTTATTTTTGTTTTAACCACGATCGTTAAACAATATCCCATTATGGGAAATCCACCCAATAGGACCGCATCGACCCGACGGCTTCTCCCCCGGACAGTTGAAGATGGTGTAGGTAGGTTCGCTCCGGATCTATTTGTTGCTCCCGGGCCAGAAGATGCTGGCCGTACACGGCTTCTCGCCGAAAAGTCAGCTCCAGCCGCTTGGGAAAATGGGTGGCCAGAAAATCGGGTGGCCGACACTCCAGCATCCACTGTACGTAAAGCACATTGTTGAGGTGGCTGTTAAAGTCGAGATCGAAGGTGCCAACCCGAAAGGTTTGCTCGGCGTCTACCCGATCGAGTGCAGGCAGCCGAAAATTCGGCTGTGGCAAGCAATCTTTGGAGCCTGGAGATACCTGATGAATGAAGCGCTCGTGAATCGGCCCCGGAATGCGGCTTACCCGTCGGGTTTCGAGGTGCAGCAACATCCAGGCAGAGCTACATCGCCCAACCAGTTGCTGGTCCTGATCGAATAAATGAAAATCGCGATAGGCATACAGGCGATCGAATCCCGCCGGATAGGTAAGCACTTCCAATGCCTCCCCCAATATGGGCAACCGGTCAAGTTCCACGTATTCCCGAAGAAGCACCCACGATACTTTCCATTGTTCCAAATCCCAAATAGAAGCGCCGTGCGTCAGTACGTTTTGCATAGCCGCCTCCTGCATCAATCGCAGCAGAGCCGGTACCGATAATCTGCGCTGCGCATCAATGTCGTAGGTCCGAATGGGAAACCGGATTCGGGTGCTGTAGGGAACCATGGAGTAGTGTGTCAGGCGCGGGCAAAAATAATAACATTTAAATCGCTATACCGAACAACTCTCTGGATTCTCCATTTTAGTACCGTACTACCTATCAATACATTAGTTTGTCTATTTAGATCATTTAAAATTTTATACCATGAAACAGTATGCACTTAAATACGCCTTTTACATGGCGGCTGGATTTATTATTCTATTTCTCGTGAGCCACTTCCTGGGCCTCAGCAATCGGTACGATTTGCGGATACTCAACGGAGTTATTCACCTATCGGGTTTGTACTTTGCTATTAGAGAATACCTGGCCAGCCGGCCGGGAAAGGGCAACAATTTCGTGGCAGGTACGGCAATAGGTATGTATGCGGGCGTCATTGGCGCTGCTGCTTTTAGCTTTTTCATGTGCTTATTTCTCTACTTCGATTCCGGCTTTATGGCCGAATTACAGGTAGCAACCCCCTTCGGAAAGTATTTGAATCCGGTCACAGCTAGTCTATTTATTCTCGTAGAAGGAATCGTAGTGAGCCTGATTGGTTCGTACATTCTTACTCGCGTGATTGACATTCAGTTAATACGTCAGACGGAAACGGCTTAACCATCCGAGGATTATCTTTTCTATTCGCGTTCTTTTTTGGTACTGTGTCTGGCAAGTGCGAACTTGCTCGTGATTCAGTAATATTCCTCAATCCAAAAAAAAGCGTATGCGTTGGCGTGGACGTGAAGGAAGCTCAAACGTAGAAGATCGTCGGGGCCGATCGGGCCGCCGGGTGGCCGGGCGATTCGGTATTGGTACTATCATTCTTGTGATCCTGGCCCTGTTGTTCGGTGCAGATCCAAGAGAGTTTCTTCAATTCAACGAGCAGCAGCCCAGTCAGACTACCACCACTACCTCGGCGGCAGAAGACGAGATGGCCCAGTTTGTGTCGGTAGTACTAAAAGAAACTGAAGACGTCTGGAATCGGGTTTTTGAAGAGCAACTCAACCAAAATTACCGCGCGCCGAAATTGGTGCTGTTTACAGATTCCGATCAGTCGGCGTGTGGGTTTGCCAGCGCAGCCACTGGGCCGTTTTACTGTCCGGCCGATCAGCGGATCTTCATCGATCTGAGCTTCTACAATCAACTACAAACCCGATTCCGGGCTCCTGGTGATTTTGCGATGGCTTACATCATTGCGCATGAAGTCGGGCACCACGTCCAGAATTTACTGGGCATTACGGGGCAGGTTCAGTCCAGGCGAGGCCAGATCAGCCAGGAAGCCTACAACGAGTTATCCGTCAAGCTGGAGCTGCAAGCCGACTTCCTTGCAGGTGTTTGGGCGCATTATACACGAAACAAAAATTTGCTGGAAGAAGGAGACATTGAAGAAGCGCTCCGCGCCGCTGCCGCCGTCGGGGATGACCGCATTCAAATGGAAGCCAGGGGCTACGTCGTCCCGGAATCGTTCACACACGGTACCTCCGAGCAGCGGATGACCTGGTTCCGAAAAGGCTTAGAAACCGGCGATTTGAGCCAGGGTGATACCTTTAGACCGGGAGCGGTGGAGTAGTTTGTTAGATGATAGATTTTAGATTTAATTCTTTGCAAGAGGAAGTATCTAAAACCTATCATCTAAGATCTATCATCTAAATCAAGTCTCTCAGCCGAAACTTCACCTTCAGCACTTCCTCGCCGCGTTTAATGCGGAGTTTTATTCGTTTGCCAACGCGTTTTCGTAAGCGGACATTCATGCCTGACAAGGTGAGTAATTTGGAGCTGATGCCGTTAATGGCCATAATACGGTCACCCGGCTGGATGCCGGCTTCTTCGGCGGGGCTATCGGGTAGCACGCCAAGTACCTGGAACGTATTCATAGTAGAGCCACCTGCCGCGAGGGTAAGCCCGGAGCGGTCGTAACGAAATCTTCGCCGCCACCGTTTCACGGGCTTGATGTACAGTCTTCCCTTTACGTAATCGATAATGACGTCAAAGCGATCCAAAATGAGATTGCCCAATATCCCGTTGCGACCATTGATCAGCAAAGTGTCGAAGTCGGGGTGCAGATCGTGGTAGTAAGTGATGACATCACTGAGCGGAAAGGCCCCCATGTGTACCTTTTCCATTCTGCCGACAAAGCCTTCAATGTAGCCCCCCAGCCCCATGCCGATGTTGGTAATAATAGTTTCATCCGGCAGGCGTAAGCTCGAGTCCGTATTCGTGTGCACCATCAAGGGTAGCCCCGCACCGGTATCGAGTAACAATTTCAGCTCGGTGGGTTTCCATCCCTGCTGCTCAATCGGGACGTTTATATAGGGGCGAAAGCGGAAAAACTCTAAGTCGAAGGCCATGTAGCCCTTCGTGGGTGGTTCGAATACCGACGGATCGGTCAGGGTCAGGCGGTTCTTCCGAAAGTCGATATGCACGATGAAGCGCCTTAGAAAATCGGCGCCGAGGATTCCCTGTACGTCGATGCCCGCGTACTCTTCGAAGCGGAAGTAATCTTCTTCCAATACGAGTATGTTCCGATTCGTCGCCAACAAGTACTGGCCGAGCCGCAAAGAAATACCCGTTGCCAGATAGGCGTAGAGTTCCGTATTCAGATCCGATCCGACCAGAGAAAACCGGCGGCGGTAATTGACCTGCATCAGGTCGGCAAAAGCGCGTTGGGTCAGCACGGTATTTTCAGCTCCGGTATCCAGAATGAAGCGGAGCGGAATCATGTTGTTGAACAACACGCGGATGACGATGAAATTGTTTTCGTAGTCAAACGGAATGGTCACCTCCCGCTGGCCTTGGAGCATTCGTAAATCCGACTGAAACTGAGCCGAGGCAAAAGTTCCGAAAACCGTGATAAACAGCGCTATAAGCAAGCCCTTCATATATACAATATAGCCTTTATTCGCCAGAATTTCCACAGATTCGGAAGGGATCGGACAAGGGGTTCCCTTACTGAATACTCGGTCGGGGAATAGAACCGATTTGTACGATCTGTAGCGCAGCTGCATTTTTGGCGATTAAGTAACAGGGGATTTCCCCGATTCGAATCGGCTGAATGGCCCGTACTTCACCGGATAGGACCACCTGACCTACCGGCGCCGTATGAAGCAATCCGCCAGGGCCAATCTGTAGTAAATGTCCGTAGGAGGCATCGTAGCGCCCCATTTCGATATTGTTGGGGTAAAAATTTCCACCAACCAGCAGTTCCGTTTTAGAGGAGGTAACATTGGTTCGGCCAATTTCGGCGGCAGCTTTTAACGTCGAGAATTGGAGTTCGGGTGGTAGAACGTGTGCCCGAAACTGACCGTTGCCCAGGTTTTCGTAATAGAAACTGCTAAGGGTATTGACCGTCAACCGGCTACTTTCCGCCAGTTTATCCTTCCCGAAAAGCTCCTCTATACTCGCCTCGGCGAAGTCACGGGCATAGAGGTAGCGCTTTTTGAGTTGCACCAACTGTTTGGTCAATTCGGCGTAGCTGGCAAAGGGCACCTCTCGCCCGTCGAGATAGTAAGTTAGTATTTGCTCGATTTGTCCGTTTTCGTCAAAGTCATTGACGTACATACGGATCGGTTGTTCGGCTGTGGGTTGCAGTTTGTTGTTTTCTCCAATATTACCAGCCAGAATGTCGGTATCGCCATCGAGGTCGAAGTCGGCGGCATAGACCATTTTCCACCATCCCGACCGGTCGTCCAGTAATTGCCGCTGGAAGCGACCGGTTTCGTTGCGGTAAATCTGGAGCGGGCTCCATTCCGCAGCTAAAATCAGGTCGGGGTCGCCGTCTTGGTCGATATCCGTCCATTGCCCATCGGTTACCAATCCTGCCTGGCGCAGTTCAGCCGACCATTCCTCTGTTATGTCTTTGAAGCGCCCCTGCCCCTGGTTTTGGAATAGAAAGGAGCGGGGAACTTCTCCGTAATTCCAAGGCACTGCCCGGCCACCGAAAAAGACATCCGGAAGACCGTTGCCGTTCATATCCGCTACCAAAACGCAGGAAGCCGTCAGGTAGGCTCCGGCAAAGGCCGAAGTGTCGCGGGTAAGCTGGCCGGTACCATCGTTCAGGTAGAGGCGAGGCCGCATATAAGTATCCTGCCCCCGAAATTCGTTTCCGCCGGAAGCGACAATCAGATCGGCATCACCATCTTGGTCGACATCCGTCCAGGCAGCATCTACGTCTTCATACATACTATCTTGACTTAGAGCTGCTTGTGGGAGAGCAACAAAGCGCTCGTCTGGCGTTTGCAGGTACACCCGACCGGTTTGTCGTTTTGCACCACCGAGGAAGAAATCCTCCAGGCCGTCGCCGTTGGCGTCAGCTACTGCCAGGGCAGGCCCCTCGCGAGATACCATGTGGGGGATCAGCGGTTCGCGCAAGAATTCGATGAAACCTTCATTTTCTTCGTGTACCACGTCCAACGGCAGAGCATCCGATAAATCGACAATCGGATAGGGCGGCTCCGGCCGTCGATGCAACCGCTCGTAGTCGAATGTTGGAAGCCCTTCCTGCCACCGGAGGAGGTGCCGCTCATCGTATGGCCGCTGGCCAAGGAGCTGGTAGGATTGGTCTGGCCAAATGATCAGAATGGAGTCGACGGATGCCGTATCTCCAATACCCACGTGCAGGCCTGGAGCCAAAGCCGATTGATACCCCCTGACGGGGAAGTGCTGGTAGAACAGGCGTTCCGTTCCTTTGTAGACCAACACGGAGGTTCCGATGCCGTTTCGGTTACCAGCCGGTCCTTCGAAGTCGAATTGCAGATAGTGCCGCTCCGAAGCAGCGGATAACTCGGCCAGGTTTTCGTAGATGAAAGGAGCCGCATACAGATTATTGGTAACGATGTCGAGGTCGCCGTCGTTATCGAGATCAGCGTAGACTGCACCATTGGAATAGGAAGGCTGTGCGTTGTCGATGCGGTTGGTCCAGTTGTCGAAGCGCAGGTCACCTCGGTTGCGGTAGAAAGTATTCGGCAGTTCGATTTGCGGCATCGTTTCTTCGATGGCGAGTTCTGGTTTGGAGCCTTCCCCCTTCCGCCCGGCGACCTCATCGGCCCGGAAGTTGATGTAATCGATATCATTCATCCGGCGGGGGATGCCGTTGCTGATGAAAAGGTCTTTGCGGCCGTCGTTTTCAAAATCGAACAGAAGAGCTGCCCACGACCAGTCGGTTGCGGCCACTCCGGCGTAGAGGCCAATTTCGCTGAAGGTGCCGTTCTGATTGTTGAGCTGCAGGTTGTTGCGTGCGAATTGGTCGTGGTAGCCGAATTTCAGTTTATAGGAATAGATATCATAAGGATCTTCTCCCAAAGACGACTTGAGGATCACCGGATCGGCGGGCAGCATATCGAGCGAAATGACTTCGCTGTGGGCATCGTTGTTGAGATCGGCCATATCGACGCCCATAGAAAAACGGCTGGTATGGCCCATGTGCTCACTGAGTGTTTCACGGAAGGTACCGTCTTGCTGGTTGATATAGAGGTAATCGTTTTCGTGAAAGTCGTTGCCAATGTAAATATCCGGCCAGCCGTCGAGGTTGATATCCCCGGTTGTTACACCCAAGCCGTAGCCGAGCACCGTGCTAATGATCCCGGCTGAGTCCGTCACGTCGGTGAATTGGCCGTTGCCGTCGTTGCGCAGCAGCCGGTCGCCGGCGGCGGTATCGCGGGTACCGACGAACTTGTCGCGGCGATCAAAGGTGCCGTTTTGGTGCAGCGAATGGTTGAGCTGAAAAACGTCGAGGTCGCCGTCCAGGTCGTAGTCGAAAAAGGAGGCTTGGGTTCCAAAGCCCCGAAAATCGAGCCCGTAGGCCGCAGCCTGTTCTTCGTAGCGCGGAATGCCGTCGACGATTTCCTGGCAAATAAAAAGCTGATTGGCTCCCTCAAAGGGTCCAAGGTTGCTCACCTGCGACACGTAGATATCCAGCAACCCATCCTGGTTGATATCCACGACGGACACACCGCTCGACCAGGCCGATCCGCCTGCCACCCCTGCTTCCTGTGTGACTTCCTCGAATTGCAAATTGCCCCGATTCAGAAAAAGACCGTTTGGCCCCATGTTGGAGGTGAAGTAAAGATCGATGAGGCTATCCCGATTAAAGTCGCCGGCTGCCACGCCGCCGCCGTTGTAGAAGTACATGTAATCGAAGACGTTGAAGCCTTCGGTGGCCTCCAGCCGGTTTTCGAAGGCCAGGCCGGTTTGCTCGCCGGTGAGCAGGCGGAAGGGAACTTCCCCTTGCTGTCTTTCACAGCTGCATAAAACAAGGCATAGACAGAATAAAAAGTAGAGGAAGGCTTGTTGCATTGTCATAATCACTGTGGTATCGCCCTTTATGCCAGGGCCTTCCAATTCAAAAATTAATTAGCTGCTCGCTCATTAGCAAAAACCTCGAACACTGCCGGCCGCCGCTGATTGCGCAACACCAGTAAATGGGGTGCCCCATCCAATCGAATAGGCGCTAGCT
The DNA here is from genome assembly GCA_964504335.1 of uncultured Saprospiraceae bacterium. Lineage (GTDB taxonomy): Bacteria > Bacteroidota > Bacteroidia > Chitinophagales > Saprospiraceae > CAZDET01. The sequence goes on from CAZDET010000037.1 coordinate 32,051, forward strand.
GCTTGACATCCCCGCGCACAAAGAAGCCAGAGGTGCGGCGGTCGATCCATTCAAAATGGCCATCGCTTCGATTTATCAGTACATGGCCGAAAGAGGCATCCAGTTTCGAAAACTGGGGCATGAAGCCGCTGTCATTGCCCGCCATCACGAGATCGGGCCGGTCGTCGGCGTTCAGGTCCGTGCAGTAGATATCGCACACACAAGAGAATTGCACCTCCGGCGGGAGGGCTTGCAGCCGAAATTGGCCGTTGCCCTCGTTGAAGGCAACTACCGATTGGAAATTGATGGCTTCTAGTACCGTAGCCAGATCGAGCAATTCCGGGTCGAATAACTCCTGTATACTTCGTTTGGCGTAGTCCTCGTGCTTGAGGACTACTTTTTTCAGCTCGGGTAATTGGGTGGTCAGTTCTTCCTTCATCGGAATGGGCATATCCCGGCCGTTAATGCTGCGAGTCATTATTTTTTCGATACTGCCACTGCCGTCGAAATCGGCAACCCACAGCTTGGCCGGGGCCTCCGGACTTCCGCTGAAGTAAAAGTTCTCTCCCCGGTTGCCGAGGATGAAGTCGGTATCGCCGTCTCCATCCAAATCGGCGGCACTCGCAGCATACCACCAGCCGGGATGCCCCTGTAAGGTGGTTGGAATGGGCCCGATGGTGCCGTTTTGGATGCCGAATAGGGTAGGGGGCATCCATTCGCCCACCAAGAGGAGTTCCGGCGAATTATCGCCGATGACGTCTTCAAGCAGGGCTGCCGTAACCATACCGATCTTTTCCAGCGCTGGCGCTCGTTGCTGAATCACATTTTGAAACTGCCCCTGCCCATTGTTTTCCAATAGAAAATTCGGGGGGGTGAGGCCGTATACCCCGGGCGTAGAACGACTGCCGACGAAGAGATCCAAATCGCCATCGGCATCGAAGTCCCACGGTACTATTACGGATGTATTGTAAAACGTATTGGGTAAGGCGGCCGATTGCCGGTTAAAATTACCCTGTCCATCATTGAGGTAGAGCCGGTCGACCAGGTAGCGGGCATCGCGCTGGGGTAAATTACCGCCCGAGCCGACGTACAGGTCAGGATCGCCGTCGCCGTCGGCGTCGAAAAAGGCCGCTGCCGTATCCTCGTGGTAGTTGTCGCGTTCGAAGGTGGTAATGTTGCTTGGTTCCAAGCGTCCGTCGGACTGTTGGATCATCAGTTGGGCGGGAAAGCCGGAAGCACCTCCGAGGAATACGTCATCCCGGCCGTCTCCGTTTACGTCTGCTACGGCGGCCTTTGGGCCTTCCCGGGAGAGGGTGCGCATAGTCAGGCCCTCCTGGAAAAAGTCGATGAAGCGATCCTCGCGATGTTCGGGAAGCTGTAGGGGGATCTCCCGAAAGGGGGCGGTTGGAATCGATGTGCTGGCGAGGGGCTGTTTGGCAGCCATTCCCGTTGCGTTAGCCTGCCGCACGATCAGCAGGGTATCGACGGGTAGACTTTGCAAACTGGTGCGCCGCTGGTCGGGCCAGATGACGACCAGGGAGTCGATTTGCGTTTGTTCGCCGAGCCCAAAGTGCAAGCGATAATCGACCGACGACTGGAAGCCGCGGCTCGGAATCAACTCGGCGTAGTGGAGGATACTGTCCTGGTATAGGTAAGCCTTGGCACCGATGGCCTTAGTGTTATTTCCGCTGCCCCTCAGTTGTAATTGCAAATAGTGGTTGCCGTCCACATTGCTCCCGTCGTTGCGGAAGACCATCACGGGTTGGTTGAGGTTGTTGACGATCAGGTCGAGGTCGCCGTCGTTATCCAGGTCGCCGTAGGCCGCCCCATTGGAGAAGGAGGGCTGGCCCAGTCCCCAAGAGATAGCTACTTCCTCGAAGGTTAGGTCGCCCCGGTTGCGGAATAGCCGATTGGGTATTGGAGTAGAAGGCATCTCATCGATGATACGTTGGATTTCCTGCTTCTCTCCGGTAACGGCCATCTCCTGGATGACGTCATTAGCGAAGAAATTGATGAAGTCCTGGTTGGTCAGATCGTGGAGAATGCCGTTGCTCACGAAGATATCGCGGTGTCCGTCGTTGTCAGCGTCGAAGAGTAATGCGCCCCAACTCCAATCAGAGGCATCCACGCCGCTGTACTGGGCGATTTCGCTGAAGGTACCATCTTGATTGTTGTACTGCAGCGTATTGTGCATGTACTGATGGTAAAAGTCGCGCTGCTGCTTGAGCAGGTAGACGTTATAATTTTCGAATACGGTGGTAGTTTTCAAGCGGTAATCATCGTCGGGGAGCATATCGGTGGCAAAGACCTCGGGAAAACCGTCGTTGTTGATATCGGCAATGTCGGAGCCCATTGAAAAGAGGCCGATGTGCTCCATCCAATTGACGATATCCTCCTTAAACGTGCCGTCTTGCTGATTGATATAGAGGTAATCGCGTTCGAAGAAGTCATTGGAAATGTAGAGATCGGGCCAGTGGTCACCGTTAACATCTCCGACGGCCACGCCCAGCCCAAATCCGATGAGGCTGCTGTAGATGCCGGCGCTGTCGGTTACTTCAACGAATTGGCCTTCGTCGTTGCGCAGTAATTTATCGCCACCGCCCCGCAGGTAGGGCGCCACGGGCCATTCATCGGCGTCTAGTTCGCGCTTATTACTATAGTTTAGCGTATTGACGGGCAGGAAGCTGTTGTTCAGGATATAGGCGTCGAGATCGCCATCGCGGTCGTAGTCGAAGAAAGCGGTGTGCGTGGTGTAGCCATCTTCGTCGAGGCCATAATTGGCCGCTTGTTCTACGAATGTACCGTCGCCCTGATTGATAAAGAGTTCGTTTTCGGGAGAGTCGCCCTCCACGTAGCCAGCGTTGCAGACGTAGATATCGAGCAAGTCATCGTGGTTAATATCCACCATGACCACGCCGGTGCTCCAGGCGCGGGTGCCAGCTACGCCGGCTTGCTCGGTGATATCTTCAAACTGGAAATTGCCAGTATTGCGGAAGAGTTTATTGGGGCCCTGATTGGCGGTAAGGTAGACGTCGGGAAGGCCATCGTTGTCGATGTCGCCGATGGCTACTCCGCCACCGTTGTAGAAATTGCGGTAGCGGAAGATGTTAAACTCCGGCTGGTTCTCGATTTGGTTGATGAAGTCGATGCCTGATTGAGCGGGCGATAATTGCTCGAAGTGGGCATCGGCAGTCGTCCGTTTGTCGGCAGGGCTGCATGCCGATTCAATTAGGGCCAAGCAAATAGTCAGGTATAAGAGATAGATAATCTTCAAGCGCATCGAGGATTAATGGTCAGGCGAATAGACCAAATACAAGTAATCATCTAAAATACAAACTCTTGTGGAGGCAGGAGCGCGCTGCTCGTCATTTCGTCGCAAGGTTACCAATCAGGCTGCCTGAGCCTGGTTTAGAAGGTTTTCCTGCTTATCAAAATACTGCTTAGGAAATAGAAAAGGGCCGCCAATGTGGAAATCGACGGCCCTATACAAGTCATTTTTCGAATCTATTAGACAACCCGCGGATTAGTACCCGGGGTTCTGCGGCAAGTTCGGGTCGGTAGAAATGGCTTCTGCCGGAATTGGGAACAAGATACGAGAGGGATCAGACGGATTTGGCTTTTCCTGCCAGGTACCAGTGAAGGTACCGAAGCGAATCTGATCCTGGCGGCGCCAGCCTTCGTGGTAAAGTTCGCGAGAACGCTCGTCGAGCAGGGTCTGCTCATCGAGGCTGGTCAGCTCGGAAGCGTTGCGGATACGGCGGAGCTCGTTGACAAGTGTCAATGCGTCACCGGCCTGGTTAGTGCGCAGCAACGCCTCAGCCTTCATCAGCACGACGTCGGCGTAGCGGAGGAAGACGTAGTCGTTGTCGGCCTGATCACCGGGTGTGGTGTTGTCTGTAGGATACTTGATAACGCGAATACCCGTTACCTCCAGGTTATCACCCCCTTCACGCAGGGAGAACTCCTTGGTGAATGCGAGCGGATTACCCAGACGATCTTCCAGGGCTGTTCCGTCAGGCCCGAACTGCTGGCCGATCAGGAAGCCGGCATTGTAGCCGGATTCTTCGGTCAGGAAATCGAGATCCGTGCGGCGACGCTGGTCGTTCTCTTCGTAGAGGTCGTACAAGTCGGCTAGAGCCACAAAGCCGTTCCAGCCACCCGGTGTCTGGTTGTAGTGTGTGGTCATGAACCAACGAGCACGAACGTTTCCAGCCGCTGCACCGGAAGTGTTTTCGGAAACGAAAATCAATTCACTGGAAGCATTTCCGTTGTCCGGAATGAAGTTGTCGTAGTAGTTGTCATCCAGACTGTAGAGGTTGGTAGCCTCAATTTCATCGGCCAATGCGATGACGCGATTCATGTCACTTGCCTCGAAGGTGAACGGCCCGGCGGAAGGCATGCCGTCGGGGCTGGTAGCTGCGTATACGGCCTTGCTCAAGTACATTTTCATCAGCAGGGCACGACCGGCATCCTTGGTTGCAAGAGCTGCGTTTCCTCCGTCGGGAAGATTATTCATGACGGCTTCCAAGTCGGCAATGAGCACATCGAGCACATTTTCCCGCGTCAGCAGAGTGGACGGCGATTGAGAAACGTCTTCACCACACTGTCGGCGGGGTACCTTTCCGTAGAGATCAGCAATCAGAAATTCATTGAACACCCGCAGGAAAGTAGCCTCTGCTTCCGCCTGACCGGAAACACCGGCGCACAATACCCCTTGCGCGTTGAAGGCATTCTGATTAAGTGTCCGCCATTGGCTTTCCACAAAGGGGTGGGCAGTTGTCCAGGCGTGTAGGTGCAGAGACCGCCACAAACCGGCATCATCCCAGTCCCGTCCGCGGGTCGGCCCAGCCAGCTCATCGGTGGGGTGTACCACAAGTGCAAAGAGTTGATCCTGGCTCTGCAAGTTGCGCAAACCACCGTAGGCACCATTTAGCAGATCATCCGGGTTTACATCTTCTTCCGGAGCCACCGAAGTGAGCTCTTCCTCGAGGTCGGTACAACCGAGGAGGGCCACAGCGACGCCGAAAAGCAGTAGATATTTAAGTCGCTTCATTTTAAAAGAGAGTTATATTATTAGAAATTTAAATTCACTCCTAGAATAAAGGATCGAGCCCGTGGGTAGGAGGAATAGTCGATACCGAAAGAGGGTACGTCATCCACCGCCTTGTTCACATTCACTTCGGGATCGAAACCTTGGTAGTCAGTAAATACGAATAAGTTTTGTCCGGTCACAAATACGCGTGCGCTTTGCAACCAGGATACGTTGGCTAAGTCCAAGTTGTAGCCTAGGGTCAGGGTGGCGATACGCAGAAAATCAGCGTCTTCCAAGAACAGAGTAGATGGTAGTGGAGAGTCGCTGCCTCCCTGGCCGGAGTCAATTACCCGGTCGTCTACGTTGGCTCCACCGTTGAGTGCTGCGCGGTTGAATAACGCAAGCGCGGTGTTGTCGAACACTTGCTGCCCGAAGTTACCGTAGGCGTAGATACTGGCGTCGAAGTTGCCAAATGATACACCCGAGCGAATACCGATCGTGAAATCGGGGTTGGGGGAACCGACGAATTCGCGGTCACCATCACCAGGGCCTACGATACCACTTGCTGTATTCTGTCCGTCGCCATTAAGATCGGCATAAATTGCCTCTCCATTGTCATTGAATCCTAAGAACCGGGGCAAATAAAACGCATTTAGCTCCTGGCCGTCAAAAATTAGCTGTGCACGCTGGTTCGTGAGGCCCTGACCGTTGATCTCGCCGGTGATGATACCGTTCGGGAAAATGTTGGATACACCGTTTACCTCGTTGCTCAGGAAGCTCATATTGATGCCGAAGTCCCAGAACAGGTTTTCTGTATCCTTCAGGATACCGTTGATTTCAACGTCGACACCGGTGTTTTCCACGGTTACACCATCCAGGTTGCGCCAGCGGAAGATATCAGGAGAAGGTGTTGGGAGACGTGTGCGGAAGAGTAGGTCTTGTGTTTCCTTGTAGTAAAAGTCGACCGAACCCGACAGGCGGTAATTGAGGAAGGCGAAGTCAACACCGACGTTGTACTGGGTGGTTTCCTCCCACTGTAGATCGGGATTACCGATTACTGTTTGCGAGATACCGGTACCGTCATCGGATGGGTTAAACTGGTCCTGAGATTGTCCCGGAGGGAATTCCTGGTTACCCGTGATACCAAAGCCAAGGCGTAGTTTCAGGTCGTCGAAAGCTTCGGGAACGAAGGCTTCGTCGGCCATCCGCCAAGCCAAAGCGGCAGAGGGGAAAATACCGTACTTGTTACCTTCTCCGAAGCGGCTGGATCCGTCGGCCCGCAGTGTGGCGGTCAGAACGAAGCGGTTGCTGAAGTCGAAGATGAAACGACCGAAGAAGGACTGCAATTCGTCATTCGGCGCTTCGAACGAGCTGTTGTTAGCAACCGGGAAGGCGCTGGCGAAGTTGAGGTTAGCTGTATAGAGGAGCTGATCGTCTACGAGGAAGTTAGAGCCGCGCTGATTCGAACCGCTCTGGTTAAAGGTCTGGTAGGCATAACCCAAAATGGCATTCAATCCGATATTTGGTGTGATATCGCCGTTATAGTTGACGGTGTGTTCGTACAGAACCGTAGAAGCCGTGAGATTACCGACGTTACCTACCCCAGTACCAAGGGCAAAGTTGGCGCCGAACAAGCGGCTCACACCCACCTCTCTCGTGGAAGTAGACCGGTCTACACCGAAGTTAAACTTGTAGCTCCAGTCATCGCTAATTTTGAAGTTAGCCGAGATGTTACCGAAGATCCGAGCCGTCTCTGTAAAGTCGTCGTAATAAGCCAGGAAGGCAAGCGGGTTCCGCTCGTTATCCGAAGGCTGGATGAAGGTGCCGTCTGGGTTCTGGAAGGGGCGAGTTGGGTTCCAGCGCAGGGCAGATACCAGCATGTCACCTTCTGCGGATGCCGTTTCCTGGAGGGCGGCGGCCTGGTCTTCTACGAAAGAGCCGATGAGGGTACCGGCGATCGTCAGGCGGTCATCAAAGACATCCTGCGTGATATTTACGGTACCGGTATACTTTTCCAAACCGGTGCGATCGATGATACCTTCCTGGTCGGTCAGACCGAGCGAGAAACGGTAACGACCCGTTTCGGAAGAACCACCGTATGAAACGTTGTATTGCTGCGTGTACGCGTTGCGGATGATTTCGTCGAAGGCGTCGACATCGTCCCCGAAGTTAATGTTGGGGTTGTTCGTTTCCCGGATGAACTGGTCGGCGCTCAGGAGGTTGTAGCGGCGGTCATCCGGCAAGTCACTGAATGTATTGGAAGCAGAGAAGCTCAATTCCGGGCGCGTCTGGCTACCTTTCTTGGTTGTAATCAGAATAACCCCGTTTGCACCCCGCGAACCGTATATGGCGGTAGCAGAGGCGTCCTTCAGTACGCTGATCGACTCAATGTCGTTGGGGTTGATGAAGTTGAGCGGGTTTCGGACGGTGGAACGGTTCAAGCCGACGTCTGCGCCTGGGCTAGTGGCCCGACCGTCGAGTGGTACTCCATCGAGTACGATCAGTGGATCGTTACCAGCGCGGATGGAAGACGCTCCCCGAATCCGGATGGTTGCCCCGGCACCCGGCTCTCCGCTGGCGGGGGTGATCTGTACGCCAGACGCACGACCTTGCAAGAGCTGATCGGGTGAGGTAATAACGCCCTGGTTGAAGTCTTTTTCATCGAGCGCGAGTACGGCACCGGTGGCATCTCCCTTCTGAACGGTTCCGTAACCGATCACGACCACCTCGTCGAGGGTCTGTCCGGGGGCAAGCCCCAGATCGATGATATCCCGGCCGTTGATGTCGACAGTTTGTGCACGGTAGCCGGTGTAGGAAAACTCCAGTTGAGTAGCACCCTCGGGCACTTCCAGCGTGTACGTTCCGTCGAAGTCGGTGATGGTACCCGTACTGGTGCCGACTACCAATACGCTTGCTCCGATAAGTGGCTCACCGTTATTGGCGTCTGTCACCGTACCGCGAATGGTTTGTTGTGCAAAACTGCTTGTGCACAAGACCATCGCGATGGCGAAGACTGCCCATCTTACGATGTTGTTGAGTTTAAGCTTCATACAATACATAGTTTAGGTAGTAGTAAATTGATGCAGCACCACCGAGCATGGCTGGTGATGCAAGTTGGCAATTCCGTTTGTTCGTTGGTGGTAAAGTTGAAGTGGTCGTTTGGTTGTTGATCAGGTCAGAAAACGGAAGACGAGACAAATGAAAGGAACCCCGAACGTGCTGGCGTACATCGTTCGCGAGTTGGCTGGTAGGATGAGAACTCCAGGCGGCAGTCATTGCCCCCCCAAAGCAATCAATTGCTTGATTAAATGAGTTATGTTTCATTGTCCTTCCGATCGAAATCGGAAAATTATTGTCCAGTTTGTCCGGCCGTCAAAGCAGGTAAATTGTAATTATTAGCGTCGAATCGACGGAAGACCTTTCAGAACTAAGGTAAAAGTGGGAAAACAATGTGAATTTCCAAAATGGAAGATGTAGTTTTTACGTGGGAAGACCAGCCAATAAAATTTTGCGGACCTTCTGCGATCATTAGATAAATAACGATCCAAAGGAGGGAACGCTGCCTTAGTCCGTGTGTAAACACCTTTTTAGGAGGCAATTGCCTCCCGCAATCGTGTGGCACGCTCGGCGTACTGTGTGTTGGGATCGTTCAGGATTTCTTCCAAAACTGCGTCAGCGGCGACAAAATCGCCGACCCGAACATGAACAAGTGCGCGGTACCAGCGCGTGTGATCCCGGTACAATGGATGTGCGTTGACGATTTCCAGATTTTGCAAGGCACTATCCGGGTGCCCTAACTCGATCCAGGCAATAGCCTGGCCCATCATCACCTTCGGAAGTCGGTAGTTCTCTCGGGTAAAGCGCCCGGTCAGTTCGGCGACGGTTTCGTAATCTTCCCGCTGGTAGGCCGCTTCGGCCTCCGTCAGCAAGGGGCTTATTGCAGGAGCCGTTGGGTCTGTTTCTATTTCATAGGGTTGGTAGAACTCCTGGAATAATTGTTCTCCTTTTGACGGGCGCTGGCAGCCGGCTGCCAGGGCGACCAATACTAAGGCTACAGCGAAAAGACATGGCTGCCAAACGGGCAATATGGATTTCATATTCAGATGACGTATTTTTTAGTGTCGCAAATTTATCGCGTGGGTCGGTTAAATCCACCAGTAGAGTGCGGGAAGCAAGTAAAATTGTTTATCTTTTTACATTAAGATTTACCTATGGAACAACGGCTGCTTTAATCCTTCAAGTACTGGCTCATTCAGGATGTAGAGGAGATCTTCAGCCTTCGGCGCGTCAAACAAATGGATGCCTTGGATGAATGGCTGGGCACCGAGGTTCGACCGAATGTGGAAGAGGAAAAGCGCTTGCTGGCGCTGCGGGAGCGCCTGCGCGAGAAGGTGGAATTCTGGAACGAGGCTACCCTGTCTTTCTACTTCTTGGGGCCGCTAATGGCGATGGTAGATTTCGATGATACGGAATACTACAGTTCCTTTGTGCAAACACCCTTATCCATGCCACTAAACGGAGATAATATCAAGGGAAACGTTGATTTTCTGGTGGCGACGGGATACCAGAAACCCAAATCTCCCTTCTTCGTGCTACACGAATACAAGCCCGAAGAGAGCAGCCGGCTGGATCCTACCGGGCAACTGATGATTGCTATGCTATCCGCCCGACGGGAAAACGAGCAACGCGGATTGGATTTACCCATTTACGGCACTTATGTGCTCGGCCGGTTTTGGTTTTTCTTGTTGTTGCGTGGTTCTGACTATGCAAAGAGCCTGGCGTATGATGCCACACAGGACGATCTTTTCCGAATATTCGCCATTCTCAAGCAGGTGAAGATCAATATCAATCGGCATTTTAACATCCCCACGACATAATCGGCAGCGTACGCATTCCCTGCGGGATGGGGCGGGTGAAAGATTTGGTATCTTTGATGTTGCCCTAAATTAAAAAAATCAAACTGTGCAACGACCGATCTATCTAATCTGCTTGTGGTTCCTTGTTCATTCCTGTGCCCCATACAATCCCGATTTTCAGCAGGAGGCTTCCCAGCCCGATTTGTACCACCAATCGATGAAGCATCTAACGGATGTGATCGTACACGATATTTTTTCGCCTCCCGTGGCTAGCAGAATTTATACTTATGCCGGTATTGCCGGCTACGAAGCGATGCAGCCGGCTGATCCGTCGTATCGCACCCTTGCCGGGCAACTGACGGAGCTGGAATCCGTACCTCAGCCGGAAGCGGATTTGGAGTACTGCTTCCCACTGGCGAGTGTTCATGCCATGCTCACTGTCGGTAAGGCACTTATCTTTTCGGAGGCGATGCTCGAATCGGCCGCCGCACACGTATACACCGAGTATGAAGCTATGCAGATGCCGCGGCCGGTCTACCGGCGGTCGATTGCTTACGGAGAGGCGGTAGCTGCCCATATTCTAAACTGGGCCGCCAACGACTTTTACAAGGAAACGCGGACTTATCCCAAATATCCGATCAATGATGATCCGGGCCGTTGGCAACCCACCCCGCCAGCCTACATGGACGGAATCGAACCGAGCTGGAATAAGATCCGCCCCTTTGTACTGGAGGCGGCCGATCAGTTTAAACCCGAGCCGCCCACCCCCTACAGCCCGGATACCAATAGCTTGTTTTGGAAAGAATTGCTCGAAGTGTACGAAGCTATGGATGCGCCCGATCGCGACGAGCGGCTGGCCATCGCTCAGTTTTGGGATTGCAACCCCTACGTGAGCCACCAGCAGGGGCACGTCATGTTTGCCACCAAAAAAATCACGCCGGGCGGTCACTGGATAAATATTGCTGGGCTGACGAGTAAGCAAGCAGGGCTCGATTTCGTGAATACCACCGAAGTCTACGCGCTTACCGCCATCGCCATGGCTGATGCCTTCATCAGTTGCTGGGACGAAAAATACCGATCCGAACTCATCCGGCCGGAAACGGTCATCAACCGCGAGCTGGACCCCGATTGGATGCCGGCCCTCCAAACGCCTCCCTTTCCGGAGTATACAAGCGGCCACAGCGTGGTGAGTCGGGCCTGTGCCATCGTGCTGACCGATCTGCTGGGCGATAATTTTGCCTTCGACGACTCCACCGAGGAAGAATACGGATTGCCCACCCGCTCGTACCGCTCCTTTTTGCAAGCATCCGAGGAAGCGGCTATTAGCCGATTGTACGGAGGCATTCACTACCGGCCGGCCATCGATAATGGCGTCACGCAGGGTGAAGCCGTCGGATCGTACGTGCTGGCGCAAATCCAAACCCGTACCCAAATATCCCAGCGATAAGTGCGTATGATCACGATACTCTTTCTGGCTCAATTCATTTTTTACCTGGTGTTATTTTTGGTAAATGACTACCTCGGCACCATTCTCAGCCTGATTTTGGGTTCCATTTGCCTGGCTATCTGGGTGCTCGCTCAAATCGTGGAGTGGATCGAACGCTCGCGCGTCAGCAAAACGTTCTACCGCGCTATGCTGGCGAGTGCATTGGCTCCGCTCGCGGCGATTTTGCTGTACGGGCTGTCGCAGGGCGGGTTTTCGTGGATGAATGTGTAGTGGTTCGTTAGTCTTTAAATTGTCGTGCTAATGAAGCTCTACTAACGAGCTAAACTAAAGAACTAAAATACTACAGAACTACCGTACTACAAATCCTTTCCAAAATTGAATCTTAATCGGCCTGGCCTCATCCACTTGTTCGGAGTCGCGGATGATCGTGCGTTGTTGAGTGACCAGACTGTAGCCCCGTTTCAATATGGCGTCCGGATGGATTGCGGTGAGGAGATCTTGGAGAAATCCCAATTCCTGCCGGCGGTAAGCAAGGGCGCGTTGGGATAGAAAGGGAAGCTGATCGGCGAGGCGATCCAGATTGCGGTGATGCCGGTGAAGCTGGAGTAAGGAGGCTTGCCGAAGCTGATTTTCTGTCTGTTGTAATTGCTGATACTGCAATTGTACCCGAAGTTGTGCGGCACGGGCGATTTGTTCGAGCTGGTCGATGAGTTGGGCTTCGAAGGTCGCTTGATGTTGCAGGATCCATTCGGCCACGGCAGTGGGGGTTCGGAACGCGCGGTGAGCTACCTGATCGAGGATGGATATATCCGTTTCGTGGCCGATGCCGGTCAGGATGGGCAACGGATGCCGGGCGGCGACCTGGCAAAGCTCCAGCTCGTCGAAGGCCGCTAAATCGAGCCGAGCCCCGCCGCCGCGCAGCAAAATAACGGCATCGTAGGAAGCCGCCCGTCTGGCCAGCTGTTGGAGCCGCCCGCGCATAGTGCCCGACGCCTGAATTCCCTGTACGGTCGCCTCGAATAAATCAATTTGGAAAGCGTAGCCCGCTTGGTTTTCCCGGAGGGTCGTCTCAAAATCCGCTAGACCGGCTGCCGTTTGCGAAGTGACGACGGCCAGGCGTTGCAACACCGGAGGCAGGAGTAGTTGAGCCTGCCGATCAAAATCGCCGCCTTCGCGAAGGGTCTGGATGGTGGCGCGTCGCCGTTGCTCGAGCGCACCGAGGGTGAATGCCGGGTCTACATCCTGGATTTCCAGGCTGTAACCGTATTGTTCGTGAAAGCGCACCTGCACCAACAACTGTACGGAAAGGCCGGGCTGTAAGAGCTGTTCGAGCAGCTTGCCGTGCGCGCGCCGCAGCTTCCGGTACGAGCGATCCCAAATAATCGCCCGGGCCTGGGCCTGCGGGGCTTCACCTTCCGACTCCTTGTCGGCCAGCTCTGCAAATACGTGTCCACGGTGCCGGTCTATCTGGACGAGCTCCGCCCTAATCCAAACGGCCTCCGGAAAATTGAGTGCTACTACCCGGCGCAAAAATTGATGAAGCTCAAAGAGGGAATATGTTGCCTGCATGATTGCTCGTAAAAAAGGCAGATTGGCCGAAGCCAATCTGCCCGAACATTAACCAAAAACCCAGCAAAAGACATGACCTTACTCGTTCAGCAGCCCGCTTTCGACGGGGCGCTTCCCGAAGATTTTTTCCAGGTCGCTCTTCATCACCATCTCCTTTTCGAGCAGGAGGTGGGCCAGCTCATCTAATTGAGGTCGATGGGCTTGGAGTATTTCTTTGGTTCGCTGGTAGCAACGCTCTACCAACTTTTGGACTTCCTGATCGATCACCTCTCCGGTGGCTTCGCTGTAGGGCTTTTGAAAGGATTGCTCGTATTGGCCGGTGCTATCGTAGTAGCTGATGTTGCCAAGCCGCTCGTTCAACCCGTAGTAGGCCACCATGGTGTAGGCTTGCTTGGTGACCTTTTCCAGGTCATCCAGCGCACCCGAGCTGATTTTATTGAACACGATTTCTTCGGCCGCCCGACCCGCCAGCGTGGCACAGATGCGATCGATAAATTGTTCTTCGGTATTAATCACGTTTTCCGACGGCAGATACCAGGCTGCACCCAGTGACCGGCCACGGGGAACGATACTGACCTTCAACAGCGCGTCTGCGTGTTCCAGGTACCAGCTGGCCGTAGCGTGCCCCGCCTCGTGGAACGCAATAATTTTTCGCTCCCGATCCGTGATGACCCGCGCTTTCTTTTCCAAACCAGCGACGATCCGGTCGATGGCATCGGCAAAATCCGTCATATCTACGGCCCGCTTGTTGCGGCGGGCGGCGATCAGGGCTGCTTCGTTGCACACGTTGGCGATATCGGCACCACTGAACCCCGGAGTTTGCCCGGCCAGCAGTTCGAGGTCAAGCACTTCGCTGGTGACGATATCCTTCGTGTGTACCTGAAAGATCTTCACCCGCTCGCTGCGAGTCGGTAGGTCGAGGTAAATTCGGCGATCAAATCGGCCCGGTCGCAGTAGCGCCCGGTCGAGGATCTCTCCACGGTTAGTAGCGGCCATTACGATCACTCCGGTATTCGCTCCGAAACCATCCATCTCGGTAAGCATCTGATTCAGGGTATTTTCCCGCTCATCGTTGCCCTGGAGGCTCATTGCCTTTCCGCGGCTCCGACCAATGGCATCAATCTCATCGATAAAGATGATGGAAGGAGCACTCTGCTTGGCCTTTTGAAACAGGTCGCGTACGCGGCTGGCGCCCACGCCCACAAACATTTCTACAAATTCCGAGCCGGAAATATTGTAAAACGGAACACCTGCTTCGCCGGCCACAGCGCGTGCCAGTAGTGTCTTGCCCGTTCCCGGAGGTCCGATCAGGAGTACGCCTTTGGGAATCTTGGCTCCCAATTTGGTATACTTATCAGGATGCTTGAGAAAGTCAACGACTTCGTTTACTTCTACCTTGACCTCGTCGAGGCCGGCCACGTCGTCGAAAGTGACATCACTGCCACCTTTCTCCACCAGTTTGGCCTTGGATTTTCCGAAATCAAAAATGTTGGTGCCGCCGATAGAGGGGCCCCGCCGGGCGCGATTGAGAATGAATACCCATAAACCGATAATTATCGCCAGGGGGATAATCCAACTGAGAATCGTGCCTATGTAATTCGGCTCGGTGGTGAAGTCCAGTTGCATCTTCTGATTGTCGGGCAACTGGTCGTTGATCTCCTGGAAGGTAGATTCAATCTTCTCGAGCGAACCAATCTGCGTGACATATTGGGCACCTTCCTGAGGAAGTTCCTGATACTCGCTATTTGACTGCAAGGCATCATCCGTCAGAAAGATCCGGGCCTTTTCATCATTGACGATCACTACCCGCTCTACGTCTCCGGACCTCAGGATTCCGTCCAACTCAGAGTAGCTGATTTCCTTGGGCCCGGTACCACTGAAGTAAAAGCCGATCTGGACGATCAACAGACCGAGTAATACAAACCAAATCCAATTGATCGGACCCCGACGGTTGCCGTTCCCGCCGAGAGGGCGGTCAGACGATTTTCGGGTTTTTGGAGCATTATCATTGCCGAGGGCCATTTGCAATTATCTAAATGAAGAAATAGAAAATTATACGAGAATTTAACCACTAGGTAATATATAGTGTTCGATTGGCTATTTCTTGAAAGGCCTAGCTATCAGCAAATAGCTGATATTTTGATGCGTCAATGACACAATGTGCACGAGGCAATTTTGCGCTATTGTAAACCCCCGTATCGAGAGAACGTTTCATCCTAAAGATATACGCCAATGTCTAGTGAGATCGACAAAAGGAAGTTGCGCCAATCCATTATTAAGCAATTGCTTACGAGTAAAGAAGAAGAGTACAAAAGCCTTCTCGATACGCAATTGGGCGAATTGGATTCCCTGCACCGAGACAGTGACGAGCAGCACGATATAGTCGAAGACGGCGATCCGGAGCAAACTGCACAGCGCATTGAGTTGCGCTCGGAAGCGACGGAATCCCTCCAGGAGGAATTGGAGGTGTTGCGCAGCCTGTCGGCCGTAGAACAAGTATTCGACCGAGTAGAATCGGGTGCGGTGATCGAAACCAACCACGGAAATTTCATCGTAGCTGTGCCGGCTACTGCCTTTGAGGTAGCGGATCAATTCTACCGGGGAATTTCTACCAGCAGCCCTTTGTACCAAGCCCTGGAAGGAAAAGCAGCAGGGGCTTCCGTGCAGGTGCAGGGTGTTCAGTACATTATTCAGTCCATTTACTAGCTATGGAATTACCAACCATCAACGCCGCCCGCTCGGGGCAATTCGAGTTGGGGGATATGACGATTAATCGCCTGGGCTACGGGGCCATGCGAATTACCGGAAAGGGTATTTTCGGCCCGCCAAAAGACAAATCGGAAGCCCTGCGTGTTTTGGAGGCTTGCCTGGACCTGGGCATCAATTTCATCGATACTGCGGATAGCTACGGCCCGGAAGTTTCGGAAACCCTGATTGCTGAGGCCCTATTTCCCTATCCCGAGGGCCTGTTAATTGCTACCAAGGGCGGGCTGGAACGACCGGGACCGGATAAGTGGACGATGAACGGCCGCCCCGAGCACCTCGAAGCAGCGCTCAAGGGGAGCTTACACCGACTCAAACAGGAGCGCATCGATTTGTATCAGTTGCACCGATTCGATCCCAAAGTGCCCGCCCCTGAATTCCTGGAGAAACTCGCCGAGCTGCAGCAGCAGGGCCTCATCCGGCACCTGGGGCTTTCGGAGGTGTCGGTGGAACAAGTTCAGCAAGCCCAGCAATACTTTCCCGTGGTGTCTATCCAGAATAAGTACTCCCTCACCGAGCGCAAGTGGCAGGCCGAGCTGGATTGGACCCGGGAGCAGGGCATTGGCTTCATTCCCTGGTATCCGCTCGATGCCGGCGTGATGGAAAACGATAAGGTGCAACAAATGGCCGGCAAATACGATGCCACCGTGTACCAGGTTGCCCTGGCCTGGCTGCTAGCCACCTCCGATAACATGCTGCCCATACCGGGTACTTCTTCGGTGAACCACTTGAAAGAAAATACGGCTGCTGCTCACCTTGAGCTGGAGCCGGATGATTTGAACGAACTAAACCGAGAATTCTCAAGCCATAATGAATAAAGTAGCAGCCTTCAAAACCGGAGACCTTCCAGCCGGCTC
>CAZDET010000038.1:0-8829 GCA_964504335.1 uncultured Saprospiraceae bacterium
ACCTTTATGGATCAATTACAGTTTGTTGAGAGCATATAGAAACCTGGTAAAATTAAAAAAAGCTTCATGTGATTGTAAATCTCCGGGAACAATTCCAAAAATATAGGAAGCTATCTATGGAACAGGTAGAGTCGACGGATTTGCTCGGACGCTTACCAAGAAGTACCGCCAGCAGGGGGAAGCATCCCTAGCCGACCCTGTACTGAAGGGCAAGATATACTTGCTCGGACGCTTACATTCAATCCACAAGTTTTAGGGCCTAATAGCCTAACCGTTAACAATGGAGTAAATTACTTTAAACCAACCTGATTCTTATAGGGCATAGAACACTTGATTGTTGGCAAACTGTTGGCAAATAAAAAAGCCTTACAGATTCTACAATCCATCGATAATCAAAGTGGGTGATGATGGATGAGCTGCGCTGATCCAGTGGTGGGGGCCCGTACAACCATCCGAAACCGCCAGGCCCGCGCTGCGCTTGGTTTTGTATTTGTCATCCGCTTCCGAAAGCAATTGCTTTCGGCGCTCCTGAAAAACACAAAACCCGCCGTGCTATGCACGACGGGCCTGGCTAAGATGGATGTGGGTGATGATGGATTCGAACCAACGACCCCCTGCTTGTAAGGCAGGTGCTCTAAACCAACTGAGCTAATCACCCGAGGGTAGTGTGAGTGTGGGATTGTGTGCCACAGGTACCGCGCATTCTCCCAAACTCGGCGCTTTTTTAAAGCGAGTGCAAATATAAGCCGCCTGCGCAACCAGTACAAACTTAGGGTGGAGAAAATTTTCAAAAATATTCCCTTCCGGTACAGCGTTGGGGCTGGTAGGGCGTTACCTTTTATGGGTAGAACGTCTTTACTGTACTCCTAAGTTCCAGACCATGAAACGCTTTTTGCGCCGCATGGCGCTTATCCTTGTCGTGTTTGTCCTTGTCCTGATCACTGTAGCGGTGGCGGTGGTGAGTGCGTTTGAAGAGCCGCTGGGCCGCCGGGTGATTGCGGAGGTGAACAAGCAGCTGACGACGGAATTGGTGGTGGAGGGCTTCGACCTGGCGGTGCTGCGCACCTTTCCGAATGTGGCCGCGACCTTGCAGAACGTACGGCTGGCGGATACGCAAGAGGGTAGTTTGCTGGAGGCCCGGGAATTGTCGTTTCGCTTTGGGTTGCTGAGCTTGCTGACGCGCAAAGTCAATGTGAAGACCGTGGTGATTCGGGATGGGGCCTTGTCCATTTTTATCGATCGGGAGGGGAAGGCGAACTACGATATTTTTGTGGAATCGGAGGCGACTGAACCGGCAGAAGAAGCGAACGGGCCGACCATTGCCCTGGAGAATGCCCGGTTGGAGAATATCTACCTCTCGTTTCAGGATCAGGCAACCGATCAGGATGTGGGGGCACTGGTGGAAAATGCCGCCTTTAGCGGGGAGTTTTCGAGTGCGCGCTACACCTTGCAAAGCAAGGCGGAGTTACTGGTGAAAACCGTGCGGATCGGGGAGGAAGAGTACGCGCATGAGAAGCCCCTGACCTACCAGGCCAAAGTGGATATCGACAACGAGGCCAACCGCTACACGCTCACGGATGTGCGGGTGCAACTCGGCCAACTGGCCGTGGAGACGAGCGGGGCCATCGAGACGCGCCCCAATACCACCTACTTCAATCTGCAGCTCAATAGCGACGAAGGCACCGTAGGGGATGTGCTGAGCCTGCTGCCTGGCAGCTACACCGAGCAATTGGGCGACATCGAAAGCGCAGGGCGCTTTCGCCTCGACGGCTCCATCATCGGGGAGCTGGGGCCTTCGCAAAACCCCAAAATCGAGACGAACATCGTGCTCAACGACGGGCGCATCAGCAGCCCGCGCATGAAGGGCGCGATTAAGGACGTGACGTTTGAGGCATTTTTCACAAACGGCGCGAAGCAGAACAACCGCACCACCGTCTTCGAACTGCGCCGCCTGAAGGGTTACTTCCAGCGCCAACTCTACGAAATGCGCCTACGGGTGGAAAACCTCGACGATCCGCTCGTCGATTTCGTAGCGAACGGGGCAATGCCCATGGATGTGCTGATGGGTTTTCTGCCTTCCGATCAGATCGAAGACGGCAGTGGGGAAATCGAAATTGCCGAACTCCGCCTGAAGGGCCGCTACGGGGATATGATTCGGCCGCAGCGTGCCGACCGGGTGGAGGCCAGTGGGGCGATCGTCTTTGACGACGCGAGCCTGACGGTCAAGGGAAATGCCATCCGGCTGGACCGGGGGCAACTGCGGCTGGATAAAAATGCCTTCTTCTTCGAAGATCTGCGCCTGATTGCTCCGGGCACGGATGTACTGTTCACGGGCTCCGCCTTTGGCTTGATTCCGGTGCTGTTTGCGGATTCCCTCAACAGCCAGCAGGCGGAGCTGGAGTTCGAAGCGCAACTCACGGCGGATGAACTCGACATCGATCAGTTGCTGGCCCTATCCGCTCCGTCGGAGGGGGAGTTGGCCGAAGCCGAAGTGAGCGGCACCGTCGATTCGCTGCAGGAAGCCAGCGTGCAAATCCGCGAGCGCCTGACACGCTTCCTGCGCGGGACCTTCCAGGCAACTATTCAGGATTTCAATTACTACGACATCGTCGGCAAGAATTTCCAGGGAGAAATCGCCTTTCTGAATAGTGAGATGGACATTAACGGCCGCACCGAGGCCATGGACGGCACCTTCACGATCGACGGTACGGCCTACTTCGAAGAGCAGCCCCACCTCGTGGCTAAGATCACCTGCGACGACGTGGACATCCATGCCTTTTTCCAGCAAACCGGCAATTTCGGCCAGGACGTGCTGACAGCCGACAATATCTACGGCGATCTTGATGCCAAGCTGGTCATCGAAGCCTACTTCGATGAGGCGGGGAATTTCCTGGAGGATAAGCTGCACGTCATCGCGGGTATCGGATTGACCGATGGGCGGCTGCGCGACCTGGAGCTGATGGAAAGCTTTTCCAGCTACGTCAATATCCAGGACCTGCGGGATATTCGCTTCAATGATTTGCAAAACTTCCTGGAGGTCCGCAACCGCCGGCTGTACCTACCGGTGATGTTCGTGCAGAGCAACGCGCTGAACATGACCGTCAGCGGCGAGCATTCCTTCGATCAGGACATCGATTACAACATCAAAGTGAACGCGGGGCAGGTGCTGGCCGCCAAGTTCAAGCGCCACGACCCCAACCTCGCCCCCAAACCCGCACGACGCGACGGCTTTTTCAACCTCTACTACGTCATCGACGGCACCATCGACGACTACAACATTTCCGCCGCCAAGCGCGAGGTGAAATCGGACTTCGAGCTCAGCGAGCTGCGCAAACGGCAGGTCCGCCAGGCATTAGAGGAAGCTTTCCGCCAACCCATCGAGCTGATCGAAGAGCCCCTGCCCTGGCGCGATATCCCGGAATACGAGGAAGACCCCAACAGCGACGAGCCGGAGTTTCTGGACTTTGAGATTGGGGGATCGGGGAAGAAGAGTCATTAGTACTTTGGTCAATTGGTACTTTCGGCTTTTGGGGCCTGATAAGGGGGATACTATTACATCGAAAAATTAGTTGATGATAGACAACAGCAGCCCTCGATTCTTCGTATCACTATTTCGCATCCTAAAGGACTAATTGACTAAAGTACCAACAATGACTGATCTACTCCAACTTGCCCGAGAGGTGGGCGACATTGCCCGGGAAGCCGGGGCCGAAATTTTGAAGATCTACGATCAGGAAGACTTCGGCGTGGAGACCAAAGACGATGACAGCCCCCTCACGCGTGCCGATCAGGCGAGCAACGACGTCATCAACCGGAAGCTGCGGGAATTGACGTTTCAGGCACCGATTATTTCGGAGGAAAACAAGGAAGTTCCCTACAGCGAGCGGAGCCAGTATACCCGCTTCTGGATGGTCGATCCGCTCGACGGCACCAAGGAATTCATCAAGCGCAACGGCGAGTTCACCGTGAATATCGCGTTGGTGGATACCAACAAACCGATTATTGGCGTGGTGTACATTCCGGTTAAAGACGAGCTCTACTACGCCGTGGCAGGGAAAGGAGCCTACCAGCTCGTGGACGGCACGCCGCAGCGCCTGGAAGCTTCCACGTTTAAGGCTTCCGACGCCGGGCTCAAAATCGTGGCCAGCCGCAGCCACCTCAATGACGCCACCAAGGCCTACATGGAGCAATTCCAGGAGCCGGAAATCGTCAGCGCCGGCAGTTCGCTCAAGCTTCTGCTGCTCGCGCAGGGGGCCGCGCACGTCTACCCCCGCCTCGCTCCTACCATGGAGTGGGATATTTGCGCCGCGCAGATCGTATTAGAGGAAGCCGGCGGGAAGGTGATTAATCGGGAGACGAATTTGCCGCTGGCGTACAATAAGGAGAGTTTGCGGAACCCGGAGTTTGTGGCCTACGGGCAGTTAATGTTCTGATTTTCTGATGCTGTGATGTTCCTGGGTATTGACTTTTTTCCATGGTCTGACCGATTATTTTTTTATCTCATCTGCTGTTCCTTTTGCAGGTGCTGATGATTTCCGTGAGAAGCTTTTGAATGGACTCCTGGATCGGGATAGCTTGGACTTCGGAGGCATAGCAAGAGCCAGTATTCTCTTTCACTTGCTTCTTTGGCGGCAACGACCAATTTCGCGACAAAATCTGCTTTACTATGTGGATGTTGGGCTTCGCGCACATTTGCTCCAACACTTGTCCCAGCCTTAAGTAGCTGTCGACTGACGACATATTTTCGCTTGGACTCCAACATTTCGCAATAGTCGATAATTCCGAGTGCGAATTCCATACTTAAATCCATGATCTCATTTCGCTTCTTCACCTTTATCTATTTCCTATAAAGGGTGTTTTTTGAAGCGGATTCCATAAATCCAAATACCTTTTTTGACCCACTTGTAGCACCTGGCCATAATCAATTGAAAATCAAAACACTGAGGCATCATAGAATCACAGCATCGCAGCATCAGAACATCGAACCATCAGCACATCGGCCTACTGGCCATTGCCGCCATGCTCTTCGGGATGCTCTTCGGCCGGGCGGTACTGAGCATGGGGATGATACTGCTGGCTGCCAATGCCGTATTTAACCTGGGCGTGGGGCGACTTTGGCAGCGCTTTCGGCGGGAGCCGGTGTTGTGGGCGCTGACGGGCATTTTCTTTTTGTATCTCCTCTCAGGGTTGTATTCAGAGCAGGTAGACTACTGGGTGGATCGGAGCCGCATGAAGCTGCCGTTTTTGCTGCTGCCGTTTGCGATCTTGTCGATTCCGCGGATGGAGGAGCGAGTTGGATGGCCGATCCTTTTGGGGTTTAGTGCGCTGATTGCGGGTTGCTGTGGGTACAGCCTGGTGTTGTTTGCGTTGGATTATGAAGCAATTTTGGAGGGCTACAAGCAGGGGCAGGTGTTGCCGACGCCGATTCAGCATATTCGGTTTAGCCTAATGGTTGTGTATGGTTGCTGCGTATGCCTGGTGTACTTACTTGAAAGGCCGATTGCCTACCCCCGCTGGGTACGGTGGGTGGCGCTTGGAGGAGCGCTGTTTTTTATGGGGTACTTGCATCTGTTGGCGGTGCGCAGCGGGCTCGTGGCGCTATACGGCATACTGGGGTATTTTGCATTGCACTACTTGTGGCAACGCCGGCCTTCGGTGCCCCTGATGGTTGGAGTCGTGGTGGCGGGGATGGGGTTGATGTATGCGTCTTATCGATTCATTCCGACGATTTACAACAAGGTGAACTACACGTTTTACAGCCTGGATCAGATGCGCCAGGGAGTCGATGTGGGCAATTTATCGGATTCCCACCGGCTCGGCACGATTTGGGCAGGTTGGCAAATCGGTCTGGAGCATCCGTTGATTGGCGTTGGGGTGGGGGATATTCAGGAGGTTACCGATCAGTATTTGCGCCGACGATTTCCGAGTCTGGCCGGATCGGGCTATTTACCCCACAATCAATATGTGCTGGTGTTTGCTGCCACGGGCATAATCGGTTTGCTGTACTTTTCGATTGCCACTTTGCTTCCGTTGTGGTACCGGAACGCCTACCGCTACCCGTTGATCGTCGCGTTCCACATCATTGTGCTTTCTTCCTTTCTCGTAGAACACACGCTCGAAACGCAACTTGGTACGGCCTTCTATCTCCTTTTTGTGCTCTTGCATTTCCGCTTATTTTTGGCGAAAACGATTGAAGTATGAGGCCCCTTTCCGTGGTCGTCATGACGTATAATGAGGCGCAAAACATTGAGCGTTGCCTGGCGTCCGTCCGAACGCTGGCCGACGAGTGCCTGGTGGTCGATTCCTTCTCTACGGATGATACCGTGGCGCGGGCGGCTGCGATGGGGGCGCGTATTCTGGAACATCCCTTCCATTCCTACAATGCCCAACGAGCATTTGCCGCCGAACAGGCCACTCACGACTTCATCCTGGCCCTGGATGCCGATGAATATGTGAGTGACGAACTAGCCACATCCATCCAGTCCGCCAAACAAGATACCACCGAGACGTACACCTTCAACCGCCGCAACCGCATCGGCAATAAATGGATGCGATCCACCAGTTGGTATCCGGATCGCAAGCTGCGGCTTTTTGACCGGCGGCGGGTGCGCTTTGAGGGCAGTGGCGGCCACGATGTAATCGTGCCATTAACAGGTATTAGCACGGCGCACTTATCCGGCGATTTGTTGCACCATACCAGTACCGACTTGCACGACCGGATGCAGCAAGTCAATAAGCTGACCACTGCTTCCGCCCGCCATCAGTTCGAGCAGGGAAAACGCGGCAGCTATCTGCGTCTGCTGGTCAAGCCGCCGGTCCGCTTCCTGGTCGAATACGTTCTTCGCGGCGGCTTTCGGGATGGCTTCTACGGTTTTACCATCTCCCGAACGGCGGCGATGTACGTGTTTTTGCGCGAGGCGAAATTGTTGGAGATGAACCGATCGAGCAATGTGACAATGTGACGATTTGCTAATGTGACAATGTGGATAGTTAAAGCATTCATCTTGCCAAAAGACCAAAGTATCTCCAAATGACCGAACCGACCCCAACATTTTACGCCCAGCGTCGGGATCAGATTATGGCCGAAGCCGGTGCAGCCCGACAGCGTTTCAACCAGCTGGCATGGGTGCGGCTGGGGGTATTTGTAGGAGGACTCGCGCTCATTGTACTTGCCTGGGCCTACACCTGGTGGGCAGGGCTCTTGAGTGTACTGGTTTTTCTGTTTGGGTTTTACCGATTCGTCCAATGGCACCAGGGCATCTTGCGGCGGGCAGTGTATCTGGAGGCCCTGGCGGAAGTAAATGAGCGGGAACGAAAGGCCCTGGAGTACGACTTCAATGCCTTCCCGACGGGCGCTGAATGGATGGATGCATTGCACCCCTATACCCTTGACCTGGACATTTTCGGTCCGTTTTCCCTTTATCAGCTGCTGGTTCGGTGTACCACCGCCGTGGGCAGAGAACGCCTGGCCCAGTGGTTGCTGGCACCCGCTACCGAAGAAGTCGTGAGCACGCGGCAGGAAGCAGTGGCGGAATTAGCAGGCGATTATAAATGGCGGCAGCATTTACTCGCTATGGGAGCGGAACTGAACGACTCGCTCCAGGTGCGCGATCAGCTGAAGCATTGGTTAGAAGAACCACCATTGGTACTGGGGAATCGGGGCTTACGAACTGCGCTTTGGGGAATTCCCATTTTCATAGCATTGGGGATTGTGGCTATCGCCCTCGGGTTGCCTTGGGGTGCAGGTTTGCTATTTCTCGTACCACCTGGATTGATCTTGCAAAAGCATGCCGAGGCCATTCAGCGCATTCATTCCTACACGGCGTTTGCGGGGAATTTGCTGAAGCAATACGGCAATTTGATGGAATCCATTGAGGAGCAGTCGTTTCAATCCCATTATCTAAAACAATTGCACACCACTTTTATTCAGGACCAAAAGGCGGCCAGTAGTAGCATTCGCCGTTTGGGCTACATCATCAGCCAATTAGACGTCCGCTACAACGCCTTTGCGGTTCTTCTGGAATTTTCGATGTTATGGAGCTTGCAATTTATCTACCGGCTCGACAAATGGCGTGCGGCGCACCGGGAGCTGTTGCTCGATTGGTTCGACGCCCTTGCGGAACTGGAGGCCTTGCAAAGCTTCGCCAACCTCTACTTCAATTATCCTGACTGGTCCTTCCCCATACTAACCGATCAACCGGCCATCGAAGCGGATGCGCTCGGCCATCCGTTGTTACCTCCGAATAAGCGCGTCACCAACAACTTATCGATGCCCACCCAGGGGCATATTCATCTGATCACTGGTTCTAATATGGCCGGGAAAAGTACCTGGCTGCGCACCGTTGGGATCAACCTCGTGCTCGCGCAAGCAGGATCGCCCGTATGCGCCCGTTCCATTTGCCTTCCACCGCTACAGGTGTACACGAGCATGCGCACCCAGGACGCTCTCCACGAAAGCACCTCCTCTTTTTACGCGGAGCTCAAACGCCTCAAAACCATCATCGATGCGGTGGAGCACCCCAGCGAACGCCCGGTTTTTTTCATCCTCGACGAAATCCTCAAAGGCACTAATAGCCGCGACCGCCATACCGGCGCTAAAGCGCTCATCCGCCAGCTCATCCGCCAGCGCGCGGCGGGTCTCATCGCCACCCACGATCTTGAATTGGCCGTCATGGAAGCCGAAACCGGTAGCCAGGTCGAAAACTGGGCGATGGAAGTCCGCATTGAAAATGGCCAGCTCTTTTTCGATTACCAACTCCGCCCGGGTGTCAGTGAAAGCTTTAATGCCACCCTGTTGATGCGGGAAATGGGGATACGGATCTGAGGTGG
>CAZDET010000038.1:8929-48279 GCA_964504335.1 uncultured Saprospiraceae bacterium
TGAGGTGGTGAGGGTTAGAGAATGGTGTGTTGGATGAAGTCTAGTTTGTGGGGATAATCGGTGGTGAAATGGAGGCCGCGGCTTTCGCGACGCATGCTGGCGGACCGATTGATTACATAGGCATTGGTGATGAGGTTGCGCAGTTCGCAAAGTTGGGGGGAGAGCGTGGTGGTGTTGTAGAGCGCTTCTGTTTCGGTATAGAGGAGGTGCAGGCGATCTTTGGCGCGGCGGGCGCGCACGTCTGAGCGTACGATGCCGACGTAGCTGCTCATTACCTCCTTTAATTCCTTCAGGCTTTGGGTGATGAGTACCATTTCCTTCGGCTGGGTCGTTCCGGCAGCATTCCATTCGGGGATACCATCCACCAATTCGGCCCCGTCGATTTCTTTCGCAATGACGGCGGCGATCCGGTGCCCGAAAACCAGGGCTTCCAGCAGGCTATTGGAAGCGAGGCGGTTGGCACCGTGGAGGCCGGTACAGGTGCATTCGCCGCAGGCAAAAAGGCGATCGATGGAACTGCGGCCATCCGGATCGACTTTGATCCCACCGCATAAATAATGGCAGGCCGGCACTACCGGAATCATTTGCTGCATCGGATCAATACCGATGCTCATACACTTTTCGTAGATGTTGGGAAAGTGATCGACGAAGCCCTCTTTATCCAGATGTCGACAATCGAGGAACATGCATTCTTCCCCACTCAGCTTCATTTCGTTGTCGATGGCCCGGGCTACAATATCGCGAGGAGCAAGGCTTTTGCGTGGATCGTATTTGTGCATAAATTCTTCGCCGGCCCGATCCTTCAGGATGCCGCCGTAGCCACGCACGGCTTCCGATACGAGAAAAGCGGGATTTTCGCCCGCCGGATTGAATAGGGCAGTGGGGTGAAACTGCACGAATTCCATATTCTCCAAGTGGCCCTTGGCCCGATAGACCATGGCAATACCGTCGCCCGAAGCGATCACCGGATTGGTGGTAGTGCGGTACACTTGTCCGCCGCCGCCGGTTGCCACGACGGTCATACGGGCTCGGAAGGTCTCGATTTGCTGGGTTTGCTTATTGAGCACGTAGGCCCCGTAGCACTCAATATGAGGCGTCAGGCGGGTGATGGTATAGCCCAAGTGGTGTTGAGTAATCAGATCGACGGCGAAGTAATGCTCGTGGATGTGAATATTGGCGTAGTCATCTGCCTTGGCGGAAAGGGCCCGCTGAATTTCCCAGCCCGTGATGTCTTTGTAGTGCAGAATACGATTTTCCGAATGCCCCCCTTCCCGTCCGAGATCGTACTCGGAATCATCCTGAATGCGGTCGAAACGTGCGCCCCAGTCGATGATTTCCTGAACGCGCTCTGGCCCTTCTTTCACTACGATTTCCACGACGGCCTTATCACAAAGACCGGCACCGGCATCGAGGGTATCTTCAATGTGCTTGGCGTAGGTATCCACTTCGGTATCCCATACGGCAGCGACTCCACCCTGCGCGTAGCTGGTGTTGCTCTCTGCTTCGCGCGTCTTGGTAAACACGTCGATGCGTAGGTCCGGACGGGCTTGAGCCAACTTGATGGCGGTGGTAAGGCCGCCGATACCCGATCCGATGATGAGAATGTCGGTGGAGTGCATATGCGTAAATTAGGTCCCCAGAGAGGCGCTAAAATGAAGAACGTACAACTTGAGGTGTGGGATAGGTCTAGAAACTCTGGTTCTGCACTTAAGGGTTTTGGCGGGCAGAATGTTTATAGCCTTTTTGAATTTTGAGTAACCGCTTCAGATACCGGCCAGACCGATGGGAAGGAAATAGGCTTCCCGGCCGGCTGCCGAGCCGACTGCTGGCCGGGCCGGTCGCACACCATTATACGTGGGTGGGACGCCCACCCTCCTCTCCTGCCTACCTTTGAGGGTACACAGGCAGCCCGAGCGTGCAACACCCTGCACGCGGCTACCAACGATGTGAACGGCCGTATTGAAAATCAATAATGAGCATCTGAAACGAAGTACTGCCAGATCGACAGCCTATTTTTAGAGCGGTGCTGCAAAGATAGGCCTTTCCGGAATAGGAGTCAACCATTTACCTACCTTTGACAGCTGATCAATGTACTGTCGGATGCGCATCGCCCTCAATGCCCGCTTCCTGTTGCCTCATCGAATGGAAGGAATCGGCCGGTTTTCTGCCGAAATCACTCGGCGGCTAATCGAACGGCGGCCGGCCGATGAGTTTATCCTGCTTTTTGATCGTCCGTACGACCCGCTGTATACCGCCGCACCCAATGCGTCGGGGGTCGCCCTTCCGCCTCCGGCCCGGCATCCCATCCTCTGGTATTTCTGGTTCGAATGGAGTTTGCCCATCTATTTTCAGCGAGCCCAACCCGATCTGTTTATTTCTTTCGACGGCTATTGCTCCCTGCGCGCGCAAGTACCAACCATCCTGACTCTCCACGATATCGCTTATGTGCATTATCCCAGGCAAGTGCCGGGACTGGTGAGGCGCTATTACCAGCACTATGTACCCAGGTACCTGAAGCGAGCCGACCGAGTAATTACCGTTTCGAACTTTGTCCGTCGAGATATCATCGAACAATACCATATCGATCCGGAAAAAATCCACATCGCCTGCAACGGGGTGCGCCCGGTATTTCAGCCGCTATCTGATGCCGATCGTCAGAATGTGCGGGAAACCTTCACCGGTGGTCGTCCTTATTTTCTATTCCTAGGCGCAATCCACCCGCGAAAAAACGTTGACCGCCTCATTCGGGCTTACGATCGCTTTCGGGAGCAATCCGACTCCAATGTTCAATTACTGATCGGCGGGCGCCTTGCCTGGCAAACTGACGCTGTGCGGCAGGCGCACCGTTCCGCCCGCTTTCGATCGGATATTCATTTTCTGGGATATTTACCGGATAGCGACGTACCAAGGCTACTCGGGGCCGCGGAGGCCCTGGTGTACGTAAGTCTCTCGGAGGGCTTTGGGGTGCCTATTCTGGAGGCCCTGCATTCGGAAGTACCCGTAATTACTTCCAACACCTCGAGCCTGCCCGAAGTGGCCGGCAACGCGGCGCTCCTCGTCGACCCCACCTGTATCGATTCTATTGCCACGGCCATGGTCCGGCTAGCGGGTCAACCCAATCTCGCCAACCGGCTGATCGAGGCGGGCCGCCTTCAGCGGGAGCACTTCACCTGGGAGCGGGCAACTGATGCCTTTGAGGTTGTTATCAACCGGGTAATCAGTGGTTGATGCGTTAACCGATTTTATTCAATCGGCGTTCTCAAGATCCCGTAGCAGGTAGCTACTCCGCGGAAATAATTGGCTAGCAACAGGTTCTCATTCGGGCTGTGCTGGTTGTTGTCAGGATTGACAAGCGGGACGATGACTGCCGGTACTTCCAGGGTTTGAACGAAGGGGGCAATCGGGATCGAGCCGCCGTGGGTGCGGATTTTGATGATATCCGCTCCAAACAACCCACTTAATGCACGCTCCAGCCATTCGCCGGTGGGGGCATCCAGATCGGTGCGGAAGGCACCGTAGGAGATACGGCTGGCGAAGCCGGCAATTCGCGGATGGGTATTGCGCTCTTCCTCGGTGGGTTCGCGGCCTTCGACGATGTAGTATCCCTGTTCTTCAACATGATTGCGCAGCAGTTGCAGCAAGCGCTCCGGATCGCTTTCCTTGACCAGTCGAATGTCGATATCAGCAACGGCATTGGCGGGTACAATGGTCCGAACGGCCCGGCCGACCCATCCGCTGGAAAGCCCGCGGATATTCAGGCTCGGATACTGGATAGCTTCCTGGAGGGTGCCCCCGACGCGGTCGGGTTGGGCAAAACCCAACTCGGCATTGATCGCTCGAAGGTCATCGGGCACCTGAGCGAGGGTCGCCCGCATCTCCTCGGTGAGCGTAACGCCGTCGTACCAGCCCGGAATGGTGACCCGGCCTTGATCGTCTTTCATACTTGCCAGCAACTGGGCAAGCCGCAACGCGGGATTAGGGGCATAGTTGCCGTAATGGCCGCTGTGCAGGGGCACCTTCGGGCCAAATATGTTGATCCGCGCCGTAGCAATTCCCCGGGCCCCGAATACCAAGGTTGGCTGATTGCTGATGTGCGGCGGCCCATCGAGAATCACAAAGTGGTCGGCGGCCAGCAGTTCCCGATTAGCGGTTACGACGGGAGGGAGATTGGGCGAACCGAGCTCCTCCTCGGTATCCATAATGATCTTGATGTTGTAAGTGGGTTGCTTCCCCTCCAGCCGCAGGTGGTTCCAGGCGGCCAGCAACATGACGATGGGTCCTTTGGCATCCGATGCCGAACGAACGAACACCCGCAGGCTGTCCATCATCACGACAGATTCCTTCGCCGAGAGCTCATTGAGAAATTCGTAGCCGCTCTCGCGGTCATAGCCCAGAGTGGGCGTCCAGGGGCGGCCATTGGCCCAGCGGGTGGGATCGACGGGCTGCCCGTCTACCTGCACGTAGAAAAGCACGGTGGGGGCATCCGGCCCTGCCTCTAGCCAACTGGCCAGTAACACATCAATCCCTTCGGTGGGGATGCGCTGGAGTTCGAATCCTACCTCCCCGAAAGCGCGTTCCAGCCATTGGATATTCGGCTCCAAGTCTTCGGCCCGGTTGGCATCGTTGGGCATCGATAAAAACTCATACAGCTTTGGCAGGTGGGTCAGTGCCGTGCGGTGCGTGGGATATATCGTTTGCCCCCACAACAAACCAAAGCCGAAACACATCCACAGGAAACATACTAAGATTGGAATTCGCATAACAATTTGCATTCAGAGGATCATCAATCGCTTACAAAGAGGTTGTCACTCGTCACAATTTGGTAATTGCTGATGGATTATCCACATCCGGCATTGACATTTTGTACCAATATTAGTACCTTACCCGTAAGCATACAACACAAATCCCAAGTGACACCCGCATCTAGGTCCCGTTTCCCACGAACAGCATCCTCTTGTCCCCCCACCGTTTAGATGCAACGTACTCATCATCCGATGAGACGCGAAAGTATTAATACACAATTATTCATATCACCACTCCGCCGCCAGCCGGATCAGCCCTAACCGGCGATCTTATTCCGGACATTGTGGTTTTTTACCATAATTCCGTAAAACCCATGCTCTGTTTATATGCTCCGGCGGTAAATAGACGTTTGTAAGAAGCTACCTTCTGGTAGTCAATAGTCATCCCTATTGAGCCAAGCGTGCGGGTACCTCTTCGGTACACCGCACGATTTTTTTTTGTTGAGATTGAGAAGCTGTTCGAATTTAGATGCCGAGGAGCAACAACGTCGGGTCCTCCAATAACTCCTTCACTTTCACCAGGAACGTAACCGAAGAACTGCCGTCAATTACCCGGTGGTCGTAGCTGAGGGCCAGATACATCATCGGGCGGATTTTTACTTCGCCGTTCACCGCAACCGGGCGTTCTTTAATACCGTGCATCCCCAGAATTGCCGACTGCGGCTCGTTGATGATTGGAGTACTAAGCAGCGATCCGAATACGCCTCCATTAGTGATCGTAAAGGTGCCACCCTGCATTTCTTCCAGGCTCAGGCTGCCTTCACGCGCCTTGGTGGATAGCTCTTTAATCTTGTGCTCGATGTCGGCATAGTGCAGGCTTTCTACGTTGCGAACGGGCGGTACGACCAGGCCGTTGGGGGTAGATATGGCAATGCTGATATCGACGTAGTCGTGGTAGATCAACTCGTTCTCATCGATCATGGCATTCACATCGGGCATTTCCATAAGAACCTTGGCGCAGGCCTTGGCGAAGATGGACATGAAACCCAGCTTGATACCGAATTTCTCCACAAATTTTTCCTGCACGCGCTTGCGCAACGCCATTACCTCCGTGAGGTCCACCTCGTTGAAGGTGGTAAGCATAGCCGTTTCGTTCTTTGCCCTCACCAAGCGGGTAGCGATGGTGCGGCGCATACGCGACATTTTCTTGCGGTGTTCTTCGCGGCTGAATTGAACCCCGCTGGTGGGAGATGAATAGGCCGGCTGCGGAGCGGATGGGGCCGGTGCTTCTTTTTGTTTGGGAGGAGCCGGCTTATTGGTTACGGCTTTTTGGGCATCGGCCTTGGTAATACGGCCATCGCGGCCCGTTCCCGAGACCTGGTCGGCCGGTACATCGTTTTCGCGCAAGATTTTGGCAGCCGCCGGAGAAGGCGTTCCGTGAGCATAGCTACCAGTGGCCGGGGCAGCGGGGGTAGGTGCGGTTTCCTGTGGCTGAGGCTCCGGTTCGGGCTGTGCTTTGCTACCCGATTCCTGCTGAGCGGAGCCATTACTGTCGCCCGATCCACCGCCGGACTCTGCGGTAACACTGGTGTCGATCTTTGCCACCAGGGCCCCTATCTCGAGATCATCACCTTCGCTGGCCACGTAGATGAGCTTGCCGGCAGCTTCCGCCGGAAATTCGAGTGTGGCTTTATCAGATTCGAATTCGCAAATGGCTTCATCGAGTTCGACGTATTCGCCATCTTCTTTTAGCCATTGAGAGAGCGTTACTTCGTTGACGGACTCCCCGATCACGGGAACTTTCATTTCGACAATACTCATACAGTCGGTGGTCTTGCGTAGAATGTATAATGGTGTTTCAAGAAAAGGATCAAGCCGGTCTTCCGGTTCAAAAAAATTATCGATTTGGACGATATGGGAGTCGGTACAACAAGCCAGGCCCTCCTTTCCCCTCCGATGACATGTAAAGCGTCCCGTCGGAATCGAAGCACAATCCCTCGGGCTGCGGGAAGATATGCTTATCCAGGCGGTTCATGTAAATCACCTCTCCCAACGGATTAAGCACCATCACGACCTTCCCCACACTGGAAATTAAAAATATATCTCCGGTAATCGGATGCACGGCCAAGCCCGAAGGGCCAAGTTCATCGAAATCATCTTCGAAAAAATCGACGAGCTTACCGTGCCCCGCAAAACGGGGACTGTCTTTTAGAAAGTCCAGCATTTGGGTGCGTACCACTTCTAAAACTGCCCTCCGATTGAACGTCCCCTCTTTAGGGTCAAAACTGAATATAGCACGCACCTCGTCCTTGTCGTACCCCTCTCCGGCATCTCCTTTACAGGCGAGCAACAACCGCCCGGATCGCGGCTCGTATCCGAACCCCTCCATGTCGTTGTCGTCGGAAAGGAATCCATTGAATTTTTCCGTGCGCTGCTGATCGCTGCCGGGATTGATGATTTGGTACAGCGTACCGGTATTTTTCATTACATAAATATCGTTCCCCACCATTTCTACGCCCTCGTAGTCCCCTTCGTCCCAAAAAACGATAGTACGGTCCACTTCACCCGATTGCTTATCGAGGAAGAACACACTCCCGGCCTCATCCTGAATGGCCAGCAGGTACCGGCCACTATGGTGCATTCCCAATCCGGAGATTTCCGATAGCTCCTGCGGCAATTGAGCGATGAGGGTTGGGTTGGCGAAGTCGTATCCAATCGAATACTGGGCTACGAGCGGTATCCACAGGGCCAGACACAGGAGGCCGCTGAGCCCCCCTCCTTTGATTAATTCCTTCATCGGTCTCGATTTGTAGGCTTATGCCTTTCGCTTCTTTTTTTTCTTCCCCTTCTCCTGCTTGGGCGACGCGATTTCGGTTGACACCAGGGGCGCTTTCCGCACCATCAGGTATACACCGAGGAGCACGAAGGGAATGCTCAGCAACTGCCCCGTCGATAGGACGTTGTTGAAGGCAGTTTCGAACCCGCCCTGGCTGGTTTTGAAGTATTCCCATACAATACGCCAGCCGAAGATCAGCACCATAAATATACCGGTCAGATAACCCGGCTTTTGCCGGCGATCCGTTTTCCAGTATACATAGTACAGAATAAAAAACGAAAGCAAGTAGGAGAGCGACTCATAAAGCTGCACCGGATGCCGGGGCACATCGCCATATTTTGCCGATTGCACAAATAGAAATGCCCACGAAGCATCGGAGGGCGTTCCGACTATTTCGGAATTCATCAGGTTGCCCAACCGTATGAAGCAGCCGGCCAGCGCCGTTGGGACCACCACCTTGTCGGCAATCCAAAATATCGATCGTTTGCTAACCCGGCTGGAGAAGTACCAAAGGGCCAGCAAAATACCGATTGCCCCGCCGTGGCTGGCCAGCCCCCCCTTCCAGATCAGCGGTATCTCCGACAAATGGTTTTGATAATAGCCCCATTCGTAGAAGAACACATGCCCGAGCCGGGCCCCGACGACCGCTCCGATGATCGTGGCAATAAATGCCTTATCCAGCCAGTTATCGGGTGCATTGTCGGCAGCAAACATGCGGCGCGCAATGTACAATCCGACAATGAAGCCCAAAGCAAACAACAATCCGTACCAGCGCGGAGCCAGCGGGCCGAGTTCAAAGATGATGGGAGAAACGTCCCAGGTAATAACGAGTAGTGGCAAAACAGCGGCATTGCTCGGCTGCCGTTGCCAGTTGGCGCGACAGCGCGATCGATTAGGAAACAGTATGGCCCAAAAGTACAGCTTCCTACGATGCAGCGGGTACGAACGCCCTAAAAATTAGGGTTTTGTATCGGTAGCCGACTCAATGACCTGCCTGACATGCGCTATCCTGCACCACCACCAGGCTGGCACCTAGATGTTCAGCCAATAGGTCACTTTCGCTACTAGTGCCCGGTTCTTCACCCCGAATTCTTCGGTGCCGTAATTATCGGTGTAGACGAGGAAGAAATCCGATACCGGCGCAAAGCGCCACTGGAGGCGGGCGTTGATGTTGAGGTTGTCGATCTGATCGTTGTACTGCAGGAAGGTCGTTAGGAAGATGCTCCGCGAGAAGGTCAGGTCGATCCGCGGCCCGATGAGGAAAATGCCCGTGCTGGCGTGGGGCTCGGGTAGATCGATGTAGGTATAATCGACGTTAAGGGTTATCTGACCGAAGGGTTGGTAGCGGTAGGTCAATTCGAGGCCCGTCCCGTAGCGATTACCGCTAAAGAACTCTCCGATGCGGCCGTCAACTCGGTAACTAAAGGCAGGTCGGGGGTCGCTGCGGTAGAAGAAGCTCGCACTGGAATAATTGTAGCCCCGCCGACCGGGAAGCGGCACGGCCTCGTCCGAGCGGGTAGGGTCAAAGTCTTCCAGCAGGAAAGTATATTCGTTGCGCAGCCCGATCCACATCCCTCCCTGATTGGCCAGGTTAAAATCCCAGAAAAGCGTTGTTGCCTGATCCGTGCGCCCCTCGCCGGGCGTCCAAAGAATTTGAGTCCGCAGGCCCGGCCCGTGCTGATTGAACGGACCGTTGGTATCGTAGAAGAAGTACCGAAACTCCGGATTAATAGTGAAATAATTAACCCGCGGCACGAATCCTACCTCCGCGTTGAAGCCTTCGCCCACGTAGGCGTGTGAGTAACTGGCAGCAAATTTGCGCTTGCGGTGCTCCAGGCTGACCCCGTGCGCGAACGGCGTTGATTCCTGCTCGGGCGAGAAGGAATATTGGAAGAACGTCTTCCCTGTCCAGGCATTATCGGGAGTAGCCAGGTTGTAGTCGAAGCCGAGTACGCGGTTGTACTCGGAAAATTCCGACAGCGTATCGGAGAAGGTATTTGAAAAGGTTTCTTTGTTGACGGCGATCAGCCCGATATTCGACCGCACGCCCACTTTTCGCTGTAATGCAGCCACGGTGTAGTTGTAGCTCGGCAACCCTTGGTTATCGTTTTTATCGGCCTGCATATTCAGCAACCCGATGCGCCAGTTGTTGTCGAGTTTTCCACTTAGGCGGGCGCCGTAAAAAATAGAATTCTGAATGGCTTCGCCCGTACTCGTATCGCGGGTCACGCCGATGCGTCGGGAGAAGAAGGGATTGATGTCATCAAAACCGAACCGACTAAACAGGTCCGCATTTTCTAGGAAGAACTGCCGCCGCTCGGGGAAAAAGAGTTCGAATCGTGTGAGATTCACCTGCTGCCGATCGACTTCCACCTGACTAAAGTCCGGATTGACGGTCAGGTCGAGGTTGAGCCCGGAGGTGACCTGTATTTTAGCATCGGCTCCCACGTTGCCGCTCCAATCGTTGGGGAGCCCTTCTTCGAAATCGCGCTGTACGCTACCTGTCAAGTAGGGAATAATGGTCAACGGAGCTCCTTTCACCACCGGCGGTTCCTCCCAAAACATGCGCCCCATATAGGCCAGTGACATGATAGGCTGATTGCGGGGGATGCGGTTCCAACTGGTGCGGGTATTCGACTGCGTATCGAATCGATAAGAGTTGAAGTACCACTCCTGCTGGTCGGCCGGAAACCGCAGAGTGCTGAGCGGGATGGCCAATTCGCACGACCAGTAGCCGTCAAATATTTTAGAGTCCCCGCGCCACTTGTTATCCCACTCTTCCCGAAAATCTCCCCCATCCCGGCCGCCATTCGAAATAAGCGCCTCGCGGGAAACGCCGTAGGGATTCATCCCGAATACAAAGGCGTTGGTACGATCCCGAAACGGGTCTAAAACGAAGGTGATGTTGTCGTTTCCTCCGGCCCGGTAGTCGCGCCGTAGGCTGGGAGTAACGTACTCCTTCCCCGACGAATAGCACTTGGCGGCGATATAGAGAAACTGGTCATCTGCGGCCATGAAAATTTCCGTCTGGAAGTCTGCCTGGACGGTATCTCTCGGAAAATTTTCCCAGAAATTGGTAGCCGGCTTGCCGGCAAACCAGGTTGCCTCTTCTACGACCCCATCAATTTTGATGGGCTCGGAAACACGGACCACGGTGGCCTCGGGAAAATCGGAGATCAGCTGGTCCATAGCCATCTGTGCCGTTGCGGCAGCGGTCGATAGCAAGATGATAAGTAGCGAGAGTATTGGTCTTTGGTCATGCATGAGAACGGGGCCTCTATTCGTGGATAGTTACACTGAGTTGCTCGGGGACGATCGACAGAAAAACGATACAAAATTAGGTAATCTTGCCGTCAGAACACGCTGAAATCGAATCTGTTTAGGTTTCATTAAGAGTTACTACCGAGCGCGTTAAGGACGCGCTGCCCCCAACGGGCGAAAGGCCAGGCAACCTTACGTTGCCTGGCCTTCCACGTTCGATAACAGGTGAGCATGTAGATGTTACATATCCCGCATCTTTTGAGCGCGATAGGCTGCTTTTAACCGTTCCGTTCGTCGTTCTATTGACGGCTTGGTGAAGTGTTTCCGTTTCCGCAATTCTTTCAGTGTTTGAGAATTGAGGAACTTTCGCTTGTACCGCTTCAGTGCGCGATCGATGTTTTCGTTGTCTTTAACATCTACAATCAGCATAGGCAAATATTTGTGGTTGAATTAAAGTTTAATGACTTCTGCCTGAATCGGATACTTGTTGAGTAGTCGACTCGTAAAGGCAAAGTGCCCGCGGGGCACGATGAGAAATAACTTCCCGTTTTTGAACTTGGCCATATTGGAGAGCAGTTTCCACTTGGTCACTACCGGTCGAACCTTGTCTGTTTTCAGCGCGAGCTCGAAGTAGCTTTTACGGCCATTCAATACGCCAGTGATATCCGGGATAAACGCCTCATCGTCCTCACCCGCCCGGCTGAGCTTGGATGGAGTATCGTAATCTTCCAGATTCGCCCGAATGTCTTTGTACCCCCGTGGGCTGACGATCTTGTCTACTACTTCGCGAATCAATTCAGATCCTTTTTGCTGTTCGACGGTAAGGATACCTTCTTCCATAGTGGAATCACTTTTTTACGGTTAGTAATAAATAGTCGAGAATTAAGACTCCATTACACAGTGAGGAAGCGCATTTGAAATACTACTGTAAAACACGCAATTATCTCCCGGATAAGTAGGGCGTACCGGCGCGACGAGAGAAAGCCGCAACTGGAGATAATACCAATGGAGGGAATATCCCGTAACTACTGATTAATAATTAAACAATGCGAAGACTCGTATTGTTTTCTACGATTCTTTTTAGCAGCTATTCTGAAAGTGGCCCTATCGTGCATTACCTGAGCACCGCCACGTCACCGCTGTACTGAACGATTTCTCCGTCGATAAACAGGACCTCAAATACGTAGACGTACACTCCCGGGTTGACCGGTTCGCCGTTGAAGTTGCCATCCCACCCCAGGTCGGGCGTATTGGCGGCGATGCCTTCGGTTTCCCACATCAAATTCCCCCAGCGGTCGAACACCTGGAAGCGTTCGATGCGATCCACGGATGGCCCGCCAAAGAGGGTGAAGCCGTCGTTGCGGTCGTCGAAATTCGGGCTAAACGCATTTGGTATGAATACCGGACGGTCTTTGGCTACGGTGAGCAGTACAACATCCGTCGCTACGCAACCATTTTCGTTGACCACCACCACCTGATACTCCGTATTTTCCAGCGGGCGCACCAGGATGCGGCTGCAATCAGGCGTCAGGCACTCCAGCGAGTCGGGCGACCAGGCGAAGGTCGAGCCGGGATAGTTGGACACCGCGTTGAGGGTCGTATCAAAACCAAGGATGATGGAGGCATCCATACCGGCATCGACCAACAGTTCATCGGGCTCTTCCACTGTGGCGGTCGCACTGACGGTACAGCCTCCCACATCGCGAATCAGGATCTCGTACGTGCCCGCCGGCAATTGCCCGATGATCGATTCCGACTGGAAGTTGATGCCGTCGATACTATAAGTATAAGGAGGTGTTCCGCCCTGAGCAATGGCTTCAATGCTGCCGTTGGCATCGCCGAAGCAAAGGTTATCCGTTACGTTTCCGATTGCGGCACCGATGCTTTCCGGCTCGATGATGGACGTATCGCTCTCCAGGAGGCAATTATTTGCATCTGTCACAGTTAGGAAGTAATCGCCGGCAGGGAGGTTATCGATGGCAGCAGTATTCTGCCCCGAATTCCATTGGTATTGATATGGCCCCGTACCGCCCGCCACGATCGCTTCAATGCTGCCGTTGGTTTCGCTGGAACAACGGATGTCTTCCGTTAGAAATAGCAAATCCAGCGCTTCCGGCTCGCCAACCTCAATCTCGAAGAAGCCCTCACATAGATTGGCATCTACTGTTTCCACCCGGTACGTTCCGGCGGGAATGCCACTGAGCGTGGGGCTAGTCTGGAATTCTGTATCGTTAAAGTTATACCGATAGGGTGGTTGGCCGTTGCCAATAGCAATCTGAATGCTCCCATCCGAGAACCCAAAGCAAGAAGGCGGATCGACGATCTGCGCGAACGGATCGAGTATTAACTGCAATTCATTCAGTTGGAAATCCAGGGAGGTTTCACACCCATTTGCATCTTGAACAACCACATCGTGCGACCCCTGGCCGAGGTTAGTCCGTTGGTTTTGCGGCTGGAAACCAGCATTGTTCCAGTTGTACTGATAGGGAGCCGTTCCGCCCGTTACCTCCAGGGTAATCGCCCCGTCCATTCCCCCATCACAGGTAGGCAAGACAAAGGACGTATCGAAATCAAAGGGCTCGGGGCCTTCAATCGTGAAGACGAAAGAGTCTCTGCAAGTAGAAGCATCTTCGAGGATGACCTGATAGTCGCCTATTCCCAGCCCGAAGATATCCTCCGTGGTGGTACCAACGCTCCATTCGTAACGAATGGGCCCGAACAGACTACTGGCCGTCAGGTCGATTTGCCCGGAGCTATCGTTGGGGCATTGTAGAGGAGAGGTCACAGCACTAGCGGTGTAGTAATCCGGGCAGCAGATGGCGTCCACCTGCTTAAGTTCCGTTACCAGGCAGCCGCGATCAGTTTCCACTTCGAGGGTGACGGATTGCGTGCCTGCCTGGGTGAAGCGCACCTGATGAGGTCCCTGCCCGGTAGCAGTCATGGGCTCGGCGTTTGGGCCAAAGTTCCAGCGATAGTCCGTGATGGTGCCTACAAAGGAGGAGGCATCCGAAAAACTCATGGTTTCACCCACGCATACTTCCTGAACGCTAGTCGTGAAATCGGCCTGGGGGCCCTCAAACGTACCGCTCCCCCCGAATTCGATGGAAAAACCACTCCCGGACGAGCTGAAGTTGAGAATGACCAGGGCATAGCTTCTTCCTTCCTCCATTTCGATGGCACTTGCGAAGTTGTTATCGCCCGTCTGACAGCCGCAGGATTCCGACTGATCGGGGTCGGCTTCGCTCAAACCCGTCGCTCCCGTACAGGGGAACCATTCCGAAAAGGGGGCCCCGACGTTCTCTCCGGAAGCCATACAACGCAGATCCTGTTTACTGCCACAATCATCGATGCCGTTCGGCAATTCGTAAAGCACAAAGTCGAGGTCGTCGTCCGGATTCAGCGGGGTGATCCGGAAAGTCAGGCTACCCGGCTGGTCGCAGGTCCACTTATACCAGGCTGAATTTTGT
The DNA here is from genome assembly GCA_964504335.1 of uncultured Saprospiraceae bacterium. Classification (GTDB taxonomy): domain Bacteria; phylum Bacteroidota; class Bacteroidia; order Chitinophagales; family Saprospiraceae; genus CAZDET01. The sequence continues at coordinate 23,236 of CAZDET010000038.1, forward strand.
TCCTGCACGCGGCAGCCTCCCACGTTGCAACTTACATCCCCGATTTCGTTGCGCAGGCTCCCCGAACCCGATAAAAAGGGGACGGAAAACGAAGATTTATCACAAAGCACCACCCCAGAGTCGCAATCACCCGAAGGAGTAGGTGGTTGGTTGAAGTTACGCACGCACAGCTGAAACGTACCCGCGTCACCGTCTCGGCCACTGACGCTGATGTAGTAGCGCTGGCCTACCATCAATCCGGTGATGATAGCGTTGGTTTCGTCGCGCCCCCGATTGTCCGAGCTGCATCGATTATCATCAGACATCGGGTTGCTGCAGCCGCCCTCGTAGAGAACAAATTGGGGGGTGCGCAACGTACCCTGCGTGTTGTTTGCCACCTGCCCCGTCACGGAAATCGCCACCGCATTCGCCTGGGCGATGAAGGAAAACCAAACGTCGCGAACCGGCTCACCATCCCTCGGTATGCACGTAGGGTAGGCATCCTCCGCAAGCGACTGGGTGGCTCCGATATTGCTAAATTCGCCCGCAGCCGAACAGTAATTGCTTACATCGGCCAACTCAATCGCTCCTACACAATCATCGTTAGATTGTGCCCGGAGGGCAGTAATGCAGAACAGACAGAAAAGGGATACGACTAAAGCTTTTCTCATGATCGGATTGTTGGGGGAGGGGGTAATTGTGTAATTCAGCGGCTTAATAGTTAATTAACCGATTAAGGCAATTACAGATTGCAAAAATAAAGTCGTTCAACTGTCATGGACCAGGCTTTAAAAAACCTTTAACGATCCATCGTTCATATAGCAAGTAAAAAGGTGGAGTGTTATTCTCCCCGAAAGGGTTGGGGCAAGTTGGGCCGAAATATGTGCGGATCAGTTAGTGGAGCATACCTGAATCCTCTGTAAAGATAATGATTTATGAAAAATTGGATTCCCAATTCCATTACCTTGCTCAACTTGTTCTGTGGCACGACGGCTATCATCGCCCTGCTCGACGAGCAGTTGTTGCTGGGTGCAGCCCTGTTGCTCGCCGCTGCCGTGGCTGACTTTTTCGACGGTCTGGTAGCCCGTCTGCTGCGAGTGGCCGGTCCGATGGGCAAGGAATTGGATAGTCTGGCCGACATGGTCTCCTTCGGGGTAGCGCCCGGTATTATTCTTTATGCCATTTATCGGCAGGGCCTGGGCGTACCTGCTTTGCTAATCTGGAGCGGCCTTCCGCTGTTGATTGTCGCTCTGTTTTCGGCCATTCGACTGGCCAAATTTAATCTGGACGACCGTCAGACCGACTCCTTTATCGGGCTTCCTACTCCCGCGGCCACCCTGTTTGTCGTCGGCTTACTCCTCATATACGAACAGGATTCTTTCGGCCTGGGTCGGTTCATCCAGCAGCCTGCGGTGTTGTTTGCTTCGGCCATCACCTTATCCGCCCTTTTAGTGGCGGAACTCCCGATGTTTAGCCTCAAATTCAAGCATTTCCGCTGGCAGGGCAATCAAATCCGCTATATCTTCGCGGCCATCGCTCTCCTGTTTGGTCTGCTACTGCAGGAAGCGGCTATCGCCCCCCTATTACTGGTTTATATCGTTATAAACCTGATAAGGTCCATGAATTCCCAAATGTAGATTCCCCTCACTCTTAAAAAGTCACGTAACGACATGAAATATCAAGCCCACATCACCATTATGCCCCTCAAAGAACTCCTCGATCCACAGGGGAAAACCGTGCAGAACAATTTACCCAACCTGGATATCCACGGAGTGGAGGATGTGCGCATCGGCAAGCACGTAGTGATGCGCCTGGAAGCACCGGACGAAACGACCGCCCGGGAGCGCGTCGACACGGCCTGCCGGAAACTGCTCGCCAATCTGATCATGGAGTCGTATTCGTTTGAGCTTTCCGAGATCGACGGTTGAAGGAAAGGCTTTAATAAAGATTAAGAGAGAGCCGACTGGCTCCTCAGTTAACGCATTAACTGATTCGTATTGCTGTACCTCGTACCCACTCCTATCGGCAACCTGGAAGACCTGACCTTCCGGGCGTTGCGCATCCTGAAGGAAGTGGACCTGGTATTGGCGGAAGATACCCGCACCACGAAGCGCCTGTTTAGCCACTACGAAATAGCCACGCCACTCCGTTCCTTCCACGCGCACAACGAACACCGCACCGTAGCGGCCATTGTCGAACAATTGCAAGGCGGTGCCACCTATGCGCTGGTTTCGGATGCCGGAACACCCGGTATCAGCGACCCGGGTTTCTTGCTGGTGCGCGCCTGCCGGGAGGCGGAGGTACCGGTGGTGTGTCTGCCCGGAGCCACGGCCTTCGTGCCCGCCCTGGTGGCGAGTGGGCTGCCCTGCGACCGCTTTCATTTCGAAGGATTCCTCCCCCAAAAAAAGGGGCGCCAGACGCGCCTTGCGCTGCTTACCGAACTCCCCCACACGTTTGTACTATACGAAAGCCCCTACCGGCTCATCAAGGCCCTCGATCAGTTGATCGAGCACTGCGGCCCCGATCGCCCCGCTTGCGTAGCGCGGGAACTGACGAAAGTCTTCGAAGAAGTGAAAACGGCGCCACTCTCCGAATTGCGGACCTACTTTGGGGATGGAGAAGGCGTGGTGAAGGGAGAGATCGTCATCGTCGTCGGCGGGAAACAACTGTAGCCCCCAACAAATGAATAAGAATGCGTTTAAGCGTTTAGACGTTTATGAAAAGCAGGATGCCACTGCACTAAACGCCTAAACGCCTAAACGTATTTATTTTACTCCTTATCCAATCCCGGATTGCGCTCCAGGAATTCGTCGTACAAAAGCGTATGCCGGCTATTCATCGGGATTTTGTACCCGTTGATGAATACCTGTTCGATATCAGTTCTCGGCTCCATTGGATCGCCGGTAGCGATGAACAGGCTAGCCCGCTTTCCGACTTCGAGGGAGCCGATTTCGTCGGCTACACCCATGATTTCGGCCGGAACGATGGTGATAGCTCGCAGCGCTTCCTCCTTACCCATGCCGTAAGCGGCGGCAAAGCCCGCGTTGTACGGCAAGTTTCGGACGTTTTCTGTGTCTCCGGAGCGGATAGCGACCTTTACCCCGGCCTTAGCCATCAACCCGGGGTTTTTATAGATCACATCGTAGCGATCGGAGGCACGGGTAGGTATCGACAACATCGGGCCAACGATACAGGGGATATTGGCAGCGGCCAATGAATCGGCTACCCGCCATCCCTCAGCAACGCCTGTGAAAATGACATCCACGTCGTTTTCGGCGACCCAGCTCATAGCTGACTTGATATCCGCTTCGCGGTTCACTTCGATCAGGAGCGGCATTTCTTTGCGTACCACGGCAGTCATGGCTGCCGCCTGCGGGTTGTATTCCGGCTGGATGGAATTATCCGACTCGGCAGCCTGCAGAATCTTATCGTACAGCATGGCAGATTCCAAAAGGTCGTTCAACTCTTTTAACTGCTTCTCCTGATCCTTCTTGCGCTCCTCATCGGAGCGGCGATCCCGACGCCCCCGACGGCTGGCATTGGGCCAGTTCACCACGATTCCCTTGAATCCGGCGTACATTTGCTCCGGGGTATACCCGACCAGGTCGATCAGGGCAGCCGTCCCGGAAATGGTGCCGCCGCGGGGAGCCGTCACCACGGTTGTGACCCCTTCCACTCGCGTTACGGGAATGGCAACGGAGTTGGGGTTGACCGCCGTCAGGGCTTCCATGTGGGGGATGATGTTTCCGATCTCGTTGGCATCCTGTGTCAGGGAAATGGAGCCGACTTCGATGAGACCGAGACTGGTCCCGGCATCAATCAGGCCCGGATAGATGCGCTTGCCACTGCAATCGATTTCCTCGGCACCGCTGGGCACCGCGGCATTGGGGCCCATAGCGGCAATGCGCCCGTCCTGAATAATGAGGTTGCCTTGTTGCTCGCCGTTGGTGACCGTTACGAGGGTAGCGTTGGTGAGCGCGAAGGTACCGCCCTCGGGCTTTCCGACTACTTGGGCCGCCAGTGTGCCACACAGCAGACAGAGGGCCCAGATTCCGGCTATATATTTAGTCATGATTGATTTTGCTTGTCCGATTAATTATTAGTTCTGATTCAATAGTTCCGCAACGCCTTCCATGCAGCGCTCGTCCTCTTCCTGGTCGATTGCGACCGGCTGAACGCGTTCGGGATCGACGGTGAGGCGCTGATCATCGGTATCTTCGTTGATGTCGAACTCAACGATACCGTCTACAATAGTCATTTGCGGAATGGCGTAAATAGAGAGCGGATGGGCATTGAAAATGGCGATATCCGCTTCTTTGCCCACCTCGATAGAGCCGACCCGATCTTCGATGCCGAGCTGCTTGGCCGGGTTAATGGTGATCAGGGCGAGGGCTTCGTTTTCGGTGAGGTCGCCGTAGCGCATCGTCTTGGCGGCTTCGTGGTACAAGTGGCGGATCAACTCTCCGGAATCGCTGTTGATCGAAGTTACCACGCCGTTTTTAGTAAGGATCGCCGCATTGAAGGCCGTCGAATAGTACACCTCGAACTTGTAGGCCCACCAGTCGGCAAATACCGAGGCGCTCGCACCGTAAGCGGCCAACTCCGGCGCTACCTTAAAGCCTTCGTTGACGTGCTGGAAGCAAATCCGATCAACCTCGAAATCCTTTAACACATCGAGCAGCATGAGGATTTCGTCGGCCCGGTAGGAGTGGCAGTGAACAATGATATCACCCTTCAAAATATCGGCCATGGTTTCCAAGCGGCGGTTGTACATGGGTGGCACGGCATTGGGGTCGGTCTTGACTGACTCCTCGTAAGCAGCCCACTCCTCCATGTAGCGCTTGCCCTTGGCGAAGGCTTCGCGAAAGACCTGTTCGATCCCCATCCGGGTGCGAGGCTGGATGCCACTCCCTTCCCCGTGCACGCGCATGGGGTTTTCGCCGAGCGCAAATTTGATGGTACGTGGCGCCCCTTCCATGCGAAGGTCGGCCGGATTAAAGGTACCATAGCGGTGCTTAATTGTTTCGCATTGCCCGCCGATGGCATTTGCCGATCCGTGCATGGCATGTGAAGCAGTGACCCCTCCCGCCAGGGCACGGTAGATAGAAATATCGAGCGGGTCGAGTACATCACCTACCCATACCTCCGAAGTGACCGGGCTGGTGCCTTCGTTTACTGCATCCAGGGCGATATGAGAGTGCGCATCGATGATTCCGGGCATGACGTACATGCCGGTGGCATCGATCGTTTCGACACCGGAAGGAGCGGAAAGCCCGGAGCCGATTTGCGTGATTTTACCGTCGCGCACCAGCACATCGGTATTTTCCAGAGTGCCGTCCGTGACGGTGAGCACTGTTCCTCCTTTGATCAGGAGATCGCCCGTAGGCGTTTGAGCCTGAAGGCCCACGGTAGCCACCAGACACCAGAAGAAGATTATATGATAACGTTGCATAATTGATTTCCTTTAAATCATTCATTTAATTAGGGTCGGAGTCGCGCGTGCCTTCTACGTCGAAGGTTCCCATCGGGCCGGCAGTCACGGTGCCTTCAATGTAGTTGCCGTCTACTTCGAGATCGAATTCGAGGTTTAGCGATTGCCCGCCGCCGTCAAACTCGGACGTGAAATACACGGTATTACCATCCACGACGATATCATTGACGGCCCGTCCATCACTGGCACCCTCCATTTGCATGACGCCTTCGTAGTCGCCGTCCGATCCGGTAAAGGTCATGGTTCCCCGCACCGTTTGCCCGGGTACTTCTACGGTGTAGGACCAGGTTCCGGCAATATTAGCCGGTTCGGCGGTGGAGTCACCCGATTTTTTCTTTGGCTTCTTGGCTTCGTACTCGAAGATTTCTCCGTCGACGAAAACATAGCGCACAGCCGACTTTTCCTCGAAGTAAGGCCCATCGGTGATTACCAGATTGGCCAGTTTCCCCTGGGCGACGGTACCGTGCGTGGCGGAGAGCCCGAGCAACTCCGCAGGAGCTGTGGTAAGCGCGGCCAGCGCCTGCTCTTCGGCCAGTCCGTTTTCAATCATGCGCCGCAGACTTGCACGCACGTCTTTCGGCTTGGCATCCATGCCTGAGAACCCGAACGCGACGCCGGCCTTGGCCAGTTCGGCGGCCATTGTCTCGTACTTCTTCATTTCGGCTGCACGACGCTCCTCAAGCTGTTTCATTTCCTCGCTCATTTCCTCGTCGTCCTCTTTCTTCTTTTCCTTAGGCTGATCCGGCAACTCCAAGGTGAGAAAAACGGGGATTTTGCGCTCGGTGATGGCGTCGATGGCGGCCCAGGCTTCTCCGGCCCCGCCCAGAATCATGGAAAAGCCCAACTCGGATTCCAAGTCGATGGCACGATACACATCTTTGGCATTTTCCACGTAGAAAAAGACGGGTTGGGTCTGGTTAACTGCGGGGAGCATGGCCTTTACCTCCTTGGGATAGGTTGGCCGCGGCTTGCCCGCGGGAGCCTTTTGATACGCGACTTGATGCTGCTGCGCGTACTCGGCCTGCTTATACATTTCTCGAAACTTGGACATAACGGCCATCACCGTGGAGGGATACGCCCGTCCCCTGGCTCCTTCAAATTGAGCAAACAAGGCCGCCTCTGAACGAATTAGCATTTCATCCGGGCTATCGCCAGCTAGCTGGATAATTGCTCCGTTTCCGGGTAGCATTCCTTGGTACGGTACGATGTGGGCGGTGGTGAATCCGACCTCACGCCAGTCCTTTATCGACTTTTCGGCCGGCTTCACTACAGACATGGCCGAACGCTGGGGGGTGATGCCCGCTACATCGTTGGGTGGATTACCGGGGGTGTAGTCGCGGGAGCGGTTTCCGTTGTCTTCTTCCTTCGGGCGTTCGACCCCAGTGTGGGAGAGCCCATCGATGAATCCGGCATAGACGAACATGGAATCCACTTCGATAACCTTTGCATCAACGGGCACGGTAACATTGGTGCCGACTGCCTCAATCAGTCCATCACGGACCACAATTGTTCCTCCCTCGATTTGCTGACCCGGCTGGGTCACAATGGTCACGTTTTGGAGCGCGTAGACCCGCGTGACGGGCCCCGGCTGGGAGCTTGCTGTCTGAGCGTGGACCAGGCACAGCCCACTGAGAAACAAAAGACAGCCGCTCAAGAGTATTCTCATCATAATTGGAACGTATTTGTTTGTGTATGGCGATTCAGAATCCGCTCAAGATAAGGAATGCTGTTTAAGCATGAAGTCTATATTTGGTGGAAGGCCGATTGCCTAGTTTATTTGACCGAATTTGGAGGTTGAACGCCCAAAAGTAAGCCTGACGGCTTGCCGTGTGGAGTGTGGCGTTTGTCAGGTTGCGAACGTTCGATGGAGTAGTCGCTCCAAATAGTGTCGGTCTACGGCATCGAACGCGTCTTCTACGGTGGCATCCACGTCGAATACGGCGATCAATTGGCCCTCCCGATCAAATACGGGCACTACGATTTCCGACCGGCTGTTTGGGTCACAGGCGATGTGTTCGGTTCCCTGAGCCAGGGCATGAGTATCGCCCACGATTTGGGTCGCTCGGGTAGCAGCTGCCTTCCCGCAAACACCCTTGCCGAAGTCGATGTATAAGCAACCTAACGTACCCTGATAAGGCCCCACGCGCAGCCGCCCATCCGCCACCAGGTAAAAGCCAACCCAATAGAAATAGGGCAGATAGGTCTTCAGCAGGCAATTGATCGTCGCCATTTTGAGGACGGGGTCCGTTTCGCCCGCCAGGTTAGCGTCAATCGCCCGCAGGGCAGTCTCGTAGGCTTGTTCTTTCTCCTGATGATCCAACAACCGGGAGGGCTTAATAAAATAGGGCATTTCCTGGGTAGCAGCCATTTGGTAGACTTTTAGATATTTAGGCAACAAGATATTATTTAGCCTAAAAATCTAAAGGTCTAACCAAATTAAACCCTACGTCCGCTTTCCCCTCAACACCACACGCCGAGTTTCGGCTTTGCCGATATCGATGAAAAATTGGCGGAACGCTTCGTATTCCGAGGCCGCAAGCCGGGCGGGCTGCCATTGCAGGGTTCGAATCCAGCGGAGCTGGTCGCCTTCAAGGGTGACAGCGCTGTGGTAAGTTCCTACTTTCGATGCGTATTCCAACGTGGGGTCTCCGAGGCTTTCGATTTCGTACCCTTCGGGAATGGATACGGTAACCGTATCGATGTAGGTGTGCGCCAGGGGAAAATGAATGGGCAGCTGCCGATCCGCATCCAGCGGTGGCACCTCCACCATTGCTTCATGCTGGTAGAGCGGCACAAATATTCGAATGCCCATGCGGCGGGCGTAGCGCGGCAGCTCGTCGGAGTAGCTAATCCGGGCGCGGGGCGCGGCGGGCGCAGCCTCCAGCTCGAATTGAGTGGGCTGGGCATCCGGAAGGTACTGGTAGTCGGCCAACACTTCCAGCTGGTCCTGGCGGCTGTAATTGGCGTGCAGCTCCCGCATCCGATCGTGATCGGTACCGGTTTGCAGGCACTTGGAGTCGATGGTGGCGCTGCCGTCCGAGCGCAGGGTCACTTTGGTGTGGCGCCGCTGGCTATTGTCGGACGCCGGGGTTTCTACGATGATTCCACCGTTGGCAGTAACCATCAATCCTTTACGCCCCGACGTACCGCCCCCCAGGTAGCCGGGCGGAGCAGTATTGCTGGTGCACTCCAGCCAGCGATCGATCTGCGGGATGTACAAAATGACGTGGTTAAAGGCCGAGGTTGCAAAGCTGGGGTCAATTGGATAATACCAACTGGGCGAACCCGCAAAAATGAGCACGGGATACGACTCAATGCCCACCTCGGCCAGCAGCGCCCGCATGTAATTGGTCAATGCCTTGCAGTCGCCGTAGCGGTTTTTGGCCACGTATTCGGCGTCAAAGGGTTGCCAGCCGCCAATCCCCAATTGTACGCTCACGTAACGCATGCGCTCCTGCAGGTAGTCGTATAGGCGATCAACTTTCGCCTGAGGATCGGCCAGCCCGGAACAAATGGTCCGGATTTCCCCGCGTACTGCGGGGGGAAGGTCAGCCCGCCCGTCGAAAAGCGTGTGGATAAATTGCCCGAAAGCCGTCCAGCTTCGCATACTGCCGGCATAACCCTCAATGGTAAATTGATCGAGCGCTACGAGTACCTGCGGCAACACCTCCGTGCGGGATGGTGCAAAGGGTTCGGGTTCGATGGCGGGCACGGACCGGGCCTCCCATTCCCAGGTTTGGGTCTTCGAGTTGCTGCGGATGGTCGGTTGAAGATCCGTATTTAACGCCTTGAAGTGCAATTGATTATCTTTCGGCAGCGTAATGGCGTAGCGGCGATACGCACACGATTGGGCATAATCGACAATCTGCCAGTCCGGCAAGTTGGCGAATTCGAAATCCCGGATTTTACGCTCGTAGGAAAATTCAACGGTGTACGGATACTGATGGTGTCGTAGTCGTAGCAGTTCGTACCGATCGTCCTCGTAGAATGTGCCACTGCTGACCCAGGCAAAATCCTGAATGTCGCTTTTGCCGGCTCGCCGAATCTCGTTGCCGAGTTTATCGTAAAGGGTTCCCTTCAATTTATTCACCTTACTGTCTCCGCTGTAGGGGACCACGATTTCGAAGGCCTTGCTATCGCTGTTCAGGATAGTAATAATGCCGTGGTACCGGATGATGCCGTCGCGATCAGAGCGCGCCTCAATTTCCAGGTTTTCGTAACGGACTACCTCGTTGGCTCCCGCCCGCAGCGCTTCGGGGATATCGAGCGCCTGGTAATCTGTGGCGGTTTGCGCGGACAGGATGATTGGTAGCCACAGGAATGCCAAACAAAAAAGACGATTGTTCATGGTTGTTTTTGATTGCACTGCTTAGAAAATATAATGGTTACGTGCGACTTCGACGCAGCACAATTTGCGTTTCCTGAATCTCGTGCACCCGATCGAAAAAGGCCTTTAAAAATTCGTACTCCTCCGGTGCAAATTGCAGCCGGTCTACGTGGAGCGATGCCTTCACGATCAGTTGATTTCCCCGAGTGGTTGCGGAGTAGGTAAATCTGACGAGGCCTTCCGGGGTCAATTTCAGGAAGTGATCTTCCGGCAATTCTTCCAGCACGTAGCCGTTGGGTAAGTGGTAGGTGAGAACAACGTGATCTGCGCTAGCGTAGGGTATATCTACCGGGTAAGTGCGTTCGGCCAGTGAAAAGAGCTGCCCTTCCAAAACCGGGAGTAGCAATGGCCTCAGATACATGTAATCCCCGATTACCTCTGCGGCGGGAACGGAGCAATCTACGGCTACCTGCAAGTGCGGGGCTGCGTCCTGTAAATCGAATGTGCGGACTTCCGCTTCCGGATAGTACTTGAGGAATTGACGTACGAGCGGACGTTCGTGGGGTTCCTCCGCCTTCAGATCGGCTTGCCCCGCCGCCGCCGCATAACTTCCCATGCGCCGGCGGATGGTTCCCTCCACCCAACCGTCGTCGCGAAGGTGCACTTCCCCCATCGTGACCTGCTTACTCTTCGGCCCTGCAATATCCACAAATCGGGGCTGGTCCGGATCGACTAACCACCCGCGGTGGTTAAGTGCATCCGTGCGCGGCAATCCCAGCGCGCGCAGGGGTTGGCCGGCATCCACCCAAATGGGGCCTCCTTCCGACTCGGGCAATTCCACCAGGATCATCAGGTGGTTGAAGGCGCCGTCGAGCGGAAAGAATTCCCACAATTGGCCATTATCGCGGGTACTTACCAAAACCGGATAGGCCTCGATACCGGCCCGCTTCAGGAGAGCCAGCACCATGAGGTTGATCGCTCCCGAGTTTCCTTCGCCCTTCTCGAATGCATCGTCCAACTTATTGGAAACTCCAATGTCATAATGACCGTTCCACTGCACCAATTCGTTGATGCGATCGTAGATGACCGCCACCTTTTCGCGATCCGTCGATGCTTTTTCCACTTCCGGCAGGATCGCTTCGGCTAGTTTCTTGTGTTTGTTTTTGCGCGAAAATTGCTTTCCGAAATAATTGCTTTCCATCAGCCGCTCGGCCAGCTTTGGCCAGGTGTTTAGCAAATTTTCGGCGGGTCTGTTCGGGAGTTGAATGGCGGATAATTGCATGCGTACTTGTGGTAAATAATCCTCGATACTTGTCATGTATGGCTCCACCCGGTAGGCCGGTACCTCCTGCATGCTCTGGACCGTTTTTTGGAACTCGATATCCAAATCCCTCAACGAGCTCCCTCCAGCTGCCACTATACCTCGCATGTATACAGGCAGGGCCCCCGCTGCGACGGATACCTGCCGTTCGATCGATTCGTTTTTGGTGTTCCCCAGATCAGCCGGCACCTGATTGATCGATACGTACCGAAACCAATTAGGGATAAGGGTGCTGAACTGACTAAATCGAACGGGAATTTCCTCCTGAAAATACCAATTCGGCAAATTGAATGTATTCTTGCTGGCAAGGGTGTATCGGAACTCGATGATCGCCCCCTCGCAAACCTGCGGAAATGTGAACTTGATCGTTTCGAAGACTTCGCTGGCGTCATCGACGAAAAAGTCATCTTTCCGAAGAGCAATTCGATTTCCGTTTGGTAAAATAATCTGAGCTTTCAATTCCCGATACTTCTGAGAATCGGATATCCGGAATAGCTCGACATCGGCGTGGCTGTAACCCGCTTTGGAAAGAATTTTCACCCGGCGGTGCCTCTTGAAAATCTGGTAAAGACCATCGAGTTCAAACTCGAAAGTAACAAAACCGAAATCGCCCAAGACGGCGGCAGCAGCGGTAGAATCAACGGGATAGCTGGTCATTTGAAGATCGGCGGCTTCCACTTCCCCCCAGCGCATTAATTGCTGAGAAAAGGCGATCAATGGCAGGGAAGCAACCAGCAGCGCCGTGAACAGGATACGTAACATTAGGTTCTAGGTGTTGTTTTTGGTGTTAATGCTCAAATACTTAAGCATCTTGGGTATACTGCAAATATCTGTTGGGAGGCAATTGTACAGTCGGATTTGTCGACTAGTCTCCCCGAAAAGTCGACAAATCCGATTTTACAATTGGCCCCTAGCTACAATCAGGTGTAACTACTGATGATAATATCTACCAGTATACGGCCAGGCTCCCGGAAAGTAGGATTGTCAAAATTGGGCGGTGCAAGTTCAGTCTCCGACTCAGACCTTCCACTTGATATTACATCCGCCGCTCGGATACTGTTTTTCCGGAGCGGGCTGGCCGGCCAGCATTCGGTCGATGGCAGCGCGCAGGTCTTCGCCGGTGAGCGGCACGTTGTTGCCGGGGCGGCTACCATCCAGCCGACCGCGGTAGTAAAGGCGCAAATCAGCATCGAACAGGTAAATATCCGGTGTGCAGGCGGCATCGTAGGCACGGGCTACGGATTGATCCTCGTCGAATAAGTAGGGAAATGCATAGCCCACTTCCGCCGCATGCCGCTTCATGTTTTCGGGGCTGTCGGCCGGGTACTTCTCCACATCGTTGGAGCTGATGCCGATGGTGGCAATGCCCCGCTCGCGGTATGCATTCGTCAGGCGGACGAGTTCCTCATTGACGTGCAGCACATAGGGGCAATGGTTGCACAAAAACAGAATCAACGTACCTTGCTCGCCCTTGGCCGACTGGAGGCTCACGGGTGCCCCACTGACGGTATCGGGAAGCGTGAAATCAGGAGCCTGGGTGCCCAGCTCAATCATTGTAGATTCGGTAAATGCCATGATGCTGTTTTTCCTTCTAGGACGTTTGGGAGGAGGATTAGGTTGAGGGTTATTGGCAGGCGGGGTTGATGCCCAGCACGTAGTTTGCCACCACATCGATAGCAACGGCCGCCTCGGCCCCCTGAAATCCGCTGATCTCGTCGTTAGATAAGTGGCTGGCAGCAAACTCCGTCAGCGGTTGGGCCAGGGGGAGGTAGCTCCAATGCCAGCGCTCTTCGTTGTAGCCGTTGGGCCGCTCGGGGCCTTTGGCCGAATAGGGTTGGCAGAAGCCGTACTCCGCAGCGTTCGCCTGCAGCCAATCGTATACTTTTTTGCCCGGCCCCTGTTCGAAATAGCGATTGTTGAGGTTGTTCAGATCAATATCTGTTCCCCAATGGTGCCGACTCGTCCCCGGCATCGAACTGTAACGCAAAATAGCCAGCGCCCGATCGCCGGGCTCCGGATAGGCTTCCGGGGCACTTTCCGACCCCTCCAGCAAGCGCTCTCCGATCCACTTGGCCTCCCAAATCGTCTTCTGTCGATTGAAATTGCGCGTAGCACTTACGATCGTTAGGGCAACCCCTGCTTCCGCAGCGGCGCGGTGCATCAGTTGAAAGGCCTCGTAGGTCTCCCGCCGCAAGTAGTACGTCTGATCGCCATCGGTATAGGCATTATCAACTACGACAAAATCCGGATGCTCCGCCGGGTTAAATTGCCCCATTACATAACTCTCCGTGAAGCGCGGTTCGCTGGGCAGGCTGTCCTGTACAGCATCTGCCACGTCAACTACGGCCTCGTATTGCTGCACTGCTTCCTCTTTCGATTGGGCACAGCCCAGGAGCAATAATGAACCTACGATAATAATCCAGCTGTAAGGAGGGGAAGTAGACATATTGGCTGAGTTGTAAAGAGTCAAGAAATGCGTTAACGCCGTCTTCGACGTTGCTATTAATAATCAAAAGCGAGGCGTTCGCTGGGATATCCAAACAGGTACTTTTCCTTCACTAAGCTGGCCACACGCGAAGGCACCAGTGTTTCCCAGTTGTTTTCTCCTGACTGAAGCATATTGAGCACTTCCTTGCTGAATATGTGGAGAATGTCGGGGTTGAAATCGGTGATATCGACGATTTGACCGCTGTCGATAAGGTGGCGGTAGATAAACTTGACGCCTTCGGGAATCGGCAGAATATTGGTCGTCATTAATTCGGCACTGCCCTCCTGGAGCGCGGGATAGATGTAAAACTTGACGTTTCGGGTAAACAGCGCTCCGAAGGCGGACAGCAACCGGCCGTCCATGTTTTGGTAGTATTTATCGTTGAGGAGTTCGAGCAACTCGCGCACGCCTAGCACGATGCCCACCTTGCGCACCTTGAATTCCGAGAGGTACGAAATGAGCTTCTGGTGCTCGTCGGTACTAGATATGACCACCGTCTGCCCCAATTCGTTGAGGAGTTCGGCGCGATCGAGAAAATCGCGCTCATCGAGATCGGCGGTTTCCTGGAGGTTACCCAGGGTGAGCTCCGTCAATAAATAAGATCGGGCGGGCTCGACTTCGTCTTCGTGGCGAAACTGTGCATAGCCCGCCTTGATCATATCCATGTTTACCAGGGTAGCGGGCCGGAAACTACCGCGAACGATCATTACGTACTTTTTGTACAGGAATTCGCTGGCGTGCACGTTGCGCCCGTCGGGGCCAAACATGGCGAAATCCGTAAGCCCGTGCTTCACCAGCCAGAGGCTGAGCAGGCGATTGTCGAGGTGATCAAAATCGGGTCCGCGCAGGTGGATCATATCTATTGCCACCCGCCCCTGCAAGCTATCCATCAGCGACTGGAGCATCATTTCCGGATCTTCGTGGTAGTGGTAGCAGGCGTAAATCATGTTTACCCCAAGCGTACCGATCGCTTGCTGCTGCAACTGGTTATCGTTGTCGAGCATCCGTACGTGGAGCACCATGTCGTTGGTCTCGCTTTCGGGACGCAACTGAAAGCGCAGCCCCAGCCAGCCGTCGCCGCTGATTGTTCGTTGGAAGTTGATAGCGGCGATGGTATCGGCAAATACGAAAAAGCTGGTGTCGGGCCGGTCGTGGCGCAGCCGTTCCTGCATGAGGGCATACTCGTGGTTGAGCATTTTGTACAGCCGCGACTCACAGACGTAGCGTCCGCTGGGCTCTACGCCGTAAATTTGATCGGAATACACCTTGTCGTATGCCGACATGGTCTTGGCAATGGTCCCTGCGGCAGCCCCCACCTGAAAAAAGTGGCGGGCCACTTCCTGACCGGCGCCAATTTCGGCAAAGGTCCCGTAGATGCTGTTATCGAGGTTGATTTCGAGGGCTTTCTGTTCGGTTTCGAGCAGTTGGCGCATTGATTGGGTGGTTTTTAGCGGCGATCAAAGATAACGAGAAGATAGGCTGATCTTGAATTCGTTTAAGCGAATAAACGAAAATAGGTAGTTTTGCACCCATTTTCGCATTTATGATGTTAGCAAGGAGATAAGAAAATACGGATGTTTCCCACATACGACGTCATAGTAGTAGGAGCCGGCCACGCCGGCAGTGAGGCAGCGGTGGCGGCGGCCAACATGGGGTCGCGCGTCATGCTGGCGACCATGAATATGCAAACCATTGCCCAAATGTCGTGCAACCCGGCGATGGGCGGGGTGGCAAAGGGCCAGATCGTTCGGGAAATCGATGCGCTGGGAGGCTATTCCGGAATCGTGACCGACCGGACGGCCGTGCAGTTTCGCATGCTGAACCGCTCAAAAGGCCCAGCCATGTGGAGCCCGCGGGCGCAAAGCGACCGGCTGCGCTTTGCGGAAACCTGGCGCCAAATGCTGGAGGCCCATCCCAATATCGACTTCTGGCAGGAAATGATCACGGGCCTGATCGTGAAGGATGGGCGCGTGCAAGGTGTCCGCACCGGACTGGGCCTGGAAATTCCCGGGCGGGCCGTGGTACTGACCAACGGCACCTTCCTCAACGGACTCATCCACATCGGCGAAAAACAATTCGGCGGCGGCCGGGCCGGTGAGCGGGCCGCTACCGGAATCACGGAACAACTCATCGAACTCGGCTTCGAATCCGGCCGCATGAAAACGGGAACCCCTCCCCGCATCGACGGCCGTACCCTCGATTACTCCAAAATGGAAGTCCAGGAGGGCGATGCCAACCCCGGCACCTTCAGCTATACCGACACCCCGGCCCTGGAGCGGCAATTGCCCTGCCACATCGCCTACACCAGCACGGAGGTGCACGATACTCTCCGCACCGGCTTCGATCGCTCGCCGATGTTCAATGGCCGCATCCGCGGGCTGGGGCCCCGCTACTGCCCCTCCATCGAGGATAAAATCGACCGCTTCGCCGACCGCGACCGACATCAGTTGTTCGTCGAACCCGAAGGCTGGAATACCTGCGAAATTTACGTGAATGGCTTCAGCTCCTCTCTACCCGAAGATGTGCAGTACGATGCGTTGCGCAAAGTACCCGGTTTTGAACACATGAAGATGTTTCGGCCCGGTTATGCCATTGAATACGACTTTTTCCCGCCTACGCAACTGCGTCCCACGCTGGAGACCCGACTGGTAAAAAACTTATTCTTCGCCGGCCAAATCAACGGGACAACTGGCTACGAAGAGGCCGGAGGACAAGGGCTGATCGCCGGTATCAATGCCCATCTGGCCATCCAGGAAGCAGAGCCCTTTATTCTCAAGCGATCCGAAGCGTACATCGGCGTGCTGATCGACGACCTGATCAACAAGGGCACGAAGGAGCCCTACCGCATGTTTACCTCCCGCGCAGAATACCGGATTTTACTCCGACAAGACAACGCTGATCTACGCCTCACGCCCCTTGCACACGCACTCGGCATGCAGGGGATGGAGCAACGCGTGGACCGCGTGCGCGAGAAAGAGACCAACACCGGGCGGATCGAATCGTTCCTCCAGGACTACAGCGTTGATCCGGATCAGGTGAATGGCTATTTGGCGAGCATCGGCTCCTCCCCACTGAAGCAAAAAGTCAAGCTGGATGGGGTGCTGGCGCGTCCACATGTATCGCTGGATGCCCTGCGGGAAGTGTTACCGGAGGTCGATACCTTCCTTCGCCCATTCGATTCAGAAACGGTGGACCTGGCCGAAATCAACCGCAAATACGATGGCTACATCAAGCGGGAACGCGAGATGGTCGACAAAATGCTGCGCCTGGAAAATATCCGGTTGCACGATCATTTCGATTACCAGCAAATTACCAGCCTTAGTAAAGAAGCACGGGAGAAGCTGTCGCAGCTACGTCCGGTTACTGTGGGGCAGGCCAGCCGCATCAGCGGGGTCAGCCCGGCCGATATCTCCGTGTTGTTGGTGCACATGGGCCGATAATGGCTATGTGGCTGCTCGTTTTCGATAGCTCACCAGGGCCACTCCCGTAAAAATCAGTGCCGCACCTCCAATTTTTACGGCGCTCAGCGACTCTTGCCCGAGCCCCAGGGCTATGATGGCTGCCAATACCGGCTGCAAATACACATAGATACTAACGGTGGACGCATTGACCCGGCCGAGCGCGTAAGTGTTGAGTAGGTAAGTCATAAAGGTGGTACAGATGACCACAAATACGACTGCCGCTACAATCCCCGGGGTGAAGGTCATCCAGGATACTTCCAACAAGCGGTATCCTCCAATCGGCAACACAATCAGCGACCCAACGGCAAACACCCATTTAATGACCGTTAGGGGCTGATAACGAGCCATCAGTGATTTGACAAGCACCAAAAACAAGCCAAAGGACGTGGCATTGAGCGCCACCAGCACGTTGCCCCACAATTGCTGCGAATCAAAGCTTACTTCTCTTTGGTAGGTGATAATTAAAATGGCTCCTGCCGCCCCCAGTAATATGCCAAATACCTTTCGCGGAGTAATCCGCTCCGCTAGCAATAACGCCGAAAACAACAACACGACAATCGGGACAATTGTCATCAGTAGGCTGGCGTTGATGGGAGTAGTCCGCTTGAGGCCACTGAAAAACAGCAACATATTCAATACCACCCCAAATACGGCACAAAGAGCCACGCGCAGCGCATCCGACCGGTGCAACCGCTCCCGAATGAAGAGCGCGTGAAACAACCAAAAAAGCGCCGTAGCCCCCAGAATCCGCACTACAATGAACGGTAGCGGTGCCAGATAGCCCGGATCTAAAACCAGTTTGGCAATGGTGTAATTGGCCCCGTAAATCAATGCGACGGTGAAGAGCGCAGCGTGGGCCCGCACGTCAAACGCCCGGGTGGAGAGTGTAGACATGGCCGCGAAGATAACCGATTGTGAATTAGCAGTGAGAAAAGAATATCCCAAAAATCGGTCGAAATTCGATTTTAATTCGCAAATTGCCACATATAGACGATTTCACTGCTATTTTGTACTTTTAACGGTTGGAAAAGGTCTATCGGGGCAACGACAGCGCCCTACTGGGGTAACCACCGTGAATTACAAACCAAAAAGTATTCTAATGACCACCATCCCATTTAAATATCTGTTACTCTTCGGCGCCTTGTTTCTGTTGATCCAGCCCGTTGACCTATCGGCACAGGATGGCGAATTGACCAAAGAGGAAAAGAAACGATGGAAAGATGCTGCCCGCGAATACCGGCGCAACCTTCCCGCCCTCAAGGCTTTAGTGGAGGAGCACGAATACTACCAAAGCGAAAACCGCCAGTTGCAGCAGCAAGTCAACGACCTCAATGCGCAGATCAGCAATCGCGAGCGGACAGTAGATGACCTCCAGGAGCAAATTGCGGGCCTTAACCAGCGCCTCATGGTTGCCGAGGCCTCTAATCAGCAGCGGGACGTGGTTGTCGTTGAGCCTCCGCAGCCGGTTGCCTCTTCTCCTCAGGGCGTCGTGTACCGCATTCAGATCGGAGCATACGAAAACAATCAGCTCGATCCGAATCTCAGCAACACCGATGATTTCCGCCTGGAAACCTACGGCAACCTTCAGCGCGTCATAATCGGCGAATTGCGCAACTACAACAACGCCCTGACCCTCCGGGACCGCCTCCGCGAAATGGGCGTCAGCGATGCCTTCGTCGTCGCCTACCGCGATGGCGTCCGCGTCGATGTGGAGGATACGTTGGGAGGACAGTAGGTAGATTATAGACCTTTAGACTCATCGTGGCGAAATTATTTTCTGAATGATTTACCGCCTAACGGTCTAAAGGTCTAATATCTATAACCTAAAACGGATCTCCATCCAACAAGTCGCCAAGCCCGCCGAGGATGGAGCCTTCTCCCTTATCTTTGCCACCGTACTGGCGGCTCGCAGCTACCATTCGATCTGCAAGACGACTGAATGGGAGGCTTTGAATCCATACGCGCCCCGGCCCTTCCAGTAGGGCGTAGAATAAGCCTTCGCCACCAAAAAAGACATTGCGAATCCCCTTTACCATCTCAATGTCGTAGTTGACGTGCCGGGTAAAGGCCACCAAACATCCGGTGTCGACACGCAGCGTTTCGCCCAATTCCAAGCGTTTTTCGATGACATGCCCGCCGGCGTGCACGAAGGCCATACCGTCGCCTTCCAGTTTCTGCATAATAAAGCCCTCGCCGCCGAAAAATCCGCGACCTAGCTTTCGACTGAATTCAATCCCGACGCTCACCCCTTTTGCGGCACACAGAAAAGCATCCTTCTGGCAGACTACTTTGCCCTCCAGCTCACTGAGATCGAGGGGAATAATGCGACCGGGGTACGGAGAAGCAAAGCTGACGCGCTTTTTGCCCTGCCCACCGTGGGTAAATGCCGTCATGAACAGGCTCTCGCCCGTAATCATGCGCTTGCCGGCAGAAAGTACCTTACCCCATATGCCTCCGCTGCTTTCGCGCTCGCTGCCGTCGCCGAATATCGTCGTGAGTTCAATCCCATCGTCCATCATCATGAAGCTGCCCGCTTCGGCGACGACGGTTTCGAATGGATCTAGCTCAATCTCTACAAATTGCATTTCCTGGCCGTGGATCTCATAATCGATCTCGTGTGCATTCATATTTCCGTATTTTATGGGTTCGTTTCAAGAAAGAATAGATAATATAGCCTGTCAGGCATAATTTTCAACCAATTGAAGTCTTAAATTCCGATGCGCTGTATCGTTTTTCTTTGCCCCCTACTACTGATCGCCGCCTTAGCATGCAGCCAATCGGATACGATTTTTACCGTCGACAATGTACCCGACCCCTACCAATTGGACAATGGGTATGTATCCGACCCAGCCAATCTATTGGCCGACACTGACTACCGTCGCCTCAACACCCAGCTTCGCGCCCTCGCCGACAGCACGGACGTCGAGCTCCTCCTCGTACTTCTGCCCAGCATCGGTAGCGAAGTGCCCAAAGATTTCGCTACCCGCTTGTTCGAGCGTTGGCAAATCGGGCAGGCGGCACGCGACAACGGCCTCTTGCTGCTCACCGTACTGGACCAGCGCCGCACGGAAGTAGAAACCGGCTACGGCCTGGAAGGGCTGCTTCCGGATGCCGTCATTTACCGATCGCTCAGTGAAGCCCTTTACCCGGCCTTCCAGCAGGGTGAATTCGCGGAGGGGCTATCGGCCTTCGCGGCAGCAATTCGGGAATACTTACGCGATCCGGCCGCCCAACAAGAACTTTTCGATAGCCCTCCCTCTCCTTCTGAAGAATCGGAAGGAAGGGGATTTTGGTTGTTCCTGCAAATTTACGGCGGCATCACCCTATTGCTGCACTTCGGCTTATTGCTGTATATCATTTACACGCTCCGCAATAAGGAGGAATTGTACGATAAGTATCGGTCTCTGCGACGAGCCGATTTGTGGCCCCTCCTGATTTTCTTCCCCCTTCCTTACCTCTTTTTTTTCATCTATCTCAAGCGCAAGCTTAAGGCCCTGCGCTACCAGCGCCGATTCAGCCGGGAAACCGGCGCACCGATGCATTTGCTCAACGAAGAGGAGGACGACACCTACCTCGAACGCGGGCAGCTGATGGAGGAACAGCTTGGCAGCGTCGACTACGATGTCTGGATTACCGAAGACAGCGAAGACCTGCTCGTACTAGCTTACGATCGGCGCTTTTCTTCTTACCGGAAGTGCCCGGAGTGCAAGTATAAAACCTACATCAAAACCCGCACGGAGTTGATTCGCCGTGCCACCTACAGCCACTCTGGTCTCAAGCGGCATTACTACGAGTGTAAAAACTGCCGCTACCACCACAGCCGGGATGAACGCATCCCGAAGAAAACCCGAAGTGGCGGTGCCGTCAGCGTCGGAGGTATTTCCATCGGCGGTGGTGGCGGCGGGCGTTCCCGGGGCGGCTCCTCGGGCGGTGGCGGCGCAGGAATCAGCTGGTGATTTAGTTAGTCATCCGCTCCGTTTGGTTCGGCTTCGGGGAGCCGCTTGGCAAGTTCTTCCGCGCTCACCTGCGTCTCGCCGAGGTACTGCGGTAAGTTCATCCCTGCCATATCGAACAGATCGCGCAGCGGCGGGATGCTCTTGTAGAGCCCGGAAACGAACTGGGCGGTGGAATTGCCCTCACCCGCAGCTCCGTTTCCTTTGCCACCGCCTTCCCAGACGGTCACCTTGTCGATCTTGAGGTTCTTGATGGCGTCTACCTGCGTCTTGACCAGTTCCGGCAGCTTATCGGCGATCATCATGAGTACGGCATCTCGGCTATTGCCGCCGGCTGCTTCGACGATGCGCTGAAAACCATCTGCTTGTTTGCTGAGTATTTCGAGCATACCCTTTGCCTCGGCTTCCCGCTTGAGGAAAATGGCATCCGCTTCCCCTTTCGCCATCTGGCGAATTTGCTCGGCTTCTGCCTCTGCTTCTACGATGGCTTTGCGCTTGGCAATTTCGGCTTGCACGATGATATCTGCCTCGCGGCTGGCCATTTCGCGGGCAGCGCGGGCTTTTTCGGCCTCTTGCTCGGCCACGTAGGCTTCTTCCAGGGCCTTGGCGGCCTGGATTTTCTCCGTTGCAGTGGCCTGGCGTAGAGACTCGGCTTCGCGCTGGCGGCGCTCGGCTTCACTTTGGGCAACTTGGATCTTGGCCTCGTTTTCACCTGCAACGGCCTTGGCGTTGGCCTCGGCCACCTGGATGCGCTGTTCGCGGCGCGCCTCGGCCTCCCCGGCGGCAGCTTCGGCTTCGGCTTTTGCCTCGCGGATGCGCTGTAGGCGCATGGCTTCCGCTTCTCCGGCCTCGGCTTCGGCGTTGGCAACAGCCGTGCGGATACGCTGTACCTGTTGCGCCTCCGCTTCTCCGGATGCCGCTTCGGCTTCGGCACTGGAAACCTTGATGCGTTGCTCGCGGCGGGCTTCGGCATGGCCAATCGACCCCGTGCGCTCGCGCTCAGCAACGCGCACCTTGGCTTCGTTGATCGCCTGGGCAGCAGCTTCCTTTCCGAGGGCTTCGATGTAGCCCGACTCATCCTGAATGTCGGTTACGTTTACGTTGATGAGTTGCAGGCCAATCTTGCGCAACTCCTGACCGACGTTCTGGCTGACGTTCGTCAGGAATTTATCCCGGTCGGAGTTGATCTCCTCAATATCCATCGTCGCCACCACCAGGCGCAACTGGCCGAAGATGATGTCTTTAGAAATATCGCGAATTTCATCCAGGCTTTTGCCCAGCAAGCGTTCGGCAGCATTCTTCATCACCCCGTCCTCGTTGGAAACCGCCACCGTAAACCGCGACGGGACGCTCACGCGAATATTTTGTTTGGACAGGGCGTTCCGCAGGTCCACATCGATCGACATGGGCGTCAGATCGAGGTATTCGTAGGCCTGGATAACCGGCCATACGAAGGCCGCCCCTCCCGCAATACAGCGAGCAGAGCCCTCTCCGGTTTTTCCGTAAATGACGAGAATTTTATCGGACGGACAGCGCTTATATCGACTAATGAAAAACATGAGGAGCATGAAAGCCGTCAGGGCCACTAAGCTCCAAATAACTAACGTTACTGGTTCCATATTACAGGTTTTAGTTTATTGAATCAGCGAATTGCTTCAACGATGAGTTGGCGCTCTGCACTCAATCCGAGCACGCGCACGCGGGTACCCGTTGGGATACCGGGTCCGTTCGTAATGGCATCTTGCTCCCGCAACGAACCGCTCACTTTCAGATGCACTTTTCCTACTCCTTTGCCCTCTTCAGGAATGCTGAGATAGACTTCTCCCTCCCCCCCGATAGCGTGTTGCATATCGACGGTGCCACTCTCTCCCATTTTAGACATTTGGAAAATCGCGTAGGCCACTAAAAAGGCCATCCCGTATCCAGCCAGAGCCCCAATCAGAGCTGCCACCCACCAGATCGCTCCCGCTTCTATGGCAGCGATAGCTACCCAACTGAAAAAGGTCGTGAATACCAACAGGGCCCGCAGGGAAAGGATACTGAACTCAAAGCCCCCATCTTCCGGTATTTCCAGGTCGGTTTCGACATCGGTCTCCGCATCGATCCCCATCATACTCAGCAACACCTGAATGAGGAATAAAGGCGTCGCAATGAGGGCGATACTCCAAAATATTTGCTCCGTACCGGTCAGGCTACTCCACCAAATTTCAAAGCTAAAGAGCAGCATACGTCAATGGGTTGTTGGATAGCTAATATGGGTAATTCCGCACAAAACTGCGCCTTTCCTCGATAAACGGAGAAGAAAAGTCGGCTAACTCTTACATATTCCTCCGGTACTGCCCTCCTACCTCGTAAAGCGCATGCGTGATCTGCCCGAGCGAACAGTACTTAGTCGCTTCCATGAGATCGACGAAGAGATTGTCGTTGGTGATGGCGCGTTGCTGGAGTCGTTGGAGCGTGGCAGCGGCTTGTTGTGCCCGGGCCTCGTGCAGGTTGCGCAGTGTAGTTAGTTGCTCCTGCTTTTCCTGCTCGGTAGCGCGAATCACTTCACCGGGCACAACCGTGGGGGAGCCTTCTTTGCTCAGGAAGGTATTCACCCCGACAATGGGTAGTTCGCCGGTGTGTTTCAGAGTCTCGTAGTGGAGACTTTCTTCCTGAATTTTGTTGCGTTGGTACATGGTTTCCATTGCTCCGAGTACGCCGCCGCGCTCGGTGATTCGGTCGAATTCCGTCAATACCGCTTCTTCCACCAAATCGGTAAGCTCTTCAATGATGAAGCTGCCCTGAAGGGGGTTTTCGTTTTTGGCCAGGCCCAGCTCGCGGTTGATGATCATCTGGATGGCCACGGCGCGGCGCACACTTTCTTCGGTGGGCGTCGTGATCGCCTCGTCGTAAGCATTGGTGTGCAGGCTGTTACAATTGTCGTAGATGGCGTACAAGGCCTGGAGGGTCGTCCGGATATCGTTAAAGCTGATTTCCTGGGCGTGCAGCGAACGACCACTGGTTTGGATATGGTACTTCAGCTTTTGAGACCGGTCGTTGGCTCCGTACTTGTCGCGCATAGACTTGGACCAAATCCGCCGTGCTACGCGCCCGATGACCGCGTATTCGGGGTCGATGCCATTGGAGAAGAAGAACGACAGGTTAGCGGCAAAATCATCGATGCGCATGCCCCGGCTGAGGTAATATTCCACGAAGGTGAAACCGTTGGCCAGGGTAAAGGCCAGTTGAGTAATCGGATTGGCCCCTGCTTCGGCAATGTGATAGCCGGAAATGGAAACGGAGTAAAAATTACGCACCCGGTGATCGATGAAGTAGGCCTGCACATCTCCCATCAGCTTAAGGGAGAACTCGGTGCTGAAGATGCAGGTATTCTGTGCCTGATCTTCCTTTAGAATATCGGCCTGTACCGTACCGCGCACCGCATTCAAGGCCTTGGCTTTCAATTCGGCATACACATCCGGCTCCAGCACCTGATCGCCGGTCACTCCCAGCAACAGCAGTCCCAGGCCGTCGTTGCCCGGCGGCAGCTCGCCGCGGTAGTGCGGGCGTTCCAGCCCCCGGTCGTCATACAGTTCTTTCAACTTTGCCTCTACTCTGCCCTCGAGCTGGTTTTCGCGAATATACAGTTCGCACTGCTGGTCGATAGCTGCATTCATGAAGAAGGCCGTAATCGTTGCGGCGGGGCCGTTGATTGTCATCGATACCGAAGTCTTCGGGTCGCAGAGATCAAAGCCACTGTAGAGCTTTTTGGCATCGTCGAGACAGCAAATGCTGACGCCCGAATTGCCCACCTTTCCATAGATATCGGGGCGCTCGTCGGGGTCTTCGCCGTACAGGGTCACCGAATCGAAGGCCGTAGAGAGGCGCGCCGCCGGCATGTCGGAGGATAGGTAGTGGAAGCGCCGATTGGTACGCTCCGGGCCACCCTCTCCGGCGAACATCCGGGTGGGGTCTTCGCCTTTGCGTTTGAAGGGAAATACGCCGGCGGTGTAGGGGAATTCGCCCGGCACATTCTCCTGCA
>CAZDET010000039.1:0-31126 GCA_964504335.1 uncultured Saprospiraceae bacterium
TCCAAAAGTCCCAAGGGGTTTGGTATGTTAGAAGGATGAGCATGTTTCCAAATATAATTAGTGCAGAGCAGCTTTGCAATGGGAGATTGGCTGCATCGATTTAGAGCGATCGAAATTATGATTGGTGGTCGGCTTGCTTATCTCCGTTTAATCAAATTTATGCGGCAAGGGTGAAACCAAAACTTCATCTTTTCACCCCCGCCGGCCAACCGGCCTGGCGGGAATTCACCCATTCACCTCTTCACCCGTTCACGCTTTTTGACGAGATAGTAAGCGCAAGTCGTCAGCAAATTGCGGAGGCCGGGGAGGCCGTCGATCCAGGCGAATTGCTGGCGGGGGCGGAGCTTGAATTTGAATTGGTAGATGGGATTGATGAGCCAGGTTTGTTGGTGCAGCACCTGCCAATCGGATTGGCGGAGGAGGCGTTCGAAGGCTTCGATGCTGAGGCCGGTGTCTTTGAGCTCGAGCAGCTCGCGTACGACGGGCTCGGGCTCGTCGAGGGCTTCGAGGATGGCACGGTAGGCCGATCGCGGCAAGAGGTGGTAGTACGGGAGGCGGGCCAGAAAGGAGTTGCGGCAGATTTGCTGGTGGCCGCCAAAGGGCATCTGCCAGGGGGGGAAGCCGAAAAAGACGACCCCATCCGGGGCGATGAAATCGTGTAAGCACGCCAGGAAGTGGCCCTGGTTGGGGATGTGCTCAATGACGTCTTTGAGGATGATGACGTCGAAGCGTTGGCCGAGGTCAGCTGCTACGTCGATGTCGTAGATATTTTTGCTGAGCAGGCGCAACTGGCCGCTCGCGACGGCCTCCTCGTGGAAGGAATGGGCCAATTCGATGCGTTGGGCATCCAGGTCGATGCCGGTGCACTGGTGGCCCGCTTCGAGGAAGGCTTTCAGGACACCCGCTTCGCCACAGCCGATTTCCAGGACGTTCCACTCGCCGGCGGGTAGATGGGCCTGGATGTACGGGAGGATGTAATCGCGGGCAATCTGGTACTGCCAGTCGAAGTAACGGACCTTATCGGTGTGAAATTCAAACATTAGCGGCCGGAATTCGAAATAGAGATCAGTTCCTGCGCCTCGATGAAGTCGAGCAGGTCGTCTAACTGCCAGGCGTTTTCGAGGCGGTAGGGCCCTACCCTAGTGCGGCGCAGGGCCGTGAGGTAGGCACCGCTGCCAACGGCTTTGCCAAGGTCGTGGGCCAGCGAGCGGATGTAGGTACCCTTCGAGCAATCGACCCGAAAATCGACTTCGGGCAGCTCGATGCGCGTAAGGTCGAAGCGCTCGATCTCGACGCGGCGGGGTTCGATGGCCACGGTCTCGCCCTTACGGGCGCGCTTGTAAAGGGGCTGCCCGTCGACTTTGATGGCCGAAAACATCGGGGGCACCTGATCGATGGCACCAACAAACTGCTCCTTCGCGCCGAGCAGAATTTCCTCGGTGAGGTGATCGGTAGGATAGCGTTCATCCACCTCCGTCTCGGCATCGTAGCTCGGGGTGCTGGCGCCCAGGCGAAGGGTGCCCGTATAGGACTTATCGTAGTGCTGAAATTCGTGCAGTTGCTTGGTGGCTTTGCCCGTGCACAGCACCAGGAGTCCCGTAGCCATAGGATCGAGGGTGCCACTGTGGCCGACTTTTATTTTCTTGAGGCCAAGGACTTTTTTGAGTTTGTGGCGGATTTTATTCACGACGTCAAAAGACGTCCATCCTTGGGGTTTGTCCACTAGTAATGTGGTGCCGGCGGCAAAATCGATCGCCGGCCTCGGACTGTCTGGTTCAGTTATCATATGGTAGAATGTACTATTTAATTGACGCCCGCCCCTACCCTTGCACGAAATACCAATAGAGAAGCGCGGCGACTGCTACAATAAAACAGTAAATAGCAAAGTAAGTTAATTTCGCGTTCCGCACCAAACGAATCATCCACTGGCAGGCGACAATACCCGTCAGGAAGGCGGCGAGAAATCCGACGCCCAGTGCGGCCAGGTTGGCCGATTGGGTGAGCGCCCCGTCGAGCACGTCTTTGGCGACTTTGCCCAGGATGAGCGGAATGACCATGAGGAAGGAGAAGCGAGCTGCCCGGTCGCGATCGACGCCCAGCAACACGGACGTACTAATCGTGGCGCCGGAACGGCTAATACCCGGCAAAATGGCGATGGCCTGGGCGATGCCGATGATGAAGGCGCTGGTGAAGCTGACCTTTTTGTCGGTGCGCTTGGCCCGGTCGGCCAGGAGCAGCAACAAGCCGGTGATGACCAGCATCATGGCGACCAGGGGGATGCGGCGATCGAAGAGGGCTTCGAGTTCTTCTTCGAAGAGGAGCCCGACCAGGGCCGCAGGAATCATCGAAAAGATGATCTTCAGGCTAAAGGCCGTTTCTTCGTTGTAGCGAAATTGGAACAGCCCCCGAAAGATTTGCAGAATGTCTTTCCAAAAGACGAAAACCGTAGCGAGCGCCGTGGCGGCGTGCAGTACGACGGTCATGAGGAGGCTTTCCTCAGCAAGGCTGGTGTCGTTGAGCAGGACCTTGGCCAGTTCGAGGTGGCCGCTGCTGCTCACGGGTAGAAATTCGGTCAGGCCCTGAATAATGCCCAACAAGAGCGCGCGTAGTAATTCCATTACTTCTTAAAAATGGCGTAGCCAATCAGGCCTAAACCAATCAACATCGTAAACGGAGCGATCACCGTGATGCGGGTGGAATAAATAATATCGGGGTCCCACACATCGGGGCTCGGCATTTGGCCGCCGCCCATCAGCGCCAGCCCGATGACGACCAGCCCGAAGCCGGCACCCGCCCAGATGTAGAAATCGCGGCCGAACGTCAGTGCCCGGCGCTCTTCCTTAGAAGCCGATTGTCCGCTCTTTGTACGAGGTTTGGCGGCCTTTGTTTTTGCTTTTTTGTTCTTTACGGCGGACGTCGACTTGGCCGGGGCCGCTTTCTCTTCGGTCCGCGTAGTGACAACTACCTTCTTCTTGGGTTTGGCTTTACTCATGGTACGAACATTGAAAGTCAGTACAAATCATCGATCCGCAGGCGCAAGTACTTGCGAACCACATAATAGGTACTCAACCAATTGATCAGCACACCCAATACGGGCAATGCCAAAAGCAGCACGATGATCAGTGTGATTTCTTCAAACAGCCGCAGCTCCGGGGCATTGGCGTGCAGCCACAACTGGATCAGCAGCAGGGCCATAACGGCAATTAAGCCGCTGAGGAGACCGTGGAGGGCGGCCCGGCGCAAATACGGCCGGCTGATAAAGCCCCAGGTAGCTCCCACCAATTCCTGCGTTTTGATAATGAAGCGGTTGGCGTAAAGCGCCAGCCGGATCGTGTTGTGAATCATGACAATGGCCACGAGGATGAAGAAAACGGACACCGCCAGCGAAATCCAGCCTACCCGACGCACGTTGGCCGCCACTTTTTCTACCAGGTTTTCCTGGTAGTAGACGTCCGACACGCTGCTCAATTGGCGAAGCTCCTCGCGAATGGCATCGAGTTTGAGCGGATCCAAATAAGCGGCGTTTACGTTAAAGGTAACGACATCGTAGAGCGGATTGGGCAAATCGAGCCGCAGTATATCCTCTCCCATTTCGTCGCTGAGTTGTGCCAGTGCTTGCTCCCGACTTACAAACGCCACGCTGCCCGGTTTGGTATAGTCGGCCTCGTCCAAATAGGATAGAACGCGTTGGCGATCAGTAATTTGGGTGCCATCTTGCAGCTCGACGATCAATTCGACCTGCTCCTTGAGCGACCGGGTAAACCGATTGGCCTGCAGGAGGATGAGGCCAAAAAAGCCCAGCAGAAACAACACCAACGCTACACTGATCAGGGTGTAGAGGTAATTAGGCCGCCGGCCTCCGCCATTCGTTCGGTTTTCTTGCATGGACGTGCATTCGGCTCGCAAAGGTACTAATCCCGGCAAAAAATACGGTAGGTATACCGATGGCAATTTGTTTTTTACAACCTTTTACGGCCGGAAGTCGTCTGAGATAGAGGAGTTGTCTCCAATTGGTCTTCGAAGGTAGCAAGTTACTATTCGGATGATTGAAGCGAACTCAGGATTGATTTTCGTTTATATAGTCGGAATTGACTCTCTGACTTTCGCAGATAGGTTGTAATTTACGTAAGTTCACCGTCTAAAATAGCGACATGGGTGAGACGAAGAAAAAGCCGGTGGCGGCAGTATTGGCCCTGTTTTTAGGATATATGGGTGCCCATCGTTTTTATCTCAATCAACGATCCTGGGGCATTGCGTATCTCGGGTTCTTTTTTCTCTTGTTTTTTATGGTGGCCACCGGTGGCCCGCCGCTGATTGTCGTACCCATTCTGGTAGGTTTTCTGGATGCGGTACTGCTCTCGGTAATGCCGCAGGAGGAATTCGACCTCAAGTTCAATACGGCCTACTACGATAAGCAAGGTTACCGCGACCGGCCTTCCAACCGCCCCCAGCGAGCATACTCCGCTCCGGCGCGCCACCAGAGCATCGATCGGCAACATCGGATGCAGCGCCTGAAATCGGAGGGGATTCGGTACTTCCGCCGCCACCACTACGAGGCGGCCCTCGATGCGTTTGAAGAGGCCCTGGAAATAGCTCCGCACGATCCTTCTCTGCACTTCAACATCGCTTGCTGCTACAGCCGATTGGAAGAACTGCGACCGGCCCTCGAGCACCTGGAAGCGGCCTTCGAATACGGCTTTGACCGGCCGGAAAAACTGCAAACCCACCCGGCCTTTGCCTGGCTACGCCGACAGCCTGCCTTTCGGGATTTCGTAGCTAACGATTACCGCATTCCTCCGGCCCAACTGCCCGCGCCGAGCAAAGACCGCGTAAGTTGGTTTGACGAAGTGGAGGTAGAAGAGGAAATGATTGAAGAAGAATCACCCTCCCAACCGGAAGCCATGCCCGAGTTCGATCTACTCGATCAGATCGCTAAATTGGGCGAATTGCGGGAACGCGGCATTCTGACTGACGAAGAGTTTTCGGAACAAAAACGGCGCTTACTTCGCTAGGCGTTCATTGGCTTGCACCATGCTGGCGGTTTTCTTTGCAATCGCCGCCTTGATGGCGTATATCTGTTGCGTAGTTACTTCGTATCCCAGCTCGTACATCTGCTGGATGCGATTGAATTGAAAGATGTGGTACTGGTTGATGTCGGTCGGCTCGATGAGCACGTCGCACAACTTGGCCATTGGAATGGTATTGGCTATCAACGACAGGTCGAAGCATCGAAAAGCAATGCTAATGACATTCGTAACGGTCTTATTATCGAGCGATACCTGGGGCATGAGATTAACACCAATGACGATATCGGCCTTATCGCGTATACAGGAAACGGGCATATTGCTGAGCATGCCACCATCGACGTAGAGCTGGCCGTCAATTTCAACGGGTTTAAACACGAGGGGAATTGAACAACTGGCGCACACCACGTCGAATAAGGGGCCGTTGGATCGAATTTCCAGATTCCCGGTCGTTAGGCTGGTAATCGCAATGTGCAGCTCCCGCTCCAGCCTTTCGAAGCGGTCTTCATCGATCACGGAAGCGAGCTTTTCGCGAAGGTAGGTGAGCTTGGTAAGCCCGGCATAGGGAACCCCTACCCGAATCAATCCCAGGACACTACTCTGCCGGGCAAAATCGAGCATTTCTTCGGGGTTCATTCCCGCAGCGTAGAGCGTGCCAATGATCGATCCGGCGCTCGACCCCGAGACGATGGTAGGCTCGATCCCCGCTTCCAGCAATGCTTTCAACACCCCAATGTGGGCTGCGCCCCGCGCCCCGCCCCCGGACAGGCTGATTCCGATTTTGTGCTGCTTTTCTTCCATGCAGTCGTAATGATAGAAAAATCGGAGTAAAGGAATTCCTTTACTCCGATCTAAGTAAACGCCTGAGGGACCGTTTAGCTTATTTTGGTCGGTTATTGCTTTTGTATTTTTCGGATAATTAGGTCGTCTTTACTGCTAACTTGCAGATAGTACAACCCCGCGGGCAGTAGACTGAGGTCGAGTGCTTCGGTGGTATTTCTGACTGGTAGGTCGCGCAGGGTCCGGCCGTGTACATCCAACAGGCGCAGGTATTGGGCCTGATTTGGCAGAGCCACCCGCAGCGTACTGCTTACCGGGTTGGGCGCTAGCCGCAGTTCCGAAGCCCAAGCTGGCTCCTGGGTTGAACTGACGATCTCCAGATCCGACAGAAAGCGGGGAGCAATCTCGTAGCCTTCCAGCAGGGGCTCTTCCTGATCGAACTGCCCGCCAATACCGGTCAGGTCGAACCGACCGGCGGGGGCCGGCGTCCCGAACAAGTCGACGTCCGCATCGACGCGCATGACGAAGGTGCGCCCCTGATCGTCTTCGATATCGACGTTAAATCCGGTGCTCTCATTGGTCCACTGTGCCGGATCGACGATGGTGACATTTCGAATCGTGATCAGCTGAGATTCAGTGGATTCGTTCAACTCGGTGACGACTACTGGTTCGACGATCGCGTTGCCCTGGCTTTCCAGAATAACGGTATCGATTTCCACCTGGGTGAGCCCCCGAAACTGGTCGATGGTACCGCGGACGGTCACTTCGTCACCCTCGGCGGCCTCGTAGCCAAAGTTCTCATCGGAAAGGAAGGTGCCAATGCCGTCACCGGCGGCATCGATCATGGTAAACTGTATCCCGCCGGGACGAATATTATTACCGTGCACAATTCCGCGCACCTC
This sequence comes from uncultured Saprospiraceae bacterium, assembly GCA_964504335.1. Taxonomy (GTDB): domain Bacteria; phylum Bacteroidota; class Bacteroidia; order Chitinophagales; family Saprospiraceae; genus CAZDET01. The sequence continues at coordinate 6,707 of CAZDET010000039.1, forward strand.
GACGGCTACACCTAAAGAATCGGCGATACCATCGGCATCGACGGTAGTGACCGTCGCGATGGCAAAAACCGGAAATCCGGACGTAACCGTCACTGTGCCCACCATATCCAATGCCAGGTGCGGATCGCAGTGATAGTCATACACTCCAGGTACAGTGAACACCACCGTATCCAGAATACCCGGAGCGGCCATCGGAGGACCGGAGAAAAAGCCCTCGGGATTGGACGGATAATCTTCCAGGCTTCCGTTGACGTTGTGAGAGCCCGCAACGTTTTCCCATACCACGGTATCCCCCGGGTTGATGGTGATGTCTCGGGGCACAAAATCAAAATTGTCCGCTTGGACAATGATCAATTGCTGGGCGTGGCTGGTAGTGCACCAGGCGACCAGCGCCAATGACGTTAAAAGAGTAAAAAAACGCATACGAATACATTAAATAATTGAATGAATGTGGTACTTGCTAACCGGGGTAGTTAGAGCCATCCATAGTGGATCGCATGCAGGATGTAGGAAAAGGAAAGGAGAAAGATAGTTGGCTGCTCACTGGTTGAGGAGCGGCGATAGCGATAAGAAACTGTTGCTTTATCGAAATGTTTAAGGTATGAAATAAAAATATCAAAATAGCAGCAGCTCTTACATAATTAATATCCCTCCTGGCATTTTTAACCTTTGCTTAACCTTCCCCTCCTACCTTTGGCGTGATTAAGCACACTTTTAATCAAATCACTAGTTTATGTTGCTTTTTAACAACTTGCGTTACGCAGTTGTGGTAGCGGTGCTATGCCTACCGTTGTCTGTATTTGCACAGGGTGTTACTACAGCTTCCATGTCCGGCCGTATTACAGATGGCGGAACCGGCGAGGAGTTGATCGGTGCAAACGTAGTGGCTGTACACGTTCCCTCCGGAACAACTTACGGCAACTCCACAGACATCAACGGATTTTTCCGTTTGCCCAACATGCGCGTTGGTGGTCCTTACAAGGTTACCATTTCTTACACCGGTTATGAGACCAGTGAGGATGCAGGTATTTACCTGGCACTAGGCCAGACCTACCAATTGAACACCAACCTCTCCGAAGCTGCCATTGAGTTGGGTAGTGTGGAAGTCGTTTCTTCCCGCGCCGACCTTTTCCAGGGCAGTCGTACTGGTCAGGAAACCGTAATCGACGAACAAGTGATCACCGAGCTGCCGACAGTGTCTCGTGCGATTGCTGATTTCGTGCGTTTGAACCCACTCGCTTCACTCGATGAGGGAAATGACGGATTCTCCATCAGCTTGGCCGGACAGAACAACCGTTACAACACCATCTACATCGATGGTGCGGTGAACAACGACGTGTTCGGTTTGGCGAGCTCCGGTACTAACGGTGGTCAGACCGGTGCTTCCCCGATTTCAATTGATGCCATCGAGCAGTTCCAGGTAGCGGTAGCTCCCTTTGACGTACGCCAGAGCGGTTTTGCCGGTGGCGCGATCAACGCGATCACTCGCTCCGGAACCAACGACTTCGAAGGTTCTGCCTACTACTTCCTGCGCAACGAGAATTTCACGCGCAACGAAGCATTCACCAACGATGATGGCTTCAACTTCACGGACGTACCCGAGTTTACGGCAGAAACCTACGGCTTCCGCCTGGGTGGCCCGATTGTGAAGGACAAGCTGTTTTTCTTCGTCAACGGTGAATTGCAGCGCAACGAAACGCCGCAGCCATTCGACGTGGCCAACTACATCGGCGCTTCTGATCAGACCGACCTGGACAACCTTGCCAACTCGATCCAGCAGCAGTTCGGTTATGACGTAGGTACGTTCGACAACAACACGGCCTTCCTCGATACCGACTTTATCATCGGTAAAATCGACTGGAACGTCAGCGATGCCACCAAGCTGTCGCTGCGCCACTCCTTCAACCGGGCCGAAAACCTGGAAGCACGCAATTCGGACAGCGACGATATCGAGTTTATCAACGGCTCCGAATTCTTCGTGTCTGAAACGAACAGTACGGCTCTGGAAATCTCCACGATCATCAACAACAACCTCTCCAACAACCTAACCATTGGCTTGACTGTCGTTCGCGACGACCGCGATCCGTTCGGTCCGGAATTCCCGAACGTCAACCTGCAGGACGGAGAGGGAGACATTACCCTGGGTGCAGAGACTTTCTCTACTGCCAACCTGTTAAACCAGGACGTCTTCACGATCAACAACGACTTCCAGATCTTCAGTGGCCGTCACAACTTCCTGATCGGTGCCAACTTTGAATACTTCAAGGCGGGTAACCTGTTCATTCGCGACAACTTCGGCGAGTATGTCTACAATAACGAATTCGACGGCGACAACCTGGTCATGACCGGTACTGAGCGCTTCCTCGCCGGTCTGCCTGCTGACAGGTACGATCTAAGCTTCTCTCAGGTAGACAATCTCACTGGTGACGAGTCGAGCGCCATCGCGGAGTTCACCTCGTACCAGTTCGGCCTGTATCTGCAGGATGAATGGTCCGTCACCGACCGTACTACTATTACCTTCGGCCTGCGTGCCGACGCACAAGTATTCCCGGACGACGTTCCGCTGAACCGCCAGTTCAACACCGAGACGATCCCCGCAATCGAGTCATTTGGTTACGACCTGCAAGGTGCTCGTACCGGACAGACGATTACACCGCGCGTGTATTTCTCGCCACGCGTTGGCTTCAACGCTGACCTGACCGGCGACCGTCGCACGCAGCTGCGCGGTGGTATCGGTGTTTTCACCAGCCGGATTCCGTTGGTATGGATTGGTGGAGCCTACAACAACTACGGTTTCAACGTTGGTGGTATCCGCCTGCGCGACTCCATCGTATTCGAGCCAAATGTGAACAACCAGCCCGGCCGTCCGGAAGACCTGAACAACGTGACGCCTTCCGGTCAGATCGATCTGTTCACGCCGAACTTCCGAGTGCCACAGGTACTGAAGCTCAACCTCGCGCTGGATCAGCGCATTCAGGAGCGCTTCTTCCTGACCGTAGAAGGTTTGTTCACGCAGACGCTTAGCGGAGTTCGCTACCAGAACTTCAACCTGAAGCCGGCCATCGGTACGCTACAGGGAACCCCGGACAACCGCCCGGTCTTCGATCAGTTTGACCAAGTGGACGACAACTACACCGGTATTTATCTCGGTTCTAACACCAACCGTGGCTACGCCTTCAACGCGGCTGCCACCTTCGGATTGCTGCGCACCAACGGCTTCTCCGGCTCTGTGAGCTATTCCTACGGCGATTCGTACGTATTGTACGACGGAACCAGCTCTCAAAACAGCTCGCAGTGGCAATTCTTCGTGAACACTGAGGGTAAGAACGAAACGCGCCGTCCGTTCCGTTCCAGCTTTGCTCAGGGGCACCGCGTGATCGGCCAGTTTTCTTACGAAGTCGAATACGCCGGCTTTATGCGCTCTCAGCTGTCGCTGTTTCTGGATGCCGGCACCAGCGATCCGTTTAGCTATACCGTACGCGCCAGCAACCAAGACTTCATCAACGATGGTGGTCGTGGTGGTGAGCCGTTCTTCGTACCGGCTTCGGAAGACGATATCAACCTGGTAGAGGCGACCATTGGTGGTCAGACCCTCAGCGCGGCTGAGCAGTACCGCATTCTGGACGAGTTTATCGAAGCCGATCCCTACCTGAGCGAGCGCCGCGGTCAGTACGCCGATCCGAACGCCCGCTTCGGACCGTTCGAGACGGCTCTCGACTTGCGCTTCCTGCAGGATTTCTACATCGAAACGGCTAATGGTAAGCGCAATACACTGCAGTTGTCTATCGACATCTTCAACTTTGCCAACCTGTTGAACCAGGATTGGGGTAAGCAATACGATACCCGCTTTGCGACCTTCTCGCCGGTCAACCTGTCAAACGAGATCAGTGCTGACAACCTCGTGCCGCAGTACACCATCAACAGCCAGATCGTCGATATGGATCCGGAAGATATCTTCAACAACGACCTCGATACAGAAGGCTTCCGCAGTTCTATATGGAACATGCAGGTGGGTCTGCGTTACATTTTCCAATAAAGTAGGTGGCGAAGTAGTGAGGTTTTGAGGTGGTGAGATATGTAGTCACTTAGTGAATAGGGGCCCGGCCGGAATTGGTCGGGCCTTCTTGTTTGCCTATTAAATGTATTTTCTATGCGTCTATATTATTCGATTCTATTCTGTGGTGTTGCCCTTATTCTGGTTGGTTGCACTACGGCCAAGGTCGTCCGGCCACCGGTGGCGAAGGCCAAGCGGCACCTGGTGAGTGCCCACCGCGGCGGGCGGGGCATTCCGATGTATCCGGAAAATGCCGTAGCCACCTTCGATTTTGTACACGACCGCATCCCTTCGGCCTGGATCGAGTGCGACGTTCAGATGTCGGCAGACAGTGTATTGCTGCTGATGCACGATTACAGCCTCGACCGCACCACCACTGCCAGTGGCCAGGTAAGTGAATTGGCCTGGTCGGTCATCGATACCGCTCATCTGGTGGATGATTTTGGAGTGATCACCGAATACGAAGTTCCGACGTTCGAAGAAGCGTTGGCCTGGGCCAAGGCAGAGAAGGCCACCTTTACCGTTGATGTGAAGCGTGGCGTGCCCTTCGAACGCGTCGTACGCACCATCGAGGCATACGAGCTGGTGCCCCAAATGATTGTCATCAGTTATAATCCCGAAGATGCCCGTACGATCTACGATCTTAACCCGAAGCTGCTTATTTCCGTCGGTATCACCAACGAGGCCGAGCTCGACGCCATGCTCGCCTCCGGCGTACCAATCGAGAATTGGGTAGCTTTCACCGGTACGCGGCTGGCCGATCCCGAATTGTTCGACCGGCTGCATGATTTGGGCGTTTCCTGCATCGTCGGTACGCTTGGCGGTATGGATGCCGAGGCCCAATCGAGTGATTCCCCGGCGATCTACTACCGCGTTCTTTCTACCGGCGCCGATGTGCTGGCCACAGACCGCCCGCTGGAGGCCTATGAGGCGATTCGGGCTTGGGAGAGGAATTAGATATTAGGTATTAGATTTTAGACTTTTAGTCATTAGATCTATTAGACTTTTAGGCACGTCTTGGGGTTACGCTCGTCGTGATTTAAGAACTAGCGAACTAAATTCTAAGGTACTAAAAGACTAAAGTACTAACACCTTCCTCATCACCATCCGACCTTCTATCTGTAGGCGGAGGGTGTACATACCGGTTGGCAGCTGTTCGGTGGAGAGTGTGAGCGATCGGTTTTCGGTAAGGGGGGTGATACCTTGGGTGATCGAGCGGCCCAGTGCATCCTGTAGGACCCATTGGAGCGGCCCTGCGGCAGTTAACCCGGGGGCAATCCGGAGATGTAGTAGCCCGTCGGAGGAAGGGTTGGGAAAGACTTGGAGTGCCGCGTCCAGCTCCGGATCATTCGTCGAGGAGGCCAATCCGGCGATGAAGTTTCCGACTTCGGAAAATTCGGAACAAGGGGCACTACTGTTGGCTGGGCGCACCCGCCAATAGTAGGGGAATCCTGGATTGAGATCGCTGATCACCAGTTCGGGGCTATTGGATTGGAACTCCGCCAGCACCACGCCGAAGACCGGAGAAATATTCAGTTGAATGATGTATTCTTCGGCATTTGCTACGGGTGTCCATTTTAGGAATACCTCGTCGTAGGTGGCGGTGGTAGTCCCGTTGGGGGGTTCCTGTAAGCGGATCTGGGAAGCATCCGGCAACTCACTCGGGGTGAAATTCGGACGCACAAGATGGTCGAGTTGCTCGGAGGAATAGGTGCGCATGGCAGCCGATTGTTCTTCGCTAAAGCCCGTGTAACACCGATCGGTAGCGTACGACATGATGTTTTTCCCGTCGCTTCTGAAGCCGATGCTGTCGGGATCGAGTTGCTGAACGCGGCTCCTACCGCGACTATCACAGCTCCATCCGATGGAGAGGTAATCCGGAGACGTATCGCAAAAGCGGTCAGCTGCTTCGCGGCAATTGGAACCGTCGACCCGTTCTACCGGGATATTCAGTACCCCCACCGTTGCCGGAGCCGGGGCATCGGTGTTAACCTCCTCGTTTTCCCAGCCGTAGAAGGTATGGTTGAGACCGAGTGCGTGTCCGATTTCGTGCGAGATGGTTCGGTTGCCCCGGCTAAAATTCGATTTCGTTACAACGGCTGCATTTCCGGCCCCCAGCCAGTAGCCACTCACGCCCTCACGGCCCACCGATTCTACGACATATAGATTGATCCCGTTAGATACGTTGTTGCGCCTCATCATGTCGAGCGCAATAGTCGTGTTGTGCATGTAGTAGCTCGTATTGGCAATGTAATTGACCGGCCCGGCGAAAAAGAACTGGATGCCGCCGGGAAGGAAATCTTCATTCAACGTGCAAAAAGAGTCGTATACATCGCTCAGCCGGGCGTAGCCGGTACCCTCGGTAGTGCCCACCACGTGGAATTGGATCGGCAGGTACAGGGTTTCATTTGACCGTGCCATACCAAAATCCGCCCGCTGAAAGTAGCTGTCCATCCACTCTGGATCAGCCCCCACTACTGTACCACACCACTGATCTTGGGCCGCAAGAAAAATGGAGAATGGCAATAACAGTAAAATAGATAGCACTCTTTTGTACATCAGCATATCCATGGATTGTACGCGTTGAGGTCTTGTTGAGTTTCCGGCTTGGATTTACTACTGTAAAACACATTTAGTCAGCAAAAGTAGAAAATTCAACCCACGCCTTTTCGCTTTAAAGCCTCAATTCTTTTGGTATACGGCGGACGAAGCTGCGAATTTTGGCTACTTTTGGAGCCGTCTTGACAAAATCAAAACCATCCATGAGTAAAGTAACCGTCGTTGGTGCCGGCAATGTCGGTGCCACCTGTGCCAACGTACTAGCCCACAAAGACCTCGTCAAAGAAGTCATACTACTTGACATTCAAGGAGATATGGCTCGAGGTAAAGCACTGGACACGTTCCAGCAAGCCCCAATTGATCACTACAGCACCTTCGTCCTGGGAACCGATGACTACCAGGACACGGCCGGCTCCGATATCGTGGTAATCACCGCCGGCGTACCCCGTAAGCCTGGCATGAGCCGCGACGATCTGATTGCAACCAATGCAAAGATTGTCAACATGGTTACCAAATCCATCATGGAGCACAGCCCGGATCCGATCATCATCGTGGTCTCCAACCCGCTCGACGTGATGACCTACGCCGCGCACAAAGCGAGCGGTCTGACCAGCACGCGGGTGTTCGGCATGGCCGGGATTCTGGATACGGCTCGCTACCGGGCCTTCCTGTCGATGGAATTGCAAGTATCTCCAAAAGACATTCAGGCGATGCTGCTCGGAGGTCATGGCGATACCATGGTTCCCCTACCCCGCTACACCACCGTTGCCGGTATTCCCGTTACCGAATTGGTGAGCGAGGAGCGCCTGAACGCCATCGTGGAGCGCACCAAGAAAGGGGGAGGCGAGCTCGTCAAACTGATGGGTACTTCGGCCTGGTATGCTCCGGGAGCAGCAGCCGCCCAAATGGTGGAAGCTATCCTCAAAAACGAAAACCGCATTTTCCCCTGCTGCGCCCGACTCGACGGAGAGTATGGCCAAACCGGCCTCTACCTCGGCGTCCCGGTGAAACTCGGAAAAAACGGAATCGAAGAACTTATGGAGCTGCAGCTCAATGCGTCGGAAATGGAATTGTTGCAGACTTCCGCGTCGCACGTCCGCGCCGTAATGGATGTGTACGATAAGATGCAGGCCTGATTTGGTCGGGCCTACCGGCCGCTCAGGTATGAATTCTTGAATTTTATCGGACAATTTTTAGATTTTAGTTCCCGTACTTTATTGGGGTCTGTGTGTTGCAACAAACAACATGCATGATTCCGGACTGCCGCATAAATAGTGTATGTCGAAACAATACACTAAATTTAAAGGTGTCCATTTAACGAGGGTATTCGTGAATCAACTGCAAAGAGCTATGTTCTATCCGATTGAAGAGGAGGTTTTACATGCCATGGTGACCGATAAGCAGCGCACTGTAGCTGATTTATCTACAGAGGGGCCGGTCATGTTGGTATTTCTTCGGCATTTTGGCTGCACCTTTTGCCGGGAAGCACTTTCCGACTTGTCCGAACAGCGGTCTTCGATCGAACGCATGGGCACTCGCCTGATTCTGGTACACATGGCTGCCGATGAGATTGCCGAACGCTATTTTCAGCGGTATGGCCTGGCCGATATCGACCACGTGCGCGATGAGCAGTGTGAGTATTATGCCGCTTTCCGGCTCACCAAGGGCAATTTCAATCAACTGTTTGGCCTGCAAAACTGGATTCGCGGGTTTGATGCGGCCCTTCTGCGTGGCCACGGAGTTGGTACCGGCCCCATTGGCGATGGCTTCCAAATGCCAGGTGTCTTCATCATTCAGAATAAAGTAGTTCAGGAGCATTTCGTCCACAAATCGTCGAGTAGTCGTCCGAACTACATCGAGTTGTTGCAAAATTGCTGTGGCGTACCCGACAGTCCCTCCAATGATGAAATGTACTCTTTCCGGCCGGATCTGGGCCGCTTGGCCGATTCCTAAACTGCCCGGTAAACGAGCAACTATCTCTGCATCCGCTTGTTGTTAGTAGCGAACCGCAAACTACCGCAATAGCTATGATTGGATGGAGGTTTCGACAGTATGTGCCCGGCGAAGACCAACCCAGCGGCTTTGAAAAGCTTTTACAGATCTTTCAGGAACTGCTCGTCTACACTTCCGGCGACGTCAGTGAGGCGCTTTCCTGGATGACGGAGCTGGACAAGGAGTACCAATTCACGGATGCCGACTACGGCATGGCCGATTTCATACAGGATCTAATTGACAAGGGATACATCCAGCAGCAAGATGCCGGAAACCCCAACTTCGTCCCGAGTTCCAAAATGGAATTGGAACTGCGGCGTAAGGCCCTGGAAGACGTATTTGGCGACATCAAACGCACCAAGCGCGGTAACCACAATACCCGCCACGGCGGCCGGGGCGACGAATTTACTTCCGAGCTGCGCCCTTACCAATTCGGCGATCAGCTGGATCGCCTGGCAGTTAGCGAAACCCTGCGCAACGCGCAAATCAACCACGGCATCGACGATTTTCAAATCTCCGGCGATGACCTCGAGGTATATGAAACCTATTATCAGGCCCAAATGAGCACCGTGCTCATGATCGATATCTCCCACTCCATGATTCTATACGGGGAGGATCGCATCACACCGGCCAAGAAAGTAGCCATGGCACTTTCGGAATACATCACTACCCGCTTCCCGAAAGATACCCTCGACATTATCGTTTTTGGAAACGATGCCTGGCCCATCGAAATAAAGGATTTGCCCTATCTCCAGGTAGGTCCCTACCATACCAATACGGTAGCAGGCCTGGAATTGTCGATGGATCTGCTGCGCCGGCGGCGCAATCCCAATAAGCAGATATTCATGATTACGGACGGAAAGCCGACCTGTATCAAGAAAGGTAAGCGCTACTACAAAAACAGCTTCGGCTTGGACCGCAAGATCGTCAATCGTACGTTGAACCTGGCTGCGCGCTGCCGAAAGCTCAACATTCCCATCACTACCTTCATGATCGCCCGCGATCCGTACCTGGTGCAGTTTGTCGATCAGTTTACCAGGGCAAACAACGGCAAGGCCTTCTACAGCAGCTTACAGGGGTTGGGCGAGTTCATTTTCCGCGATTACAAGAATAACAAAATGCGGCGGCGCTAATCGCCATCCGAATGCAGGAGCAACAGGCGTTGCTCCTTTCCATCTTGCACCATGCGCAGCAGCAGTGTATCTGACTGCAATACAAGCATTTCTACGGCTTTTTCCGTGCCCGTTTCCCGGGTAGTATCTGTAGTGAATAAATAGGGAGGTTGCAGGCGGTAGCGGCCTGCTTCCTGATAGTCGAGTGTAGAACGGTACTGATAGGTACCATCGGCTTGAAAAGTAAAGCTGATTTCCCGTGGGTCAACCGGCACCGAATCTCCGGATTCTGTGAATGATGCACCTCTCCAATCTCCATAAATCAACGACTCATCGGAGCCGGACTGGCAACTCCACAGGCCTGCTAGTACGACTACCCAAACCCAGCAATAGCTGCGGCATCTACGTCTGTGCATGTTCGTCATATTACCCTGATTGGAATGACGGTCACTATCCGAGGCCTCCCACCAGATTCACGTATACCAGGAAGGTCACTGCACCAGCCAGGAAGCCAACGAGGGCTAGCCAGGCAATCTTTCGGAAGTACCAAATGAAATCGATGCGCTCCATGCCCATTGCCGCCACGCCGGCAGCAGAACCGATGATGAGCATCGACCCCCCGGTTCCGGCTGAATAGGCGATGAAGTGCCACAACTGCGCGTCCGTTGGGGCATTGTACATACCCATCGACGCAGCTACCAGCGGTACATTATCGATGATCGCCGACAAGAACCCGAGAATGATGATGACAATGTTTTGATTGGGAATTGCCAGGTCCAGCTGCTCGGCCAGGAAACGAAGGGCACCGACCTCTCCGATGGCCACACTCTCAATAGCAGCTACCGCCATCAAAATGCCCAGGAAAAAGAGAATACTGGATAGCTCGATTCGCGACAGGGCCTTGTGGGCAGAGTACATGTGGCGGCGCTCCTCCGTGAAGTCCTCCTCGGGGTGGATGTACTCAGAGGCCAGCCAAACAACGCCCAAACTCAGCATCATGCCTAAATAGGGCGGTAAATGGGTAATTGTTTTGAAGATTGGGACGAAGACAATCATACCCAATCCGAGAAATAACATAGTACGGCTGCTAAGCAGTCGGCGGTTGTCTTCCTCTCCCCCATTCACCAAATCGTTCGAAGCCGCCGTTAACTCCCCCCGGAAAACAGGTAGCAGAGAAGCGATCACAAAGGGCACTATAAAGCAGACAATGGATGGAATAATCAGGTACTGAACCAATCCGAAAGTCGATACGCGGTCCCCGATCCAGAGCATGGTGGTGGTAACGTCACCAATGGGCGACCAGGCGCCCCCCGCATTGGCGGCAATAACAATCAGACTGACGTACCAGAGGCGCTCTTCGCGGGTGTGCACCAGCTTGCGCAGTAGCGTTACCAATACAATGGTAGCAGTCAGGTTATCGATGATGGCAGAAAGGATGAATCCGAGCGCACCCGTAATCCAGAGCAATCGGCTTTTGGATCGCGTGGTGACCCAGCTTTTCAGAATGTCGAAACCCCGGTGCAAATCCACGATTTCCACGATGGTCATCGCGCCAATCAGGAAGACGAGAATTTCTGCCGTCTTGCCGAGGTGGTGCAGGAGGGTATTCACAAATCCCTCTTCGGCTTCCTCCCCGTGCCCCCCGCTCATGCTGTAGAGGTGCTCATGGGTATCGACTACGGCCAGGTCGCCGAGGTTGAACCCAATGGAAATTAATGCCCAACAAATTGAACCCATCAGCAATGCGGGCACTGTCTTATCGAGCCGAAGTGGATGCTCGAAGACAATAGTAAGATAACCTAAGATGAAACAGAGAACAACGGCAGTGATCATTGGGCAGTGGAATGGTCTATTAGCAAAAATAGAATTTTATCCAGCGCCACCAAGTCACATCCCAAACAATTCGGAGCGGTGCGAAATTATTCCTTGTGCGAACGCATCAGACCTTCCTGTGCGACACTGGCCACCAGGTTTCCCTGCCGGTCGAAAATCATGCCCCTACTGAATCCCCGGGCATTCGACGCCGATGGGCTATCGGTAGCATAGAGCAGCCAGTCGTCCGCCCGAAAGGGCCGGTGAAACCACATCGCATGATCGAGACTGGCCAGTTGCAGCTGTTGCCAATTGGCGGCCAATCCGTGTGGCTGCAAGGCCGTAGTCAATAGGTTGTAATCGGAAGCGTAGGCCAGCACCAGTGCATGGGAGGTCGAATCATCGGGCATGGCTCCCTTGGTGCGGAACCATACGTGCCGCACGGGTTTCATGGGCTCCGCCTCAAAAGGATTGATAAATTCCACCGGGCGAAATTCCAGCGGCCGCTCCACATCGAAAAACCGGCGTAAGTGCTTCGGCAAACTATCGCCGAATTGCCTGGCCATATTTTCAAAGTCGATCAAATCCTCCGGCGGGGAAACCGACGGCCGGGCAACCTGGTGGTCGTACCCTTCCTGGCGAAGTTGGAAAGAAGCCGACAGATGAAAAATGGCCGCCCCGTGTTGAATGGCCTTTACGGCCCGGGTCGTGAAACTCCCACCGTCCCGGATCGGGTCCACGCTGAATACGATTGGCGTGTCTAAATCACCAGGCAACACGAAATACCCATGCAGGGAATGGACAAACCGATCGGCGGGAACGGTGCGAATAGCCGCACTCAGGGCCTGAGCCAGTACTTGCCCTCCGAAAACGCGTTTGCTGCCGACGGTGCGGCTATCGCCCCGAAAAATATGACGTTCAATGCGTTCTAGATGCAGAATATCCAGCAATTCTTGGACGTGCTTCATGCCGCGAAGATAATTAACTGTTAAAGTTCAAGCTCATGTTTCTACATATGACAATCCTTTATATCTTTATCATGTCATTCGGTTTTACGGTACTCGAACGATTCATCGCAGCTCACCTGTCTTTCCCACTCACCAATTCTGTCCGGTAAACGGAATGTCTACCTTCGATCCCCCTCAGAGTTCGTTCACTCAGTTCGTTAATTTGATTACGATCGCCAACCTTGTCGTTTCTCCCCACGTAATGGAACGGCAAGACAATTATGTTTCCCATGATGTATAATCAAGGGACGGTCAAAACCGTCCGACTGCTTTTGATCGAAGATAGTTTAACCGACCAGCGCTTGTTTCAGTTGACCGTTCGAGCGGCTAAGTGGCCCATTCAGATTAAGGTAGCGCGGCATGGTAAGGAAGCTATTGAGATACTGAAACGCCTTCCGGCCAGGCAGTGGCCGCACATGATCATTACCGACCTGAAGATGCCCATCATGAATGGGTTTGCTTTCCTAGAAGCTTACAGCAGTACCTTTCGGAAAAACCGGAATCGCCATCCGGTCATTTACGTGACGAGCTCCACGATTTGCCGCGATGAAGTCCGTCGGGCGCAATCCCATCCGCTCGTTCGGGATTTCGTTCCCAAACCACTGGTCAAGGAAACCCTCCAGCGGCTGTTCGGTCCAATTGCTCAACCGGCCGCCCCGACCCGGGCCAAAAGACGGATGCGTATGTTTTAAGTTTTACACTGCTGATGCTCCCCAGAACCCAAGACAATGAAAACCCGTTGAGCAAGTATGAAGATACTACTCACCGGGGCCAACGGCTACATCGGCATGCGCCTGCTTCCCGTCTTGCTGGAAGCAGGCCATGAGGTGTTTTGTTGTGTGCGAGATAAGCACCGATTCGCCAACGACTTCGTGGGGGCAGAGCACCGGGACCGCTTTCAACTCGTCGAGATCGATTTTCTGGAGCCCGTCCCACAAGCGTATCCGTTGGATTTCGATGTAGCCTATTACCTCATTCACAGCCTCTCGGCGGCGATCGGAAAATTTGCCCACCTCGAATCACGCGCCGCAAATCACTTTATCGAGTACGTCGAGCGTAGCAATCGGGTCCAGCAGATTATCTACCTGAGTGGCATCGTAAACGAGGAGCACCTGAGCCCGCACCTGGCTTCCCGGCTGGCCGTGGAACACATTCTGGGTTCCAGCCGCATCCCGCTTACCACGCTGCGCGCCGGTATCATCATCGGCTCCGGCAGCGCCTCCTTCGAAATCATCCGGGATCTGGCCGAAAAGCTACCCATCATGGTAGCTCCGAAGTGGGTCAATACCCGCTGCCAGCCCATTGCGGTCCGCAACGTCATCGAACTGTTGTGCCGGGTTGCGTTGTGCACGGATTGCTACAATCGCTCCTACGACATCGCCGGGCCCGACATCCTGACCTACCGGGAAATGCTCCTGGAATACGCGGCCGTTCGCGGTCTCCACCGATGGATTTATACCGTGCCGGTGATGACGCCCCGGCTTTCTTCCTACTGGCTCTTCCTGGTTACTTCCACCAGCTATCCGCTGGCGGTCAACCTGGTGGATAGCATGCACGTGGAGGTGGTAGCCAATCCCTGTGATCTCTACGAGCGGTTTCAAATTGAGCGGATTCCCTACCGGGAAGCCATTCGCCTCGCCTTTCAGAAAATCGACCAGAACCTGGTGGTGAGTAGTTGGCGGGACGCACTGGTGTCGAGCAGCCGATTGAGTAATTTTCAGCGCTACATCCGCGTGCCGAAGCACGGCGTTTTCACCGATGACCGCAAACGCTACTTCCCCGCCTCCGAAATCGATCGGGTCGTAGATAACCTTTGGTCGATCGGCGGAGCGCGCGGCTGGTATTACGGTAATTGGATGTGGAAATTGCGCGGCTGGTTCGATAAGCTGGTCGGTGGAATCGGTCTGCGCCGGGGGCGCACCCATCCGCACGAATTGCATCCGGGAGATGCCCTCGACTTCTGGCGAGTGCTGGCCGCCGATCGCAATGAGCGACGCCTCTTACTACTGGCCGAAATGAAATTGCCCGGCGAAGCCTGGCTGGAGTTCCGCATTCAGGATGGCCCCGAAGGTGGTTATTATTTGCACCAGCGAGCGATTTTTCGACCACGTGGGCTGTTCGGCCGTATCTATTGGTTTGTCGTACTCCCGCTTCACTCCTTCGTATTCCCAGGTATGCTGGATGGGATCGTGGAGTTTGGCAAATAAGAAATACATTCTACATGAGATACAAGAAAAAGAAACGATTGTACATTTTGGAGCGACTTCAATCGCGTCGCCGGAAGCGGCGGGTAAAGCGCATGCTTCCGAAGCTGAAAAAGGCAGCTCAAAAGCGCAGTGCCTTACCTAAATCCGCTAAATAAACCTCCTTACGCCCGCTGCCGCTTGCGTAGTACGTATAGCAATACTACACCGAAAAGAACCAAACCTACCCATAGGATGGGCGTTTCGTACCACTGAGGCTGATCGACAGGATCGTAAACCTGCGAACTGTAGGGGCTTTCACTTTCTGGCTGGGCATACACTACCGCTGTAGTCAAATTGACAAGGAAGACGAAAAAAAGGCGTGTGATGGTATTCATTTCTAGTTTTGATTCAAATTCATCGCTACGATTAAGCGCCGCGCAACGCACCAGCAACTAACGAGATAATCAGTAAAACCACGAAGATGTAAAATACGATTTTGGCAATCGCAGCAGCACCGACGGCAATACCGCCAAACCCAAAAATAGCAGCCACCACGGCTACAATAAAGAAGATCAATGCAAGACGCAACATAGTGATTGGTTTTGGTTAATTAATTTAACAAGCAAATGTTCCCACCCCGAAGATTTTCCTTCGACGATGGACGCAAACCTGCCTAACTAACAGGCAGTTATGATAAACATTTTACAATTCTGAAACCGGCAGATTTCGATGGTGTTCAGTAGCCCCCCTTTTTTTGGCAATTTTTTTCCCAAACAAACCTGGTGCTTAAAACTCGGTTCAATTGGTAGCGTAACGAAATCGCTACAGCTCCGCCCGATAAGAAGCAAGGAGGGTAGAGCAAGTTCCAATTTTAAGATTCTCTTAAACCCAAATCGGTTTTTGGTTCCAACTATTCCGGCGATTACAGGTATTATAATACAGGTGAGGTCAGCACAGCCTCGTAATCGTAAAATCACATTTTAAGTCATAACAACTATGAAAGATCAGCAACGTCCACATCGTTCCGTTCGAACCAGTTCTTTTCTCGGTCTGGGTATCGCCCTTATCGTCCTGTTAGTGGTGGGGGGCGTTATCTTTTTCTCCAAAGGAAATGATCCGGCCCGGATTGCCACCTTGGAAGAAGCGGTAGCAACCCCGGTTCTGTACACTCAAAACGGTGATGGCACCTTCCGGCCGCTCGATTTCACGGAGGTAGCGGCGGCCGTCACTGACGCCGTGGTGCACATCCGCTCCACCGTTGAGCCAACGGTGGCAGATCAGCAATCGGGTCAGCCAAACGTTCCGGATGCCTTCCGGGATTTCTTCGGCGACGATTTCTTTCGCCGCTTCGACGGCCCTCAGCGGGGGCTCCCTCAGGTGGGCTCCGGCTCCGGAGTGGTTATCGAGCCCAATGGCTACATCGTTACCAACAACCACGTCATCGACGGTGCTACCAGCGTTGAGGTCCTGTTCAACGACAACCGCTCGTACGAAGCCGAAATCATCGGCACGGATCCCAATACCGACCTGGCCCTCCTGAAAATCGAAGAAGAGAACCTGGAAACCATTGCCTTCGACGATTCCGATGTTGTAAAAGTGGGAGAATGGGTAATGGCTGTGGGTAATCCCTTCAACCTCAACTCGACGGTCACTGCCGGCATTGTCAGCGCAAAGGGCCGCAGCATCAACATTCTTCAGGAGCGCTACGCCATCGAAAGCTTCATTCAGACCGATGCCGCCATCAACCCCGGCAATAGCGGCGGCGCGCTCGTCAATTTGCGCGGTGGGCTCATCGGTATTAATACAGCCATTGCCAGCCCGACGGGCTCCTACAGCGGCTACGGCTTTGCCGTGCCGTCCAATTTAGTCCAAAAAGTAGTGCGCGACCTGCTGGAATTCGGAACCGTTCAGCGCGGTTACCTCGGCGTAACCATCCGGAATGTCAATAGCCAGGTGGCAGAAGAGGCAGGTTTGGATGTACTGAACGGCGTGCTCGTGGATAGCGTTATGGAAAACAGTGCAGCAGAAACGGCGGGTATCCTGCCGGGAGATGTTATCCTGAAAGTGAACGACAATGCGACAACCACCGTAGCGCAGTTGCAGGAGCGCATCGCCACCTTCCGGCCCGGCGAATCCCTGGATATCACCCTCCTGCGGAATGGGAAACAGCGCACCCTGAAGACAAAACTCAAGGGACAAAGCGGCGAAGAGCGCGTCGTAAGTCGTCCGTCAACTGCGGGCATCTCTGGAATGTTAGGTGCCACCTTCGAAACCCTTTCCCCGGATAGAGCCGAAGCGCTCGGCCTGGAAGGCGGCGTCGCAGTACGCACCATCGGCCCCGGACGGCTGCGCAACGAAACGCGCATGAAGCCGGGATTCATCATCACGAAAGTGGACGATGAGCCCGTGCGCTCCGTCGACCAACTCGAAGAAGTACTAAGCCAAGCAACGGGCGGCGTCTTGCTAGAAGGCCGCTACCCGAACGAGGATAAAATGCGGTACTTTGCCCTCGGCATGGAATAACCGCCCAACTCTCTGAATCATATACCGGCGAAGCGGATCTTCATTGGAAGATCCGCTTCGTTTTACCGATCTGACCCATGGATATACAATACACGAATGTTACAGCCCCCTTTATTCGCGACTGCTTCGAAGAAACCCTAACCGGATTTGCGCCTCTCTGTGAGCGCTCACTCACGCTGCGCCGCACCCGGTTGCGCCACCATACCATGCGGGCACAGCCCGTTGTCGATTTCGGTTTTTTCGACAAAGACCAACGTCGCTACCGGGTCGATATCAGTAATCACGCCCACATCAGGGAATATGTCCGGATTGCCGAATTGCCGCGCGAGGTACTGATCGGCTGGCTGGCACACGAATTGGGGCACGTCATGGATTACCTCCACCGCTCTGGCACCAACCTCATCGACTTCGGGCTTCGCTATCTCTGGTCGGACCCCTTTCGATCGGAAGCCGAGCGCCGGGCCGATCTGTACGCCATTCAATACGGATTTTCCGATTATCTGCGGGCCACGAAGCAGTACATTCTACAGCACGCTCACCTTCCCAAAGCCTACAAAGCAGCCATTCGCAAGTACTACATGTCACCGGCGGAACTGGAACAAGTTGTGCATGCAGTGGAAGAACACGGAGCGGATGCTTTTTCCACGTCACTTCCGTTTAACATCCGGACACGGGAAATGCCGGAATAGTCTCCTATCTTGGGCGCAAGATTAGCCCTACCTCCTATGGAAATGGACCGCCAAATTACCGATACCATCATGATGGTTCGGCCTGCCAACTTCGGCTACAACCCCGAGACCGCCGAAGACAATGCCTTTCAGGTACTCGATACCAGCTTGCCCGCCACCGAAGTGAAAATTCGGGCACAGGAAGAGTTTGATGCCTTCGTCGCCAAACTGCGCTCCGTGGGGGTACACGTCATCGAGATCGAAGATTCGGAAGAGCCCCGCAAAACCGACTCCGTTTTCCCCAACAACTGGATTACCTTCCACGACGATGGCGTCGTGGTTACCTACCCTATGTTTTCGGAATTGCGGCGTGCCGAACGCCGACGCGATATCATCGACCAGCTTTCGGAGCATTTCCGAATCGATCGTTACGTAACGCTGGAAGCCTGGGAGGAACAAGGCCGCATCCTCGAAGGCACGGGCAGTATGATACTAGATCGCCAGCACGGAATCTTGTATGCGGGACTGTCCGAACGCACTGATCGGGAGGCTATTGATGAATTTGCTCAGATGATGGACTACGAGGCCGTCGTCTTCGAGGCCGTCGACCGCGACGGCATCCCGATTTACCACACCAACGTGATGATGGCGCTCGGCAGCACCTTCTGCGTCATTTGCCTGGAGGCCATTCACCATCCGCAGGAGCGGACGGCAGTAGTGGCAAGTTTGGAACAAACCGGAAAAGAAATTATCGACTTGGACTACGATCAGGTCTACGAGTTTGCCGGCAATATGCTACAAGTACGTGGGACCGAAGGCAAAACGTATCTGGTGATGTCGGAACGAGCCTACCGCTCGTTGCGGCCAGATCAGATCCAACGATTGGAAGCTCATACGAATTTACTGTACAGCCCCCTGGATGTCATCGAAACCTACGGAGGCGGCAGTGCCCGGTGCATGATGGCCGAAATATTCCTGCCCAAACGCGAAGTTTCCGCCGGTTGAACCACTTTGTTTGGGGTTCTTATAATTTTTTTCGAATTTTAGAAACGCTTTGGTGCAAAATGATCGTTAAATAATAAATTGATACCTTACCCAGCACAACCATTTATCATGAGCATCCGATTTTTTGCCTGCGCTTTTCTTTTGCTTTTCACCGTCGGCCTATTCGGCCAGAACCCCTACTACACCACTACCCTACCGGTAGATGGCTATGAATCGCTCGGACAAGCGCGTAATTACCTCCCCGCCGGCCTGTCGATCCAGGCGGAAGCTACGGTCAATCGACCCACCACTACAGAATTCCAGGATCTGCTAGCGCTCGGCCCCGTTTATACGTACCGCGACCGGGACTATTACAAAGTGCGCGTCGGTACATTCAATAGTCTGGCAGAGGCCAATCGCGTGCTGCGGCAGGTGAAAGCGGACCCCGACTACCGCGATGCTTTCATCATTCAGGAAACCCGCGATCGTTTTTTCAGCAGCAGTAATACGTATCCAGGCCCCGGAGAAATTGCCGCTAATCCCTACAACTACAGCAACATCCCCGGCCAAACGAATCAACTTTACGCGCGGGGTGGTGCCTATGCCCCAACCGGCTACTACACCGTCCAGGTGGCGGCTCATTCCATTCCTCCGCTCGTTTCTGAATACACCGCTCTCAGCCGGGTGGGACTCCCCTACTATGTTCGGGAAGATGGCTTTTACAAAGTGCAGGTCGGTCAGTATGATTCAGAGGCCGCAGCCCGTACCTCACTGGCTCAGGTTAAGCAATTGGGCTACTCCAAAGCCTTCGTGCGGGATCAACCGGCTGAACAGCCTACGTTCCTGGAAGATCCCCGGACCATAGCCACCCGATCCCCACAGCAACCCATGCCCACTTCTTTCGATACCCGCGCCTTTGGCAACAACCGTACCTACACCGTGCGCAAAGGCGACACCCTGCTCGGCATCGCCCGCAAATTCAACATGGAACTGCGCGAATTGCGCGCACTAAATAATATTTATACCGATCGCCTGCAGATTGGACAGGTGCTGCAGGTGTACTAATGCCTACCACTAAATCTTTCTCGATGCGACAAGGGTCTAAAGCCATTTGATAGCTTTGGACCCTTGTTCATTTTTATCCTTCCTGCCGCTTTCGCCGCGCCTCAATAAAACTGCGAACAAAGAAAACCATGGCCAAAACGGTAGATAACATCATGATCACCACGCGGACAATGGCTCCCGTATCCGACCGGTTCATCGCACCCCGCAGCGGCATGAATAAACCGATAAGGATGAGCAACGTGACGATGACCGCTACGTGGGCAATCGCCTTATTTTCTTTGGCCACCCCGCGATTGAGTGCCAACAGGATAGCTCCAAATACTACCGGAATAAAGGCCGTCGGGGATGGACTTTCGGAGGCGAAGTAGCCCCACAAACCAAGCGCAACAAGAACGACCGCATTGATTAAGCTGGCGGAAGCTGCATTGAGTGCCATAACACATGTTTTTGATGGACTGCAAAGTACGCTGAGAAAAGGTAATTGACCCGTCATTTGTTTAAGCTCCACCTATATCTTTGACATTTACGAAATAAATACCTTTATTTGTTCGGCATTTACGAATTATACTATGAAAGGGACCCAACTAGGCGAATTCGAAGAATTGGTGTTACTGGTGGTGGCCGTGCTGCACGGGCAAGGTTACGGCATCAATATCTGCGAGGAAATCGAGCGTCATACCGGGCGCCGGCCGAGCGTTAGCACCGTTCATACAACTCTTAACCGACTGGAAAAAAAGGGCTTCATCCGTTCGCGCACGGGTCCGGCCGAACCCGTACGGGGCGGGCGCAGCAAGCGCTTGTACACCATTCAGGGAGCCGGCCAGAAAGCATTGGAACAGGTGCGCCGCCAGCGCGAACGACTCTGGAGCTTAATTCCTAATAAATCGCTGGGGTATGAATAACCGATCGCTGCGTTGGGCACTTTGGTGGATTCGCCGAACCTGCGCAGATCCCTTTCTCGACGAACTGGAGGGCGACTTACTCGAATTGTATGCCCACGAATCGGAACTACTGGGCCAAAAGCGGGCAAGCCGCCGATTTTACTGGCGATCGCTCACCTCTTTGCGGTGGTACCGGCTCCGGCAATTATCCACTCCCCAATCTACCTATATGCTTCAAAACCACTTTAAGATGGCCTATCGCCACGCGCTACGCCATCGCTCCAACACGACTATCCATTTGCTAGGTCTCGTATTTGGCATTGCCGCGGCCCTCTTTATCGGGCTGTATATTAAAAATGAGTTTTCCCACGACCGTTTCCATGCGAATGGCGACGATATCTATCGCGTGCTCCAATCCGATCCTGCCACGGGCGAACGGTTTCGCCCCACCTCCTCCCAACATGGCCAGGCCCTCAAAGATGCTTATCCAGCCATTCAGCTCTGCCGCTTCGGGCAGGACCCCGTCCGGATCGGCGAAGAGCAGCCTCTTTTAATTGATGATTTCTACTGGACGGACTCTACCTTTTTCGACCTGTTTTCCTTTCCACTTCTTCGGGGCAATCCGCAGCACTGCTTGTCGGACGTGAACAGCCTCGTACTTACGCGCAGTCTGAGCGAGCGGCTCTTCGGTACCACCGATGTGGTAGGCAGAATCGTACGAGTAAAGATATACGACGGCGATCAGGAGCTCCGAATGAAAATCACCGGCGTGGCAGAAGATCCACCGGGCCATTCCCACATTCAATTTGCAGCACTGGGCTCGATGCGGAATGCAGAGCAATTGTACGGTCACTTGCTAGAAATGTGGGGGTTTTCCTGGCTGCACACCTATGTACGGGCTTCCGGCGGGCAAATCGACCGGTTACGGTCAGAAAGTACGACCCTTCCGGACCGGTATACCGACTCTGAAAACGCCTATTTTCCTGCCTATGGCTTCCAGCCGCTTCACAAAGTGCATTTGCACTCCCGGGATATTTTGCGCGACACTCCCAAGGGTAACATTCGAAACGTATACATCTTTGGAGCCATCGGATTATTGATTTTGTTAATCGCTCAACTCAATTACGTCAATCTGGCCACAGCCCGGGCCACTACCCGATCACAGGAAATTAGCGTTCGAAAAATACTGGGTTCCCAGAAGCAGACAATTTTCGCTCAATTCTTGGCAGAAACGTTACTTTTCATTTTTGGAGCTGGAGCAGTTGCCCTAACGCTGGTCGTTGCACTATTACCTCGACTGAATCAGCTTTTCAAGCTCGATCTGAGCCTGTCGGCCCTGTCCTGGCTCGATGGGCTGTATTTATTTGCCGGCATTGGCCTGTTGGGAGTACTTACCGGTCTGCTCCCCGCCTTGGTAATGAGCCGACTAAACATCCATTCTTCTGATGTACCCCATGCTCGTGCGGCAGTTGGTCGAAAGGCATTCATTGGCGTTCAGTTCACAATCACGGTCGTTCTTCTGGTTGGCACGTTGGTGGTATATCAACAATACCGGCATCTACAGAACTACGATTTAGGCTTCACCGCCGATCAACTCATTCACATTCCCGTCAATGACCGCGCCGTACAAGCCAATTTTGGAGCGCTCAAGCAGGAAATTGCCCGCATACCCGGCGTAGTAGGCGTAAGCATGACGAGCGAGGCGCTTCCGAGTACCTTCAATAGTATGATGCCCATGGATTGGAGTGGCTCGGGATGGGCCGCACCCAAATCCGTCAATGCAGTGGGGGTGGATACTAACTACTTCGAAATCATCGGTGCTCCCTTTATGGAAGGAAAGGGGTTTTCATACGGATTTGACGTAGATTCCGCCTACAGCGTGGTGCTCAACGAAGCAGCTCGAAACCTGATTTCCCGAAAAAACCTGATCGGAAGTGAAATCGAAATCGAGGGACGCAATCGAAAAGTGGTCGGCGTGGTTCAGAATTACCACAGCACCAGTTTGCACTCCCGGCCAGGACCAAATGCCTACTTCATTTTCGGCCCCGGCCGTCGGGCCAGCCCGGACAATCTACTCGTAAAAATTCAATCCAAAGAATTAACTCAGCTTCTTCCAAATTTAGAACAAACCTGGGCCAACTTCTCTGCCGACCCGCTGGCATATGCCTTTGTGGATGAATCCTTCGCAGCCGCTTACGAAGAAGAGGAACAATTCAGCCGCTTGGTGAGTAGTTTCACGCTGATTGCAATTGTGATATCCTTGGTCGGTCTGTTTGGATTGATCAGCTTTATTGCACAGTTAAAATTGAAGGAAATTAGCATTCGCCGCATCCTGGGTGCCAATCAGTGGAGCTTACTCGAGGTACTGGGACGCGATTTTCTCCGGGTATACCTGGTTACCCTATTCATTGCATTGCCGGCAGCCTACTACCTGGTCAGTTCCTGGCTGCAGCGCTATCCCTACCGCATCGAATTGGACATTTGGTTATTTGCCGCGGCCACCTTGATTTCGCTGGGTATTTCTGTTGGCATCATTTACTTCCATTTGCGAAGAACCCTAAGACAGCTGGTGATATTGTGAAATTATTGCGCAATTTGTTTAATGGATAGCTCGATGAATGTATCCTGGTATTGAGTAAAAAAAAGTAAGCCTTCCAAGGGAAAGGCTTACGGTGATGTCATCTATTATCAATAAAAAACACAAACATTAATTACGTTACCATACTTCTTTCGAGTTTAGATGGGGCGCTCGATAGCCCATGTGTCATTTGGTTTCCCCAAGGCGTTACTGGCGTAATACCATTTATGAAACACCGTTGCAATTTACAAAACTTTTATTCACTTGCAACCCTGTTGCATGTTTATTCTGCCGCTATTCGATCCTTAACCTTCTAGTTGGTTCTGCTTCCAGCCCTTGTGTCAGTTATCTTACTTTACCCACTGAAACATCGTTGCAAAAATCCTTGTATTTGCAACGATGTTTCACGTAATTGCAGTTCTATTTGCAACACTGTTTCAATCACCCTCAAAGACTACATATGAGTCGACTTTACCCTTTGCTAGCAAGCTTTCTGTTACTCCCGTTGTTGGGATCAGCCCAGCTAGATGCCCTAACCGGCGCCACGTTTACCTTCACACCATCGAGTGGTGCCCCAGTAGTGGCTACTGCTACAGATGGGGGTAGTGGCCTACAGGTGGATGGCCCCATCACGCTGATGGAAAGCACCGAATACACCATAACAATCAGCCTGAGTGATGCCGGAGGTGATGTCACGAATGCCGTTTCCGGAAACCCTGAAAATTTCCAGGTTTTCTTCCAGCCCATGGGGGATATTGCAAGCGGAGACGTTCAGTACAATGACCAGGACGGCGGCGGACTCCCCCTGGGACTGAACACCACACTTACTTCCGAATGCGCAGAGGGCAATATCACAGGCACCCTGCGCATCAGCCTACGCGACTTGACCGGAAGTAAGGACGCCAATTCTACTATTGATGATGGCACAGAGGTATTTGATCTGACTTTCAACGTGACGGTAGAAGAAAACCCCGATGCCCCGCCCTGCGAAAACGAGGA
>CAZDET010000039.1:31226-48253 GCA_964504335.1 uncultured Saprospiraceae bacterium
CCTGGGACATCAACGTGATCGACAACCCCGATGCCCCGCCCTGCGAAAACGAGGAAGAGATCATCACCGATGTCGTGCTGACCTGGACACCCACAGGCGGTGGCGATCCCATCGTTGTTCGTGCCCAAGACCCGGACGGTGAAGGACCAATGGAGCTTCAGACCGAGGATCTCAGCCTCGTCCAAAACACAGAGTATACTCTGTCGATCGAGTTGAGCAATAGCATTGAAGGAGAAGACATCACCGAAGAAATCAGGGAGGAAGACGACGAGCACATGTTCTTCTTTGGTTGGACGGATGGCATGTTCACTGATCCCGCCGGCGATGGTAATATCGACAACCGCCCGGATAGTGTCGCCTATCTCGACTTTGATGAAAACGGGCTACCCGTTGGTCTGCAGACTCGCTGGGAAACCTCAGCCGAAATGATGGGCGGTAGCTTCCGCGTGGTTCTCAAGCACCAACCCGATCTGAAGGATGAGAATACGACCGTAAACGATGGCGGAACGGACGTCGATCTGACCTTCAACTTCAGCAACGTGGTCACTAGTATCGATGATCCAATCGAAGCGGCTCGCCCAGAACTGCTGATTGCTCCGAATCCGGTAAACGATCTATTCAATTGGAAATTGGAGGGTGTAAATACTGGAAATGTTCAACTTCGGATCTTCAGTATGGCAGGTCAACTGCTTCAGAGTCATCAATCGCCTGCACCGAACATTTCGGTTGCAGAATTACCGCGAGGCGTATACCTCATTCAAATCAGTAGCGACCAGGGAATCTGGACAACCCCACTGATAAAAAACTAGATTAGAAGAAATAGCTGGGGTGGAGATAGCAAGTATCTCCACCCTACTATTTTCATTATTATTCCATTCGGCATATTGATCGTGCTCCTCCTGAATGCGATCGGGTTGCTCCATCATCAGTTCAACTTGGGCGGCTATTTCCTCCCCGGACATATTGTAGCCCCTTGCTTATCCAGGTTTTCCTCCATTTTTTCTCCAAAAACGTTAAAAACCGGGCGTGGCATCTGGAAATGCCCGTCATTTGTATATACGGGTTATCATACCCGGAACCGAACCTGCCCATAGATGAATACCCATTCCAGACGCAGCAATCTGCGCGGATTGGTCGGTCATCTGGTGATTGATACGGAAACGCAACAGCGCGAACTGGAACTGCTGTACCGTTCGCTGAGTGAATCAGAAATCCCCGAGACCTCCCAGTCCCTCACTCCCGGAAGCCGCTCCATCGAGCGGGCCGATTTGTTTTTCGAAGATCGCATTCCCACACAGCGACGCGAACAATTGGACCGCATTGCCGATCGGAGATCGGAAGCGGATGCCCCGCCAAAGTTCCGGTTTTACCGCCGGGAGGTATCGGTGCGCGATGCGCTCATTCCCGGCTCCGTTCCCGATTGGGCAGCAGGTGCCCGGCTCGACCGATCCGTTGGCCCATTCCGTCATCAGGATGGGCGCCAATTCTGGTACGACTTTTTTCCTATCGACCAATTCCAGGCTCTATACATACAGGGTATCGCAGAACCCGTACTCCTCTACCAGACCGAACGCATCCGTCTTCGCCCCACCATTCCCGAACGGCCCGTACTTGGCCGGAGAAATACGGTGATTCCTTTGCGTAGTGGCAGCATCTGGATCATGAGCCGGTTCCTAGCTCCCAACGCGCCGACTGGTAAATACACTGGATTGCGAATCAACGGCGGGTCCATCAATCTGAGCACAACGCCCTCGTCCATTTCCGGCCAACAGACGGTGGGCGTGAATACCATCATATCCCTTAGTCTGGAATTGCAGCAAGCAGAAGTGACGGATGCGCAGCCCGCAAGTGCCTACGGCCAGGATGCCCGCGACCTAAGATTGTCACTCCCCAGGCGTCTAGCCTTCCGGTTTTCGGCACAGGGTCGATCCATTGAGCGGGTAGGTGACATGACCTGCCAGCTATATGGCCAATCCCATTACTTCGAGTGGCTCGAAGACCAACAAGTGACCTACGACCCCACCCTGCAGCACATCGTTTTTCCTTTCCGCAGCGGACAGGATGAGATGATGATTAGCCAGGTTTCCTCTCCTTTTAATCAAGTGTCCGGAACCGCAGGCATCGAGCGAAGTGCCTGGTTGTTGACAGTGGCCTCCATCGACATCAATCAGCCGACGGCCGCCGATGGAAACGGCACCTTACTTCTACAGACTGCAGCCGGCATCAATGCCCGCTGGACTGGCTTGCAGGGCAGCGGGCTGGCCTTGCCCACTACCCAGTTTCTGTTGCAACCGGGGCAAATATCCATTGCGGCCTTTCAGGCGGTGGGCCAGCAATCGCACCACGAGCTGGCAATGTGGAAAGATGCCATCAATCCGTTCGGCACTACCATCGATCTTCGGTTTTCGGGTCCGATCCTGTATTTATATAGCACGGCGGCTTCCGGTAATGAGTTGCTTATCGCTCAGGCCAACGCCGATCTGGGTATCGATCGCCCGGTACAAGTAAACGGGCATCCACCGGCCATTCGCACCCTCGATTCCTTGTTTATCATGGCCGTAAGCGATGCTTTCCGACTATTTTACCTGCTCGACGAAAACCTGATTCAGGACGATGCCGCCATCAACAACGAAGATCCTGTCATTCCGGATCGCATGGCCCTCGCACTGCACAACGCACTCTTCAAAGTGCAACAACCCAATGCCTGCCTGATCTTCGCTTCTCTTTCGGAGGATCAGCGGCGATTGGACGCAGGATTACTCTGGCTGACGTTTGGCCTATTGGCCTACATTCCTACACTGCCCGACCCATACGCCGCCCGGCTCGGGCGCTTTCGGGATCAACTCCGCCGGCGGGATGCTACCACCGGTGCCGGTCTCGCTCCTACGACCAACCTCGTCTGCCGCGTATTCTGGGAGCCCCCTACCGAAGCAGAGGCAGACAACGCCGTGACCGTCAGCTTCCACTTTGCGCCTCTGACCGATTCCTTCGTAGGTATTCCCGTAGATCCCGCCGAGGTATCCAGCGAAGTCCAGCAGCCCTCAGGCCGTGTAGAGATTCGCAAGACCGCATCCCCCCTGGATATTCTTTTTCGGAAGCATCCGACCTTACAAGCCACCACTGCGGTGGCGGAACGAGCGGTCGTCAGCGAAAAACCGTTACCGCAATACGAAGGGATTTGGCGCGAGCGAACGGACCGTTACCGGCAGCATGATTTTGCGTTGCTGGACGTCAGTTCTAACGCCGACCAATTTGGGGTCAGTTTTCAGGTGCTCAGCCCTTCTGAGGCCCGCTTAATGGGAGCATCCATTCTACAGCCTGCGGCCTTCCCCTTCCAGGTGGAAGGTATGGACGTAATTGGCCGCGGTCGCGACGTCCGCACCTTCACGGTACCACCGCTCGCCTGGGAACCCCTGCTCAACATTACCCCGCCTCAGGTTGCGGGCGACCCGCCCTTTGGCTACAATTTCTATCCAAACGATGGCGGGCCCCTCCAAATCATCAATGCGGGAGAGGATACGGTCGCCATCGCTCCACTGCCGCAGCTCGGCTACCTGCTGCAACATTTCAGAGATGATACCCCCGGATTCCGGGCGCTTTCCTTTTCTCCGTTGCCCTTCGGCCTCCAGTCGATGGCGTTGCTGAAGAATACGTACGAAGAAGGAAATAGTACCCGACGCGGAAGCGAACTAACGCTCAATACCGAGGAGTTTGGATCTGACCTACGCGGAAGCCTCCAATTGCGCATCGATGCCGGAGCCTCTTCCGTCGAGGGAGAAGGTGATCTTTTCCGCGGACGAACCATTCAACTCAATAACATTCAGGATGTATTCGGAAACGATACCGGCGACAGCACACTGGGCCGGGACGTGACGGAGATTTTTAATGGAGAGTTCTTTCCCGAACCAGGTCCCTTCCTGCTCCAGCGGGGTGTACCGGTCGAACGAATGGACGTGAGTGGCTACGGGGCGAGCATGTTTAGCAACTGGCTCAACCCAGATGCGGCCTTTGCCGAAACAAGCCAGGCTAAGTTCAACGTGCTGGTGGGACGCACCAACCACGAGGTCATTCAGGTAGTGAGCATGGTCTATCCCTGGGGGATCAAGGTCGTGCGCACCATTACCATCTTCCGAGTCGGCAGCGGTTATGGCTACCGCCACGATAGCGGCTGGCGTGCCGAAAGTGCCGGACAATTCGATTTTCGCTTCTTCGTGAACGTCCTGGTGAATAGTCAAAAAGTCAAGCAGGAAGAACCGACACCTTTCGAAATTCATCCGGGCATTATCAAAGGCCTGTACAATGTAGAAAATATCGTACCCGCCAAGGATGTCGATACCGCGGAGGGCATCATGATCGCACCGATGATCGTCGATGTGAATAAGAACTACGTCCCTAATCCGGACCCCAACAACCAGCTCGCTTACAAACTACAGCCGCTCTACCTCGACGCCGATGTAGAAGTGGAGCATCCCACCAATGGAGCCGTCGAGAAGGCAATCGATGGGAAAATTCGGCTAGTGGTGCCTTCCAAGCGCATTCTGGGTTACGTGCAGATTGCCCCCATTGGGATGCCACTCACCGCCGACGGCCTGCAAAAATTAGTGCAGGAACAACTTGGCTCCATCGGAGGGCCCATGAGCTGCGAGGTCGATTTGGCCCAGAGCAAACAGCGCATGCGCCTCACCCGCTTCGACTTCAACAACTCCTTCGCCGCCAACGGCAGTTCGCCGGTATTTGTGGTGGCCGGCCGCGGTAGCGTGCTGCTTCCCAAAGATGGCTCCTGGTCGATGGTAAAGCACGAACGCAGCACCGGTGCGGTAAGCCCCGTGCCCGCAGATTTGAGCCTGCCCGTTATCCGGGAGGGCTTCCTGCAAAAAGACGGAAAAGGGCAAAAGCTGAGCAGCCCGGTTGGGCAGAATCTGTTGCGCGTAGCCAACCCCACGGAACTATTGCGGCAACCTGCCGACGGCACGATCAATTACGGCTTCTTACAATCGACCGACACGCAAAAAGCATTATTACTTAATCCTTCTTTCGAACAGGGAAGACAAAATTTATTCAGCAAGACACCACCCTTATTTGCAGATGCCTTCCGCATTTGCAATTCAAAATCCGTATTTCCGAATATCGGAACAGGCGACATTCCGCTCGGCGATATTCAGTCCGGCGACGCCATTTCCCTCATCACCAAAGCCAATCAGTTTGCCAAAGGCAACCTGCAAGACCTCGGGCAGGACGTCTGGAATTTGATGGAACTCGACGACGTCATCGATGGCGTCCAGGAACAGGCCATGAAGCTGCTGCGCCAGGAATTACCCTTCGACCTACCGACCGAATTTGACCTCATCAACCTCGGAGACGGCAATTTCCGGATTTACCTGAAATACGAAGGTAAAGACGGCAAGGGCAACCTAGACTTCGACATTAACTCGAAACTTTCAGATATTGGCGACCAGGTAGCAGAGACCTGGAAAAGTAAAATGTCGAGCATTAGTATTGTGGTCGATTTAGCAGGCATCGATGCCCTGATGACCATCCGCGGTGATTGGAGTGCCAATAAGGGGAGCCAGGCTTCCTATCCGAAGCCCGATATTCAGTTTGCGCCGGAGTTGCAGCCGGTCATCGATATCCTGCAAATTCTGCAGAGTCTGCAAGACGGCAACTACGGCGATGCCGTCAGCAAGGGCCTGAAGCTGGCTATGAGCAATAAGGCCGGTAGCTGGGAATACAAATTTGAAGCTTCAAAAGAAATACCGGTACTGCGCTTCCCCATCCCCGATTCGGTCTACAACAGTCCGCAAACACCCTTTAAGCTGGAATGCGGCCTTACCTTGGGAGCCTACTTCAACGCGGCTGTCAAGGTCACTACCGACGCCAAGGAGCTACTGCCCAGTGCGGGAGGCCTGCTCGGCTTTTACGGCCGCCTGTCGGTCATGTGTGTCTCGGTGGGTGGTGCAACCGTCTACGCGCTGGGGCAACTCAACCTCGATGTAGCCGCCGACACCAAGATCGGGCCCTCGCTAAAAATGGCCTTTGGTTTCGGAGCGCAGATTGTGGTCGGCTTGCCGGTGGCGGGCAACGTCAGTGTGCTTTTCATGGTCGGCACGGAACTATTTGCTGCGGCGGGAATCGTCGAGATCACAGCTATCCTGCTCTTCGAAGGCCACGCCGAGATCCTGGGCGGACTGGTTTCCATTACCATCCGCATCGAAGCACGGGGCACCATTTCGCGCAAGCAGATCGGCGGCGAATCCCGTACGGATATGATTGCCCAGGTCACCTTCGGATTGGATATCAGCATCTTCCTAGTTATCAATATCAGTTTCACCACCTCCTGGTCGGAACAGCGGCGAGTCGCCTAAAACGGAACAACCATGCACGATTATCAACGATTTTCCATACTTCCTTTTCCGCAGGAGTTCGACGGCAACAACCAGCTCCGCCTGCGCATCGTCGTATTGCCTCGCGACCAAAATCCGCTGAATCCGGCAATCGTACCGCAATTGGTTCCGGGGCCCACCCCCGCACCGGCGTTTGCCGATGCGAATTTCTCTTTTACCGCCAATGTATTTACCAGCCTCGCCGGTTATCCAACCAACACGCCGGACGAACCCAATATACTCCTCACTACCAATGCTCCCGGAAATAAGCGGGAGTTGTTGGAAGCTATGGGAAATCATTTGCAGATTACCAACGGGGGCACCACCTTCGACAACACCAATATCAATCTGCAGGGACTCGAACAGCCGGAAGCCGCCCAGCCAGTGGAGCGCACTGTGCGCAAACACCTGCCAAAAAGCTACTGCCAGTCGTTCAAT
The DNA here is from genome assembly GCA_964504335.1 of uncultured Saprospiraceae bacterium. Taxonomy (GTDB): domain Bacteria; phylum Bacteroidota; class Bacteroidia; order Chitinophagales; family Saprospiraceae; genus CAZDET01. The sequence continues at coordinate 38,045 of CAZDET010000039.1, forward strand.
TTTACCGGGCCTCGCACGAAGAATGCCACCACAGACGACTCCTACGCCTGTGCGCTCCGCGATGCCGAGTACGTACCCACCTTTCAGCGGGACCCGGACGCGGTCAGTTGGGGAAAGGTCTTTGCCCACTTACTGCGGCATCCCATTATGGCCCAGCGGGCCGGTTTCGTCTACGAAACCACGCTGACCGTCCAGCCCAATTACTTTCCCAATGGCGGCTGGCTGTTTATCGATTTGGCCAGCACCAGCGATTTCTTCGCGGAACAACAGGTTGAACCCAACTTTATCAAACGCTACGCGGCGCGCATTCCCGCACTGGAGCCGGGGCAATCCAGGCAGGTATTTGCGCCCCTTCTGTTTCCGGTGACGAATACCCCCGACGGTAACTACGATCAGCTCTTCCAGGAAGCCGCGGAATATGACGACGGGTTCGCCAAGATCGTCCACTGCCAGCAACCACCCAACCGCAACCTGCTCCGCGAAGACAACGACGGCGACCACCCGACTAAAGATCTCGGTATCCGCCTGGGATGGGACGACGAGCAAATCCTGATCTGGTATATGCGTCAACTCAGCCAGGATGCCTCAACTACTACCGGCGACCGAATTGACGCTCCCATGGGTGTATTCGGCTACCACATCGACGTACGACAAACGGCCAACCCTCCCAATGCCTGGAATTCCCTCAATTGGGTAGATAGCCGAATGGACCTCAATTTGCGGCGAAATCCTTCGGATGGCGACCAACAAAATGTAATTCAATTAGGCGGTTTTAATGGTGAGTTACCCTTCGAGGTCTATCCCTCCCAACTAGATGGACGAACAGACCAAGCCTTTTGGCTCCCGATGTACTTCGCCAACTGGACCGGCCACAGCATGGTGCTTTCCGATCCTGATGCCATTGCCATTTATCAAAACGCCAATGAAAACCTGGAGGCCGATCCCGAGCGCGACGTACTCGACGAGAACAATATGCAGGTGCTCGATAGCAACGGCCATCCCGCCCGAACCGGCACCGGAGTAGTCGACGGAGGCGTACAGGATCAATTGAATCAACTGTATGCGAGTGGCCCGATCAACGCCCCGTTGCGCTACGGCGAAAACTACCAATTTCGGATTCGCATGCGCGACATAAGCGGGGGTGGCCCGGCAATCGATCGCGGTCCGATCAATACAACCGGCTCGGATACCACTACCTGCCGGTTCAAGCGCTACTTGTCGCCCGCCCAACCCCGAATCGATGAATTTCTGCCAACGGGCAATGACGATAATCCGCTCATTAATACCGATGAGCTAAGCGCTCCCACCCTACTGAACATTCGCCGACCGCTACTTGGCTATCCGGCCGTAGTGTATACCGGCAAGTACGCTGATCCCATTCAGCGCCTGATCACCCGGTCAACGGCAAGTATTGATTTAAACGGCGATCCCGCCGACCGCACCGGCCTAGGTATTGCCGACCCCGACGTCAATCGCCTCGAAATTGCCGTCGAAATTGAGAGCCTACGGCTTGATAAAGTGGATAGCCTGAACGGCAAGGAGGATTACGTGCATTTATACACCACCTACCGGAGCTTTCCGATTATCAACACAGATAATGATTACGAACTGCCCGTAAGTATTCCCATCATCTACCGGGATGTGCCCGTATTGCACACGGGAGCAACCGTAGATATCGTGCAAGATTTGCAGCTACCCGGTCCGATTGATTCCTTATCCGAACTCTATCTCCCTTCCGGACGGACCATTCGGCTAACCATTCGGGCAGTAGCCGAGCCCAAAACCGTGGACGAACACTACTACGGCTTCTTACATCCGGAGAATAAGCGCCTCGACAACCGCTATGGGGAAACCTTCCAGATGCGCGTCTACCAACCCTCAGCCGACGAGACCAACCTGTTTGTCCAAACTGCCGGCGTGCCGGAACTCCAGGGCATCTATTTCCAATCGGACGCCGCCAACAATTCCGACGGACGCGTAGAGACCTTCCTCTTTGGCGAACGACTCCCCAGCCGCATCAGCAATATTCAGCAGTTGGCCGATCAATTGGAGCTGGAAGCTACCGGATTGACCCTGGCAGCCCCCAAGGGAGAACGAGTGGTATTTGGCTGTTCGAGCCGCATCCGGCATACCCTGTCGCCGGATCACTCCTCCCTCACCTTCGCTTCTAAGGGCGATTTGGCCGAACACTGGCTCTGTTGCATAAGCCTAACCATCAACCGCGATTGGATGTGGGATGCACTGCGGGATCGCAGCTTGCTAATTCGGCGCGTGAAGCATTTTACGGCGGACGCTCCCCTCGAATCCGAAGTGGAGGGTGATGTGGTAGGGGATATTGAATTGTACCGGACGGCCTCGTTCGAATCGCTGCACCAGCCGGAGCGTGATTACACCCGCATTGTGTTCATCGATGCTGTCGAGCCCAAGCCGGATGACCCCGGCAATCAGAGCTTTCCGGATACGATCGAGGTTAGTTATCAAATCGACCCGCGGTTCAAGCCCGATCACGCTACTCAGCAAGACCCGGCACCCAACTTCCCCCTCACGCTCCCCATTACCACACCTCCGGCGCAGGTGCCCAAACTCGTTTCGGCGGGCTATGCCCTGTCGCCCTACGTACGCAATGAGCAGTATTCAGCAACGGAAGTGCGGGAACGCTTCCTCTGGCTGGAATTCGACGAGCCGATAACCGATCCACAGGATACGCTTTTTGCCCGCGTGCTGGCGCTAGCCCCCGATCAACTAATCAGCAATAACAACCCGAGCCTGCTGGCCGCCCCCAAAGAACCGGACCTGCCAATCGATCCGGAATTTATGCGGGTAATCACCGCCGGATCGACCAACAACCTGGCAGGGCTTAATGCCATGCAGCCCATGCAAAAAAGCACCAGCAGCGACCGGCACTACCTCCTACCGCTTCCTCCCGGGCTACACGCCGATAGCGATGAACTCTTCGGCTTTTTTACCTACGAATTCCGCATCGGCCACTACCAGAAGCCAAATAGCGAAGACTTTGTCTACACCACCGCTCAGGGCCGCTTCGGCCGCCGGTTGCGCGTGTATGGCGTACAACATCCTGCCCCAACGCTCACCTGCATGCCCAACCGCGACGAGGTGAAACTCTGGGTAACGGCCCCCTACGCCGTGGCCGTCCACGATGGCAAAAACGTAACCGCCGATCCGCCCCGCACCGAATTGTGGGCCCTGCTCTACGCCCAGGTGAACCAAGCCGACCGCCTCGATCACCGCAACATCCTGTTGGACGATCGACCGCTCGACTGGCGCATCACCGCCGAACCCGAACGCGACGTAGACCCGCGCCGCCGCTACCGGGAGGATCAACTCCAGGTGCTACAGGCCATTGCCCAACAACCCACAAATCCGCTCATAAGCGTCAATACCAACGCCAAGCTGCAGGTGATGAAGCTGGTCGATTTCAGCAACCAGAACAAGGACCGCACCAAATACGGCACCGCTATCTGGACCAACGAAGAAGTGGCCCAATTGCTGGAGTTGTATTGCCTGCCACCCAACTCCTCGCTCAGCGTGGTAGTAGTGGAAACCTACGGCCATACCACGAATATATACGACCACGTGACCGACCTGGAACGCCGCACCGACGTTGGAACGGCAACTGCCACCTTCGTCCCAAATGATCGGCGCCCACAATTTACGGCCGACCTAGACCGGCGCCGGCAATTCACGGCTGAGGTAGACCGGCAGCGGGATACGGCGATCAGCTCGGCCAGAGCAGTCGTAGTTCAACGCGCCAGCCCGGTCGACGAAGCACTGGGCCACTACCGCATCCTGCGCACTTCGCCATTGACGGAGGTGCCGGACATCTGCTGTGATAATTGTTGATGCGGAACGGAACTTTAGCGATTGTCCAAACTTTTCTATCTTTGCGCCTCAATAAGCCCGGATGGCGGAATTGGTAGACGCGCTGGACTTAAAATCCAGTTTCCAGTTTGGAAGTACGGGTTCAAGTCCCGTTCCGGGTACAGTAAACGCCTCTTGTGCAAGTGCATAGGAGGCGTTTTTAATTGCGGTATTTAAAACTGTTTCACCAGGGTAATTTTCGAAACTACCTGCTGCTCGCGGAATGGTTCTGTAAAGCCATCGATTTGAGTATCATTGAACACCACATAGACGAAGGAAAGCGGCTGGTACTCCCAACTTGCCCGAACGTTCCACCGCCCTTGTTCATCGAAGCTGTTGTATTGGTAAAACGCGGATAGTTGCAGCCTGGGATTTAAGGCAAATCTTGCACCCAACGTAACGAGATTCGTCGATAAATCTTCCTGTGTTATTCCTACGCTCTGAATATCATTGTGTTCATAGTTCAGCGTAATCGCGGCTTGGGGAATGGGGGCTAACCTTCCAAAAAATCGTATCGTATTTCGGTTTCCATCGTAAAAGCGGCCGAAGTCGTATGCAAGACTCGCCGACCATTTTTTTGAAAGATCGGTATTGTATCGGATTAAATATCGCGTGTAGAAATAATTGTCCTGAGCGATTTGCAATCCCAAAGGAGCAAAGTCAAAATTGATGTTTTGCCAGGTTGGGGTAAGAGCCACTTCAACAAAACTATTATCCCTAAACCACAAATAAACGGGAAATAGGTAGATGCTCGCCTGCTGGAAACTCGTCGGGTCCGTTGCATCATGGTTGTAATTCACAAATAAACCAGGATCCCAGCGCCTAATCCAGCTCGCATTTTTGGGCCGCCAAATGTAGTAGCCTCCTGGGTTATGCCTGATTACATTATTCTGCCGGACAAAGCCTATACCCGGATTGTAGTTTTCATCTGTGTATTCCGTCACCCAACCGTAATAGAATTGATTACTCGAATTACCGGCAAAAATTCTGCCCGCCAATCCAGTTTCGCCCGTTTGCTCATCAATGGAAGTGGTTAGCAGGTACTGAATATCCCATTCGCTGGTGGGTCTGATCTGGCCGTCCAGGGTAAGCGTGGTGTTGTTATTGGCTTCCATCCCCAGCTCTGCTGACCGCTCGTCGAGGCGATGGGTAACCATGATCCCGACATTGTTTTCCCTACCGTAATTTCTGAGATATCTGGCTACTCCAAAGTTAGTGGCGGGGGAGTTGTCAGTGGCTCCCTGCCGGACAAATAGTCCGGCAATTGCTTGTTTTTCCGTGCGTTGGGTAAATCTTGCTCCTGCCTGGATAGGAGCAGGCTCAGCATTAAAACTGCCCTGCAAACCAATCCGCCTACTGAAAAATGGACGAATAGATTGCTGCAATCCACCTGCCCAGATCCCCGAATTTTCAAGAAAAAACTGTCGTTGCTCCGGAAAAAAGATATTGAATCGTTCCAGGTTGTTAACCGCTCTATCGACATCTGCCTGAGCAAAATCGGTATTAAAAGTGAGGTCCAATACTGAACGTGGGCTAATTGCCCACTTCACATCTCCACCAAATTTAAAATCACCCTCTTCGGAAGGATTGGTTTCTGTGTCGATTCGATCGTACTGATAGAGAGCGTATGGTTCAATTCGGATATTTGAAGATGGGGGCGGCACCTCGATGCCGACGAGCCTGGCAGCGTAAGTCATCCGATAGGGAGTGAACGACTGCGGTATAGCAGGGAAAGTAGATACCTCTATATCTCGTCGGGCGTACCTTACAAGTGTTACCCCCCATTCAACAGGTTCCCCATTGGCCGGGGAATCATAGCGCAACGTCTTAAATGGAATAGCGAACTCTGCGGTATAGCCTGCATCGGTGCGCTGTGTTCTGACCGTCCACAGGGTATTCCAACCCGTATCGAAGTTGTTTCCACTGAAATTTTGGAGATCCCGTTGGTTGCCGTAGGGGGTGGTTTGAAAGGCTTGTGCGTATTGCTTCAGGTTTTGGGGGTCGAGCGCAATTCCGAAAATGTCGTTCTCCCCCCAACTGAAATCCCTTCGGAGGTCTTGCACCCGGACTCCTTTTAACCCCACCGAATCTTTACAAAAGGCACCTACGTAGAGGAACTTATCATCATAGAGGAATTTCACTTCCGTTTCATAGCGAATAGCACCTCCTTGCCGTGGTTCTCTCCTAAAAAAATCAGATACAGAGGTAGCCAGCCCCCAGTCGGCTTCCTCCAATCTGCCGTCGATGGTAAGCGTCTGGGTTGCTCTTTTCACTTCAATTACTGGCGGCTCTTCTGGTGGGGGAAAGTTTTGGTTTCCAGCTTCTTCCGTCTGTGCCGCAGCAAGACTAACCAGAAAAAAAAATGCTATGATTAATCGTACCTCGGCCATTGCAATCATGTTTTAGCGACATTTTTCGTCTGTGCAGTTTAGACGGTAGCGGTAACTGTACAAATGCGCGGTTATTAGTGCTATTGACCCAGCATACATCAGCCAGATTCCCCTGGGGAAATGCAAATGTTCAGATATAAGCCCAGCGGCGAAAACTACCCAGCCTAGCCACAGTATCCATTTGATATTCACTGGGCTTCCGTGCCGTGAGGAGTACCAAACTGCCAGGAGACTCAACGTCAGGAAAACATAGTCCAAAGTAGCCCACCACCCACTGTGGTGGGAATGTGCACCCAGCGTGCTTTCCAACAAGGGTCTCGTTGCAAATAAAAGAGGAGTTAGGGTACAATGAATTGCACAAAGCCCGCTTATCGCCGCGCCAAATATATCGGAAAGGGATGTTTTATTTTCAATATTCATTTAATTCAATAAGGGATAGCTTTTGGAAAGCCATCCCAAAGAAGGTTACTCATTGGCCCGGTTGCTTGTAGGCAATTACCAAAAAACGGGCTTCGCTTTGTCCATTATTTTCCAGGCCATGTTCACATGCCTCGTGCCAATGCGCGTCTCCAGAATTAAACGTCTTTTCGGTTTTCCCTTCCTTGTCCGATTCGTACAGAATCTGATAATCGGAAAGGGAGTAGATCAGTCGGTTTTTTCCTGAATGCATAGGGATCTGCGCCCCCTGCGGCAGGGTCACTTCCGTTATCCGGAATTCCTCATTATCGAATAGCATGCTAGCAACATCACTGGCCACCGCATTTACATCGTTATCCAGGGAATAATCAGAACAATCGGGCAATTCGTCGTTTTTTCTAACAAACGCCAGCCATTCTGCCTTGGATGAGCCATTGTTTTTGGCAGAATGCCTCCCGGCTTCATGATAATGGACCTCCCCACTTTTCCAGGATTTTGTACCCAGATCTTGGCCTTGTTCCTCCCATTCAATGGAGTAATCGCTGAGGGAATAAATTACCCTGGCTTCCCCTTCGTGAGCAGCTAACTCCTCCCCCGGAGCTAAACTTACTTTTACCACCCTGGCATAGTTGTTAGAAAAGATTTCCACCGGTTCGATCAGTTTTTGAGTTACTTCTTCCTCGGTAGTCTGATCACTAGATTCGCTTTGGGTTTCACTTCCACACGCGGAAACAAAAAGCAGGCAAAAAACGTAGATTAGAATGGCGAATTGGCTTGCATTTCTCATTTTGCTAAAGTTTGATTGTATTCCAAATACCGCTCTTTAGTTACTTCCACTCCCTCCCAGGTATCCAATACCATTGCCCGAATCTGTCTATCGATCAATGATTGAATTTCGTTGCGGTAGTTTTGGTAATCCTGATAATGGGTACGGGAAAGACTATTGAGGCTGTTTTGGTAAAACGCCACTGGATTGAACCAGTAGCTAAAACGAATTAGGCGATTCTTAGCACTATTGCTGGTCTCAATCGTAGTGAAACTTTCCTTCATCAACTCGTTGGTCAGAGCAGCACCTGAACGATTCATCGCTAGATTACTTTTGGTACTATCTTTTGCGACCGGACTGTCGAGAATCTCGGGGAACAAAGCGTTCAACTGCGCCTGAAACACACTATCGGGCTGGTTAAATAATTCCTCTCTTTTATCCCTTTGGGCATCAATGAAATCCGTCATTAAGTTGGCGGGATGTTGGGTGCTGATCCATTGGTGCACGCTTGCCGGAATGATGAAGGCAAACAACAACCACAACCCGACCATCTTGAGTGTATTTCCGATACTGCTGTTTCCACTCCGAAGGATGAACCCAAAGGCAATCGTCCACAACAAAAGGTAGCTCGACACCAAAACAAATATTTGCCAAAAAGCGGTAGCAGCACTTCCAAAAACATTGGTGAGAATGGCACCAAACAACATCAGACCTAGAACGACGAGTAAAAGGAGTACGGCATAGAAGGCAATTCTTGCCCACAACCAGCTCCCCTCTGAGCCGGTTTGGGTGAAAATCAAGGGCAAAAACCCGGCATCTGCTTCCGCTCCTTTTACGTTATACAGCCATATCAACAACAGTAACGGCAGGAGATACAACACCACAAAGGAAAAGTCTAAAGTACCCGATTGTAACCGTTCGGGGTTGGCGATTTCTTCCGCCATATCTGCATCGTAAGGACTGCTCTGAAAGGTCACGCGTTTGTAGAAACCGTATTGTTCCGCCTGACCAATGCTGTAGACGATTGCGGGTGAAGGGGATTTGAAATGATAAACGGGTGTATTCCATAAGGCCCAAAAAGGGGTGGTTACATCAATCCACGGCCGGTTTTTGGGGCCTTTCTGGCCTTGATTATAATAGCCAATTATTTCCTGATGTTGTTCGTCCGCTTGTTTGTTGATTTTTTCAATTTCTGTTACTTGCCGATCGTACAGCTTGGCACCGTTTTGCAAAGCATAAACCCCAGCAACCACAAAAAGCAATAATGCCACTACTTTGAAGGGGCTGCGGACAAAGTGTTTCCATTCGTACATGAATACGGTAGCACTATTCATACGAGTTGCATTTTCCGAGCCCCAAAAAACAGCAGAACCAGCGTCAGCACCGACCAAAAAACCAGTATTCCTACATCCAACAAATAATTCTTCAAAACAACGGCCAGGGCGGTTGGCCGGTAGTCGTAATCGGGCACGGATTTGTAGAATTCATTATTCGCTTCCCAACCCCAATCACCTGTTTTAGACCCTCCGTATGCATGCTTATCATTGAGGGTCTTAATGAAATCCCGGCGGTAGTTTTCTACCTGCACCAAAAACTCCTGATAGTGAAGATTATCGCTCGCTGTGAAGCCCATACTGGCATTCTGAAGGGAAATAAACGGATTGATAAGACCGCCAAATTGCATGCTTTGTTTTTGCCGGGCGAATACCTGGCGCATGTTCCCGAAATGCTTGTCCCACACCTGATTACCGTATTCTTCATCCGCTTGCATGCGAATTCCATCAAAGTTTATCGGAAGTTGAGAAACGCTATCTACCCCGTATTCGGCCAGCACGCTTTTCTCTAGTTCTATACCCCGTTCATCGGCCGGGTTGTGACCATCTAATCCCTTGGAACGGTCTTCTCTCATTGCGGCTTTAAATTCGTTTCTGCTAGGTAGGGGGTGCCACTTTTCTACACTACTTAAAAAGATATTGGGTAAGAAAACCGTCCATAAAATCCAAATACCGAGCATGGAAGTCAGGGCAACGGTCGCATTTTGCCAGCGGGCCGATAAGAAAACGCTTAATCCCGTTATGATGAAGTAGTACAGGGCGTAAGACAGGAAGAAGAATAACGTTCTCAATACTATATCGCTATTGAGGTTTTGGATATTGAGTAAGCTGTAAACAGCAATTACCAGCCCCAAAAGCAACACGCCGTACAACCAAACGGCCAACGTTTTTGCTAGAATCACCTGAAGAGGTTGAGCTCCTTGTAAGACCAATAGCTTAAGTCGGCCACTTTGCTTTTCGCTGCTTACCGAGCTGAAGGCAAGAAATATAAGCAATAGGGGCACGATGTATTTCAGTAGCAGCGAACTCTTTAGTTTTCCAAATCGGGATACAACCTGCATTTGGGAGGCTTCCGAATAAACCATCTCATTTTGCACGTGTCCTTCCACACGGAGCACATTGCCCGTAATGCTATTCACCCCCTCATCCAGACTACTCAACAGGTTGGATGGCTTGAACACATAGGTACCGTAATGAGCGGCACTATGCGGATTCATTGCCTGAATGCTTTCCCATTGCGCGCGCAGGTGTTTTTTTGCTGTTTCGTAGTCCTTTAATTGCTTTTGATTTTGATAATTCCCTAATAAAATGGAAAACAAAAACGCCAAAGCGAACCCTAAACTGAGGCCGAGCAGCAACTTGGTCCGGCTCAGATATTGCCATTCGTTTTTGATAATTTGCCACATAGTCCGTTAGTTTTGCA
>CAZDET010000040.1:0-47314 GCA_964504335.1 uncultured Saprospiraceae bacterium
CGTCGGCATCATCATCACAGACATCGCCGAGGCCATCCTGATCGAGGTCGGCCTGATCGGCGTTGCTGATGGCGGGGCAGTTATCGGTGTTGTTATTGACGTACCCTTCGGGCGCGGTACAAGCCATGAGGCTATCGAGCGGATCGCCAAATCCGTCATTATCGAGGTCGGCGTAGAAGGTGGTTAGCTCTTCCCCGACCTCCGGATTGAGATCATCGCAATCGGTGGTGTTGGGGATGCCGTCGCCGTCGGCATCATCATCACAGACATCGCCGAGGCCATCCTGATCGAGGTCGGCCTGATCGGCGTTGCTGATGGCGGGGCAGTTATCGGTGTTGTTTTCGACGTATCCTGCGGGAATGGTACAAGCTACGATGCTGTCTTGCGGATCGCCGAATCCATCCTGGTCGAGGTCGGCGTAGAAGGTGGAGGCTGCACCAATCGCCGGGTTGGTATCGTCGCAGTCACCGCCCTGAGCCACGTATCCTTCGGGGGCAGTACAGGCGCGGAGGGTATCGGCATCGTTTCCGAGTCCGTCATTATCATTGTCTGCATAGAACAGGATCCCCTCGCTGCCGATACTGGCATCGCGGTCGTCACAATCTTCAGTTGCCGGCACGCCGTCGCCGTCGACATCGTCGTCGCAAACGTCGCCGATATTATCCTGATCGAGGTCGGCCTGATCGGCGTTGCTAATGGCCGGGCAGTTATCCAGGTTGTTGGAAACATATTGATCCGGCGGGATACAAGCCACTACACTGTCTTGCGGATCACCGAATCCGTCGCCGTCGAAGTCGGCGTAGAAGGTAAATCCTTCGGCCCCGATATTGGGATTGGAATCATCACAATCCGTGTTACTTGGAACCCCGTCACCATCGGCATCATCATCACAGACATCACCGATGCCATCCTGATCGAGGTCGGCCTGATCGGCATTGGCGATGGCGGGGCAGTTATCGGTATTATCAAGGACGTATCCTTCCGGAGCGGTACAGGCGATGAGGCTGTCCTGCGGGTCGCCAAGGCCGTCATTGTCGAGGTCGGCGTAGTAAGTGGTCGCATCTGCCCCCGCTTCGGGATCGAGGTCGTCACAATCTTCGGTTGCCGGTACGCCGTCGCCGTCTGCATCCGGGTCACAGACATCGCCGGTGCCATCCTGATCGAGGTCGGCCTGATCGGGGTTAGCTACCTCCGGGCAGTTGTCGAGGTTGTTTGCTACATATCCGGCCGGAGCAACGCATGCTACTACCGCGTCGTTCGGATCACCAAATCCATCCTCGTCCTGATCGGCGTAGTAGGTGGTGGTGGCGATGCCGATTGTCGGGTTGTTATCGTCGCAGTCCTCATCGGCACAGACGCCATCGTTATCGGCGTCGGTCGGTCCGGTAATTTCGAAGGTGCCGCTAATGGTACACTCCGGGTCGCCATCTCCGACCACCGAATAATTATAGTTTCCGATTGGCAGATCGCCCAGCTGGCTGCTGTAATCCACACCGGCGGTATCGGTCACGGTTACTTCGAAAGAACTGACACCGCCTACGAAGAAGGCCACGCTTCCCGTTCCTCCGCACTCATCGGTGCCGGCCGGTGAAACGGCGACGGTCAAATCACAGGGTTGGTCTTCAAACTTCAGTACGATCAGGTTGGAGGTTTTACTTCCAACTGTGCCCTGATCGGTATTGAGGGTGGTAACGGCTACGAAGTAGTTCAATCCACCGCCGCGCGTACCCTCGGGAATGCCGTCAGAAGTCAACAGGGTAACGGCTACGGTATCCGTACCATTGGCGCCAATCGTACCCGTAATCACGTTGCGTGGGGGCAGCGTCATGTTGGCGTAGAAGGTTGTATCGGCTACGTTGTAGGGAGGATCACCAGACTCAATATACAGCCGCGTATCCATCTGGAGCAGAGAGTAGTTTGCTCCCGGCTCGCCGGTTACGACGATGGTTTGATTGAGGTCGTTAACTACAGCTTGTGTACCACCAACACCTTCGGCCGCAATGCTGGGCATAGTCAAGTTGTTGGGAACGAGGTACACCTGGCCGCCACCGACGCTACTATTGGAGAAAATGCTCCCCGTAAGGATCGTTCCGTCGCTGAACGAAATAGTTACCATAGCCCCTACGTGCTCGTAGCCGGCCACGGAACCGGCCATGCCCGCTCCCTGAATACCCTGGATACTGTTAGGGTCCGTATCCACGGAGAAGGTCAGCATTTCACTTGGGTCGAAGTCGTCGAAGGCAATAGCCATCTTATCGAAGCCACCTTGGCGAGGCTGGCTGAAGGGCTCTGTACAAGGGTCAGTTGGTGTAACGACTCCGGTTTCGGTGCCGCCGCCGTCGACGGTGAAGCACTTGGCCACATCGTCGCCGCCGGTACCCAGCGGATCGAAGACCATGTCCGGAAGTACACCGGAGCTGAGGTCGAATTCTACACTATTGATTTTGATCCCCTCGGTAGAGAGGTTCGTGATCTTAAAGGCTCCGGAGCTCCAGGTACTAGCATTCTGGCCGCCGCTCGACGTAATCTCTACCAGGGCACGGGGTTCACCCGTGACAGGGACTTTCAACTCTACAAAGATCGTATCGCTGCTGACGTCGGCCGGGAATACCGTACCAGTACTGTCGGCGATAGCTGCCCGCAGGAAGTAATCGCCGGAGGCTAAGTCTTCGAAAGTATAGGAGCCCGCGGCATCGGGAGAGCTGGCCAGAGCATTGCTCAGGTCGTTGAGGTACAAAAGCACCTGTTCGTTAGAATCGACCAGCATCCCGGTGGTCTCGTAGATCAGCTCGATCGAGTTGCCGATGAGCGTCACGCCAGAGGCTGGGCCGGTGATAGTAATCGTGGGTTGGTTTACGAAAACCGTAAGGGAATCGATGCCGGTCGCACCATTTGTATCCGTGGCTTTTGCCATGATGGTGTGCTCGCCGGGAGTAACCAAACCGGCGGAAATGCTACTGCTTGCTCCCAGGATACCGTCGAGATCGGATGACCACTCAATGGTAAGGTCGGCCAGAGAATCCAGATCATCGGTAATATCGGCTGCAAATGCAATGCTCGTGCCGCGCTCGAAGGTGGCACTGTCTGCTGGGCTATTGATGGCCACTACCGGTGCCGTGTTACCACCGTTGTGGTCGGGATCGAGGTTGTCGCAGATGCCGTCATTGTCGGTGTCGCCGGTGCTGTTATCGCCCTGGCAGATGTCGCAGTCATCGTTGATGTTATCGCCATCGGCATCCGGGCCTGCTACGAGCGGATTGGGGTCTTCGGCATCGGGGCAGCCGTCATTATCGTCGTCGTCATCGGTGTTGTTGCCGATGCCGTCGTTATCGGTATCAACCGACTCGCTCGGGTCGGTGGGGAAGGCGTCTTCCTGGTCGAGTACGCCATCATTGTCGTCGTCGACATCGAGGTCGTTACACTCGCCATCATTATCGGTGTCGCCGGTGGCATCGTCGCCGGTACACAGGTCGCACTCGTCCCCGACGCCGTCGGAATCGGTATCCGGAGAGGGAGTCGTAGGATTGGGATCGTCTCCGTCCAGACAGCCGTCATTATCATCGTCCGTGTCCGCGTTGTCGCCGGTTCCGTCTCCGTCCGTATCGGTAGATTCCGTCGGATCGGTGGGGAAGGCATCTGATTCGTCGGGTACGCCGTCGTTGTCGTCGTCGGTATCCAGGTCATTACAGATGCCGTCGTTGTCGGTATCGCCGTCGAAGTCGTTGCCGTTACACAGATCGCAATCGGAGGCGATTCCGTCGCCGTCCAGGTCGGTAGAAGCCACCAATGGGGCGGGGTCATCTATGTCGAGACAGCCGTCGTTATCGTCGTCGGTATCCGTATCGTCACAGATGCCGTCGGAATCGGTATCCGTACCGCCTTGCGCTACGCAGTCTTCGCTGATATCTACCGGTGTGATGCAAAGGGCGGAGATTTTAGCATTGTCTTTTCCACCAACTCCTTTGTAAAAGTCGACGTTGATGTTATTATCGGTAATGGTTACGCGGAAGTTCCGACTGATGGCAATGCCCTGACCGCCCTGGCCATTATTCTCCACGTTGGCTTCCTGCCAGATATCGAACTGGAAAAGGATATTTTCACCTTCCAGATCGACCGAAAACACCCGTTGGTTTGGAGCGTTGCGGAAGGTTTCGGCAAATAATAGTTCGACGTCATAAGTACCGTTTTCCACGGGAACGACATAGGAGAACGGGGGCTTGCTCGCGTTGCTACCTCCACTGCGTTCGGAGAAGTAGAGCAAATCGTCGTTCGAATTGGTGATCGGTACGTTCGTTTTGGTAAAGGTGCTCGATGGATCCTGTACGAAATATTGATCAGCAGTGAAGGTCCGTCCGTCGAATGCTGTGTAATTGGGGCCGCCGGCGTTGATGCACAACTGGCCGGAAATCAGTGGCTCCAGTACCGAGATGGGGAAGGTATTGGTCGCTTCGTCTTTACCGTCGAAGGCGGTCACGGTGGCGGTGTAGGTTCCTTCGGCGTTGCTGGCGGTAGTCCAGGCGAACTGGCCCGTTCCGTCGCCATTGTCGATAAACGTGTAAAGGGCCGGATTGACCGGACCATTGGTCGCATCGTTGATGAGGCTGAAGCTCAGAATGATAGGGTCGGCATCCGCATCGGTTGCGGTTACATCTACCGTAATCGTTTCTCCGGCGCGCACTGGATCGGGTGCGGTCAGCGCAATTTGCGGCAAGTTATTGGGTACAGCTGTGATCGTCAGCTCGACTTGTAGCTGGGTAGATACGATGCCGTCATATGCAGAAAGTGTTGCCTGGTATACGCCCGAATCTCCGGCCATGGTTGGCCAGTTAAAGAGGGCGCTGGTATCGCTGGTTGCACTAATAGTATAGACATCTGGAGACACGACATTGCTCTCGCTGTCGGTAATGGAGATGTCGAAGGTGACAATATCGCCATTGGCATCGGTGGCAATGGCCTCAAACGACAGCGTTTGTCCTTCTGCTACCGATGCGGGATCGCTATCGGGTTGGAGGAAGGTCGGGGCGAAGTTGACAGCCGGGTTAACCAGCAGGTCAAAGCTGCGGGCGAAGGAATTCGCTCCGTCGGTGACCGTTGCGGTGGCTGTAAACCTGCCGGCAAATCCCTGGCCGGGGGTCCATTCAAACTGGAAACCATTAGTAACCGGCGAAACCGTATAGAGGATAGCGGGTACCTCTGTATTGTTCTCATCTACTAGTCGGAAATCGATAGAAAGCGCCTCCCCATCCACTTCACTGGCAGGAATGTAAGCAGAAACCGTTTGTCCTTCTTCTACTACCTGATCTTCGAGTGGGGCGATGTAGGGCGCGTTATCAAAAGTCGGCAGTGCCCCCTGTCGGATGATCAGGGCGCTGATTTTAGCATTATCCTGCGGAGGAACATTGTTTTGGAAATCAATGGTAAGCGTGTTGTTCGTAACGGTGGTCGTAAAGGTCTTGACAATGGCAACGAGCGGACCGACATGCCCTCCCTGGGCGGGATCGAGCAGGTCGAAATCGGTGAGCACCTCCTGTCCATTGATATCGACGTCGAAGATGCGGGTGCCGGCCCCATTGTCATTATTGACTCCCTGAAAGATCTCGGCGAAGTACAGCTCAATGGTGTAATCGCCGTTGGGGATGTTCGGGATGGTATAGTTGGCATTTCCGTCCCGTTCAGAGGCGTAAAGTTCGTCGTCTACGGTGTTGGCAATATCATCGCCAACGACCCGGGTGAAGGTGCCTCCGGAGGTAAAGAAAGCATCTGCTATGAAGGTAATTCCCTCCTGGGTAGTGTATTCCGGGCCGCCCGCATTGATGAAGAGCGGGTCGAATCGATTCGGATCGGGAGAAATCGTCACGGAAGCTCCGGGTAAGGCGGAGCAGTCGGTAATGAGATTAGCTCCGAGATTCGTCACCTTCGATACGAGGTGATAGGGAGCGGTCGGATTGTCGTTGGCACCCTGCGGATACTCGGATGTAGCACAGATATGTTCTATGCTCGTCGTTCCTTCATTTAGGGCTTCGAAGGTGATCGTGAAAAGCTCTACGGTATCGGATACTGTTTGCTGTGTAGCAAAGTCCGTACCGCGGGCGATATTCAGGATTCCAAGATCATTTCGGAATTGCTGGGTCAGCGCGTAGTCGAATCCACTGGAGGGATTGACGTCGACGGAGACAATACCAATCAGGTTTTCATCGTAATCGAGCGCGATTTGGAAGGCATCGGTCGTAGCCGAGGCCTCCAACTGAAGTTGGTAGGTGACCGTAAAGGTCGTACCTGCCTGTACAGTATCCTGGCTAACAATCGGCTGAATGACCTGTGCCATTGAGGGGGCTGCAATGGTCAATAAGGTTACCAGTGACAGTACCCAACGAAGCATGGGTAATCGTGCATTCATGGTGCTATGGTTGAGCATTAAACGTTTGTTCTTTCAATCAATCAAAAGCATTTCAATCGGGGGCAGCTGTCAACTCCTATCTTACGTGGCCCGGAGGATTCAGTTACAAGGGGGGGGAATAATCCTCATTTTTGGACTGGCGAGGACAGGACGCTGTAAATGAGGCGATTATCGTTTGCCAGTCCAATTGGTTGCCAATAAAATAGGCCTCCTCCGATGTTGAGACGGCAAAACCTGGGCTGAGTAATGATAATTCGGCCAGGAAATAAACAGAAATAAATTATCGATGTGATTCGATTTGATTTGACGGATCATGGGACCATTGTTTGTTATTCAATACAGTTCGGTTAGCACAGTAATGCTACTAATCCGACGACAAATAACATGCCATAATAATGTTACGAACGTTTGTGCGTTGTTGGATGATGTAACTCACCATCCAATGACTACACTGTAGATGCTTGGAAGGGGGGGAATATGTGTAGACGCAATTTGTTTTTGCCTCTCCTTCAACAGAAACTCTACAACAGAGTTCTGATTTCAATAAACTATTTAACTCAGTTTAAATAGCTATTTCAATAAAAATTCTGGGCCAAAGGTAGCTTTTTTTGATGTATTCTTCGATCTGATAAATGGTGATTTATGTCATATCCAAGCTAGAAGAATGTATTGGTGGGTGTTTTGGTAAGTTATCTGAATATTAACAACCTATACATGGTAAATTACTTGAGATGAAGGTGTGTACCACTAGTTAGGTACGTATCTAACGGAATAAACTTCAAAAATGGATTTTACATGACAGAACAGCTATCTCCAATTAGCGCTAAGATAGGTTACTTGAAAGTCGATGAGGAACGAGCGACTGCTACCCAGTTTGGGAAGGAATTCGTAAAAAAGGAGAAAGGCGCCTTGGCCTGCCGGCAAAGCGCCTTCGGAGATAACCTCTCAAAGCTTTGTTGGGTATTCTTAGAAGGTCTTACGGCGGGCGGCCATGTTTGTTTCCATTCAAATCAGAAAAATATGGTAAGTATTTCCTGTTGACTGTAAACCAATCAATTGAATCAGGAAATCTTTTTCCGGTACGTTCGAACAATAAATAGGTCAGGGTGTACCGCTTAATTACCAAGCTAAACTCAGAGCCGGATTACCTATGCAGCAATTGCGCGAATTATTTCAGGAACGAATATTAGTGCTCGACGGAGCAATGGGTAGCCTTATCCAGGGCTACAAGTTGGAAGAAGCCGATTACCGGGGAGATCGCTTCAGGAACTGGCCACAGGAACTGAAGGGCAACCACGACCTACTCAATCTGACCCGCCCCGACGTAGTGGAAGAGATTCATCTTGCCTACCTCGATGCGGGAGCCGATTTGATTGAGACCAATACGTTTTCCGCCACCACGATCGCTCAGGCAGATTACGGGACACAAGACCACGTGTACGATATCAACCGGGCCGCAGCCGAGATCGCCCGGCGGGCGGCTGATAAAGTCACCGCACAGCAACCGGATAAGCCGCGCTTCGTGCTGGGAGCAATGGGCCCCACCAACCGATTGCTGAGCCTCTCTCCCGATGTCAATAACCCCGGATACCGGGCGATGACCTTCGAAGAACTCGTGACCGCCTACTACGAACAAATGGCCGGCCTGCTCGACGGAGGGGTCGATGCCCTGCTCATCGAAACCATCACCGATACCCTCAATGCCAAGGCCGCCCTGTTTGCCTTGCAGCAACACCGCGAAGAGCGCAACCGGAACATTGAGGTCATAATCTCCGGGACAATCACCGATGCCAGCGGCCGAACCCTCAGTGGCCAGACCGTGGAGGCTTTCTGGATTAGCGTCATGCACTCGAGGCCCCTTTGCGTGGGGCTTAATTGCGCCCTCGGTGCCCAGGAAATGCGTCCGCATTTGGAAGCATTAAGCAAGATCGCTACCAGTTTTGTCCACGCCTACCCGAACGCGGGTCTTCCTAATGAGTTAGGAGATTACGACCAGGGGGCCACGGAAATGCGGGAATACATCCGGGACTTTGCCCAGCATGGGTTCGTCAATCTTATTGGAGGCTGCTGCGGAACAACTCCCGAACACATCCGGGCCATGGCCGAAACGGTGGCCGACTTGCCAACTCGTCCGATTCCCGAACCGATTGGTTACACCTTGCTGAGCGGTCTGGAGCCGCTTATCATTCGCCCGGAAACCAACTTCGTCAATGTGGGTGAGCGGACCAATGTGACCGGATCCCGAAAGTTCGCCCGGCTGATCAAGAACGAACAGTACAACGAGGCCTTGGAAGTTGCCCGCCACCAGGTGGAAGGAGGCGCTCAGATCATCGATGTCAACATGGATGAAGGCCTGCTGGATAGCAAATCGGCCATGCGGGATTTCCTCAACCTGCTCATGGCAGAGCCGGATATTGCCCGCCTGCCCATCATGATCGACTCCTCGAAGTGGGAGGTGATCGAAGCAGGGCTCCAGTGCGTACAGGGGAAGTGCATTGTGAATTCCATTTCCCTCAAGGAGGGCGAGGAGGAATTCCTTCGCCAGGCGCGATTGGTGCGGCGCTACGGTGCGGCGGTGGTAGTAATGGCCTTCGACGAGGAGGGCCAGGCAGACACCATCGACCGCAAGGTTAACATCTGCGAACGGGCCTACCGCATCCTGACCGAGCAGCTCGACTTCGCGCCCACCGATGTTATCTTCGATCCCAACATCTTCGCGGTGGCTACGGGGATCGAGCAACACAACGAGTACGCGATCGCTTACATCGAAGCGACCCGTCAAATTAAGGAACGCTGCCCGGGAGCTAAGATAAGCGGCGGGGTGAGCAACATTAGCTTTTCCTACCGGGGCAATAATGTCGTACGGGAAGCCATG
The DNA here is from genome assembly GCA_964504335.1 of uncultured Saprospiraceae bacterium. GTDB lineage: Bacteria > Bacteroidota > Bacteroidia > Chitinophagales > Saprospiraceae > CAZDET01. The sequence continues at coordinate 9,273 of CAZDET010000040.1, forward strand.
CATGCCGCTTTCCTCTACCATGCGATCCAGGCGGGAATGGACATGGGGATTGTCAATGCAGGTATGATCGAGGTGTATGAGGAAATTCCCAAGGAATTACTGGAACGGGTGGAAGACGTGCTGTTCAATCGGCGGGACGATGCAACCGAACGCCTGACGGAGTTTGCCGAATCCGTGAAGGGCACCGGTGGGCGGCAGGTACAAAAAGATCTAGCCTGGCGCGAAGCCGCAGTGGCAGAACGCCTCCGGCACTCGCTGGTGCGCGGCATCACGGAATTCATCGAAGAAGATACGGAAGAAGCCCGGCAGCAATACCCAGCGGCTCTCCAGGTCATTGAGGGGCCATTAATGGATGGGATGAACGTGGTGGGAAATCTCTTCGGCGAAGGCAAAATGTTTCTGCCGCAGGTGGTCAAGAGCGCCCGGGTAATGAAAAAAGCCGTCGCCTACCTGACGCCCTTCATCGAGGAGGAGAAACAGGCCGGTACCGACAATACCAAAGGAAAAATTCTGCTGGCAACGGTAAAAGGAGATGTTCACGACATCGGCAAAAACATTGTAGGCGTCGTGCTGGCTTGCAACAACTACGAAATCATTGATCTCGGCGTGATGGTACCGGCCAACAAAATTCTCGAGCGGGCGCGTGAAGAGCAGGCGGATATCATCGGGCTCAGCGGATTGATCACCCCCTCACTCGACGAGATGGTCGCGGTAGCCGAGGCAATGGAGCGCGAAGGCTTCACCATTCCATTAATCATCGGGGGTGCAACGACCTCCAAGTTGCATACTGCCCTGAAGATCGAGCCGAAGTACAGCGGGCCGGTCGTGCACGTGCTCGACGCCTCCCGCTCCGTATCCGTGGCCGGCAAACTGCTGGCAAAAGACGAAAATGCCCGGTCCAATTTCGTGCTTGAGGTCCGGGCGGATTACGAGCAAGTACGCCAGCAGCGGGCTGGCCGGAAGCGGCGCAAAGAGTATCTGGCCATCGAAGATGCCCGCAGGAATAAGCTGGCTATCGACTGGTCGACCTACCAGCCGCCCCGACCGAAGCAGCCGGGAGTGCAGACCTTCGCCAATTACTCGCTGGAAGAAATCAGCGACTTCATCGACTGGACGCCCTTCTTCAGCAGTTGGCAATTAGCAGGTAAGTTCCCGGCTATCCTTCAGGATGAGGTGGTCGGTGCCGAAGCCCAAAAGCTCTACAACGATGCCCGGTCCATGCTGCGCCGAATCATCGACGAGCAATGGCTGGAAGCACGCGCCGTGATTGGGATGTTTCCGGCGAACGCCGACGATGCGGACAACATCGAATTGTATACCGACGAGGACCGAAAGGAATTGCGCATTCGCCTGCAATTCCTCCGCCAGCAGATTAAAAAGGCCAAGGGACAGCCCAACTTGTCGCTTACTGATTTCGTAGCGCCGAAAGACAGCGGAGTGCCTGATTACCTGGGGGGCTTTGCCGTTTCGGTAGGGTTTGGCATCGAAGACCATCTGGCCGCGTTCGAGGAGCAGCACGACGACTACCACGCCATCATGCTCAAGGCATTGGCCGATCGCCTCGCAGAAGCCTTTGCCGAATTGATGCACCAGCGGGTGCGCCGCGAATGGTGGGGCTACGCACCCAATGAGGCCCTCGACTACGAAGCGCTGATCGCCGAAACCTATACTGGTATCCGACCAGCACCGGGCTATCCGGCCTGCCCGGAGCACACGGAAAAACGCCTGCTCTGGCAATTGCTGGACGTAGAAGCACAAACCGGCATTTCACTCACCGAAAGTTGTGCCATGTTTCCGGCCTCTTCCGTTAGCGGCTTTTATTTCGCCCATCCGGAAAGTAAGTACTTCACCGTGCGCGGCGTACAACAAGATCAGGTAGAAGATTACGCGAAGCGCAAAAACATGTCGGTTGAAGAAGCCGAACGCTGGCTGGCACCAGTGCGGGAGTAGTTTATGGCGCTTCCATTAATTGGTTGGCGGCTGCGGCTACTTCGGCCATCGAGAGGTCGTTCATACAGCGAAAATGCCCCTTGGGGCAGGCGGGATAGCCGATTTTGGAACAGGGGCGGCAACCCAGCCCCTTCACTTCGAATAGGCGATGCGGCACGGGCGGTTGCTCTTTCCCAAAGTAAGGGGTCATTCCGAATTCGGGAACCGTATTCCCCCAAATGCTGATGATCGGCCGACGAAAGGCGGCCGCCATGTGCATGAGTCCGGTATCGTGTGTGACAACCACCGCGGCCTGGCGTACTAAAGCGGCGCTCTGATTGAGGCGCAGCTTTCCGCAGGTGTTACTGACGTGGCTCCCGAGTGCGGCAAGGCGTTCGCCGACTTCCGCTTCTTCCGGCCCTCCAAGGACCGCAATCGGTCGGGTAAATTGGGAGCAAAAGGCCGCTAATTGTTCCTCCGGAAGCCGCTTGGTGGCGTGGGCCGCCCCAATAACCAGAGCCAAAAACGGCTCGGAAAAGCGCATGGCCTCTGGCAATTCGTCCTCTTGCCCGAGAAAGTAATCCAATCCTTTCCCGTCGGCAATGACTCCGAGGGGGGCTGCCGCGGCCAGATAGCGATCCACGATGTGGACCCGAGGTAACCACTGAATGTGCCACTGGGTGAGCAACCACTTTTCGTGGTTGAGTTTATCGAAACTGTAATGGGGTACCCACGGCAGCGCCAGTTTTACCTGTAGGCTCCGCAGGTTGTGGTGCAAGTCGACAATGGCCGTCGGTCGAAATCGCCGCAAAGCCGGAAGTACTTCACTGACGGATCGTTCGATGGTGTGTAATTGGTGAATATGAGGATTATGAGCCAGCACCGATTGGTATTTGGCTTTCGTCAGGAAATGCACTTCCGCATCCAGTTGCCTGCGTACGGCCCGGATCACGGGAGTCGTCAGAATGATGTCTCCGATAGAAGAAAAGCGAATAATCAGAATGCGATGGGTCATCGATCAGCGGAAATCGGCGGTTGACTGTACGGTTACGGATTCTGTTATGATCTGCGAAAGTACGTTCAGCGAATCTTGTTCGTACAGGCGGTCAAACTGACGGACGTTGCGCTCGGTGGAATCGATGGGCTCCAGGTTGTCGTAATCCTGGAATCGGATGCCGGCCACTACACGGGCGTTTTTTGCAACCCGAAACCGCGCACCACCGCCATCCGTCAGATAGTTGTACGCCAGATAGTCGAGGTGGAAATTGTCGGTGCGGAACCAATACACAAATTCATCTTCAAAATCCCGGCCACCGCCCTTCTGCTGGAAAGTCACCATTAGCTTGTGGTAGGCGACCTCCTTGATAGTCGATTGCCCCAGGTACTCCGCTTGCACTGCCGGGTCGGATAAATTGTAGGGAAGCAGGGCGAAGTAAATCACGGAATTGACCGAACGGCTGTAGGCCTGACGGCGCTCCTCCGGAATATCGGCTGCCTGCCCGTTGATTTCGCGAACCAGGCCGTTGTTAGTCAAAATGTCCCGGATCGAATCTCCGGTGGTGGTGTCGAGAAAGGCACGCTCGTACTGGTAGCGATCACTCTGCCGTACCGCCCGAAAGTCAAACTGCCGAAAGCGAAAGGTAATGGTGGCGGTATCGAAGAGTCGGCTACCGTGGGCCTCAAAGGCCTGCTGAAGCACGTATTGGGTAGAATCCGTCGCGCTTGCGGCAGAGGTAGAAACATCGGACCTGCCGCCCGTTTCGGGCTGGCAGGCGGCGAGTAATAAAAGCGTTGCCCCCAATAAGGAAGCCTTTCTGAATAGATGCATGATCAACAGAATGTGGTGCTGTACTGCAATCTACAGAATGGCTTCCAGATAGGAGTTATTTCTGGTAAAACAGTTGATCCATGGCAGCGCCTTCGAAGTACCGATTGGGGCTTCCATCTACGGTATGCTCGTAGGCAGCCGCCAGGAAAACGGTTTTGGCCGTAGAGGATAATATAATGGTGAGCAGAACACCGACCAATACGAAGGCTACACCGGCCAGGTACCATTCGAGGGCAAAGAGTACACCCATTCCCAGGAAGGAGCCGATGATTCCCACTAGTGTAAGCAGGCCGAAACTAAACCCGGCGCCAATGCTCTCGCCCCATTTCTCCTTTATAATAGACACCGACCGCTTCACCGCATCGGCGGGACCGAGATCTTCGTATGCCAGTACCGGAACTACAAAATAGGTCATCACTCCCCAGGCAAAGCCGACCAGACCCACCAGTATTTTACCGAAAAAGCCGGTTTTGTCTTCCAGAATCCTCAGAATTGTTCCGACCGTAGCGGCCAGCGCCGACCAGGCCAGAATGGTGCGCAGGCGGCCCGCCGCGTATTTCATGCCGTCCATAATACTAACCGTCCGTCCGGCAAATATCTCCCGGACATTATAGACTAGACCGACGTTGAAAAAGACTACCACAAAATAATTGACGAGGTAGAACGCAAACAGGATCAGATAGCCGAGCCCTTCGGAAAAGCGCGGATCGAAGTTCCATTCATCTACCTGAAACACGGCCGAGCCAATTCCCAACACAGAGGCCATGGACAGGATCAAGGTGAGAAAAATCGAAATCATGGCCACGCCCGAAATAATGGGAAACAGCAAGAGTTTCGGATGATCGCGGACTACCTCCAGGCTGTTCATCCCGAATCGCCAACCCCTGGATAGTCGTTCGAAAAAGTTCATCGAAATGGATTTTACGTTATTAATGGTTCCCTTAAGGTACAGAATCCACAGAGGCACACAAGAATTTTCGCTCAATCGTGAGGGCGCATAGACAAAAGCACCAGAAGCCCGCTTATTCCTCTCCTGTTGCGCGAATCCGAAGGGTAGCGAGCACTTGCCCCAACCAGCCCAATTGAATTTCATACCGGTATTGGGTGCGGTCGATCCGTTGCTCTTCCAATAGCCGGACTTGCACATCAAAAAGGCTCAACGACCGGCGATCTTCGGCTACCAGCGATACAGTGGGTACGGAGATGGAGGCAGGTGTCGGGCGCGGGGGTTCGTAAACGGCGGTAATCAGCTCCGTGGCAGCAGTAGGGTAGGGGCTAAGGTCGATCGTCGGCTCACAGGAAGTGGCAGGCAATTCGGGGCAGAAAGCTCTGCGAACGAGGCTACAATCGAGCACGAAGGGATTGGGTTTTCCCTCCTGATAGCGGGCGATCGCCCACGTGCGGGCGAGTTCGGTATCGTCGACGGGGTCCTGCTGGTGCCAGTTGCAGAGAGTAGACATCATTTGAGGAAAGAAGTTGGGGTCGGCCTGTTCGGTTTCCGGTTGGTACATGGTGTAGAAGTAGAAGACAGCTCGCGCGATATCGCCCTTGATGGCATCGCGCGGCTCGAAGGGTTGGCCGCCGGCCCAGGCGCTGTGTGCGCCCGGATTTTCCGGAGTGGTTGTTTGTTGCTGATCCAGGTGGTACCAGCGTTCTACGGCATCGTCGGATAATTCTCCAAAGGGTTGGCTGCTACGGGCGGCATTGACGTCTACCCGCGTCGGAAAGAGGTGGTGCATATCCGACAGGCCATTGCCCCGGGCGGCTCCTTTGCTCTTGGGGTAGGTGTGTTCGGTATTGATTTTTGCTTCGTAGGCTACAGTGGTGGGGTCGCCCGGAGCCAGGTAAATGCGGTAGCCGGTGTAAACGCATTCCAGGCTATCGCCCCGGCTATCGATGTGGCGGAAGAGGGTATCCCGGGCCCGCCCGTAGTTAAAAATACGCCCGGGCTTGAAAGTCCGCACGAGCGAGTCGACGAGTGCGTCCCCGCTCAGGTCGGAAAAAACGGCATACTGACCTTGGACGGTGCAGGTGCTGATTAGCAATACCGATAGTAAAATGGGTCTTAGCAACATAGCTTTGGGAACATTTATAAAACAGGCAATGAGTAAGCGTTTCTAAACTCCACCTTCCTCCACCACGTATCGAGCGAAGTCGAAGGCGAGCAACAGGCTGTTGCCTTCGAAATCACGGTTGGGGCGAAGTCGTCGGCGATGGGCCACCATCAAAGCGTCTTCTTTCTCAATAAACCGCATCAGGGTCCGCATCACTTTTACGTGGCGGGCAAAATCCCCTACCGGGGGCACGTTGGCTGCACCGACTTTTCGCAGCAGCTTCAGGAAGGTATCTTCATCGTAGGGGGCATAGCGATCGGGAAATTGAAAACTCAGATAAAGCGATATCATCGTATAACCGTCGTCGTGATAATGGCGTTGGTGCGCGGCTCTCGGATGGCGCTCGAGGTATTGTTCTAAGAGTTGGTCGCAGTAAAACACGAAGCGATCGATGCGAATTTCGATATTTTTTTCTTCGTCAAATAATTCGGAGAACATGGATTGGGTGAAGGCTGGTTCCATGCCGATGAAGTATACCATCATTTCCTTGGGGGCGTAGGCCTGCCGACTCCAAAGGCGTCGGGTTTGCTTGTTGTCGAGGCTGCGGTCGTATACGCTTGCCAGGTCGGGTGCCGTGAGGTCGAAGTGTTGTTGCCAGTACCGCTGGCTTTCCCAATAGTACAGCCGGTCTTCTGCCCGGCGGCTGTTTAAGTAGGCTTGATATCCCTGGAGAAACCGCTTGATTCGATCCAATTGCATGGGCCTAAAATACGGCCTGCGACCTATAATCGAACGCTGTATGGGGGCGCATTCGAAAATAAGCGGTACGCTGGTCGAAAAATTACCGCATCACGGCGTGTCTGTTCTATTTTCGGTCGAAGGTATTTGGTCACTTGTTCGTTGTTGGCTACTTTATACGCTGTTAAAGTGTTCTCTTTAAAATCAAGAGAGCCTTCAAAAACAGAGTTATGAGTTTGTTGAGCGATTTGAAGAAAATTCTGTTCGGAGCTAAATCGGTGGCCCGCGAACGAACGCGGGATTTAAGTGAGAAAGCCAAACAGACCGGTGAAGAATTGAAACGCAAATCGAGCGAATACCAGGAGCGGGCACGCGGAGAAGCGGATCGCGTGGAAGAGGAGCTGCGTCAGATTGGCCGGGAAAGCTCCGAGCGGGCCCGGTCTGCACTGGAGGGGTTTGCCGAAAAGTTTCGGGAAGAGGCCGACTACGCCGTTGAGCGAAGCAAAGAGCTCAAGCAGCGCGCCGAAGAGTGGCTGCGCCAGCAAGAACAAAAGCACACCCGCAATCAGTTTGCCGCTGATTTCGAAACACCTGATCGCCCTGCTGAATCCGACGACGAGGACAATCCTTTATCTGAAAGGGAAGAACCAAAGAACATGCATACCGATCCTTACGGCGATTTTTTCGATGAAAATAAGAAGGAGGACGAGCCGGCCAAGCAAGAACCACCCGCCGAGCCGATTGATTTCGAAGCAGGTGTAGAAGATCAAGAGGTACCCAAAGCGCCCCGCGAGCCCTCCGAGCTGGAGAAGATGGGCGATCAGCTACTCGATAAAGCGGCCCGCACCGGCCACGAGGCAAAGCAAGCCGCCGAGCGGGCCGGCCGCAAGCTGATGGACTTCAGCGAAAAGCTAGGTGGAAAAATCCTGGATCGCGCGGAGGAGCTAGGCGATCGCCTCAAGCACGAACGCGATGACCTCTTCGAAAGGGCCCAACGCGAACGCGAACAACACGACCTCGACGAGACCCTGCGGCAAGCCAAGGAAATGGAGGAACGCCTCGAAGCGCGCAAGCGGGCCTTCGACGATAAAGGCTCCGAACGCGACGCCTCCGATAGTACCCTCAGCGGGACCGATAGCTTCTTCGACCGCGCCGCGCGCTTTGCCGAAGGGGACTACCACAACGAAGGCGGGAAGGATATGAACATCCAATCCGACCCCGAGTACCAACCCAAGGAACGCCCCAACAAAATCCACGGATTCGAAGACCGCGACGGCGATGGGGATGATCTTATCGACGACGCCATCATCGACGAAGACGACCGGCCCAAATCCTAGCCATGTCCGAGCAACCCGTCGAGCGGGCCTGGGAACGCGCTTACTCCGAGCCGGGGCCGGATCTCAAGCTCTTCCGTGCGCGCTACGACTTTATGCGCAACCCCCGTAACGGACATCTTGAGAAGATGATCGTGCTGGAAAGCTTTGATTCCACCCAAACGGTTGCCCGTACCACTGAAGGCACTTTGCTTTTCGTGTATCAATACCGCTTTGGAATTGGAGAATTCACGCTCGAACTACCCGGCGGAATTGTGGAGCCCTCGGAGCCCCTCGAAGCAGCCGCCCGCCGGGAGTTGGCCGAAGAAACGGGATACGAAAACGGCGAGTGGAAACTCCTCGGCCAGAATCCGGCAAATCCGGTATTTCAGGATAGCCAGATTTATACCTTCGCGGCAAGCGGGGTCACACCCACGGCCAATTTACCGCAAGACCAGGGGGAAGATGTACAACTAGTATACCTAACCGAAGAGGCTACGCTCGATCGCTTCCTGTCCGGAGCATTTCGGCACCCCCATACTGTGGCCGGATTATTGCACTACTTCGGAAACCGCCTGCGCTAGCGCACCAGTGCGACCGTGCCTTCCACCTGAATAATCTGACCACTTAATAACAATACCTCTGCCTGATACACGTAGGTGTCGCTCTTGGCGGGCTGGTTTTGGAAGTTGCCGTCCCAGCTCATCGAAGGATCGTCGAGGCCGCCCGGGCCTGCTTCGAACATCAGATTGCCCCATCGGCTCCAGATACGCAATTGGAGAATGGATTCCACCCCTTCACCGGCGAAGAAGCGGAAGCGATCGTTTCGACCGTCTTCGTTGGGTGAAAAGATATTGGGAACGTAGAACGGATTTTCCTGATTGACGCGCAGCTCCAGCTGATCGCTCAATACACAGCCATCCGGACTGATCGCGGTAACGGTAACTAGCGTAGAAGTGGACGGGCGGGCAACGGTACGGGCACTATTCGGATTATTGAACAGCTCAGGTGGCTCCCATTGTATCGAGTCGATCGGGAAATTCGTCTGTGCAGTGAGTTCGATCGCCTCTCCAATAGCGATATCGCGATTCAAAGGTACGGTCAGTTCGAGTGGCGTGCCAGGTAAGACGGTCACCGTATCGGTGGCCGTACATCCATTGCCATCGCGCAGAAAAAGGGGATAGATGCCGGGCCGGACAATGCTTGAGTCCGGCAGGGAAAGCGATTGGAAATCGGTGCCGTTCAGGCTTAGTTCGAAATTACCGGCTCCTCCGCTAATGTTGTACAATCGGATGACCCCTCGCTGATCGTTACAAACCGGAGAAATGCCTTCGGCCGTGAGTTGCATGGGGTCGGGGGCCATCAATTGGGCTTCGATTGCCGCTTCGCAACCCAAGTCATCAGTGATAACCAACCGGTAATTTCCTGCGGAAAGATCCCTGATCCGGCTGGTTGAATCGCCGGTATTCCAATTAAAGACGTAGGGTGGAATTCCGCCGGTCACGTTGGTAGTCAGTTGCCCATCCGTTGCCTCCGGGCAACTGACGCCAAAGCCGTCGTACGTATCGAGACCCTCTACGGATATTTGGATACGACTAATTTCAAGAACGGCGGAGCCGGAGGTTTCGAGGGGGCAGCCGTCTGCGCGATTATCCGCCCGTAGGATGGTGAATACCCCCGACTGATCGCCGGGAACGCGCAGCGAGTCGGAAGCATTGATCCCCTGATAGCTGAAGGTGCGCCCGAGGTTGTCGCCAATGAGTAAGTCCACTTCCGATACATTACTCAATTCGATGGGCAGGGCAATCGAATCGGGGTTGCAACTGGTGGCTCCTCCAAATAGACGAATGCGCCCCTGATCTAAGAAATCCAGATCGACCACCACCGTAGAATCGCAGCCTGTGCTCGCCTGGTTGGGGAGGACGACCCGCCCGCTCGGTCGCGATCGATTGAACGTCTGATTGCCTACCGTAATGGATTCGGTAGCACAAAGGGTTTCTTGAATCAGGGTCTCGATGGGTGTCCGGAAGCTCAAGTCCACCTGAACGATGGAGTCGCAACCGGTCGCAGAGGCGTTTGGCAGTATGGCAATCCCGCTGGGATTTTCTTCATCAAATCGAATGCCGCCGATGCGAATAGCTGCTCCCGGACACAGCTGCTGAGCCAGCTGCCCGCGGGCCTCCGGATAAAATTGTACATCGATGATTAACGTGGAATCACAGCCGTTGGCAGCCGCCCCCTCCAAGCGCTCCCGTCCGGAGGGGTTGGCCTGGTTGTACACCTGACCGTTGATCACCAGGCTGTCGCCGGGGCAAAGCAGCGGGCTGACGATCCCGACGGATTCGGGAAGCAATTCAAATTGCTGGCTCGTATCGATGGACGCAGTACAGGCTGAGTCAGCTACTTGCTGAAAATCGAGGGTATACGCTCCGGGCGCCAATCCCAGATCAGCCGCGCAAAAAAGTAGGGTATCCGTAGCCGTATTGGCCTGGAAAAATTGTAGTTGGCGCACGCCATTGGCATTGACCAGATCGTAGAGAATGCCGAAGGGAGCGGTACCCTCTAATTGTAGGGGAAGAGTCAGACAATCTTCCGGGCAGAGTACCTCCGATCCGCTGAAGGTAAGGCCTGGGGCTGCATGTTGAGCCAGGAGTGTATCGGTAGCGCTGGTGGAACAGCCGTTGGCATCCGTGACGGTAACTTCGTAAATGCCGGTATCGAGTTGCATCAGCTGGCCGCCCTGGAGCGCGGGATCATTCCACGCGTAAGTAAAGGGGGAAGCACCGGTGGCGGTCACGATCAACTGCCCGCTCGAATCGCCGGGGCAGGAAGGGGAAGCTGCGGTCAGCAGCACATCGGGCGGCATTGGCGCATCAAATCGAATGCTATCCACGCCGACGCAGCCATTGGCATCCTGGGCGTACACGAGATAATTGCCAGTGTCGAGTCCGCTGATAGTAACCACCGGGTCGGGATCGGTAGGGTTCGTCGTTAGCACTTTGGGGTTGGCCTGATTCGGATCGTCGAAAAAGTAAGTGACCGGATAAGCGCCCCGTACCTGAAAGGACAACTGACCGCTGCTATCGCCTGCACAGACGGGGGGTAGGGTAGGATCGGTAAAAAGGACTCTGGTCGTGTCGAAGGAGGGAACGGCTACCGAGAGGGAATCGATACAGCCGTCGGCATCCGTAGCGATGGCGGTGTAATTGCCGGCTGGAAGGTTATCGAGGAGTGGGCCGGTGGCCGTTGTATCCAGCCAGGTAAATGCATAGGGCGCTGTACCGCCCACGACCCTCACGGAAAGGGAACCCATAGAGTCGCCTGCGCAAGTGGCCTGGATGGATTCCTCCTCCAGCACCAAGCCACTGCAATCGACGGTGGGGGGTACCCGAACCGGCGGAACGGCACAACCGCTATTCCCATAGGGTACTGCATCGCCTCTGGTGTAGTAATCACCATCGGTACCATTGAGCTGTAAAGGATCGTAGGTAAGGGCATCGGTACAGCCGGACGTTGTTTCCACTTCGATAGTTCGGGGGTCGCAATTGCTGCAATTCCCGTTGACGAATGCTCCGGCGGTTCGGTCGCAACTATTCTGTAGCAGGTACACTGCTTGGCCAATGTTGCACAAACCCGACCAATCGTAAACAGCCGGATCGAAGTCATTACTCATCCATACGATTACCAGTGCATCAGCGGGAACGACATCGCCCGGGCCTACCGGGATCACGTTTGCACAATTGGGGATAGGAGTGGCAGGCAGCATAAAAGGACAACCGCCGCTAATGCCGAGGTTGCTGTTAGCCGGGGTGACGCTAGAAGGCGTGCGAATACCCAGCTCGTCTACTGAAAACCCCGTACCTGATTGCAACATCATGAACTCCTGCTGGGATTCGAGGGAGCCGCCGCAGGCGTCTATCATGATTGCTTCGATCGTCGGGCACTGTGCGGATAGGGCGACAGGTTCGATGACACAAAGAGCAACGAGCAAGCAAAAAACAGATGACCGTAGTGCGTGTGCGTTCAATGGCATATTGACGATAACTGTAAGTCTTTGATCGAAAGGCAGGGAATAAGAACCAACGATTTTGGCTCGTCAGGTGGAGAGTAGGAAAACTGCGGTTAAAAGTACTATTTTTAAGAGTAATTCGGCGAGGTCAGCACCAGCTCCGCCGGCAATTACCAAGCTGTAGGATTAAATGCTGAGTTCTCTTTTTTATTCGGGAATGAAGCCCTATATTCGCAGCCGTTTTAATTTTTACGCACCGCTCGTTTGTTCGGGGGTGCAAATATCATAGACAAATGGATCCTCTAATTCCATTTTCTATTCCGGTAAGTGGGTTGCGCGATGGCGAACATCATTACCACTTTGATATCGAGGAGGATTTTTTTCGGGAATTCGAGGCTTCGCCCATTCAGAGAGGGGCCGTTCGGGTAGATTTGACCTTTGACAAGCGGCCCAATATGTACGTGCTCGACTTTGTTATTGAGGGGACCGTACAAACGGAATGCGATCGTTGCCTGGCGACCATCGATCTTCCGATTGCTTTTGAAGAACGCCTGCTGGTCAAATTTTCCGAGGAAAAAGAATCGGAGGAGGCGGATGTGGTATACATCGCTCCCGATACGGAACGATTCCAGATTGCCCAGTACGTCTACGAGTACGTGCTGCTAGCAGTGCCGATTATTAAAACCTACGACTGCAAGGAGGAAGCATCACCGCCCTGCAACGAAGAAATGCTGGCTTTTCTGGCCACAGATGAAGCGGATAAACCCTCTACCTCGACCGGAGAGAAAAGTGATGACCGAGAGCCTAACCCCATATGGGAGGAACTCAAAAAATGGTCCGGAAATAATTGATTAATCGGTGGCTCCTCGGAGCGCCTCATTAATAACAAACGAACATGGCACATCCTAAGAGTCGGATCTCCAAGCAGCGCAAACACAAGCGGCGCACTCACTACAAGGCGACTGTACCCACCATTGCAACGTGCAAAACGACCGGGGAGCGTCATTTGTACCATCGTGCCTACTTTGACGCCGATGGAAATATGTACTACCGTGGCAAGCTGCTGGTCAAAGGCCCGGACTACGACGACGAATAACCCTATCCCATCCACGGAACGCCCGGGAGGGCGCCAACGCACGTTATGAAGCGCATCATTCAGACATCTAATGCACCAGATCCGGTGGGGCCGTACAATCAGGCGGTCATTTCCAACGAGATGCTCTACGTCTCTGGGCAAGTAGCCATTAATCCCGCCACCGGCGAGCTAGTGATGGATTCCATTGAGGCCGAAACCCGGCAGGTGATGGAAAATCTCAAGGCTATTTTGTCGGAGGCAGGCCTGTCGTTCAGCGATGTGGTTAAGTGTTCTGTTTTCGTAACGGACATGGATAATTACGGCCGCATCAATGCCGTTTACGCGGAGTATTTCGACGAATCTTCCGCACCCGCCCGGGAACTGGTAGAGGTGCGGCGCCTACCGAAATTCGTAAATGTCGAGATCTCTCTGATCGCTGCCTTGGAAGAATAATTCGGTGTGGCCGTACAACCTTTTTGGGGGCAGGTACCTTACCATTCCAAGAACTGCCCAAAAACATGCCCACAGCTGAAGCGTCTCGACGCCCCTGGATACTGGCCGCTACCATTCTCGGCTCAAGCATTGTTTTCATCAACTCTTCTACGGTCAACGTAGCACTTCCCACGTTTCAAAGACAATTGGGTGCTTCCGTTGGGGAAATCCAATGGATTATCAACGGATATCTGCTTTCGCTCTCTTCTCTGATGCTTATCGGGGGGGCGCTGGGCGATCTGCTGGGCCGCCGGCGTATTTACCTGACCGGCACCGTCCTTTTTGCCCTCGCGTCGGTGTGGTGTGGACTAGCTCCCAATGTAGAGCAACTCATCGTGGCGCGCATCGTGCAAGGCATTGGAGGAGCCATGCTGACGCCGGGTAGTCTGGCTATCATCAATGCCACCTTTCCCAAGGCAGACCGTGGCCGTGCCATCGGGTTGTGGTCCGGTTTTACGGCGCTCACCAGCGCGTTGGGACCGGTTGTTGGCGGCTATATCATCGATGCGTTTACGTGGCGGTGGATTTTCTTCATTCTCCTTCCCTTTGCTGTATTGGTAATCGTGCTGAGCCTGTGGTGGGTTCCTGAGAGCCGAAACGCCTCGGCCAACCGCCGGATCGATTGGTTGGGGGCGCTGCTGGTAGCGCTCGGACTCGGCGGTCTCATCTACGGACTGATCGAGGCCAATGAGCTCGGTTTCGCTCATCCGGAGGTCATTGCTGCGCTATCGATCGGCTCCCTTCTTACCGCTCTTTTCCTCTGGTGGGAACGCAAGACGGACCATCCTATGCTGCCGCTGGAGTTGTTTCATTCCACTACGTTTAGCGGTGCCAACGGCCTCACCTTTGCCCTGTATGCGGCTCTTGGTGCGGCTCTGTTTTTTTTGCCACTCAATTTGCAACAGGTTCAAGGTTATTCCGCTACTGCTACGGGGGCGGCGTTTCTGCCGTTTGTGCTGTTGCTGTCGGTACTGTCGAGTTGGGCGGGTGGGCTTGTAAACAAAATTGGCAGCAAGATTCCCCTAACGGTGGGGCCTATCCTTACGGCGGGCGGATTCCTGCTGATGGCACGCCCGGGAATTGGCGGAACCTATTGGGAAACTTTCTTTCCGGCGCTAGTGGTTTTGGGCCTTGGTATGTCGGTGAGCGTTGCTCCCCTGACCGCCACCGTGATGGGATCGGCTCCCGATGAATTATCCGGTACGGCATCGGGGGTCAATAATGCCGTATCCCGGGTGGCCAACCTCTTCGCCGTGGCGGTTTTCGGCCTCATCATGGTACAGGTGTTCAGTACAGTACTACCCGAGCGATTTCGCGGCAGCGATCTGCCTGCAAGCGCCCAGCAGGCCATGCTGGAAAGTCGCACGGATCTGGCGGAGATTTCCATTCCACAATCGCTTAGCCAGAGCCAGCGCGAGCGGGCGCAGTTTCTCATTCACCGAAGCTTCGTGTACAGCTATCGTCGGGTGATGTATCTGTGTGCGATGATCGCTTTACTGAGCGCCCTGATTGCCTGGCTAACGATCGACGACCGGATTGTTCGATCTGGATAATGCTTCTTTCGAACTCATGGAATTTTCCAGGAACGGGTCCTGTTGGGGCAGGTGCACGTAAAATGCACTGCCGGCGGAAGGAATAGATTCTACCCAAATTTGCCCGTCGTGCAGTGTGACGATCTTCTTGCAATAGGCAAGCCCGATCCCACTGCCTTCGTAGGTGCCTTCCGTATCGAGACGGCGGAAAATCTCGAAAATGCGTTCCCGCTGTTCGGGAGGAATGCCGATCCCGTTGTCTTTGACCACAAAGGTGTAGCCATTGTCTTCGGGCCAGGCAGCGATGCGAATTTCCGGGGGAGCGTCCGGGCGGTGAAATTTGATGGCGTTGCTGATCAGGTTTTGGAAGAGTTGCCGGATTTCGATCGGGTAGGCGTTAATTTCAGGCAACGACTCTACGGTAATTTCTGCATTGGTCTTCCGGATGCTTGCTTCCAGATCCTCCGTGATTTCTGCCACCACTTCCTGAATATTTACCAACGTCTTTTTCCGGTCTACGCCCAATCGATTGTAGTCGATCAATCCGCGAACCAACATGCTGAGTCGGCGCGACGCATTAATGATGAATTCCAGGATCTGCTGCCCATCCTCAGGCAGCTCATCACTGAATCGCCGAATCAACAGTTGAGCGAAACTAGTGATGGTGCGAAGCGGCTCCTGCAAATCGTGGGACGCAATGGATACGAACTGCTCGATGTCGCGGTTGCGAATAGCCAGCTCCTTGGCCAGTATTTCGGCTTTTTCGAGATCGACCATTCTGGAAACGTCGATATTGACCCCCACCAGCTTCGTCAATTTGCCGGATGGATCGTAAATAGGCGTACCAGAGGCGTAAATGTGTTTGATGATGTTCTCCTTGGTCCGAATACGGTACCGAACATTATGAACGGTTTCTCCCTCCAGAATGCGAGCCATTTCCGCATCCGCATTTTTGAGATCATCGGGGTGCACCAGCGATCGCCATACCTCTACATTTTCTTCAAATTCTTCTTGGCTAAGGCCATAGATGGAAAACATTTGGTCGTTCCAATCCAGCCGGCCGGTACCGAGGTCTAGCTCCCAAATGCCCAGTTGGCCGGTGTCGATGGCCAGTTCCATGCGTTTCTGGATTTGCCGGAGGGCTTTCCGGGCGTTGTTTTGCGCGGTGATATCTACGGAGGCACCGATGAAGGCAATCACTTCGTCGGAGGCATTGTGAATCGGTCGATTAACGATCAATAATTCAACTTCCTTTCCATCTTTGCGCAGGAGGCGAAATTCGCCCTGCCAACGTTTCCCGGAAGAAAGATCTTCCATAATTTGGTGGGCCTCGTATCGAAGCTCATCCAATAGGAGCTTGTCGTCCAGTCTTTGTCCCATTACTTCTTCCGAGCGATAACCGAATATTTGTTCGGCGCGCTTGTTCCACAGGACTACCCGGCGATCTGTATCCAAAACGATGATGGAAACCCCAACCAGATCGATGATTCGGGTGGCCAGGGCTTCCGTATCAACCTGGGGCTGCTTCAATTCCGATGCACAGTCGGTCGAGATCGATTGGTGTAATTGAATCAGGTATTCATCGGGGAGCGAAATCGACTGGGTATCGATCCGGACACAGCTTCCATCCCGGTGCCGGTAGCGGATAGCGGCTTTTCCGGGCTGATCGAGCAGCCTTTGAAAGATCGGCCGGTCGGACTCCCACAGGCAAGCTTCCCGAAATGCTCGATGATCGGCAATGGAGGAACCGTCGTAGCCTAGTAATTGCCAGAATCGCTCTTCCGTCCACTCCTGTTGAGGATCGATGGAGGGACGTCGGAAAGTCAAACTTTCAAAGGAGTGTTCCCGGATGATTTGGAAAATCTCCGCATTATTTTTGAGTTGCTCAAAAAAGGCGTCTCGAAGATTAATGGATGGCTTCATCCGATAGCTGTTAGGGTGATGTTTTTGCTACTTTTCATATGTAGCTTCTATTCGACGGACGGTGGTTTTGAAGGTAACACCTTTGAATATACTGAATGTATTCGAGGGTTGGCCTTGATTTTCAAAGCCTGAATTGGATCCTTTTGTATATTCAACAATCCATACTCATTAAGCAAAAAAGAAGACCATGAGCCGAGATATTCAATGGTATCTGGATAAGTACGGAGAAAGCCACCAGAATGCCACGAATAAGTTAATACACTGGGTATGTGTACCCGCGATCATGTTCAGCCTGTTGGGATTGATTTTTGCTATTCCTTTCCCCGGGGGGCGTGGATTATTTACTAATTGGGCGGCCGTGTTTCTGGCCATGGCGCTGATTTACTATCTACGACTCTCGTTGCCGATGTTTCTGGGTTTTGTGGTAATCACCGGCTTGCTTTTGCTGGGAATTCATTCTTTGTACCTGGCACTTGGTGAACAAGGAGGGGCGTTGGCACTGGCGAGCCTCGCTATTTTCGTACTGGCCTGGATTGGGCAATTCATCGGCCACAAAATCGAAGGGAAAAAGCCTTCTTTTCTGGAGGACATTCAATTTTTGCTAATCGGCCCGGCCTGGCTACTCCACTTTATTTACCAGCGGCTTGGTATTAGCTACTAGGCTTATTCCTTAAGCTGCCCTGCACCCTCGCGGTCCAGCAGGGGGGTGTCTTCCGTACAGTCGATAATGGTGGAGGGCTTATTGCCCCCAGGGCCTCCATCGATTACGGTGTCGACCAGTTTGCGGTAGTGCTCATATATATCTTCCGGATCGGTGTAGTACTCCGTGATATTATCTTCCGATTTCAGAGAGGCGGAGATCAGTGGCCGCCCGAGCTCGGAGATGATTTGCTGGGCGATGTTGTTGTTGGGAATGCGTATGCCGATAGTCTCCTTGCGGTTTTTGAGGATTTTCGGCAGGCGGTTGTTGGCTTTAAGGATAAAAGTAAACGGGCCGGGCAGGTTGTGTTTCATTACGCGAAACACATCGTTCGTAATCAGCGCGGCGTAATCGGTCACCTGGCTGATGTCCTGGCAAATAATGGAAAAAAGAGCCTCCTCCGCCCGGATTCCGCGCAGGCGGGCCAGGCGTTCTACGGCCTTTTTGTTGGCCATATCGCAGCCCAGCGCGTACACGGTGTCCGTTGGATAAATGATGATGCCGCCTGCTTCGATGGTTTCAACTACCTGGCGGATTTTTCGGCCTTCCGGATTATCTGGATTGATGCGTAACAACATAGGCGTTTAATTATCGTCGAAGTTAAAATCATCTTCATCCAGCATATTAGCTAATAAATCCCGAAACGTCAGGCTGTTTTCTAAAACATCTTTATTGAGTACCTGATATTCGGCCAGGCCGTGCAGCACTAGTTCCATGTAGAGGTAGCGCTCGGTATCACTGAGGTTAGGGAGGTAACCGCTGACGAATTTTTTCAGTCCGGCGACGTTATCCAGTTTCTTCCGGTACTCGGCATCGCTGTCGTCGTTGAGCAAGTCGACGGTGTTGCCACCGCTGAAGTAGGCCCGGATGGTACCGTAGGGGTCGCGCTCGCGGCCTTTTTTGCTCGATTCCGGATCGGGGAAGTGGTTAAGAAAGCTTTCCTTGATCGATTTGCCGAGTAGGTTCATTGCTACGCCGTAGGATCCTTCCTGTTCGCCTTCGTAAACCAGCTCTACTTTTCCGGTAATAGCCGGCACCACGCCCCAGAAGTCGATGATGCGCGCCACGGTGCTCTTGTCGTTGTTGAGGAGCATCCGGCGTTCGGCAGTGCTGACGAGGTTTTCGAATCCGCTAATACTCAGTCGGGCGGAAACCCCGCTTTTTTCGTCGATGTATTCACTTTCCCGAGCGGTGAAGGCAATTTGCTCCAGGAGGATCTGCAACAGATCGGGCACCTGAATACAACTGCGCTGCTCTTCGGCCAGCTTGGCCTCCTGCTGGGTGATCGAGCGGGCAATCTCGATGGTTTTGGGGTAGTGAGTGAGGATCTGGCTTTCGATCCGGTCCTTTAGCGGAGTGATAATGCTGCCGCGGTTGGTATAATCTTCCGGGTTGGCGGTGAAAACGAAGTCGATGTCGAGTGGCAAGCGAATCTTGAATCCGCGAATCTGGATATCTCCTTCTTGCAGAATGTTGAAAAGCGACACCTGTATGCGCGCCTGCAAGTCGGGCAGCTCGTTCAATACGAAAATAGAACGGTGGGCGCGGGGCACCAGACCGAAGTGAATAACCCGTTCGTCGCCGTAGGGCAATTTTAGGGTGGCGGCTTTAATGGGGTCGACGTCGCCGATCAGGTCAGCCACGCTCACGTCGGGGGTGGCGAGTTTTTCGACGTAGCGCTGGGAGCGGTGTACCCATTCGATGGGGGTATCGTCTCCGTGCTCGGCGATCAGATCCCGGGCGTAGCGCGAAATCGGATTCAGTGGATCGTCGTTGAGTTCCGAGCCGGCCACGATGGGCATGTACTCGTCGAGCAGATCGACCATTTGCCGCGCCAGACGGGTTTTTGCCTGACCGCGCAACCCCAGTAGCAAAATGTTGTGCCGCGACAAAATGGCTCGTTGGATATCGGGGATTACCGTATCGTCAAAACCGACAATGCCTTGGAATATCTTTTGATTCGAACGCAGCTTTTCAATCAGATTGGCGCGAAGTTCTTGTTTAACGGAGCGGGGCTGATAGTCAGATGCCTTGAGCTGGCCCAGAGTGCTCGCCTTGGTCATAAATGCGGTATTTGTAAGTAGGAAGAGCTTCTGCCTCCCCGAAAATTTGGGTGATTTTCTATCGTACGGATTACTCTACAGGGCTAAACGATTAACGCCGCCTTTAGTTTGACCAATCGGCCATCGGTTAAATCCGTACTTTTGTTCCCGGATAAATTTGCGAACTCCATGCGTTATTCCCGACTAGTCGTCCTGCTCCTGCTAAGCCTATTAACGACGAGCTGTTTTGAGATGACCGAAGAAATCACCCTTCGGAGAAATGGTTCGGGCACCTATCAACTGACAATCGACTTCAGCGAGTTATTGGCAAATCCGCTGGTTTCCGAATCGCTTCAGTCCGAACTTGGACCGGATACTACGCTTAGGGTGGGCGATATGAGCGTATTCGATCAATTAAATCTATCTGCCGGCGACAGGCAGCTGCTCGACCGCTTAAGTGCGCGAATGCAATTCGATCCTGCTGCTACCAAGGCGGCCGTCACGCTGTCGTTTGCTTTTGAGTACCTCGAAGAACTGAACGAGCTCAATGCGCTGATGAAACGGCTGAAAACGGAATCGGATGCCAGGGAAATTCCGGATATTGAAGGCCCAAACTTATTCGCAATGGGAGGCGGGTTTAGCATGCAGGAATCTACTTTTGCGCTATCCGGGAAGCGCAAGCTCATCCGGACTATTCCGGTCGATCGATCAGGGGCAAAAATCATAGAGGAAAGCCCCTTTACCGACTCTCTCAACGACCTGATGGCGGGGGTGGTGTTCACTTCGATCTACCACCTGCCGGGAAAGGTGAAGCGCACGACCTTCGAAAACGCTACAGTAAACGGAAAAACCGTTACGGTGCGCCATCTGTTTGGAAGTGTAATTGATGGGAGCGCCGATTTAGGTGGGATGATCAAGTTTAAATGAACTATGTTGGATAAAATCACGAAGGCGCTACAGGATGTTAGCGAACAGATCCGCCAGCAAACGGCGCATCTCGGGGAGGGTGCGAAAGAACGGACGTATCAACTGATCGACGAATGGCTCCAGATTTTTCCGAAGCTGGAAATTTACGGCCTAAAAATAAACAGCCTGTCGCTGGGCGTATCCCTTAACCCGGTGCTGGAGGTAGAATTGTTGGGAAAACACGACGATTTCAAGCCCGAGCGTGTGGATGCCATTTTACAAGAAAACAGAAAAAACGCGGCTATCACGACGGTCTTCACCACGATCAAGACAACTTACACCTTTCACCGTCGTACCCTGGCCGATTTGCGCGAGCCACTCATCGTAAAAATACGCGTGCGGCTTTCTCCCGAAGTGCGGGTGTTCATCGGCGAGCCGCTCATTCAGTGATTAACCATTTGTTGAATGTTGGATCGGCGGTCTTTCCGTAACTTTCCCTCCATGCGCAACTTTCTGCTTCTAATTCTTGTAGCTCTTATCAGCGGCTGCTACAGCTTCAAAGGCATCAGCATTGAGCCGGGCATTAACACGTTTTACGTGGCGCGCTTTGAGAACAATGCGATCAACAGTCCGCCTAACCTCGAGGTGACGGTAGCGGAAGCACTGCGTGCCAAGGTGCGTACCGAAAGCCGGTTGGAGCAAGTTGATACCAATCCCGACGTAGAGTTTCGCGGTACCGTTGTGGACTATCGGGTATCTTCCGAGGCCCCACAGCCTGGCACCTTCGCGGCCCTCAACCGCCTAACGATCGTCCTGGCGGTCGAATACCTCAACTCTCAGGATGAAGAGGCCAATTGGAAGCAGAACTTCTCCTTTTTCTTCGATTTTCCTGCCACCACCAGCTTGGAAGCCGTTCAGGAAGAAGCCATTCAGGACATCCTCGATCAGCTTACGGAGGATATTTTCAACAAGGCCTTTACGAATTGGTAGTGGGATGTTTTGATGCTGTGATGCTGTGATGAATGTGCCGATGTGCCGAGGGGATAAATCGAATAATTAACGCGTTAAAGCACGTCGAAGACTGACCAACGTACCAAAAAACCCTCTTGAATCAATGATCCAAGAGGGCTTCCCGGCGAGGCGGATATTCAGTTACCGATTCTGGTCGGGCATCACGGAACCCTGAATCCAGGGTGCGCCCGCTTCGGAAAGATCACTTTCCAGCTGTGGGATGGTTTGCTCCGTGATGGTTTTCAGGCTGGATCGCAATTCGCTCAGCTCTGACTTGGCTATATTTAGATTTTGCTCGTGCATTGCGGTGGGGCCGTAGGTCGTTTGTAGGCCGCGGTAGGCGACGAAAGCACGAGACCATACCGTTGGATCGGAGCGTTCGCCGATCTTGCTCTTGACTTCGCTGCCATTCATCTGTTCCTGCAGGTCGAGGAGGTCGTTGTGCAGGCTGTACAGGCGATTCATTAAGCCGGATGCATCGCGCTCGGACCGGGCGGCTGCCGTCTTCATGGCACCGATCCGTTTGAGGGCATCACCGAGTACGAGGGAAGCGGCGGACATATCCTCCCAGAGTTGTTCGAGGTTGTCGCGGTAGGCGATTAGCTCCTGGTCGCTTGCTCCGTCCAGGGCGCCTTTACTGCGCAGGCGTTCTACGGTAAAGGTTTCCGGGCCAGCCAGGACGGTCTCCTGTCCATCTTCCATTTTGGAAAGCGTCACGCTGTATTCGCCGGGTACGGCCATGAATCCACCCTGGCCGGCATTTGGCCGGTCGGGATCGATACCGGATACCGGTGCATGCTGCAAATCCCAGGCGACGCGGTGGAATCCCTTTCTGGTGGGGCCATCGATGCGCCGAACGACCCTTCCGTTTGCATCCTTCACCGTTAGAAGGATTTGCGGCTTGGGCTGTCGGATTTCCTCCTTGAGGGCATCCCAACCCGCAAAGGTTAATTCTTCACCGGCTTTAGCGAGTTCTTTTTCCCTTTTCTGCCGCTCCTTGGTCAGGGTGGTCAGACCTTCCCCCAAATGGTAAGTGAATACCGCTCCGAAGGGCGGGTTATCTGCGGCGTACTTGCTGGAACCCTGGCTACCGACGATAGACCGCGGCTGGTACCACCAGGCCCGGCGAGGCTTGAACAATTTTGCTTCCTGAGCGAGCACCTCTTCCGATACTTCCCGCAAGGGGCTGTAATCGTCTAGGATGAAGAAGCTGCGGCCGAAGGAGGCTCCTACCAGGTCGTTCTCCCGGCGCTGAATGGTCAGGTCGCGGAAAGGGATGGGCGGAACGCCCCCTTTTAGTTGAGTCCACTGCCCACCGCCGTCGATGGAAAAGTGAACGCCAAATTCGGTTGCGGCAAAGAGGAGTTCCGGCTTGACGTGGTCTTGCACGATGCGCCACACGAGGGTGCGCTCGGGCAGGTTGGCCGTGATGGATGTCCAGGTCCGACCGCGGTCGGTACTCTTGACGAGGTAGGGTTGGAAATCACCATACTTGTGGTTGTCAAGGGCTACGTAGACCGTGTTGGCATCGTGCAGGTCTGCTTTAACGTCATTGATAAATGCAGTTGCAGGAACGCCGGGCATCGTGCCGACTTCAATTTTTCGCCAGTTGGCGCCGGCATCTTCGGTTACCTGGAGGATGCCGTCGTCGGTTCCGGCGTAGATGAGGCCTTCCTGTAGTGGCGATTCGGCCAGGGAGGTGATGGTATTGTAGTTCGACATGGCATTGAAATCCCATCCGGCATCCCAGCTTTGCACTTCACCCATGATGGGCAGTGCGAGGCGTTCTTCATTGCGGGTGAGGTCGCCGGAGATGGCTGTCCAGCTATCGCCGCGATTGTCGGAACGCCATACGCGGTAGGAGGCAAAATAGAGGCGGCTCGGCGAATGCGGGCTCACGAGGATGGGGGCATCCCAGTTGTAGCGCTCGTAGGGCTCGCCCGCTTCGGGTTGCGGCTGGATGAAGACTTGCTCGCCGGTGATGCGGTCGACGCGGTGCAGGCCGCCCTGCTGGGTTTCGGCGTAGGTAATATTGGGATTACCAGGTTCGGTAGCCGATTGGTGGCCGTCGGCACCGAGGGTTTTGAACCAATCGGCGTTGCGGATGCCGTGCTCGGTATCCGTGCGTGAAGGGCCGCCGTGCGAGCCGTTATCCTGGGTACCGCCGTAGACGAAGTAGAAGGGCTCGGCATCGTCGACTGCTACTTTGTAGTACTGCGTGATGGGCATATTATCCATGAAGCGCCAGGTTTTGGCGTGGTCGAAACTCTCGTAAACGCCACCGTCGGAGCCCATAAGCAGGTAGTCGGGATCGTCGGCCCGGAAGACCAGCGCGTGGTGATCGGAGTGGATGCCGCTGGCGCGGGTCATGAGTCGATCGAAGGTCTTACCGCCGTCGTAGGACACCTGGGCGCGGTTATCCATTAGGTAGATCAGGTCAAACTGGTGCGGGCTGGCGTAGAGTTCCTGATAGTAGTGCGGTCCGGTTGCCCCGGATACGGCATCCGACTGCTTTTTCCAGGAGGCACCGCGGTCGGTCGACTTATAGATGCCACCGGTAGCGCGTTTCAATTCGATGGCTGCGTAGAGCACATCGGGCTGTTGAGGGGAGAGAGCGAGTCCGATCTTTCCCATGTCTTCGTTGGGTAGGCCGGTGGTCAGTTTTTCCCAGGTTTCGCCCCCATCGGTGCTACGGTGAATGCCCGAACCCGGGCCGGTGCCCATGTAGGCGGCCACGTTGCGGTGGCGCTGCCAGGTAGCGGCGTAGAGCCGGCTCGGATCACGTGGGTCTATGACGATGTCGGTTACGCCGACCCATTCGTCATCGCCCAGCACTTTTTTCCAAGTTGCACCGCCGTCGGTGGATTTGTAGAGGCCGCGTTCGCCCCCCTTGCTCCAGAGAGGGCCTTGGGCGGCTACCCAGATGACGTCGGAGTTGTCGGGGTGGACGAGGATTTTCGAAATGTGCTCTGATTCCTTCAAGCCCATATTCTTCCAGGTACGACCGTCGTCGGTGCTTTTGTAGACACCGTCGCCGAAACCGACGTGGCGGCCACCGACGTTCTCACCAGTACCCACCCAGATGGTATGGGGGTTGCGTTGATCGATGGTGACGCAACCGATGGAGTAGGAGGCCTGCTGGTCGAAGATGGACGACCAGGTAACGCCCGCATTCGTCGTTTTCCAGACTCCACCGGAGCCAACGGCGACGTACCAATAGTTTTCGTCCTCGGGGTGCACGGCGATATCGGCGATGCGGCCGGAGGTAAAGGCTGGCCCGATATTGCGGAATTTCAATCCGGAAAAGGCTTTATCAGAAAGGGGGGAGGTGTCGCCCTCTTGCGCATTCAGCGAGAAGCTAAACAGGCCGAGCAACAACAGTAGGCAAAGACTGTGTTTCATACGGTTAGTCCAATTTGTTGAATGATTGCATTGCTGAAAATACCGAACCGGCGGCAACTTTCAAACTGGGACTTTACATGGGCTTTCGCAAACGGACGGATCTCACCCTACTGAGGCCCTCAGTAATTGAGGGCCTCAGTGTAGCATTTTTTTGGAAATATTTAAGGGACAGGAGAACTGGCTTTTTCTTCCAAATATTTCGGTGAAATTCGACAGGTACTTGATGTAATTAATTGAATATTAAATGGTAACACCCTGGTTATTCCAACTCAAACGAATACTTCACCCGCACGAATACCGCCTGCACCGGCCCTACATAATTGCCTTGCACATTCTCATTGAAGGTCAGTTGGCCGATAAGATCCAGATCCCAGTTGGTACCCATCGAAATGGTGCAGGTGGGATTGATAAATAGGGGATGCACTTCCACCGGGCTGTAAATAATGGCTCCGCCCAGATTGACCAGAGGAGAAAGTGGATAGACACCCTGCACAAACACCGCATGCCGATAGGGATACAAGTTCTTTGCCGACAGGTCAAACACAAATAAACCGGAGATATCCGCATTTGTAACCCCCTGACTATTATATAGATAACCGTTATTCAGGTAAAACCCAGAGGGGAAGACGTAATCCCAGCCTGTGGTTAGTGCAAAGGATTGCTCGTTTTCCTCTTGTTGCGGCAGAAACCAACTTACCTCCCCTTTCCAGCCGGCATTACCCAGGTTGCCTGCCCAGCCGCCACCAATGACGAAATCGCCAGTGACATATCCTCCAAGGAGCTGTATATCATAGCTTCCCTTGTTAAATTTCCAAAGGCCGGCCACAATGGCTTCTTCCCAACGGTCGAAGAGGCGAGCTGCCATCTCCAGGCTGGAAGCGAAACCAGTAAAGTAACGCAGGCGCAACGCATCGCTGCCGGGGCGCTCTTCGTAATCAAAATCCGTGAAGTCGTAGGCGTTGAAGATATCGTTGGGGTTCCAAATGGTGCTGATGCCCCAGTTGATCCGCTGCCGACCCAGGCGGACTTCCCACTTCTCGGCGCTGTATTCCAGGTAAAGTCGATCGAGCATGGTTTGAATTACCCAGCTCCGGCTATCTACCAGCACGACGGAGAGGTCGAGGTAATCGTTGTTAGCGTCGCCGATGCGGTCCGCAAAATTGGGATCGGCCTGCACCACATCGCCAAAAAAGGCCCGGGTGCGCAAATCGGCCCGCAAGCGCCACGCTTCGCCCGGGAACCAGGTGAAATTAAGGCGGTTGTGCAGCAGGTTGTCCTGCAAAAAGTCATCGCTGGGCAGGTCATTTAAAAACAACCAGGTTTGCAGGTCTTTTTGGTAGCCAGTCAGCTGCCAATTTCGCTCCTTGTTGTCCTGGCCATGGAGTAGACTGGCTGTCAGCAGGCAGCATAAGAGGGAGATGGCAAAATTAACGTTGCTCATCCTTAAAAATTTTTCCATCTACCAGGGTGATGACCCGCCTGGCCCGATCGATTACCCGCTGGTCGTGGGTGGAGAACACGAAGGTCATTTGCTCGCGGCGATTCAATTCGGCCATCAAATCCAATAGGTTGGCAGTGGAAACGGAATCCAGGTTGGCGGTAGGCTCATCGGCCAGGATAAAGGCGGGCTTAGGGGCTAGTGCCCGGGCCACGGCCACCCGCTGCTGTTGCCCCCCCGACAACTCCGAGGGGCGCTTGTCGATCTTGTCGGCCAGGCCTACTTCCTCCAATAGGGTTTCTACTCGAGCCTGGCGTTCGGAGCGGGGCCGTTTTTGCAACAGCATGACGAATTCGACGTTCTCCCGGGCCGTCAGTACCGGGATGAGGTTGTACGCCTGAAAAACGAAGCCAATCTTATCCTTGCGGAAATCAATCAGTTGATTATCCGACAGCGTACTGATATCGATGCCGTCTACCCAGACCGTTCCGGTCGTCGGTCGGTCCAGGCCACCGATGATATTGAGCAGTGTGGTTTTGCCGGAGCCCGACGGGCCGACGATGGCCGTAAATTCGCCTTCTTCGATGTGAAGATCTACACCATTGAGAGCGTGTACGGGGATTTTATCCGGATTGTATGTTTTGGTAACCTGTTGGGTTTGAATAACGGTTTTCATGGTTGGTTCATTTTTGCGCTACCGGATCGCTTCGACCGGCCGCAGTCGAATGGCTCTGAGCGCCGGATAAACGGCCGCCAGTAATGCAGTAATGATTAATAGGAGGGGGACCTGCCAGTACACCACGGGGTCGAGATCGAAGTAGACCCGTTCAGACATCCCGAACATGCGAAGGCTTTCGGAAAAGGCGGACAAGTCCAGGCCCTGAGTGACGAGCCACCAGTTGGTGAGCCCTCCTAACAGCAAGCCCAACGGGGCACCTACCAGACAGAGCATTAGAGTTTCCAGCACGATCATCCCAAACACCCGCGGTTTATTCATCCCGATGGCCATAAGCATGCCCAACTCCCGCTGCCGCTCCAGCACCGCCATCAGCATGGTGTTGATGATGCCGAAGACCAGCGCCAGCATGATGATCGTCAGATAGATGAGCGATACATATTGAATCTGCTCTTCGTACAGTTGCAGGTCCGGGGCTACTTCGCGATAGGTTTCGATCAGTAAATCGGGGAAGGTCGTTTGTAAGGTGCGTTGGAGGTTGCCCACCGTTTCCGAGTTCTCTAACAGGACCGCTACTTCGTGGGTCAAATCCCCGGACTGACCGTTCGGATGCAGCAAGGCATTTAAGTCTTGTTTGCGCACAAAAACGAAACGTTCGTCGAATCCCGAATTGCCGGATTCGAATAGGCCCACAATGCGAAAGGCCCCGGCGGTAATGGTGCCCTCCGTATCCTGAAAAGTGAGCACCAGTTTCTTGCGGGGGCCTACCTCCAGTTTGTCGGCCAGTTCACTTCCAATGAGCAATTGGTTTTTACGACCGTCGAAGTAAGTGCCCTCGACGACCTTTTCGTGAAGTTGACTAATGTCTCCTTCGGCCTCGGGTATGATGCCCTTTACCTGGATGCCCCTGGTGCCTTTGCTCGAAGCCAGCATCGCATTGGTTAGGCTACGCGCACTGACCGCCCTGATTCCCGGTTGCCGGCGAATGTTATCCACTAAGTGATCGGCATCCGCAATGGTATAGGTGACATCCTGATTGTCTTTGAATTGAGGATGGTGGATTTGGAGGTGAGAGACGACTTCCGCAATGGCATTGTTGACATAGCTGCGAGCCATACCGGTGGCAAAACCAGTCATAAATAATGCTGCCCAGATGCCGAGGGCAATGGCCGCCATCACCACGAGGCTACGAGTAGGATTGCGCCAAATATTTCTCCAAGCCATGATTAATAACATAGCGATTCAATTTTAGGGGCGCATGGCCTCCACAGGTCGCAGGCGGAAAATGTGCCGTACCGGCCACAAGCCCAACAGAGCCGTGAGGATCAATACAACTACCGCCTGGGTTACGAAAATATTTGGATCAAATTCGGCCGGAAAAATGGGCTCGAAGCCATATTGTTCCAGCATGTGCGCGTAATCGCCGGTGAATCGAATGGGGTTCCGGTTGAAGTAGCCAACCACCGGAATACTGGCAATTATCCCCGCGATGGCTCCCAAAATACCCATCAGCATGATTTCCAGCCAGGTAGCCATTGCCAGGGTGCGGCGCGGGGTGCCGATAGCTGTGAGCACCCCAAATTCGAAATCACGTTCTTTGGTCAACATCAGGATAGTCCCGAAGATGCCAAAGGCAATGATCATGTACAGGATGATGTAGACAATGACGTTTCCCGCGCTGTCGAGGGCTTTCGCCTCCAGGAGTTCGGGCATCATTTCCTGCCAGTCGAGCAATTCGTAGGTGCTGGTATCCAGAGCTGTACGAAGTTGTGCCAGCAACGGTTCCAACGCCTGCGGGGAACTCAGTTGCAAAGCCAGGGAGGTGACCCGGCCCTCTGCGCCATAAAACCACTGAGCGTCTTTCAGCGGAAGGTAAACCATCGATTTATTCAGGTCAGGCGAAGGAAAATGAAGAACGCCGACAATGGGGTACTTGCCGGCGGCATTGACTCCCCGGAAGCCCTGGCTGATCAGCAGCAGGGTATCGCCGGGGGCCAATTGCAGGTAGTCGGCAACACCCTCGGCTACTAACACTCCGGATTGGTCTGGCTCAAAATAGTGCCCGTCGCTGATGCGGCCCGAGAGCTTGGTTAGGGCATCTTCCCGCTGAGGCTCCACCCCGACCACCATTGCGCCCATGGTGTGTTGGCCGGTGGACGCCAGGGCGTACGATTCTAACCGCGGTACTATTGCTTCGAGCTGTTCGTGTTGATCCGGGAGCGCCTCCATCGTATCCGTCAGTAGAAAGGCCTTGTCCAGGGCCGGTTCCTCTTCGTATCCCTTTTCGTGGATTTGCGCGTAGCCCACGTAGTAATTGACCACGTTGCGGATCATGTTGTTCCAGGCGCCCTGTTGGAGGGATTCCATGAAACTCGAAAACAACACGGCAAACAGGATGGAGGAAGCGGTGATGAGCGTCCGCCGTTTGTTGCGCCAGATGTTCCGCCAGGCGAGTTTGGTGATCATTGGACGCGTTTCATATTCTGGATCGAAAAGAAACCTTCGGTGAGGTCCACGTCGAAGGTCAGATCCTGGTATTCGATGATCGTTTTATGCCCCGGCTCCTCGGCGGGAATGACTTCCAGGCGGGCGGGGAGTATCTTGCCGCCCAGCGTTCGGATATCCTTGCCATACATGGTGTTGATCAGGTAGTCGTCTTCGTCGTAAAATTCGACGCGGAGTTGCAGGTATTCCTCCTTGCTGATCCAGAGTAAGACGCGCCCCCACACAACCGGAGCATCGGGTTTGGGCTCTAATTCAATTTTGTGGCAGGCCCGGTCGTCGATGGTTTCCTCACCCAGCAAGCGGTGTTCGTAATCGTCGACGATGGAGGATTGGCGCACCAGGTCATCGTTCGTGAAATCCGAACCCATCCAGGATTGCATCATCATGGAGGGCGGCATTTTGATGCTGCGGTCGATGGTGGGTTGCCAGTTCCACATTTCCAGATCGCGCTTGAGGAAGGCAGTACCCTTGTCGCGGGCAGGACTAGTGATGAGGATCAGGCCGAAATCGTCGCCCATTGCCCAGCTTTTCATGCCGACTTCTCGCGTCCACTTCGGGCGTTCGATGGTCATGGTCATTTCGGCGTAGCTGGAAGTGCCCCGCAGCTTTTCATCCGATTTTTGGACGATTTCCAGCGCGGACTGGGCACTCAGGCTATAGGTCAATAGGAGGCACAACAGTGCGTGGATTGTTTTCATTTTTTGGGGTATTGGTTTTGGGTATAGCGTCGGAGAATGTATTGCTGCATGCCCTCCAGGTCGTAGTCCGGACCAAGGTGCAGGTACTGGAGCAGGATGCCGTCGAGCATTGCGCCGTAGAGGTAGGTTTCCCGTTCGGGTTCGGCCGCCCCCAGGCGTTCGAAGATCTCCGTCATCTGTTGGATGGATGTTGCTTTTTGCTCTTTAATTAGCGGTTGGAGTTCCTGCATCACGTCGGGCTGAAAGGCCAGCGAGGTCATGAAGCGCCAGTGGTTGATGTCTTGCTGCACCATCCGAACGACGGCTTCCGTGAGGGCGGTGAGTTGTTCCAATGGCGTTTCGAAGGTTTCCAGGAAGCGGGCCAGGAGTTCCTTGCCGATTTCGATTTGCTCTTCGATAATGGCGTGTAGCAGCGCTTGCTTGCTTTCGAAATAATTGTATACCAACCCCTTAGATACTCCGGCCTTTTTCGCCACCTGGCTGATGGAGGTATGTCCGTAGCCGTTTTGGGCAAAGAGTTCCAGGGCGGCCTGCTTGAGGGCCTGGAGGCTGTTTTCGCGCAATTGGGCAAATTGAGATTTGGAGCGAGGCGACATGCTTGTTATTGACCAACCGTTCAGTCATAAAAATACGGAAGGTCGAGGGGCTTGTCAAGGGGAGGGGAGGTGATTTTCGTCAACCTACTCATCCTACTGAGGGCCTCAGTAATTGAGGCCCTCAGTTTAACGGAAAAAATGGAAATGGAGGTGGACAGTTGGGCGGGGTTCTTCTTCCCGATTCTTCATTCTAGTTAAATCCACGCGTAGCGGCACCGAAAATTTCGGGACAAAGGCTGGTGCTGCAAGCTAATTGTCAATGGTGCATCCTGTAGAGGTGTCCGATGGGTAGAATGCAATGGAAAAGCAGACAACCTACCCGTACCTGACGGTACGGACTTCACCCCGTTCAAGCGATTGCTACCGAGATTTGGTACCTACGGCACCCATAACATGGGCATAACAACGGTCAATTCTCCGTATTTTCCTTCCGACAAACCACCCACCTAATGAAATACTACCTTCCTCTAAGCTTTCTGTGCATCTTATGGCTCCTCGCCGGGCCCTTATTCTCCCAGGACATTAGCGGCGACTGGTACGGCCTGCGCGAATACCCCGAAGGCCGGCAAATGCGCATGATCCTTCATCTATCGATGGAGGGCGATTCGCTGACCGCTAACTACGACAGCCCCGATGGGGATGTGTACGAACTACCGCTCAGTGCCGTGCAATTTGAAGACAATACCCTATCCTTCCGCTACGAAAGGGCCGGTACGGCCTTCCAGGGCGTCTACAATCCCGCTACGAATACCATTGCGGGCGTTTACACCTACGGCGACGAGGAGTTTATCTTCCTGGATTTCGGTAGGACGCCCCTCGAGGTACCCGAAGGGAGTTTTCAGCGTATCGTCACGACCTACGACAAGCAGGAAGTCTACATCCCCATGCGCGATGGCGTCCGTTTGTTTACTTCCATCTACACACCCAAGGATCAATCCGAGGCCCGGCCCATCCTGCTCTGGCGTACGCCCTACAATAGCGAACCTAGCGAAGAAGACTACTCCGGCCGCCTTTGGAACCTCCTGCGATTCCTCGAAGAAGGCTATATTATCGTGTATCAAGACGTGCGCGGCCGCTTCATGAGCGAGGGCACCTTTGTAGATGTTCGTCCCTTCAACCCGAATAAGGAGGGCACGGAAATTGACGAAAACAGCGATACCTACGATACCATCGATTGGCTCGTCAATAACGTGGAAAACAACAACGGCCGCGTCGGTATTTTCGGCATTTCCTATCCGGGCTTCTACGCCACGATGGCGCTGCCCAATGCCCATCCGGCGCTGAAGGCTGCCTCCCCACAAGCACCGGTATGCGACTGGTTTATCGGAGATGACTGGCACCACAACGGCGCCTTCTTTTTGATGGATGCCTTTTCGTTTTATTCCACCGTCGGCCAACCCCGACCCGAGCCCACTCGCGCTTGGCCCGAATCAATGGATTTTGCTAACGAAGACAACTACGATTTCTTTCTCGATTTGGGGCCGGTCAAGAATGTACACGCGCAATACTTCGGCGATTCGATTCAGTTTTGGTCCGATTTGATGGCCCATCCCAACTACGACGATTTCTGGAAAGCCCGCAACCCCCGCCCCCACCTGACTGGTGTGAAGCCCGCGGTGCTGGTGGTCGGCGGTTGGTTTGATGCCGAGGATCTCTTCGGCCCCCTACAGACCTACCGGGCCATCGAAACCCAAAACCCCGACAACCAGAACCGCATTATCATGGGCCCCTGGTACCACGGCCAGTGGAACGGCGATGCCGGCGACAAGCTGGGCAACATCCACTTCGGCTCCAACACAGGCGACTACTACCGCGAGCTGGAAGTTCAATTCTTCAACTACTATCTCAAGGAGGAAGGCGAGCTGGACCTTCCAGAGGCCACCATGTTCTTTACGGGAGCCAACGAATGGAAGCAATTCGATACCTGGCCGCCCGCCGATAGCGAACCCGCCAGCCTCTACTTGCACGCGGACGGAGGCCTCTCTTTCGACCCTCCGACTGCCCCAACTAGCTACGATGTCTACATAGCAGATCCCGACAACCCCGTGCCCTACACCGAAGATGTGCACCGCTACCGCACCATCGAATACCTCACCGACGACCAGCGCTTCGCCAGCCGCCGCCCGGACGTGATGACCTATCAAACCGACCTACTAACCGAGGATATGACCCTGGCCGGTCCGGTGGATGTGGAATTCTTCGTTAGCACCTCGGGCACGGATGCCGACTACGTCGTCAAAATCATCGACGTTTTCCCCGATCAGGTCGAGGATTATCCCGAAAACGATAAATCGGTACCCATGGGCGGCTACCAAATGCTGGTGCGCGGGGAGGTGCTGCGCGGTAAATTCCGCGACAGTTTTGAGGAGCCCACCCCCTTCGAGCCGGGCACCGTCACCCGGGTAGCCTTTCAGATTCCCGATCTGGCCCATACCTTCAAGGCGGGCCATCGGCTGATGATCCAGGTGCAGAACTCCTGGTTTCCACTCGTCGATCGCAACCCTCAACAATTTCTGAATATCTACGAGGCCGACGAAGACGATTTCATCAAAGCCACCCACCGGATCTACCACGATGCGACGCATGCTTCACGGGTACAGGTGCGGCTGTTGGAGGAGTAGATGTAAGGGAAAAGAAAAACCGGAATTTCCCTGGGGAAATTCCGGTTGGCGGGTGACTAACCGGATTTGAACCGGCGACCTCTGGAACCACAATCCAGCGCTCTAACCAACTGAGCTATAGTCACCATTTGGAAAGAACCGAGCGGTCCTTTGAAAAGCGTGGCAAATATACGATTTGTTCCCGGCAAGGGGAAAAAATTAGGCCTGCCTTTTTTATCAATAACGGATTTCTCCGTTCTTCGTTGGCAGGAAGTTTCCCGTTATGTACCGATCCGTCTGTTTATTTCTGCTTTCCTTTTGCCTGCTGGCTTGTCGCCCGGAATCTACCACCGAGGCACCTGGGGAAGAACCAGTGACCGTGCAACTGAGCTGCGAGCCGCTTGGTGTTCCTACGGATTCCGCATACGCCGTCTACGCCCAGGTAGGGGACAGCCGGGTGAAGCTCTTCGAATGGGCCAATTGCCAAACGGCCGGCGATTCGGATAGCCTGCTCTACGGAAGTTACGAAGGGCGTGCCTTTACCTTGGCTGCCGTTGCGCAATCGCCACCGGATTGGATCTTTCGTTTAGTCCCTACCGACTCCGATACGATTGGTCCCATCGACGCTGCTGCTTATCGGAGTGGTCGTTTCCAGTTCCTGCATCCCCTGAGCCCCATCGATCTAAATGGACGCTATGGCTGCCAGCAAAGAGATTCCGCGTTCGTGCTTGAGATCAATCGAGCCATGTCGGGCATCAGCGTTCAACTGTACCAAAAAGCGGGCCTGCTACCGGAGCAACTGGACAATTACGAGTTGGAAGCGCAGTTTGAAGTCCGGCCGTTACCCGACTTCGAGGTAGCTTTGATCCCCTTGCGTTTCCAATCGTCCATTGGGGCGGGTGCTATTGATTGGTCATTGGATAGCACCCGCCTGGTATTCGATCGGTTTCGGGGGGAAGAACGGGTGGTTTTTAGATTTTTAGACCTCTAGGATTAAGACTTTTAGAAATTAGTCCCGAAATCCTTGTGGTCGCCGCCAGCGCACCGGGGCCGCCGGTTCGGGCTTCAGCTCGAAGGCTTGTTCTTCGAGCATGCGCAGCGCTTCCGTTACGGCGCGCTCTAGTTGCGGATCACGGCCCTGAAGCACCAGCTTGGGGTCCTGAATTACTTCGATATCAGGAGCTACTCCTGTACCCTCTACGGCCCACTCGCCATTGAGGTCGAAGAAGCCACCCCGCGGAGCAACCATGCGGCCGCCGTCGATGAAACGAGGCGTATCCCAGGTGCCGACCAGACCGCCCCAGGTGCGCGTGCCGACCAGCGGGCCGAGTTGCTTTTCCTTAAACATGTAGGGCAGGAGATCGCCACCTGACCCGGCGCGCTCGTTGATAATCATGACCTTGGGCCCCCAGATACCGGCCATGGGTGTGGTCCAGGGGCGGTTGTCGTTGGCCTTGCTGTTGAAATAGCCGATGGGTTCGCGCGCCATGATGTCGATCATGTAGTCGGCAGCGGAGCCCCCGCCGTTGTTGCGCTCGTCGATGATGACGCCCTGCTTGTCCTGTTGGGCAAAGTAGTAGCGATTGAAATACTGGAATCCCTGACCTCCGGTATTGGGTACGTACACATAAGCCAGCCGCCCATCGGAAAGACTATCCACCTTGCGGCGATTGGCCTCGATCCAGTCCCACCCGCGCAGCGCGCCTTCACTGGATACTGGCTCGACAAGTACTTCCCGCGCCCCCTCCATCGAGGGTTGATCGTTGATCGTTAGTTTAGTTGCCCGTCCCGATGTGTATTCGAGTAGCTCATAGGGGGTGGTGGGCGCTTGCAGCTCCCGACCGTTGATGGCCAGCAGGTAGTCGCCTTCGGCCACCGGCTCCCCGGCCAGATGGAGCGGGCCACGTAGACTGCGATTCCAGCGCTCTCCGGTGTAGATTTTAGCAATCTGATAGTAGCCGTTTTCGAGACGGAAATCGCAACCCAGCAGGCCCACCGGCACGCGGTCGATATCCGGGAAATCGCCTCCGCTGACGTAGGAGTGCCCAATCGATACCTCGCCGCTCATAATATCGACGACGTAATTGAGGTCCGTGCGGTGGCGCACATCCTCAATCCAGGGAGCGTACCAGGCGTAAATGTCGTCCCAGGGCGCTCCGTGTACGTTATCGACGTAGAGAAAATCGCGCATGTAGCGCCATCCTTCCCGGAATATCTGGACGTATTCCTGCTGCGGGTCTACTTTCACCCGCAGATCGGTATCGATCTTGCCGTCGCCGTTTTTGGGCTTGCTCTTATTGCCGACGATGAACCAACTGCTTCCCTTGCGGTAGAGCATATGATCGCCGTTGCTGGACGTGACGCCCTCCTGAATGCCTTCCAGGAAAACGTCGGCCTCCATGTCCTCCAACTTGTACTTGTGGAGCTTCAGTCCCGACTCGTTGGGAACAGCCTCCGCCACGAAGACGCTGCCCGCCGGTCCGGCAATGAGGGCCACGTAATTGCGGGCTGGTAAGTCGAGCGCCAGTATGCGGTCGCCCAAACCTTCCTCCTGAATCCGAATGGCTTCCATCTTTTTTTCGTCCTCCTTGGCTGACTCCTCTTCCTCTTCGGCCTCGGTCTCTTCCTCCTTCTCCACCTCCTCTTCATCACTCTTGACCAGTACGGGAGATTCGACTTCGTCATTCAGTAAGAGCACATACAGGCTTCTACTGACATCAGGATCATAGGAACTCATGTCGAGCCAGCCGGTATTGAGGCCGTAATCGGTGCTGGCGAGCAAGTAAAGATAGTCGCCGCTTTGATCCCAGACGGGGGTGATGACGTCGGCCATGCCGTCGGTGAGCTGGATTGTTTCGCCGGTCTCGTGGTTGTAGGCAAAGGCGGCTTTAAAGTGGCTTTCCAACTGCCGGGCGTAGACAATCCAGCGGCTATCGGGTGCCCAAACGGGGTTCATGGCCCGGTTCGGGTGGGCGTAGCGATCGGTGGCGGCCTTGGTAGCCTCTCCGCTATCCAGATCGACGATCCAGATGTTGTAATCCGTATCCGTGTAGGCAATGTATCGCCCGTCGGGCGACCAATTGGGCGTGAAGTAAAACGTGGGGTTGGGCAGGGGATAGCTGCGTCGGTTTTGCCCCATTTGATCGGCCACCTGGAGCTGGTACTCGCCGCTGGCATCGGAAAACCAGGCGACGCGATCTCCTTTCGGCGACCAGGCCGGATAGCGATCCGCTACGCCGGGGCTGTTCGTTAGGTTGCGCCAGGTGCCTTCTTCTTTTGGAATGGTGAAAATTTCGCCCCGGTGCTCAAAGATAGCTCGTTTGCCGTTGGGTGATAAGTATGGATAACTTAGCTGCCCTCCGGTGACCGCTTCCCAGCGTGGACGGGCGAAATTCATATCTCCGCTAACGGTAATCTCCAGTTGTCGGGAGGTGCCCGCAGCGGGATCGAGCAGATGAAGATAGCCACCCTGCTCGTAGATGATGCCGTCGGCGGCGGCGTCTAGGCTCTTGACATCAAACTGTTCGTGGTTCGTTACTTGTGCTTCCTCTTGTGTCACGGGATCGTACATCCAGATGTTGCTCGCGTAATCGCGTTCGGAAAGGTAGTAGACCTTGCCATCGTGCCATACGGGATCGAGGTGGCGCTCCTGCGTCGGCTGCGGTACGCGCTGCAATTCCTTGGTTTGCAGATCGACGATCCAGATGGGCATTGCCTGGCCGCCCCGGTAGTTACGCCATTCAGCATCCCAGGAAGTAATGGGCACGTAGGCCAGGTAGCGCCCATCGGCGGAGAGCTCGCCGTAGGCGGCCCGGGGAATGGCCAGCGGCTGCGGAAAGCCTCCCGTGCGCGGCACCCGGT
The DNA here is from genome assembly GCA_964504335.1 of uncultured Saprospiraceae bacterium. Taxonomy (GTDB): domain Bacteria; phylum Bacteroidota; class Bacteroidia; order Chitinophagales; family Saprospiraceae; genus CAZDET01. The sequence continues at coordinate 46,601 of CAZDET010000040.1, forward strand.
AGAGGCGGTTTGTTTGTGTGGGGTGTCCCTGGCGGCCGGACCGAAAGAGGATTTCCCCGTCGGGCGTCCAGCCCTGGACGTAATCGCCACTTGGATGCCAGGTCAGACGTTGGGGGCTGCCGCCCGTTGCGGGGATCACGTAGACGTCGGTGTTGCCGTCATATTCGGCGGTAAAGGCGATCCACTGCTCGTCGGGAGAGAAGTGGGGGAGCGATTCGTAGCCCTCGTTGCTGGTGAGCCGAACGGCCTCGCCCCCGTTGCGGGCGGCCCACCAGAGGTCGTTGGCGTACACGAAGACGACAGCATCAGCCGAGAGCGTGGGTTGGCGGAGCAGCTGGGTGCCCTGGGCAAAGAGCGAAATACAGAAAAAGGTGCTCAGAAAGAATAGACAAAGGTAGCGCATGGCTTTGGGGTTGAGTTGGAGGTTTGCTTTGTAATGCAAGGTGAATTTAAGTTTTTTGGTTTGTTAGTTCCTCCTGGATAGACTAGCGCGTACGCATCAAAATGGTCGGTAGGGGCGTTTTTGGCGTTTGGACCAATCAGGGCTTGCTTGTTAGGCAATAAGCGTGTACCTTTGCGACACCATTCACTGGCTGTCCCCGCGGCAGCCGTTCTCACAAAATAGCCCACGTTTTCACACGGCCGTTTCCATTGCTGGTAGCCGCGTGCGTTGCGCACGCCTGGGCTGCCTGCAGCCCTCGAGGTTGGCAGGTA
>CAZDET010000041.1:0-47059 GCA_964504335.1 uncultured Saprospiraceae bacterium
CTATGTCCCGCCGGGTGGACTTACTGTCTCCAGCATTTGATGCGTGCGCCCTATTCAATTATAGCAAATGCAACGTTGCGCAGAGGAATTTAATACTTTCATCGGCACATTAGCACATTAGCACATCGGCACATTAGAAAATTGATCATTTTGGCAGTTTCCCAAAAATCCCGACCTTTAAAATCCGTCGTTGGAAGTCCAATCATCCCTGCGCTCAAGGTTGCTTTCATTGGAGCTCAGCGGCGGTAGCAACAAACACCAATCGACCGTTCGAAGCGCCAATGAAGCAGTATGCCCATCTCGTCATCTTGCTGTTTGCACCCGTTGCGCTGCTGGCACAGTCCGACCTGACGGTATCCAATCCATCGGCGTGCGGGCTGCAGTTGGCTATTCCCGATAACGGCTGCCCCGATAATGGTGTCTTTCGCGATCCCGCCGAGGTCCGTATCCAGGTCACCGAGGCTCCGGGCATTTCCCTGGGCGCAGATGTCTACCTCAAGGAAGTGCGCCTGGTAATCGCGCACACCTGGATGAGTGACCTCGAAGTGCTCCTGCAGTCTCCGAGCGGCAATTCCGTTCGGTTGTTTGAAGATATTGGTGGAGGCGATGATCACTTCGGCAATCCGGCCGACACTTCCTGCACCAGTTACGGGCGGTTGGTGCTAGCTGCCTGTACACCCGTTGCGGAGGGCGCTGCCCCCTTTACCGATCAGCCGTACCGGGCTTTTGACGATTTTTATGATCTCAATGACGGGAGTTCGCCCCTTGGCGAATGGACGCTATCGCTCTGCGATGACCTGCCCAACGACGCCGGTACCCTCGAATTTGTGGAGTTGGTTTTTGAGCCCGTCAGCTGCCTGCCCGTGCAAGATCTGTTTGTACAGCGGATCGATTCGACGACGGTGGTATTCGACTACCTCCCCGGCGGTAATTGTGGACCGGCCATTCTGGAAATCGGCACTCCGGGATTTACCCCAGGAGCCGGGCCGGTCGCCGGGCAGGGACAGATCTTTCAGGTGGGCTGCCCTCCCTTCGAGGTTGATGGATTGCCTGCCGATACCGAACTGGAGGCCTATATAAGACCATTTTGCTCCGAAACGAACAGCTATGGTCCGAACAGTTGTGGGCTCACCTTTCGGACGGGCTGCCAACCGCCACCCACGACTTTCCTAACGACCTTCGATGATCAGGCCATTTGTTCGCCCAATTGCGATGCACCTTGTGCGCCGGAAGGATTTTGGCAGAACGTGGCGGGCGATTCCCTGGATTGGGTGGTGTTCAATGGCCCTACCCCCACGCTGGTCGGTACCGGCCCTACCGCGGATGTATCCGGGACCGGGAATTACCTGTATCTGGAGGCCAACGGCTTCAACTGCCCGCTGTCGGGCGGGGCACGGCTACAATCCGGCTGCTTTCGCTTCAACAAGGCGGGCTCCGATACCTGCCACGTATCTTTCAATTACCATCTATTTGGTATTGGCATCGGCGAGCTGAGCCTCGAAGCCTCGGCTGATGGGGGAGGTAGCTGGACGCCGGTCTGGTCTCTGGCAGGCAACCAGGGAGACCTCTGGCAAAAGGCCTACGTTAGCCTGAACGCATTCACGGAGGGAGATACCCTTCAGCTCCGGTTCACAGCCACTAAGCGCAACAGCCCGTACGGGGATATTGCGATCGATGAAATTCGCCTGCACGGTAGCCAGCCACTCGACGGTTCCAGCCGCCTCTACGTGGATGCCGACGGCGACGGCTTCGGTCGGAGCGATCAGTTTATCCTTACTTGTGCAGCTACCACTCCGAGCGGTTTTAGTCCCATCAGTGGTGATTGCAATGATAATAACAGTCAGATATTTCCCGGCGCCCCGGAAATCCCCTGTAATGGCATCGATGAAAACTGCAACGGAGATCAAGTGCAGGACGATGCTGATCTTTCATCCCCCACCACGACTTCCGATACGCTTTGCGGTGGAGGTGCCGCCGAGGTTTGCGCGGAGACCCTTGATAATTTTCTCATCTTCTGGTACGATACTCCGGATTCGGAAACGCCGATTGGATTCGGCCCCTGTTTCAATCCCACATTACCCGAAAATACAACTGGCCAGCCGATTACCTATCAATACTACGCCGAATGGACGGACGGTATTTGCCGTTCCGCCGTTCGTACGGAAGCACAAGTAACTGTCAATCCCCAACCCGCCGGCCTGGTTGGGGCAATCGCCCCGATTTGTCCGGGCCAAGTAATCGATCTGCGGACGATCAATCTGCAGGATGCCAATTTCACGGGAGCCGAATTGCGCTTTCACGAAAACTTGCCGGCCACTCCGGCGAATGAACTGGCCAGCTCGGTAATCCAACCGCTGAATTCCCGCACGTATGCCTACCAATGGACGACGCAGGAAGGATGCACCGACGAAGGAAGCATTTCGATCGTGGTGCAGGATGGCCTGGCGCTTCAATTCCTCCCGGCCGATACCGTGGCGTTGTGCCGCGAAACCACGGAAACCATTGAGGTATCGGTCGGCCCGGAAACGCCCAGTCCGGAGTACCGTTGGAGTACGGGGGATACGACCGCTCAAATCCAAGTGACGGGCGGCATTACAGATGGCTCCGACGAATATACGGTGACCGTCACCGACGCCAATGGCTGTTCGGCCATTGATACGCTGGTGGCGCTGACCACCAATGGCCTCGATCCGATACGGGTTCAATCCAGAGCGGTGACCACCTGTGGTGGCCTGGACGGTGGATTGACTATTACCCCCCAGAATGGGCTTGCTCCCTACCATTACAGCTGGCGGGGAACGAATGGGCAGGAAGGCGAGGAGTCGGATATTCCGGGACCGCTACAGCTCGACGGGCTCGGGCAATCCGCATTCAGCCTAACGATTACGGACAATTCCAGCAGTGCCTGCTCCATCGTGCTGGGCAACCTGCGCGTTCAGGGGCCGGGCTTTCAAATTGACGGAAGCGACGTAACCCCTCCTTCCTGTCCGGGGGAAAGCGATGGCCGGATTTGCGTAAATGTCAGCGGAAGCCCGGCGGTCACCTACCGCTGGTCGACTGGCGATACCACTGCCTGCGTAGATAGTCTGGTCGCCGGCAGCTACACCCTAACCGTTAGCAACGGAACGTGCACCGCCGTCGAATCCTTTACCATCGAAGATCCGCCCGTTTTGAGTGGGCAAGCTACGGTTCAGCTTCCTTCCTGCTTCGATGCACTCGACGGCCGCATCGACTACCAACCGTTAGGCGGAACTCCCGGCTACGGTATTCGTTGGGGCAATGGAGCCATTGGGGCGCCCCTACTCGGTTTGGCAGAAGGTACCTACCAGGTAACCGTCACCGACGCCAACGGGTGTACCTATGAGGAGACGGTGCCGGTCGTTTTCGAAGATACGTTTCAGGTTGCTACGGCATTATTTGAACACATCTCCTGTACGGGATTATCGGATGGCCGGATCGGCGTTGTCGGGGCAAATGGCAGGCAACCTTATACCTACGCCTGGAGCAACGGAGCTACCACCCCGCAAATCGGCAATTTGTCCGCCGGAACCTACCGGATAACGGTAACGGACGGCGACGGCTGCGTGCGACGCGACACCTTCCAGATACTGAATCCAAGCCCCTTGCAACAGACGATTCCGGAGCGGATTAACCCCATTTGCAAGGGGGACAATACCGGCCAGATTACAGTGGCTGCAGGAGGTGGTACTCCTCCTTATGTATACCGCTTCGCGGAAAGCGTACAAACCAATGCTACTGCAACCGGATTGGGTATCGGTAGCTATGCAGTACAGGTTACGGATGCCCGAGGCTGCACCTCCGGTACCGATACGGTATTGCTGAATGCCGATTCGCCCATCGATCTCACCGCTACACTGACCAATCCGGATTGTGAAGGCCAGACGAGCGGGAGCATTCAGGTTCAGGTCGATGGCCCAGGGGCTTATGCTTTTGAGTGGGGAGATGGATCGCAAAGTACTGAGCGCGTCAACCTGCCGGTGGGCCGCTATGACCTGCGCGTTTCGGATCAGTCGGGCTGCTTTCTGGATACGACCTTTGTGCTGGAGGCACCTCAGCGTTTCAATATCAGCACCCAAGCAGCCGATCCTTCTTGTGCGGGAGTGCTGGATGGCCTCCTGCGTAATACGATTGTGGCAGCCGGCAACGGCCCGTTTAGTTTTCGATGGTCAGACGGAAGTACCCAAAAAGATCGATTTGGGTTGGGATCGGGTGATTATTCCTTTACCGTCGTGGATGCGGATGGATGTCAATTCTTCTCCGATACCCTCTCGATTCAGGCACCGAAGCCGCTTGCGCTAGCCGTCCCGGCCAGCGGCGGCTTGCTTTGTGCGGGCGATTCTACCGGCTTTTTCGAAGTGGCTATTAGCGGCGGCACCGGCCCGTACGCCTACAACTGGCTTGGAACCGGAGTTACCGCCCCGAATATCTACGGATTGCTACCCGGAGAGCACCGCTTGCAGGTAAGTGATCAGCGGGGGTGCATTATCGATACGACCCTACAGTTGACCGCGCCTCCTCCCATTCGGGCCGACGTCCTCGTTTTTCAATCAGATGTTTGTTCCGGAGCCGTCGGCGACACTTTAGAAGCGCGATTCTCGGGAGGAAATGCCCCGCTATCCATTCAATGGTCCAATGGGGCCCAAACCAATCAATTGATCAATCCCTTACCGGATAATTACCAATTGATCGTCACGGATACGGAAGGCTGTACCGCGACCTCTAAAGCGGTCAAAGTGCGGGAATCGGTGAAGCCCTTCACTCTGAGGGCTTTCGAAGTAGAACCTATCAGTTGCTTCGGTTCCCAGGATGCCGCGTTAGAGGCCAGCATTGAAGGGGGCTCCGGAAATTACTTGTACCACTTTACACCCACCTATCTGGAACGGACCGCCTCCACTTCGCTGCGCTTAAGCGATTTGGCGTACAATACCCAATACAGCGTGACGGTCACCGATTTGGGAACCGGATGTACCGTCAGCAGTGAGGTGGTACAACTTCCCCCTCCGACCCCGCTCACGGTCATGATTTCCGAGCAGGAACCGAGCGGCTGCAGCGACACCGGAACCGGCAGTATCACTGCCGGGGCATCCGGAAGCACAGCTCCCTATCAATATGAATGGACGAACCAAGCCGGGGAAATCATCTCCACGGACACCACTCTAAGCATGGTGCTTCCCGGGCTGTACGACCTGCGGGTAGTCGATGCCAAGGGGTGCTCCGTTGAGTTGGTCGATCTTCCCATAACCGCTTCGACTCGTGGCATGACACTAAAGGACAGCCTCGCGCAGGTCACCGATGTAACCTGTCGGAATGCCGCCACGGGGGCTATTGAGGTCGGTATTGAGGGGGGCAACCCTCCTTACCGCTACCGATGGTCGAACGGGGATACCAGTGCCATTGCCACTGATTTACCGGCCGGGCTGTACGCGCTAACGGTTACGGATAGTGACTCCTGCGAATTGATCCTCGATGACCTCCGCGTGCGGCAACCACCGACTGCGCTGCAAGTGAGTTCCGTTAGTCAGAACCTGAGTTGCCACGATTCGAATAATGGGCGCATTCGCCTATCGGCTAATGGAGGCGGTATCCCGTATGATTATTTCTGGCGGCAAGACGGAAGGTTGCTGCTCAACGAAAACGACTCTCTGATTAGTGGTCTGTCTCCAGGGCAATACATTGGAGAGGTACGCGATACGAATAGCTGTGTTTGGCGCGATACCTTCGATATTGTGGCGCCCCCTCCACTTACCGCCGAAATTGAAAATGCACCCTTCGGCAGTGATAGCCTGATTGCCGTTCCCATGGGAGGGAGCCCACCCTACCGGTACTTTTGGTCTACCGGCAGTATCGAAAAAGGCATCCAGGGGCCGAATAAACCGGCCAATTATTCCGTAACCGTAACCGACCGCAACAATTGCCAGACCTCCGTCACCTTCCTGCTCACCCCGACCGAAGCGGTTGATTTGTCGTTGCTGGAGGTGCGGGTATATCCCAACCCTGGCAAGGAGGTGGTGTACTTAGAATGGTCGGAGTGGCCGGAACCAAACCTGCAAGTTCGCCTGTTCGACGTCTACGGCCGGGAGGTAGGCCGCTGGCTTCCGGCCGGCCGCTCCGAGAACCGCTTGCCGATTCCGGTCGGGCACTTGCCACAAGGGATGTACTGGGTCGAATTGCGCGGCGCACGTCGATTGTACTACACCGGCCGGGTGCTGATAGTCCCCTGAAAAATTAGTTTCGACCTTCCTATTACGGGCGGCTTTTTCTACATTGGCAAATCGTATATGTCTACACCCACGGCCCATGTCAGTACCCAAGTCGACGGCGGATTTCGTCATTTTCGCTATTAATGCAGCCATCCGGCTGGGGCGCAATTCCCAGCGCGCTTACGCGCGGAGTCTTCGTTCGCGAGCTATTCTCATGCCCCTTCCTCGGTTTGATGAGGAGCCTTCCCACGAAGTGGTGCGCCGCTACTTCGACAATTCCGACCCCGAAGAAGGCGGCCGGCAATATCTGGCAGCAATCGCAGAGTTGGAGGATCTACACCAGCGGCATTCCGACCTCACCACCGAACGGCCGCTCAGCGACGAGGAGCTAACTACCTACGTCGACTATTTCAAAAAACTACGCGCCAGCCAACGACAGGAGCAAATTGAGGCCACTGGTTCGAATGATCCTGATCGCATCCACTCTACACTTTCTACTCAGGAATTGGTGGCCATGATGCACTTGCGGCAATTCACGGTGCGGCCGTCCGACCAAACGAGCCCCCTGCAAATGGTGGCCGGCACGCTCGTGGAAATCGGCATTGATTATTTTAATCAGATTCCCGGTGCCCTCAACCAGGACTCGGTGCTGGCCCGGGCGCTGCATCCTTTCCTGAATGCCCTCGATCGCATTTCTTTTTCCGATCGCCAGCGCCTCCGCAGTCAGACAAATACCATCGTACCCTCGCTGTTTGCGGCCGCCATCGAATCCGTTAGCGCCATGGACCTCTCCCTGAGCGCCGATCCGAAGGTGCAGACCTTCATTGAAGCCGTGGGGGAAGGCGTCGTGTCGGACCTGTACAAAAAGATGGAATCCGTTCCGGTTGATCGGGAGCGCGACCTCCTCTCCTGGACGGAATTGGTGCTGCGCAGTATGGTGGCCAATGCCGGTCACTACGTTTTTGAGGCTCCGGATCGCTTATTTACCGACCTGGATGCAGGAAGCAGCCAGTTGATTCGCGAAACGGGCATTGTGTTGCTCGACTTCATTCTGGAAGATCCGGATCAACTCCAAATCAAGTCGGCCTTTCATACGGATGCCCTGAATAAAGTTATGCAGGCCGCCTTCCAAACGCTGGCCCAGCATCCGCAACTGATTACCGAAAAACAGGGCTTTCACCAGATCATCACCGGAGTGAGCTCGGCTATGGCACAGTCCAATTTCCGCGATCCGGGGTACGTACCGGAGTTCATCCGGCTGATGTTGGAAAAGACTGCAGGCAACCTGCACCTGTTTCTGAAATCGGAACCGGGCGAAGGGGACTACGTACTAGTTACGGCCCTGCGAGAAGTGCTGCACTCCATGACAGCACAGGGGGAAGAGGTCTGGCGGCTTCGTTTTTCCAAAGATCAGTTGCTCGAGGTGGTCAACCTGACCTTCGACTCCGTGCTCCAAAATCCGCAGTGGCTGGAAAAGGCCGTTAGTGGCCAGCCCTTGCTGACGGAAGTATTACAGACGACCTTCCAGGCGCTACGAGCGCTGGAAGTGCCTCTGCAAACGGCTAATTGGACGGAAATTCTCCATCTGAATCTCAACGCCGTGGCGCAACATCAGACGTTGCTGGATCGCATTCCGTGGGGGGATGATGCCAGCGAAAAGGCACTGCTTCAGCGGGGTTTGGATATGTTGTTTCGCTACGTCGCAAAAGCGGAACACCTGGCCCCCGCAGAGCGGCTGCACCTCCTGCCCGAACTCGTCAACTACGGGCTTAACATCGTACTGACCCGCCATCCGAATAGAAACGGCCTCGTCCTGCTGGAGCTGATCACCGATGAGCATCTACACATAGGACGTACCAATGGTCCCGGCCCCAGCCAGGTCGATCAATTGTTTGAAGCAGCGCTGGCTGTTCTGGCCTCCCGTGCCGACCTCGTAACGCAGCAAAACGGATTTCAGCAAACCATCAGCCAGGTAGCCCGTGGGCTACAGCGGGTGGAGTTGAGCGGCCCTGATCTGCTGCCCCAATTGGCTGCCCTGGTTTTTCACCACAGCGCTGAAAATGCCGCCTTGATTCTGCGAACAGATCAGTCTCAACCGAAGTATTTGCTGGCCCTGGCGCTCGAACAGGTGCTTACCACTTTCGCACCTGCACCCGACCGCATGCACTGGCGCCCCCGGTTCACGGGTGGAGAGCTGATCCAATTTGCCACGAATACCCTGCAAACCCTGACCCTCAACCCGCAATGGCTCCTTGGAACCTCGGAGGAGGAAAGCCTCTGGGCAAAAGTGGTGCGTGAAGTTACGAGCGGTCTGCAGCGATTACCGACTGAGCAACACCTCCAGCCGGATACCCTACAGTATGTGTTGTACCTCAGCCTGCGAGCGGCAAGCCAATCGCCGCAAGTACTTTCTCCGAACAACGATTCGCTCAACCAGACCTTCCTTTCCTATACGCTCGACTTCTTCGTCAAGCGCGTATTTGATGAGCAAGGGAAACCGACCGTTGATACGCCGATTCAGTATCTTTCGGAGATGGCGGATTTTGTGCTCGATGAGATGATCATTAAGTATCCCGACAAGCGGGGAATCCATTTCATGCACGCGTTATACGATTCCGGACTCAATTGGGATCACGTGCTTCAACGAGGCGCTTTCTTCGATTTTCTGGGCACTGGCCTGACGGCCATGGAGCAGGCGGGGCTCATTGGCCCCGGAGATGAGCTCATCCCGAAAGTACTGCGCCATACGACCATCGTATTGCGGAATGCCGGGCTGGTACCGGAGGATTGGCTGACTTCCATTTACCCGAGCGTTTTGAACGACAGCCTGGCTCTACACCGGCGGTTGAAACCGGAAGACGATTCGCTGCCGATCGTCGCCGGACTCGATCAGGCGTTGAAGGGCATGCATGCCTTTTTTCCCGAAGGAGACTGGCGTCGGCGGTTTCAGCCGGTAGAATTAATTGATTTAATGCAATACTGTACCGAGCAGGTGCTGAATAATCCGGAGTGGGTCAAACAGAGCCGAATGCGCAGACTGATCGAAGGGGTGGCCAGCTCGTTGCACGCCATTGGTAATCGGCGTACGATATCTTCGCGGGTGCTGAACGATTTGCTCGCCGATGCTTTTTTCGTATCCAATCGGAGGCTCCAGTTGATCGATGGCTCTCTGTCGAACATCGGAAACGGAACCACCCCCTTGCAGGCAACGCTGCAAACCGTTCTGCAAATTCTCTTCCAAAACAACGCAGATAGCCCCGCCACTTTTTACCTTGGTCAGCCCGAGCAGCTTACGCCGATCCTTCGTACCGCACTGGAGCGAATAGCCGTCGGCCCGGTTCATATGGGTACAGTTAATCATATTTCCGAATCCCTGCGCCTTGGTATTGAACGCATCAACAATAATGAAGCTTTTGAAATCGAAGAATTACTGACGGCCATCCGCCAAACCGAGACCGGTATCGGGTAGATGGCCCACGATCAGATTTAATACGCGCACATGAAGCTGTACTTTTACCTCCTGATCTCACTAATCGGCCTGAGTAGCTGCAAATGCCTGGTGGCCTACGAGCGCGGGTTGAAGAAATTTAACCAGGCTACTCAAATCGAAAACGATCGGCTCTATGGGGTGAGCGACATTCCCAGCGCCGTGATCACCCTCGACGAGCTTTACCAAAAGAAAGGCGCACGGCCCGCTAATCGGGCATCCGAAACGTACTATCTGGCGGCGTTGGCGCAATTGGAGAAGAGTCTGGATTGCGAGAATAAGCTGCAGCAACGTTCCATCCTGACGACGGCCTATACCCTCAAAGCGCTGACCGAATGGCAACTGAGGCGCTACGATGCCGCCAGCGCCACCGCCCGGACTGCCGTCCGGCAGTTTAATACAGCCTCCAATCCCGACCCGCGCGATGAGGCCCTGATGAACGCCCTCGACGGGCTGATGATCATTGATCAGCTGTATGATGCCAACGATAGTCTGGATCAGCGGCTGACCGACCGGCAAATTGACCGATTGGCCGATGATACGACGGCCCAAAACGCGGAGTTCGATGCACTGAAGGTATTGTACGAACAGCGCTTCACCAACGATCGAGATACCGCCAAATCCCTGTTGCGGGCCCTCGAAATCATCGATCGAAGCTGCGATCGTGCCCTCGGCCAAGATTCGACCATTCAATACTTGCGAAATGCCCAAATGGCCGGGCTGCGCACCTGGCAGGGCAATCTCGACCTGTTGAAAAAAGCCGGGCAGCGCTTCCGGATCTTTATCCGGCGGCCCGCTATGGAAGCCTGGTTTTTGGAGGAACAACGACTCTTCGATACCTTCCGCGAGCAATACTTCGAACGGCTGGCTGCCCTTTTCCCGGAAGGCACCAACCATCCTATTTACCAATTTTGGATTAACCGCATTTAACTATGAAAACGATACAGGGCCCCGCGATCTTTTTGGCTCAATTCATGGACGATCAACCGCCCTTTAACCAGCTGGAAACGGTTTGCCAGTGGGCTGTTGATCTGGGCTACCGCGGCATTCAGATCCCGACCTGGGAGCCCCGGCTGATCGATTTGCAGCAAGCGGCTGAAAGTAAGGACTACTGCGACGATCTCGCGGGCCGCATTCGAGAATTTGGCCTGGAAATAACCGAACTCAGCACGCACCTACAGGGCCAACTCGTGGCGGTACATCCGGTATACGACCGGCAATTCGATGCGTTTGCACCCTCCGAATACCACGGCCGTCCGAAGGCACGAACAGAATGGGCCGTTCAGCAAGTTAAGTGGGCTGCGCAAGCCTCACAGCACCTGGAACTGAGGGCTCAGGTCACCTTTAGTGGGGCACTGTTGTGGCCCTTTGTGTATCCCTGGCCGCAGCGTCCCTCCGGCATGGTGGAAACAGGAATGGCTGAACTGGCCAGCCGCTGGAAACCCATCCTTGATTATTGTGAGGATTGCGGAGTAGATGTCTGCTACGAACTGCACCCCGGGGAAGATCTACACGACGGCGTGACCTTCGAGCAATTTCTCGAGGCCGTCGGCAATCATGCGCGCTGCTGCATCAATTACGACCCCAGCCACTTTTTGTTGCAACAGCTTGATTATTTGGCCTTTATCGATCATTATCACGAGCGCATTCGCGCCTTTCACGTCAAAGACGCCGAGTTCAATCCTACGGGCAAGCAGGGCGTGTACGGAGGCTACCAGCCTTGGATTGAGCGCGCGGGGCGCTTCCGCTCCCCGGGCGACGGGCAGGTGGATTTTGCTTCTATATTTAGTAAGTTGTCGAAATACGACTACGATGGGTGGGCGGTACTGGAATGGGAATGCGCTCTCAAAAGCCCGGAACAGGGAGCGGCCGAAGGCGCTCCGTTCATTGCCGATCACATCATTCAGGTAACCGAAAAAGCCTTTGACGATTTTGCCGGCCAGGAACCCAACGCCGAACTCAACCGGCAATTGCTTGGCCTTTCCGATACTTGAGCAGTGCCGCAAAGACGAACTGCTGATTTGTAGAAGTCAAGGCCAGGGGGCTTTTTTTGCTAAACCGGATGCATGAATCCTTACAGGAGAAGATTTAGAGATGCTAACATAGCATCTCTAAATTAATTCTCACCAATTATTATATTTGTACAAACACATAAATGTTACTACTCGCCCGTGTAACAAACACTCCCTACCATCTTACCTCCTTTGGAGGTTATCCCCCCAGATAAAAAGAAATTTAGTGCGGTTCATACCGAATTAAATCCCCAGGCTGATTTAGTTCCCTCAACGAAGTATTGAGAGTAAGAAAACTAAGCATGACTTCAAACAAATCGAACACAATGTGGACGTCTCCACTACAGCTTTTCCTATTTCATATATGCTGGTTTATCCTGCTAGCTCCTATTGAGGCATCGGCCATTCCCGATCATGCTCCGAAACCGAAACCGAAAGCGATCAATGCGGTGACGGTCCAGGGGACGTTGCAGAAATGGCACAAAATCACTCTTGCCATTGAAGGCCCTGCCGCCTCGGAGGCCGGCAACCCCAATCCGTTTACGGATTATCGCCTGGAGGCCATCTTCCGGAATGACGACAAAGAGTATCGGGTACCCGGCTATTTCGCAGCCGACGGGAATGCCGCAGAAACCAGCGCCACGCTCGGGAATATCTGGCTGGTCCATTTCAGACCGGATACCATAGGAGAATGGTCCTACGAGCTCTCCTTTCGTCAGGGCAATATGGTAGCAGTGTCGGATGCGGCCTCGGCAGGTAATCCGGTGGAAGGCCTCGACGGTTTACGGGGGGCCTTTAGTGTGGCTCCTTCCGATAAGACGGGGCGCGATAATCGGGCCAAAGGCCGTCTGAGCTACGTTGGGGAGCGGTATTTACAGTACGAAGAAACGGGTGAATTCTTCCTCAAAGGGGGGCCGGATTCTCCTGAGAATTTCCTCGCCTACGAAGATTTTGACAATACCCCCAACAACAAGGATTATCGCAAATCCTGGGAACCCCACCAGCGAGATTACCAGGAAGGCGATCCCTCCTGGAAGGATGACCTGGGCACCGAAATCATCGGCGCCATCAATTACCTGGCTTCCAAGGGGCTGAACTCATTCTCTTTTTTGACGATCAGCTATCAGGGAGACGACCGGAATGTGTTTCCCTGGGCCGACCCCGAAAATAGCCTGCTCCGCTACGATGTCTCCAAGCTCGCTCAGTGGGAGATCGTTTTCGATCACGCCGACAATAAGGGCATGTACCTGCACTTCAAAATGCAGGAAACGGAAAATGACGAACTACTCGATGGCGGGGCCTTAGGGCCAGCGCGTAAACTGTACATTCGTGAACTCATTGCCCGATTCGGCCACCACCTGGCCCTCAACTGGAATCTGGGTGAAGAAAATACCCAAACGACCGAGGAGCGACGGGCAATGGCCCAGTACATTCGGGATATAGACCCTTACGACCACCATATCGTAGTACATTCTTATCCAAGGGACATCGACGTACTTTACCCGCCCTTACTGGGCGACTCCTCCGTGCTAACGGGCATGTCGCTGCAGCACAACTACAACAAGGTCCACGAAGTGACCGAAGAATACATCCGCCTCTCCAAAAATGCCGGCAAGCCCTGGGTCGTTGCCAACGACGAACAAGGGCCTAGCACCTCCGGCGTTCCCCCGGATACGGACTGGCCCGACCGGCAGGAAACGGTACCCACCATTGAGCAGGTGCGCGAACAATGCCTGTGGGGCAATCTGATGGCCGGCGGTGGCGGCGTAGAATACTATTTCGGCTATCAACAACCGGAATCCGATGTGTTGCTCAACGATTACCGAAGCCGCGACGATAGTTGGACTTACGTAGCACATGCCCTGAATTTCTTCCGCGCGCACGTGCCTTTCCACCGCATGGAATCGCGCGACAACCTGATCGACGATGGCTACTGCCTCGCCAGGCAGGGTGAGGTTTATCTGGCTTATTTTCTGGCAGGAGGGGTCCACACCCTGGAGCTGGTCGATGATCAGCAATACCGCCTGCAGTGGTTTAACCCTCGTCAAGGAGGAGACCTCCAAATCGGTACCGTAGAAGTCATTCGTGGCCCGGGTACCGTATCACTTGGCCAGCCGCCCAACCAAACTTCCCAGGATTGGGCCGTGCTGATAGAGCGCATGGAAACTAACGGGAATATTCCCCCCGTGGCAGTTATCAACGCGAGCAGCAACGGCGGGCCCTCTCCTCAGGAAATTCAGTTCGACGCATCAGCATCCAACGACCCCGATGGAACCATCGTATCGTATACCTGGGGTCTGGGAGACGGCACTACGGCTTCCGGCCCGGAGGTGCAGCATACCTTCACCGAAGGCGGGATTTACGACGTGGTCCTAACCGTAACGGATGATGAAGGCTTTATTGGGGTGGCAGATGTGCGCATTACCGTGACCGTGGATAACGAACTGCCCGTACCCCTCTTCACCTATACCCCGCGCGACGAACCCGAATCGCTCACCGTCGACTTTGATGCTACCGAATCCTTCGATCCGGATGGGGGAATCAACTCCTTTAGTTGGGAATTCGGCGATGGGGGTACTGCAACGGGACGGATGGAACCGCACACCTACGCGACCCCGGGCAGCTACGACGTCACGCTCACGGTGCGCGATGATGATTTTGCGACTGTTTCGCTCACCAAAACCATCACGGTTGGTGAGGTTAGGCCTACCGAACCTCCGGTTGCAGCCTTCACAGTCGACCCGGAGCAAGGCACTGCTCCCCTCACGGTAAATGTCGATGCCTCTGAATCGACGGATGCAGACGGTACTATTGTAAATTACGCCTGGGACTACGGTGATGGCGCTACCGGCTCCGGTCAACAGGCGAACCATACCTACACCTCGGCGGGTAATTTCACTATTATACTTACCGTGACGGACGATGCAGGTGCTACGGATCAGACTAACCGTACCGTTCTCGTCGAAGCATCCGAGCAGGACAATGAGCAACTGACTTCCTCCTTTACTGCCGATCCGGAAAGCGGAGTGGCACCTTTATTAGTCCAATTTGACGGAAGTGCCTCGGTAGATCCAGATGGAAGGATTACGGCTTACCGCTGGGATTATGGCGATGGAAATTCAGCCTCCGGTCCAGTAAAGACCCATACATTTACCGAGCCTGGCATCTTCGTCGTCACTTTTTCAGTACGAGGCAGTGATGGCGAAATAGCGACCGCTTCCAAAACGATCACGGTCATTGCCGAAAATGAACCCAACTCCGCTCCGACGGCTTCAGCAACGGCTACGCCAGACCAGGGGATCGCTCCGCTCGAGGTCGCATTCGACGCTACTGCTTCATCCGATACCGACGGAAGAATTATCCGCTATGACTGGGACTTTGGAAACGATAACTCCAGCAATGGACAACAGCCCAATTATACCTTCACCGAACCGGGCATTTATGAAGTTACTTTAGTAGTTACAGACGACGAGGGCGCAACCGACGAGGCCACTTTGACCATCACGGTAGAAGAACCAATCAACCAGGCACCGGTGGCCAGGTTCACGGCCAGTCCCGCGAGTGGGACCGCCCCGCTCGATGTGGCCTTCGATGCTGCAGCCTCCAGCGATCCGGACGGGCGAATTGTCGAATATGCCTGGAGCTTCGGCGACGGCACCACGGCCTCCGGCCCGCAGGCAGATCACACCTTCTCCGAACCGGGTACTTACGAGGTAACCCTTACGGTTACGGACAACGCAGGCGCAACGGACCAAAATGCTCAATCCATTACCGTCGAAATACCCGAAAACCAAGCCCCAACTGCCGTGTTTACGGCTACTCCAACTAGCGGGGTGGCCCCGCTGCCCGTAAGCTTTGATGCTTCCGGTTCGGGCGATAGTGACGGGCGAATTGTCAGTTACGTTTGGAACTTCGGCGACGGTACCATGGGGGGCGGTATTCAATCAGAATATACCTATTCCGCTCCCGGAACCTACGAAGTCGCCCTTACTGTGGTCGATAATGAGGGCGCAACCGATCAGATCACTACGACCATTACCGTAGCCGAGCCGGACAATCAGCCTCCGAGGGCCATCTTTACGGCTAGCCCCCCAAGTGGAGTGGCACCCCTCGATGTAAATTTTGACGCCGGCTCTTCCAGCGATAGCGACGGCTCGATCAGCAATTATGCCTGGGACTTCGGTGACGGCAACACGGGAGCAGGCGCTCGCCTGACGCATACGTACACGGACCCCGGAGCCTATGAAGTTGTACTGACCGTGACGGATGATGATGGCGCGACCAGTGAAACCACTCAAATTGTGTCGGTTGATCCAGCAGAAAGCGATCCTCCTCAGGCCCCCACTCTAACGGCTTCTTTTATCGCCAGCCCGGAGGAAGGGACAGCTCCCTTGTTGGTGGAGTTTGATGGGCGACTGTCTTCCGACCCAGACGGCCAAATCGTAGCCTATCGCTGGAATTTCGGTAACACCGCCCGGGCAACCGGCCCGACCTTCGGATATACCTACGAAGAACCGGGCACCTACGTAGCCACCCTCGAGGTACAGGATAACGACGGTAACCGGAGCACCGCCACTAAAGAAATTCGGGTACTCCCACCCGGGAACGCCGAGAATACCCTCCCCGTAGCAGAGTTCTCGTTTCTCCCCACCGGCGGGCCGGCTCCGCTAGAAGTGTTTTTCAATGCGGAACGATCAGAAGATCCGGACGGAACCATCGTGTCCTACCACTGGGAGTTCGGCGATGGTGGAAGCGGCCTCGGAGAGCGGCCAAGTTACGTCTATCAACAACCAGGTACGTATTCCATCCTGCTCACGGTGGTCGATAACGAAGGAGGAACGGGGCAAATCGTTAAGGAAATCACCATCGATCCACCTATCGATGGAAACCAGTCCCCGGTAGCCGATTTCACAATGAGTCCATCCGGTGGCGTCGCTCCCCTAAATGTGACCTTCAACGGGCGAACGTCCTATGATGTAGACGGCCGAATTGTTGCCTACGTCTGGGACTTCGGCGATGGCACCTCCGAAGCCGGCAATCCTCTCACGAACCGGTACACGGAGCCCGGGACTTATACCATCGTGCTCACCGTACGCGATAACAACCTCGACGTAGGAACTACCGTAAAAACGCTGGTGGTAGCCGATCCGAATCCCCCGGCCAACGAGGCGCCCGTGGCACAAATCGATGCAGACCCCATCAGCGGACCAGCGCCCTTGACGGTTAATTTCGACGGCAGCGGTTCTACTGATGCCGATGGAGAGATTCGTTCCTACCAGTGGGTATTCGGCCAGAATGAAACCGCCGAGGAGGCGGCGACCACTTTTACCTTTGATCGCGAAGGAACATATGTAGTATTGCTCACCGTAACCGATGAGGACGGCGCTACCCATACAACCAACGCATCAATTGAGGTCGGCCCTCCGGATATCAATACCCCTCCAAACGCCGTACTTGATGCAGATCAAACCAGTGGCCCGGCCCCGCTCTCCGTTCAGTTCGATGCCACTGCATCCACTGATAGCGACGGGGAAATCGTCTCTTACTTCTGGGATTTCGATGATGGGAATACCGATTCGACCGCTTCTACCCTGCACACCTTCGAATCGGTCGGCACTTTCGAAGTGCTTCTTATGGTAACTGATAATGAAGGAGGAATTTCCACGCGATCGATTATTATCACGGTGGAGGAAGCCGAAAACCTTCCTCCGGTAGCGAATTTCAGTGTGCAACCCGAAAGAGGAGTAGCCCCGCTGGAAATCGACTTCGATGCCAGCGCTTCCACCGATCCGGATGGAACGATCGTTAGTTACGAATGGGACTTCGGCGACGGCAATGCCGCTTCCGGCAATCCGGCCACCCACGTTTACGAAGTTGCCGGCAGCTATTCTGCTACCCTGACGGTCACCGATGATGATGGTGCCACCCATTCCATCAGCCACACCATCGAAGTGACGGAATCGATTCGAGACTGTTCGCCTCTCTTTGTCGAGGAAGACGGCCTCCTGGTGATCGAGATGGAGTCGGCAGGTCAGTTGCCGGAAGGCTGGGAAGTACGCAACGAAATATTTGACCCTACGGGAGGTGGGTACCTCCTTTGGACGGGGCAGCAATTCACCCAGGAGCCGGGTGGAAACGCCGTCACGTATCAAATTCAAATTAATAATCCCGGCGTTTATCGCTTTGACTGGCGCGTTGCAATTGGAACGGGAACCTCTCGTTCGGATCACAACGACACCTGGCTGTACATAAATGCCGATCGATTCTACGGCGAGCGATATGATGGAAGCAGCGTGGTACGACCACAGCCGGATTGTGAAGGCGATCCGACGGCCGAATGCCCAAGGGGAAAGAGTGCGGAAGGATACTTCAAAATTTACGGAGGATCACTCGACCAATTCGAGTGGCGCTCCCTCACCAGCGACGGCGACGGTCACTTCATCTACGCTCGCTTCGATCAGCCGGGGATTTACGAAATTAAGGTGGATGCCCGCTCTAATTTCCACCTGCTGGATCGCATGGTCCTGCACCGGGAAGACCTCGTCGGTCGTACGCAAGCGACCCAAATCGGAAATGAGGAGTACCGGCTGCCCTGCTCTGACGACGCCACCTCGGATGCTGAAATGATGGCGGAAAGCCAAGGGTTGGAAACTTCACAAACCAACCATCTGTCCCGATTACCAGGATCGTCCTTCCATCCATCCAGCATCTCCCTGGAATTGGAGAATAGCCGTTCCGGGGTGTTGATCGATCTGTTCCCGAATCCGACAAACGATGCGGTCCAGATTACCCTTTCGGAAAACGCACCGGTGGCAACCTCCAATCAGTTGTTGATCATCGATCTAAGCGGAAAAGTAGTATTTCGGCAACAGGCGCCGAACAGACAGACAAGCGTCAATCTAAGTCATTTTCCGACGGGTGTTTATCTGGTTCGGTATCAAACGGAGACGGCTGTATATCAGAAGCGATTGATTCGACAGTAAACCCAATAAAGGTGGAAGTGACGGGTAGAGGTATCTATCCGTCATTTCTCATTTTAGAATGGCCCGGTACGCGCCGATTGCAGGCTACGGACACGGCAGCGGTGATTAGAATCTTCGTCGGGTTGGTCGGATAAGAAGGGGGCCACGGCCTCCAGGCTGTACTCCCACAGTTGAAGGGCGAGTTCCGGATTGCGCGCCTGCAGCGAGGGTTTGCGCAGGCACTGACGATCGTCGAAATATCGGCCGGTCACGTTTGCAACTTCCGGGCTCGATGCCAAGTAGGCTAGGGTGCAGGTCCCGCAATAGGGGGAGCACATCAGTGGTTTGTGCAACGACCACAACATCGACATCCACCAATTGGTGTGCTTGTTGCCCAGGCGGGTACGCACCAGGCCGGGATGGGCGCAGTTGGCTGTAATACTGGGATAGCGGCGGGCGAATTCGACGGTGAACAAGACGTTAGCCAGTTTGCTCTGGGCATAGGCCGCCAGCCCCTGGCTGGTCGGGCCGGCCTTGTCGCCGCGCAGGCTCGTGAGGTCCAGTTGGCCTTTGTAATGTGCGACACTCGTCGTATTGATCAGGCGGGGGGCCGGTGCCGACTGGAGAGCCGGAAGCAACTGCATCGTCAGCAAAAAGTGGCCCAGGTGGTTGATGCCGAAATGCCACTCGTACCCATCCGTTGTGAGTTGCCGGCGGTTAGAAAATACACCGGCGTTATTGACCAATACATCAATACGGGGAACGTGCATCAGCAGCGACTCGGCAGCGGAGGCGGTCTGTTGTAGATCCGACAAATCGCAGTGCAGGCTACTTACCTTCGTGTTGCCGGTAAGGCGGCGAATTCCCTGAGCAGCAGCATCGCCGCGCTCCGCATCGCGGCTGGCGAGAATGACGTGCGCACCGCGCTTCGCCATTCGTACCGCCATTGCACGACCAATGCCATCATTTCCTCCCGTGATTAGTATGTATTGGTCCTGCATAGGCGCATTTTACCTTTATAACAAACTCAACGGCGGGAATGGTTGAAGCCGGAATCGGACAATCTGGGGAGGGACTCACCGGAAGTGGTCCCCTTTTGCTAGATTTACCAGATAAAAAAATGGTAATATGCTGCGTTTCATCGCTTTCCTAATATTCATCTCATTGCTCTCCAGTATGCACGCTCAATCAGATGACGCCACGCTTCGCAAACAGGCAGATTCGCTTGCTCAGGCCGTCCTGATTACCGATGGCCATGTCGATCTTCCCTACCGCCTGCGGGTCCGGAATTTTCAACTGACCAGAGAGTACATTGGCATCCCGGTGGAAACGGAAAATGGTGACTTCGACTACGTCCGCGCCAAAAAGGGTGGACTGGACGCCCCCTTTATGTCGATATACATTCCGGCTGCCTATCAATCCGAGGATGGCGGGCCGGCCCTGGCACTCGCCGATTCGCTCATCGATATGGTGGAGGGCATCATTGAAGCGCACCCCGATAAGTTTGCCCCCGGCCGGACGCCGCAGGAGGTAACAGCGAATTTTGAAAACGGACTCATTTCCTTGCCAATGGGGATGGAAAACGGAGCGCCCATCGGCAATGATCTGAAAAACGTTCAACGCTGGTACGACCGGGGGATTCGCTACATCACACTTACCCACAGTAAGGACAATCAGATTTGCGATTCGAGCTACGATACGACACGTACCTGGAACGGCCTGAGCCCATTCGGACGGGAAGTGGTGGCCGAAATGAACCGTGTAGGGATTATGATCGATATCAGCCATGTCAGTGATTCCACCTTTTTTCAGGTGATGGACCTGACCGAAGCTCCCTGCATCGCCAGTCACTCCTCGGTGCGGGCCTTCACCCCCGGTTTCGAGCGCAATATGAATGATGAAATGATCAAGCGCCTGGCGGAAAATGACGGCGTCATACAGATCAATTTCGGCAGCTCTTTCCTCGATGGCGCGCTGCGGGCGCGCAATGATAGTTTGCGAAATGTGCTGAGTGCGCAGTTGCGCGAAGCAGGGCTTACCTTCCAAGACAGTAGCGCTGCTCCCATCATCGAGGCCTTTCGCGAGCAGCATCCCACGCTATACTCCGATGTAGAAACCGTAGCCGACCACATCGATCATGTTGTGAAGCTGGTTGGGGTAGAGCACGTCGGTTTTGGATCGGATTTCGATGGCGTAGGCGATTCACTGCCGACGGGGCTCAAGGATGTGAGCATGTATCCGAATTTGCTGTATACCCTGCTGAAGCGGGGCTACACCGTGGAGGATTTGGAAAAGATTTGCAGCGGCAACGTCCTGCGCGTGTGGAACAAGGTCGCTGCTGTTGCCGGACAATGATCGAACATGGGCGCATATGTCATTCGGCGGCTGCTACTGGCCATTCCCACCCTGCTGATCATCAGTATGCTGGCGTTTGGGCTGAGCCGGAATACCCCGGGTGATCCAATCGAAAACTTTCTTCCCCGCAGTGCCCCCGGTGGGGGGACTTACGATCGCTATGCGGAAAGCTACGAGCGCATCGCGCGCGACCTCCATTTCGACCTGCCGCCCTTTTACTTTAGTATCCGACCGTTGGCTTACCCCGATACGCTCCACCGCATTCTGGTGAAAGATCGCCGCACCATGCTGCGTCTGCTTCTCGATCACTATGGTAATTGGGAACTCATTCAGGTTTATTACCGCAAGCTCCAAGCCACGGAGCGGCAGTTGTCCGACATCCAAAAGTTCCACCGCAGCGATGCAGTTATCAGCGCGCAAAATCACGTTAGCAATTTGTACATCGCCGACGAGCTGGCCAGTGTTACCCAGCACCTGGCAGCTCTGAATCGCGCCGTGGATAGCGATTCGGTGCTTCGACAACAATTGGATGTTTACCGGCTCGAAGCCGCCTACCGATCGGTAGAGGAGCAACCGCTGACGAGCCGGAGGTACCTTCCGGCCCTCCATTGGTACGGGTTGGACAACCAATATCACTACTGGCTGAGCGATCTGTTGCGGGGAGATTTCGGAACCACCTACCGCGATCAGCGCCCGGTGAGCGAAGTCGTTTGGGATGCCGTTCGCTGGACACTCCTGCTCAACGGATTGGCAATCCTTCTGGCGTATCTGCTTTCGGTGCCGATCGGTGTTTACGCCGCGGTTTACGAAGGAAGTCGCTTTGATCGCTGGGGTAGCTTTTTGCTGTTCGGGTTGTATTCCCTACCTAATTTCTGGGCGGCTATGCTGCTGACGACCTTCCTGACCACTCCGGATTACGGGCTGGATTTATTCCCGATAATGGGTATGGGAGACATCGCGCCCGATGCCGCCTGGTGGGAAATCCTGAGTACCCGTCTGTGGCACCTCGTCTTGCCGGTTTTTTGCCTGACGTACCCTCCAATGGCCTTCATCAGCCGGCAAATGCGGGCGGCCATGTTGGCCGAGCTGCAGAAAGACTACGTGCGCACGGCCCGGGCCAGGGGGCTTTCTCCGCGGCGGGTGATCTGGGGGCATGCGTTTCGCAATGCGGTGTTTCCACTCATTACTATGCTTGCGTCGGTACTGCCTGCTGCCCTGGCCGGTTCGGTGCTCATCGAAGTAATATTTAACATCCCCGGAATCGGTCAACTGACGGTGAACGCCATTAGCACTCAGGACTGGCCCGTTGTATACGCTTTGTTGCTCCTGGCTTCGATCCTGACGATTGCCGGCATTCTGCTCAGTGATTTGCTGTATAGCATAGCCGATCCCCGGGTGCGGTTCAAACGAATACGAGGATGATTGGCCGACGCTTTTTCCGGAAAAAGGAAGCCGCAAACCGGGTTTCCTGGCGGCAGCAGCTCGGCCGCTCCCACGCTTCCCGATGGTCGACGCGCTTACTGTTCGGATTAATCCTGATCGGAGTCTTGGCCGATTTTCTTGCTAATGACAAACCCCTTCTCGCCTCCTACCAAGGCCAGGTTATGGCCCCCGTTGCCAAGCAATATCTCGTCGATTTGGGCCTGTCCCAATGGCCCGCCGACTTGGTGCTTGCCCGATGGTCGCAGGTGGAGTTTGATTGGTCCATCTGGCCACCCGTACCCTACTCGGCGGAACGCACGGATATGCTCGGCAGTTTTCTCAGTCCATTTGGCTCGCAGGACGCGCCGTCCGGGTGGTCGCGGCACTGGCTCGGTACGGATGCTGTCGGGCGCGATGTGGCCGCAGGGTTGATACACGGCACCCGCATTGCCCTGGCGGTTGGGCTCATTTCGATGTCGATTGCCCTACTACTGGGCCTCGTGTTCGGCAGCTTGGCCGGCTATTTCGGCGATGACGGGCTCCGTACCGACCGCGCCTCGCTGGCCGGGGGCACGTTGGGGTTATTTCCGGGCTACTTTTTCGGTTTTGTGGCCCCTCACCCCGTTTATCTGAGTGGCTCGTACATGGGGTGGCTGTTGTTTGGCGGCATCGTGCTCGTATTGAGTTCGTTGTTGGGGGTGTTTCTATTTCGCGGATTGCGGCGATTCGATTGGTGGCGCCAACGGGTGCGGCTGCCCATCGATTCGCTGGTGCTTCGGGTAATCGAAATATTTAATTCCGTACCTTCCCTGCTGTTGCTCCTGGCCGTTCTGGCCATTTTACCCGAACCGAATATATTCTATGTCATGGCCATTCTGGGGTTGTTGAGTTGGACGGGGATTGCCCGCTTCGTTCGGGCGGAACTTCTGCGCATTCGCCGGCTCGAGTACATTGAGGCTGCCCGGGTGCTGGGCTACCGGGAGGGCCGAATCTTACTTCGCCATGCCCTGCCCAACGCGCTTGGGCCGGTTTGGGTAAGTCTGGCTTTTGGCATTGCGGGAGCGGTGCTGGCCGAGGCCTATCTGTCCTTTCTGGGAATCGGGCTGCCGCCGAATACGGTAAGTTGGGGAAGCCTGCTGCGGCAAGCGAGGGATTTGGCCGGAGCCTGGTGGTTGGCCGTATTTCCAGGGCTGGCTATATTTACTACCGTTTTGATTTTCAATATCCTCGGAGAAGCGCTTACCCGTCGGAAGTAGCGGCGGAAGATTCCGGCCCGCAGACGAGGCCAAAGGCTATATCGCGAAGCAATAACTCTACCTCCGATAAATCGTCTTCCTTCACCGTTACGTCCGTCAGGCTTGGGAGATGCTGGGCGAAGTAGATATGGTCGTTGGCCATTTCCAGAAGCGTAGAGGCTAGTGCCCGAGGGTAGCTAAAGTCGGGATTGATTTTGGAAATGATCTGCGCGATTTTGCGTGCGAGGGCCTTGTAGGTTCGGTAGAATCCTTCCTTGTTTTCCTGGTCGACCTCCTTGGTGTGATAGGCCTTATCCCCTTCCGCGATTACGACCCGATGCAGGATATCTTCGTCGACGAATTCGATTTCGGCATTGCGCTTGCTCGTGTTGACGATGACGCTGATGGCAATGCGCAGGCATTCCTTCGGGTCTTCCAGATTGTTGGTATTGTAATCGATCTGGAAGCGCATCCATTCCCAGTACCAGCAGAGCAGGTAGACGAGCAGCAAGTGCTTGTTGGGAAAGTAGCGGTAGATACTCGCTTCGGTCGATTGGATGCGTTCTGCAAGCTTCTTGAAGGTAAACTGCTCAAACCCAATCTCATCGATCAACAATATGGAATACTGGATGATCTTTTTACCCAGCTTCGTTTCTTGTGGGTCGCGGAGATAGAGTTTCTCGTTTAGTTTTATCTGGATTTGAATGGCCATCTTGGAAAACCCTTACAGTGGTGGAACTAGATCTCATCTACCTCATTCGATACCATCACGGCATGGGAACCCTGCCGTTCGCCGAGGTGATCCAGACTTCCGTGCTCTTCTAATTCGCGGTGCAACCAGTCGATGCAATCCCTGAATTTTCCGAACACGTATTCCTCCGGAATGAGCCCGGGAATGAGATTGATTCGGTGCATCATATCCAACGGCTGCGCTTGCAGGCCGGTGAAAAAGACCGCCGTATCGTTGCCCCGGTACTTCTGTACGGCATTTTCCAGGGCATACAATCCGGATTGATCCATGTAGGAGACATTTATCATCCGAAAGATGACCAACTTTTTCTCCGGATCAAAACGCAAGATACTCATGAATCGGTTAACGGAGCCAAAAAACAAAGGACCTTCCAAATGCTTGATGTATCCTCTGGGGCCAAGTTGCTTGGCTAATTCCCCTTCGTCGGCCCAGGCGGTGGAGCCGGATGCGAGTTCCTGCAAATTCGTAGAGGTGGTTCGCTCCTCTACGATATCGGCAATATTTTTCATGAATAGGAGTGCTGCCAACACCATTCCGATGGCTACTGCCACCAACAAATCGACAAAGACCGTCAGCGATAATACGGTGAGCATCACGATTCCCTCGGACAAGGGAATCTTTCGAAGGTGTCGAAGGGTCTTGTAGTCGATAATCCCGATACCGACTGTAAACAGGATGCCCGCCAGCACCGCGTTGGGGATGTAGGCTACCACCGGCCCGAGTCCGAGCAGGACGGCCAGTAGAAACAATCCGGCAATCACTCCGGAGATCTTGGTGCGGCCACCTGATTGGGCATTAATGACTGTGCGCATCGTAGCGCCGGCGCCGGGTAAGCCGGCGATCAGCGCCGCTCCCATATTGCCGAGGCCCTGACCGATTAACTCCCGATTGGAATTGTGGCGCGTTTGGGTGATGTTGTCCGCCACAACCGACGTGAGCAGGGAGTCGATCGCTCCCAGTGCGGCCAGCGTAAACCCAAACTCAATGATGAGCCCGAGGGTCCCCAAATCAGCGTAGTTGCCGAAGAAGTTGAGGTATACCCGGGGAAGGCCCGATTCAACTGTACCGATCGTCGGTACCTGGCCAGGGAGTAGAAAATAGACGCCGATACTAACCACAACCAGCGCAACCAGCGTAGAGGGCACGGCCTTGGTGATGTACTTGAATCCGTAGATAATCAGAATCGTGATCAGTGCTACTATCAGATTGGGGTAATTGATGCCGTTTTCGGCCAGGAAGGGCCGGTCGATGTTGCGAATCGTCCCGAGGGTCCCGCCAGCGGCCCGGGCGGCATCTTTTTCGGCCTGTTCCTGGATGTCCTCCTGCGTAATCAGGCGGGCGCGCCGGGCCGTTTCCTCGATCTCTTCCTGGCTGATGGCTCCGCTCAGCACTCCTTCGCGTTCTTCCTCTTCCAGGATGCGCTCTAAAATGACCGCTTCGGCGTGGGGCAGCCGCCCGTTGACGAATTCGGTATCCGCTGAGGGATTATAGCCCAGCAAGGGAAATAGCTGCGTAATGATAATGATCACGCCGATTCCGCTCATAAATCCCGACACCACCGGATGGGGAATGTACTTTATGTACTGGCCAATTCGAAAAATCCCTAGCAGCATTTCGATGAGGCCCGCCAGGAAAAACACGGCAATGATAAGCGGCAGGGCTTCGGCCGTTGTATCGGCTCCGGAGGCAGTTATCGCACTGGCGATTACCGCGGAGGAAACTACGGTCATCGGTGCCGTTGGTCCGCTGATCTGGGTGGGGGTACCACCGAAAATAGCCGCCACTATGCCGATGGCAATCGCTCCGTAGAGCCCCGCCATAGCCCCGAGCGCCGTCTGCTCTCCAAAGGCCAATGCAAGGGGCAAGGCAACGATACCGGCGGTCAGCCCGCCGAAAAAATCACCCCGCAAATTAGAAAAGTCCAGCCCCTGCGGCGCCGTATTGGATGCTGCCATGTAGTTTAGTATAGGTTCGCTTGCGAAAAGCCGATGCTCGACCTAACAAAGTAATACTCTTACAATGATCAGGAATCAATATAAGCAAACGAGGTAGAACCTAGTGTACATTTAAGCATCCGCTTTTTGTGCACTTTCTTCCTCCACAGCATCGGACTGGATGGATTGGCCAAGGTACACGAGGTAATGGGGCCCTTCAGGGAATTCGATCGAGCTGGGGTCGCGGGGAATGGGAAGCAGGTTGTTATCCGGCTGTTTCAGGAACAGCGGGATCGTGTATTTCGTCCGATTGGCTCGTTCCAGCATCTCCTGGAAATGCTTTTTGTTTTCCAGAGAGAGTTCGTAAATCTGCGGATACTCCCGGGCCGCTTCGCTGATGTTGATGAAATCGTCGTGATAGGAAAAGATGTGGGAGTCGGGTAGTTCGGCGGGGGCTTTTTTGAGCTCCTCGGAGGAAAGCAGGCGGTAGGCTCCGTTTTCTCCGAAAATAGACTCTAGCTTATTGATGGCCGATTCGTTTACCTCCGGATTGCTGGTGAGTGCCAGAAGGTAGCCCATGTCCAGCAATTCGTATTGTTCTTCCAACTCCTGGCTGTAGATATTGCCTTCGAATGCTTCGAGCCCATCTTTGTGGGCCCGCTCCACATTGCCGGCGTTATTGTCTACTAAAACTACGTGCCGTCCGGTATCCTGGAGGTATTTGCCGATGGTCCGGGAGATGCTGCTGGCACCCACGAGGAGCACTCCGTTGGATGCTTCTTGCGTCACTTTCAGCAGCCGGGCGGCCAGCCGGGCGGTGGTCGCATTCAGCGTTACGGTGCCCAACACGATCATGAATACCAGGGGCGTGATGTATTCGGCATTTTCAACCCCTTCTCCGGTGAGCGTGATTCCGAATAAGGAGGCGATACCTGCGGCCACAATTCCCCGCGGCCCCACCCAGGAAATGAAGGCTTTTTCGTTGAAGCGCAGCTCGCTTTTGCGCGTACTGAAAAAGACGCCCATCGGGCGAAGCACGAAGGCCACAAATCCGAGCAGCGCAAACGCCCGCCAGTCGTAGAGCACCAGCTCCAAATCGCTCATGTTGATGTTGGCCGCCAGCAAAATGAACAGGATGGAAATGAGCAATACGCTCAGTGATTCCTTGAACGATAAGATTTCCTTTAGCCGCGGCACTCCCAGGTTGCCGAGTACGGTGCCCATCACCACCACCGACAAAAGCCCTGATTCATGAGCCAGCAAATCGCTTACCACAAATACGCAGAGCACAAAGGCCAGGGTGAATACATTGAGCAGGTAATGCGGTACGGCATCCCGCTTGATCGTCTGGTACAGCGCGTAGCCCGAAATGCCGCCGAGCGCCAGCCCGATTAGGATAATTTCGATGAACGTAGAGAAAGCAATGGAGGTAAATTCCATCGTGCCCTCCACCGAGCGGATAAACTCGAACACCAGTACCGCCACGAGGGCGCCGATCGGATCGATCAGAATACCCTCCCATTTGAGCACGGTCGATACATTGCGATTCAGCGGAATGTTCTGGAGAATAGGGGCAATGACGGTGGGGCCCGTTACGATAATCAGCGCCGCGAATAAAAAGCTGATCTGCCAGGAAATCCCCATGATAAAATGAGCGGCCAACGCCCCGCCGATGAGCGTGACGAGCGAGCCCAGCGTGATGAGCTTGAGAATGACCGGCCCGACACCGCTGATCTCCTGGCGCTTGAGGGTTAAGCCCCCTTCGAAGAGAATGATGCCGATCGCCAGACTCACGAAGTAAAAAAGGGATTCGCCCGGAAACAGCCCGGAGCCGGCTTGATCATCGTAAATGGGGTTGATTAGCTTCTCCCCATCGACGGTAAAGAGGGTCGATATGGGCCCCACGAGCAGTCCCAACAGAATCAGGGGCAAAATGGAGGGAATGCGCACCCGCCACGCTACCCACTGCGCGGCGATTCCAAGAATGATAATACCTGCAAATTCGATCATTCGGCTGTAATGCTTTGCGAAAAAACGGTCAGGCCCCTACAAACGACAGCCATTGTTTCCAGGCGGTGCCCCGCATGACGCGCGGCACTTTACTTTGCCCGTTGGCCTTGCCCATCTCGCGCTGCCATTCGTAGAACGTCTTCACCGGTACGGTATGCACTTCAATTCGCAGTGCCGTTTTACGCTCAGCCTGATAGTCGTCGTTGACCAGCCCGAGCTGTTCGTCGAGCGTGCGCTCGAGCTCGGCCGTGTCGACGGGGTCGTCCGTGCCAATATACCAAACGTGGTAGTAGCGGCCGTCCTTTTCGATTCCGGAGACGGTATATTCCGGGATAGTGATGTGTAGTAAGTCTTCAGTAGCCGTAATGCCGGCATTCATATTATCGACGGTCAGGTGCTCTGTGCAGAGGTTGATGTAAAACTTGGTCCGCCCGCTAATCACGATTTCGGCCCGCTCCGCGTCGAGGAATCGGATGGTATCTCCGAGCAGATAGCGCCAGGCTCCCGCCACGGTAGAGATGGCCAGGGCGTAGTCGACGCCCAATTGGACGTCCGAGATGGTCAGGGTTTGGGCGCCGGGTTTGATTTCGCCTTCGCTGTCGAAGTGATCGTCGTCGAAGGGGATGAACTCGAAGAAGATTCCATTATTGAGCAACATTTCCATGCCCTTCATGTTGGGCGAGGTCTGGAAAGCCATCATGCCTTCCGATGCCAGGTAGGTGTTGAGGTAGGCCAGCGGGCGCCCAACGAGGCGATCGAGGGTAGCCCGGTAGGGTTCGTAGCTGGCGCCGCCGCAGATGAACAACGTCAGGTTGGGCCAAATGTCCAGAATATTATCGAGGCCGTGCCGCTCGATGATCTGTTCGAGGGTGAGTTGCACCCAGTGTGGCACCCCGATGATGACGCCGATGTCCCAGTCGGGCGCCAATTCGGCGATGGCGGAGAGGCGCTCGTCAAAGTCGGTTATTTCGGCAATGCGCTTGCCGGGCTTGTAAAATCCCTTCACCCAGGTCGGTTGCCGGTCGGCATTAATACCGCTGAGGTATCCCAAATAACGGTTGCCGTCTTTCTGCAACTGGCTCGTGCCGCCGATGGCCAGCCATCCCTTCAGGTAGGATTGCCGGTCGGTAAATTGCGGCAGCGTAGCAAACATCCGAACGGCCGAACGATTAAGCGCGCGCAGCTGCGCACGGGTGACGGGGATGTACTTCGTAGAAGCCTCAGAGGTACCGGAACTCAGCGCAAAGTAGCGCGTGCAGCCGGGCCAGGCTATGTCGCGCTTCCCGTCCAGGGTCTCGTGCCACCATTCACTAAAGATTTTGTTGTAATCGTGCAGGGGCACTTTGGTGCGGAAGGCCGTCATACAGTCGGGCTGCTGCAACATTTCTTCGAAACCGTAGTGTTTGCCGAAAGCCGTGTACTGTGCCTTGCGCAGCATCCGGCGCAACGTACGCTCCTGTTGCTCAACGACGGGCCGCCGCGAGCTGATGAACCGATCCACTACCTCCAGGCCGACGGTCATGACCTTGGAAGGATTCGGAATGAATTTTGGCGTTCTGGTATTCTTTGACTCAGGGGAAGGCATAGGCCTCATTTTATGGTGGACAGTGGATCAGTTCTCGAAGCGGTGCCGCAACTCAGGCGTGGGGATCATACAGGCATCGCGCTTTCCGAACCACCGATACCGATTTCGGGCAATCCAGCGGTAGACAACATCGCGAATCGGCCGGGGCACAATGGCCAGGTATTGAAGTACCGACCAGCCTCCGTCCAGATAACGAGCCACCCGTAGTGGTGCGTCTGAGTAGGTGTGAATATGCCCGTTTTCGTAGAGCATCACCGACTGCAGATTCTCTTTCGGCAACCTGGCTGCTTCCAGTAGTTGTGCTCCCAATTCGGACTGCAAGCTGGCAAAATGTACCCGGCCGGTGCGATCGCGTTCGATAATCCATTGCACCGTACCGTTGCAAAGATTGCAAACTCCGTCGAATAATAAGATGGGATGCGTGCTATCCACTGCTACTTCTCGATTCGATTCCATATCTCAAAAACAGACTTGGTCCCTTTGAGGTTGTCCGCGCTGACTTCCCCTACCAGGTTAAGTACCTTTGAATTTATTAAATGGTTACAGCCTTATCTGGTACTCAAAGTTCGATCAATTTGGCATTCACCACTACGTATCGCAGTCGGTTTGCGTTGTCATAGAGGAGTAAATCCGGATTTTGGCCCGGAATCACCTGCTGGTCGAGGCGCCCATCGCGCAGCAAGTGCAGGGCCTGATAATTAGCAGCGAAAGTAGTCGACCAATTACTGAGTTGTACGGCTGTATATCCCTGTTGGTACAGATCTTCCGGGCGCAACCGCTCCACCTGGGCCGTCGTAAGTACCTGTGGGTAGACCTTGCCCAGTCGCGCCCGTAGTTGCTGCGGCTCTACTACGTGATAGGCGGTGTTAGTGCTGAGATCTCCCACATCGGTAATTGAACCTCGATAAAAGACCGCGCGATTCTCATTGTAGAGCTGCTCGCGCCGGTTGTAGGCGATATCCAGCTTGTAGGCTCCGCCATGTACTTCTACCTGTACCTCGCGAAGGAGCAAGTCGACCGCACCGCCAAAATCGTTGTAGGGAATAGCTTCGTATACCTCCTGGGGGACTGTCGTGTAGCCTTCTGTAGAAATGCCGAAAAAGCCGCTGAGTAAAGCCAGGAAGTTCAACTTTCGGATCACTTGTTTTTCCGGATCATCGGGATAGCCCCCCGATTCGATCAGGATGGTGCTCGTTCCCCATTTCTGCATGTTATCCCCGAAGGCACGCGGCTCGAAATCGTCGTTGTACTTGGCAATGCGGCTCGCTGCGTAGGGATCGATGGATTCGGTCATCCAGCCAATGAGCTGTATGGCTCGTTTTCGGGTGGCATCTACTGATTTCTCAAAATCGAAGGCCGGAGCCAAAAATGACAGGGCAGCAATCGATTGAGGCGGATACCCCACTCCGTAATAGGGATTCTGGTCGTGTAGATTAAAGCCCCATTCGGCGGCTAACTGATCGCGGGCGGTTTTCAGGATGCGGGCCTCCGGTGATTCGAGGCGCAGCGCGTCGCGATTGATATCCACCCCCAGGGCATTGCGTCGTTGGTAGCGCTCGGCGCCGTCGGGATTGAGCATGGGGATGAAGGTGAGGCGGAGCGTTCGGCGCAATTCCTCCCGGAATTCGTCGAACCCGTCGCCCGAGCGATCCAAAAACCGAAATACGTCGAACAAGGCCGCCGTGGCTGTTGGCTCGTTGCCGTGCATCTGCGACCAAAGCAACACATCGGTGCTTCCATTCCCCCAGCTTACCTGGTAGATGGGGCGATCTTCCACAGATCGGCCTACTTCCCGAACCTCAAACGGATCGGGTAGTGCCTTCAGCAGGGGTTCGATATCCGCCAGTTTAAAAAATCGATCTTCCAGGGTGGGCTCCAGGTAGGTAGGATAGGCCGCTTCCAGCCGGGTTACCAGGGTAAACGGATACTCAGGTGCTTGGGGTACAACCATTCCGGATGCCGCTGCCGGACTCTGATTGCACCGAATCGCCAGTAGACACGTGGCAATGGTTATTAGGATTAGGATAGTAATTCTCATGCAGACTGTTGTAGAAGGGATAATTCTCTATCTTAAGGGAAGATAAGCAAGATAACTCTTACAAACACAACCAAAAATCAGCTTTACCATGATCAGCATTCTAGCTTGGATTATCCTCGGCCTTGTGGCCGGTGCCGTCGCCAAATGGATTCACCCGGGGCCCGATCCCGGAGGCTGGATCGTCACTATGCTCATTGGCATCGGGGGCGCGATGGTAGGGGGCTTTATCGCCCGGGCTTTATTGGGAATCAATACTGGAGGGTTCAACCTCATGACTTTCCTGGTTGCAGTGGGCGGGGCGGTTCTGCTGTTGTTCCTGTATCGTCGCTTCATTGTAGGCCGCGCACGATCCTAATTGCCTGACTGAAGGTCTTATTTTTTGAAGTGTGGGGTGTGGCGTTCGGAATGTATACTCCAAACTTCATGCATCACACTTCATACATGCCTGCTTCACTTGTCGTTCGAATGAAGGAAATCGGTATATTGGGCGTCGTATCAATGAGAAAACGTCCATGCGGATCATCCAACTCACCGATCTCCACATCGGTCAGCTCGGGGCTGACTCCTACGGAGTCGACGTACGCAAGAACTTCAAAAATGCACTCGCCAAGGCCCTTCCACTCTGGCCCGACCTGTTCATCGTCACGGGTGACCTCTGCCTCGACCGGGGCGATTCGGAGATATACCGCTGGATTAAACAAGAACTCGACCGCACCGCCGTTACCTATCTGCTCCTACCCGGAAATCACGACGATGTGACGTTGCTCACCGAGGTATTCGAACAGCAGGAGCGCGTCAAGCACGGCGAGCTCTACTACCTCGAACAACTAGCCGACCGCACCGTGCTCTTTCTGGACACCTCATCCGGTACCATGTCGGATATCCAGCTGCAGTGGCTCGACAAGACGCTCTCCGAGATTGATGAAGATCCGCTGCTCGTGTTCATGCACCACCCGCCGCTACTGGCCGGGGTGCCCTACATGGACAGCAAATACTGCCTGGAAAACTGGCAAACGGTTTCCGACCTATTCATCCGGCAGGACTTTTCCGTAGAGGTTTTCTGCGGGCATTACCATGTGCATAAATCCGTCCAGCTATACAATCTGACGGTGCACATTACGCCATCTACCTACTTTCAGATCGACCAATTTCACACCGATTTTCAGGTCGATCACCGCCGCCCCGGCTTTCGGGTCATTGATCTGGTGGAGGGCCAGGTGCGGGAAACAGTGCGTTTTTGCGATGGCGCTGTCTTGTAATGAAGCAGTGACCGGGGCCGGCACCAGCCGTCCCAATACCTGAAGTACCTTTTACAATGGCCGTTACCAACAAACCCGTACTAACCAAAGAACAACGCAACGAAGCCGGCCTCGAATGGGTAGACCGCACCGCCCGCCTGCTCGATACGCGCTTTCGCATCCCCGGCACCAATATCCGCTTCGGGGCCGACTTTCTGCTCGGCCTCATCCCCGGCGCGGGCGATGTCATCAGTTTACTCCTTTCGGGCAGCCTGGTCATTACCATGGCCCGCCACGGTGCCAGCGGCCGCGTACTGCTAAAAATGCTCTTCAACGTGGCGCTCGATGCCCTTGTGGGCACCATCCCTGTCCTCGGCGACATTTTCGACCTCGCCTACAAAGCCAACTACCGCAACCTGCAATTGCTAAAAGACCATTACGAAGTAGGTGCCCACCGAGGCAGCGCCCGCCCGTTTATCGTGGGCCTGCTAGTGGTCATCCTGCTGGTAGTAGTGGTTATTTTGTGGGGGATGCTTGCCTTGATTTGGTGGATGGGGGAGCTGTTGGCTAATTCTTTGGTATTTTAGTCTGTGTTGGTTCGCATAGAGTTCTGCGCTACGAGCGGCAGGCTCGCCCAGCAGCAGGCGAGGAGGAGCCAAGTGATTGTGTGCATAGAAAATACTGATTTACACGGCCAATGGATGGAGCAGTTCTCAAAAAAAATTGTCAAAGAAGGAAAAATTGCTATCCATTATCTGAATTTAACATTCTGAATGCACCCGTCGGTGTGATTCTACTGATTAGGCTAAGTGCCTTCGCCTGACCAACCCGAATGGTATCCTTGCCCCGTTTGAGACCGCGGACGAACTCCCGGGCCACTTGTTGGGGCGGAATCTTACTCGAAGAAAGGTGATGGGTGAACGCTGTATCGACCGTAGGAGGAAGCACTTCTACGACGCGAATATTCGATTTTCGCAGTTGATGCCGCAGACTTTGTACGAACGAGTGGAGGGCCGCCTTACTCGCCGAATAGGAGGGATGGTCGGCATCCGGCGTGTAGGCCAACCCGGAAGTGATAAATGCTACCGAGGGTTGATCCGACTGTTGGAGCAATTCCAGCGATTTCTTAGTCAGGTTGATCGGGGCTAGAAAATTTACAGCCATCTCCCGTTGGGCTGTCAGTAACGGATCATCGATTTTCAGAAAATCGTAAGCGCTTCCGATACCGGCATTATTGACGAGCAAATCTATCTTGCCAAATTGGCTGGTGATCGTTTGAAGGGCTTGTGCTACTTCGGCCGGCTGGGTGATATCCGCTTTGAGGGAAGTGACCTGCGGCAGCCGTTCGCCTCGTTGCGGTCTATGGAAATGACCGTATTTGCCGGGCTAAGCTCGTTTGCGACGGCAAATCCAATGCCGGTGGCACCACCGGTGATTACGATTACTTGATTGTGGAGTGTCATGGCAAATGCGTTTGAATTCAATTAGAAGTTTGCCAATACAAACACGGTCAATTGACCTTAGAACTTGTCATATGGCAAGTTCTACGACTTGCTTCGTGCAGCCACCTGACGTCGGATTCGACTCAGCGACGTTTCGGTAATTCCGAGGTAAGAGGCCAGGTGCCTGAGCGGAATAAGGAAAACCAGATGTTGGTCTCTTTTTCCCGGTCTTTTTTATAGACGCGAAAACAACCTCGGTCAATGTACACCAATTCTTCACAAACGGCTCCCGCCCTCAAAATGTGTCGATCTTTCTTTATGCGTTTTCGGGTGAACAGCGGCAGGGCAAGCTCAAATTCGCTTGGCTCCATTTCGGTGTAGTAGGATACGAATGCTCTAAACTGATCCATCACTCTAAAAGTAACACTATTGTTCCTTGAACCGGTCAATAAAAAGCACCAATCTCAGTGACGTTCGTCATTGTCGGAGTAAACACGGGAATGTAAATTAGCCAGCAATGGTAGAAGAAGTAATTACACAAGGTCCCCCAGCGTAGAAGCGCCATATAGTTCTTTCCAAATAAAAACCATAGACATGATCAGGAAGCCCTTATTCCGACTGATGTGGCTAGCTGTGCTGCCACTCCTTTTCACCACTTGTACCAAAGACGACTTTCAGCCGGTCGAACCGGAAGAGAAAATGGAAGTAGACCTCCGCACCACGAAAGGGAAGCGGGACCGAACACTGTTCAAAGCCTTTTTCAAAACCGAATTCATTGCGACGCCGAGCCCTACAAGTTTACAGCTGGACATTACGGGCACTGGCCGGGGCCTCCGCCTCGGAAGGAGCACCTTTGAATCAGCCTCTACGGTAGACTTTACTACGCCTCCCCCGTTTACACAAACCGGGAATGTCACCTTCACCGCAGCCAATGGCGATCAGTTGTTTGGCCATTCTATCGGCACCGCCGATCCTTTTACCTGCAACGAAGTAGATGAATGTACCCGGTTTAAAGGCAACTACGTAATCGGTGAGTTGCTGGACGGCACGCCCAAAGACGGTACCGGGCGGTTTGAAGGCGCCACTGGTAGTGGCGTGTACTACGGCAGCGCGAATGTTACTACCGGGGAAGGCCGAATTACCTTCATCGGATTGTTATTCAATCCTTAGAGATGCTAACATAGCATCTCTTAATTTGAGCAAGTATTGGATTTGCTGAAATTGCCAGCAATCCCTTTTAATAGGGCATATGTATACCGTATGCCCTATTTTAAATGTGAGCTTTTCACCCCTCAGTTGGTAAATCGCACATTCTACCGTTTATCCTGTTTTACAATAGATTGAAAACCAAAATAGCTAGAATTAATTTAAATTTATGTCGGTAACAAACGGAATAAAATCACTCGACAAAGCACTGCAAAAAATTACGTACGGATACTACCTCCTCACCACCCGCAAAGACGGCAAAGAACTCACTACCCGCGAGAAAGATTGGATCAGCGCCGGCACGGTCAGCTGGATCATGCAATCCAGTTTTAGCCCGCCCCTGGTGACGGTGGCCATACAAAAAGACAGCGCCCTCAACGAAACCATCCAGCGGTCCCAAGCCTTTGCACTCAGTATTTTAGGTAAGACGGAAAAAGAATTAATCGAGCGATTTGCAAAGGAGAGCACAATTTCCGGGCACACCATCAACGGCATCTCCTTTAGTGAGAGTGACCAGACGGGCGCGCCCATCCTGGATACCGGCATCGCCTGGATTGATTGCCGCCTGAGCAATGCCCTCACCACCAAGGGCGACCACTTGCTATTCGTTGGAGAAGTAGTAAACGCGGGCATCCGGGAAGAAGCCGCCGAACCGCTCTACGAATTGGAAGTCCGGGCGCACTACGGCGGCCTGCAGATGCGATAGGCAAGGCCACCGTTGGCTTATGTACCTATTTATTCACTAATGCTTCCAGCTCATTATAGCTCAGCCGCTTCAGAAAAGGCACCAAACTTTCTTCCTCTTCCACCCACTCCCAGTCATCGTACCCCAGGGAGGCTGCTTGCTCCAGGGCCGCGTAGGCATCGTTATAATCGCCCTCCAGGGCATAGTAAACGGCCCAGTTTCGATAGCCCAGGGCGTAATCGGGATACCAGATTTCCAGTTGCTCCAGGCGCTCTCGGGCTTCGCGCAGTTTTCCCCATTTGGTGTAGGCAAAACTGGTAGTTAACAAGTAGTACTTTCTATTTTCGTTTTTATTTAGTTCGTATATCTTATCGCAATACTCGATGACCTTCGCGTAGTTTTTCATTTGGGAGTATACCCTGACCATGTTTTTCTGCACCTGCACGACGCGGCGATAGGTGGCAGGTAAGCGCGCTTCGAGCCGCTTCAGCGCCTTCTGGCCCGTACTGATTGCCTGATTGTAGTCGCCCATATCTCCGTAAATGCTGGCCAGGTTGGCATAGGCTGCAGCAAAATTCGGATGATCCGGCGGGAATACTTTTTTGAGAATGCCTATGGACGTTTGCTGGGCTTCCAACGCAGGTTCGTAAGCCGCCATCTGCTGATAAATGAGGGCCAGGCCATTGTAGGCTGCGGCAAAATTCGGATGATCCGGTGGCAGGGATTGCTCGAGGATTTCGATGGATTTTTGCTGTGCCTGCAGGGCTTCTTCCGATTGCCCCAGAACATTGTAGGTGCCGGCAATATTGCCGTAAGATGCCGCAAGGGTTGGATGCGTCGGTCCGTATAGTTTCTTCTCCAGGGCCAGCCCTTTTTGAAGAAAGATCAACGCACTTTCGTATTGGTTCATATCCCTGTAAATCAGCCCCATGGTTCCGTACAGGGGGGCTAAATTCGGATGATCCGGTCCGAGCACTTCTTCGAAGATCGCCACGGCTCGTTGTTGGGTTTCGAGGGCTTTTTCGTAGTTCGACAGATATTTGTAAATCAGCGCCAGGGTATTGCTGGCGATGCCGATTTCGGGATGGTTGGGGGGCAGCGTTTGTTCGTCGATGGAGAGGGCTTTCAGTTGGGCTTCCAGGGCCTGTTCGTATTCTCCCATCAGCACCAGCGTCGATGCTATGTTGCTGTAGGTGATTGCAATTTCGGGGTGCACTGGCTCAAACACCTCTTTCTGAATGGCGAGCGCGCTCTGGAGGGCCTCCATCGCTTCGGGGTAATTGCCCAACTGAATGAGGGCATTCGACAAATTGTTGTAGCCCGAGGCAATGTAGGGATGGCCGGGAGACAGCATCTTTTCTCGAATGCGAAGTGCCTTTTGGTAGAATTCAAGCGCCTGGTCGTAGTCGCCCAGTTCCTCGTAGATCATGGCCAGGTTGTTGTACGAGGCACTCTTATTGAGATGATCAGCTTCCAATACCCGATCTTCTATCTCCAATGCCTTTTGCTGGGCATCCAGCGCATCTTCGTAATCACCCATGCTGAATAGGATAGCGGCTAAGTTGGTATAGGTGGTGGCAATATCGATGGAATCCGATTCGGGACTTTGCTCCATGATAACCACTGCCTTTTGCCGGGCGTCCAGGGCTTCCTGGTAGCGCCCCAGATCCTGGTAGGCGTTGGCCAGATTATTGTAGGGTACCGCCAAATGAATAGATGTATCCGGGAGGGTTTGCTCTTTAATCGCTTTACTTTTCTGATAGTATTTCACGGCGTTCGGAAATTCCCCGACGTCCCGGTAAATGCCGGCCAGGGCGTCGTAGGCATCCGCCAATTCTAAATTTTCATCTGGTGTGGTTTTTTCCAGTAAGCTGACTGCCTTGCGGTAGGTTCTCAGGGCATTCCGGTATTGAAAGAGCAGGCTGTACGATTCGGATTTAAGCTTATAACTGTTGACGATTTGCCCGACGCGTTCTTCTTCTTGCTCTTTTGCGATCTGGTATTTTTCGTAGTCATCCTGGATTTGCCGAATGTTGGATATGATCTCTTCGGTTTCCTGTTCCAACTCCGACTCGTCCAGGATGGCAATGGCCCCTTCGATATCGCCGGTTTTGTAGGCTTCCAGGGCGTTGTGGTATTGTTCGGAGGCAAAATCTAAATTGACCCTGGCTAATTCTTTGGACATCTCCGGCAGGGTTTCTTTCAGGACTTCCAGTTGTTCGTTGAGTATTTTTTCGGCCTCGAAGCGATTCGAGATGGTTCGATTCAGCTGTTCTTCGAGTTCCTGGATGAGGGCGGTGCTTTGTTCGGTTCCTTGCCGCAGGCTATCGATGAGGGCCTGATGGCGGGCCGTCAGGGCGGACAGGCTGATGACGTACAGTTCCGTTTGGGCAAAGGCGAGCTGACCCACCGGGGCCAGAAATATTTGAAGCGGAGTGGTCCGGCTGATTACCACCTCCAGTAAATCTCTTTGATTGACTACTTCTAGCCCGATTTTCTCTACTTCCAATGCCACGGCAGTGCCCGCTTCCTGACCGACAAAGGTCAGGTTGAATTTTCCGGCCAAGTCAGATTTGGCAGCGCCCGCGTACGGGGCACTGATGTAGGCATTGGCTATGTATTCGATTTCGCCGGTGGTGTATCCGC
Source organism: uncultured Saprospiraceae bacterium (assembly GCA_964504335.1). Lineage (GTDB taxonomy): Bacteria > Bacteroidota > Bacteroidia > Chitinophagales > Saprospiraceae > CAZDET01. Next base: position 39,230 of record CAZDET010000041.1, read on the forward strand.
TATTGTGCATGGAGACCCGACCGGCCAGGTCAATTTGCTGGGCCCATCCGGATATTCCAAAGGAGAAGATCAGACAAAGGGCAAGCAGCAGCTGGATGTCCAAGCGGTTCATAGTCAGAGGTTTAGTCTATTTGATAAAGAGCGCGACGGTACAGAGGGGGGAAGGGGTGATTCGAGATCGGGATCTGTTCGTGACGCGACTCATTTCAGGATAGTAATACGCACTCTTATTCAGGATGTTACGAGGGTTATAGGAAGATCAGTTATTCCCTTTATACTGCGAACTCAGCCGTTCGGCCCGACTAAACGAACTGCCGCCGCGATCGGGTACGATGACTGCGGGCAATTCCTGCTCGCGGTAAATTTGGTTGAAGGTGGCGATTTCGTCGTTCAGGATACGGTCGCGCTCGCGAGCGAGGGCCTCCCAAACTTTCAGCAGGTCATCCATGCGTTTTTGGGCGCCGAAGGTGAGCCAGGGGCTGTGCCCGCCGGCCCGCTTGTGGAGATCGATGAGCTCGGCATCCAGGCGGTTTTCGAAATTGATGATGTCTTGGGCGGTCTGCTGAGCGGGTTGTACCAGTTTTTCTTCCCAGGCGGTGATGGCGGCGATGATGCGATTGCCTTGATCGAGCAGCCGCTGGGTGCGGTCAGGGCGTTTTGCAACCGTCAGTTCGTTCTTGATTTTGCGGATGCGTTCGCGCACCTGCCGGAGTTGTCCGACCGACTCGTAGAGCTCCAACAGAGTTTCTTCGATCGACACCTGTAGTTCTTCCTGCGCGTTGTAATCTTCGGCGGTTGCATCCAGGCGGGGGTCTGACTTTACCTCCACTTGCTGCTCCGTACTGTAGCCATCGGCTACCAGCCGGATGGTGTAGGTACCCGGTTTGACCATTCCGCCCATTAGCGAGTTGTAGACATCCGACTGCGGGCGCATAGTCAGTGCCTCCCGGTAGAGATCCCAATTGATGCGGTTGATGCCACCGCTGGTGGGAATGCGCGGTCCGACCAATAAGTCCTGCGGGCCCGGGTAATTGCGGAGCAGGCGAATGAGCTTGCCCGCTTCATCGTAAATCTCCAGTCGTACGGCGAGGCTGTCGTACTCGTAGGGCAGGAAGTAGTCGATGATGATGCCGGCTGGCGGGTTGATGCCCTCGTTGGCCATCGGCTTTTCGGGGTCCAGGGGCAGGCGGACGCCTGGATCGGGTTTAAATAGGATGGGCAGGCTGGGCCGCCGCAGATCCGCTCCTTCCCGAATAGAAGCCAGGTTGTCGAGAATCCAGAATCCACGCCCTGATGTGGCGGCAATCAGGTCGCCGTCTTGCAGGCGTAGGTCCGTTACGGCTGTAACGGGGAGGTTAAGCTGGAAGCGGTTCCAGTAAGCGCCGTTGTTATTGGAAATGTAGAAGCCCATTTCCGTACCCGCGTAGAGCAATCCCTCCCGCTCGGGGTCTTCCCGGACTACGTGTACCCAATCTTCGATGGGAATGCCGCGATTAATCCGCTCCCAGGTAGCGCCGTAGTCGTCGGTATAGAGAATGACCGGGCTGAAGTCGTGAAACTTGAAACGCGTAAAAACGACGTAAGCCCTGGAGGGGCTGTGGGGCGAGATTTCGATACAGTTTATGAGTCCTTCCTCCAGATCGGGAGGGGTGATATTTTCCCAGGTATTCCCGCCGTTTCTGCTCAGGTGGATCAGACCGTCGTCGGTACCTACCCAGATTTCGCCGGATCGGTGCGGCGAGCAGGCGATGTAGCTGATGGTGTTGTAGGTCTCGGCACCGGCACCTTCATTGGTAAAGGGGCCGCCGCCATCGCCCTGTTTTTCCACTTCGTTGCGGGTCAGATCGTCGCTGATCGCCACCCAGCTGTAGCCGCCGTCGCGGGTGCGCAATACCACGTTTGCCCCGTGGTAAACGGTGCGGGGGTCGAGCGGATCAGCCACGAGCGGAGCGTTCCAATTGAACCGGTGCGTCAGCTCGGAGGGGCGGGTGGCCATGCCCACGACGGGGTAGGCCATGATATCTTTTATTTGTCGGGTCTTCGCGTCGAAGATAGTTACGTTACCCTGGTAACCGCTGCCGTAGATGAGGGTGGGGTCAGCCGGATCGAGCGCCACGAAGGCGCTTTCACTCGGGGAGACGGTATGCCAATCTTTGGTGCTGATGCCCGCGTCGTTCGATTGGCTAGCAATGGCGATAGTCGTATTATCCTGCTGGCCGCCGTACACGTTGTAGGGAAACTGATTGTCGGTTAGCACCCGGTAGAATTGGCCGGTTGGCTGGTTGTTTTGAGCCGACCAGGAGATGCCGCCGTTGAAGGTGATACAGGCACCGCCGTCGTTGCCCAGGATCATGTTGCGCGGGTTGTCCGGATTGATCCAGAGCCCGTGCTGGTCGGTGTGCGGGTTGTCGATTTCCTGGAAGGTGCGCCCGCCGTCGATGGAGCGCAGGAGGTCGGCGTTCAGCACGTATACCGTTTCCGCATCCTGTGGGTCGGCTACGAGTTCGGTGTAGTACCAGGCACGTGCAACGGTGCGGCGATCCTTATTGATGTGTTGCCAGGATTGGCCGCCGTCGTCGGATCGGAATACGCCCCCTACTTCGGCTTCGATATTGGCGTAGAGCCGCTGCGGGTTGACCGGTGACACCACCACGCCCACCTTTCCCATGAGTGTAGGCAAGCCGTTGGTGATTCGTTGCCAGGTATCGCCGCCGTCGGTACTTTTCCAGAGGCCGCTGCCCGACCCGCCGCTGCGGATCTTCCAGGGCTTGCGGTGGTGGTCCCACGTGCCGGCATAGAGCACGCGCGGGTTGGCGGGGTCCATGGTGAGATCGCAGGCACCGGTAAATTCGTTGATATACAGAATTTGATCCCAGGTGCGGCCCCCGTCGCGGGTGCGGTAAATGCCGCGCTCTTCGGTCGGCCCGAATACGGCTCCCTGCACGGCCACGTATACGAAATCGGGATCATCGGGGTGTACGATCACCTCGGCAATATGGCGTGCGCCACTCAGCCCGATGTGCCGCCAGGTATTCCCGCCGTCTTCGGAGCGGTACATACCGTCGCCGTGGGAGGTCATGACGCCCCGCACGGCGTGTTCGCCGGCACCTACGTAAAGGATGTTCTGATCGGATGGCGCAATGCCAATGGCGCCGATGGAAGCGGAGGTGAAGAAGTCGTCTGAGATATTGCGCCAGGTCAGCCCGGCATCTTCGGTTTTCCAGACACCGCCGCCCGTGCTCCCGAAGAAGTAGGTGAGCGGATTGCCCCGCAAGCCGGCAACGGCGTTGACGCGGCCACCCCGGAAGGGACCAATATTGCGCCATTCCAGCCCGTGGTAGATGTTGGGCTGCAGGAAGGAAGGCTCAAAGAAATCCTGCCCGAACAGCAACGAACTGTTCAACAGAAGTAAAAGCGCTATTATACGACCTTGTACCAGGTGTTTCATTCCGGACTGCTTTGCTTAAGGGTCGCGTATTCTGCTCTTTGGCCTTTTTCTATCCTAGTGAGCGGGGCTGTGCGTAAACCGGATAAAACGCAAAAGTATTCACTTATTTACAGAAACTCACCGTTTCCTCAGCCGGATTACACATTTAAATTATTCTACTAATACGAGCCGACCAAGCGAAGGTTGCGTTTGGCAACTGTTAATATTGAGGGGCTTGAACTGGGGAGGGGCGATTCAACCCATTGAGAATGAATCGCTAATTATTGAGGGGTTTCGTGAAGTTGATTATTCGTCTCCGCTCCGACTGGTCAGTAACGATTTGAACAATCGGACCAATCGAGAATTCCGTAATTTAGTCTTTCAAGATGCGATTGGACGATAAACTTGGCAGCATGAGGTTTTTGTACACTCTACTATTGACGTTGGCGTTTAGTTGGATGTTGAGTGCGACGGATAGTTATAAAGGCTATTTGATAACGAAAGACAATATTCAACTCACCGGATTTGTTAACACGGTCAGCATTACCGCACTAGGTACCTTGCTCGAATTTACAAACGATTTTGGTACTACGTACATTATTCACCCTGCTTTAGTAAAAGGATTTGCCTTTAAAGAGGGCGATCAGACGTACGTCTTCCTGAGTCGCTTCTACAAAAAGCAGTGGTACTTCCTGGAAGTCAAATACCTCGGCCCTCTTCTGAGCTTGTACGAAGCCCCCGAGCCGGACGACAATTGGGTCATTTCCCTCTCCGATGGCTTCAATAATATCCCGGCCGAGCGGTTCTGGATTCAAAAGCGCGATGGCCCCATCACTCCGGTTCCCAAATTTGGCTTCCGACGCAAGATGCGCAAGTATATGGGCGACCAACTCGACTTGATGGACAGTGATATGGAAAAAAAGAACTTCCGCTACCGCAATCTGCTGGAAATCGTCAAGCAGATCAATGCCGGCTATAAACGCGGAAAGCAGCGGACTTAGAGACGCTATGTTAGCATCTCTTAGACTTCCCGATATAGGCGCGCTTCCCACGGCCGCAGTACCGGCACGTCCGATTGGGGATAATTGCCCATGATCCATTCCAGTTGGCCCGCATCGAATTGGGGTAACGTTTCCTGCGGTAATTCCGAAAAGTTGAGATAAATCAGGTAGCGCTCCGAGGCGTCCCAGCGGCGATAGGCGAATAGCTGCGGATGATTGTTGTCGATCATTTCGTACTCTCCGTAGACCATAGTGGGGTGGGCCTTGCGCCACTTCAGTGCCCTGCGGTAGAAATGGAAAATGCTATCGGGATCGGCGAGTGCCTGCTCCACATTGATCTCCGTATGATTGGGGTTGAGGGCAATCCAGGGCTGCCCTTCGGTGAAGCCCCCACCGGGCTGAGCCGACCACTGCATGGGCGTACGGACGTTATCGCGGCCCTGTTCCTGAATGGCTTTGAAAATGGAGGGATCGGCGCGTTCGGACTCGCTGAGAGTCGACCAATAATTGAGCGTTTCAACGTCGCGGTAATAGCTGATATCCTCGAAGGCGACATTGGTCATACCGATTTCGGACCCCTGGTAAATACTGGGAGTGCCCCGTTGAGTGAGTAGTAACAGGGCCAGCAATTTGGCGCTTTCGACCCGGAAGGTGGTATCGTTGCCCCAGCGGGAAACCATGCGCACGAAATCGTGGTTGTCGAGGAAGATGCTCACCCAACCCCGTTCACCGACCGCCTCGTACCACGTATTGAAAGCCTGCTTGAACTCGTTCAGGTCCCAGGGCTTCGGGTCGAAGCGGCCGCCGGGCCCCCAATCGAGGGTCATGTGTCCGAAGTGGAAGATCATACTCAATTCTCCCCGGTCGGCACCCACATAATCGTTCGCCAGGTGAGGAGGAACTCCGGGCGCTTCACCGACGGTAGTGACATCGTAATGGCGGAGCACCTCCTGGTGCATTTCCTGCAAAAATTCGTGCACGCGCGGCCCATTGGCGTACACTTTTTCTACGACCTCATTGAAATCGGAGCGGTCGATGTCTTTAAACTCGGTAGGTTTGCTGATGAAGGGGATGACATCCATGCGGAAACCGTCGATTCCCTTGTCCAGCCAGAACCGCATCATTTCGTAAATAGCGTTGCGGACCTTCTCGTTTTCCCAGTTGAGGTCGGGCTGTTTCTTGCTGAATAAATGGAGGTAGTAGGACTCGGTCAGCTCGTCGTACTCCCAGGTATCGCCGCTGAAGAATGCCGGCCAGTTGGTGGGTTGATCCCGCCAGAAGTAAAAATCCCGGTAGGGATTGTCCCGGCTGGCACGCGATTGCTGAAACCAATCGTGTTCGTCGGAGGTGTGATTAACGACGAGGTCCATCAGGAGGCGCAGCCCGCGTCGGTGTACTTCTTTAAGCAGGCGATCGAAGGTCGCCATATCGCCGAATTCCTCCATAATGGCGTAGTAGTCGCTGATGTCGTAGCCGTTGTCGTCGTTGGGCGACTGGTATACGGGCCCCATCCAGATCAGATCGATGCCCAGGTCGACGAGGTAGTCGAGCTTCTCGATGACCCCGGCTAAATCGCCGATACCGTCGCCATTTGTATCTTTGAAGCTGCGGGGATAGATTTGATAGATGACGGCTTCCTTCCACCAGGTGCGTTCCATGAGCGCTAATTTTTACCCAAAAAATTCCAACCTTGATCCGCATCAACCTCTGGTCGAGTCCACGCAATATCTCTACGGCGCTGATGTATTCCTTTGCCCAGCGCCCGGATACTACCGTTGTGGACGAGCCGCTTTACGCCTATTACCTGGCGCATTCTCCTTCCGATACGGAGCATCCCATGCGAGAAGCTATCCTGGGCAGCCAGTCTTCCGACGGGCCGACGGTGGTACGGGAGGTACTCCTTGGTTCGGATTACCCGACCTCCGTAGTAGTCTTTAAACAGATGACCCATCATCTGCTCGACCTCGACCGCACGTTTCTTGCGGAATGCCACAATGTACTACTCATTCGCGATCCGCGGGCCATTTTGGCTTCGTATAGTAAGGTAATTGCCACGCCCGACCTGTACGATGTCGGCATTGTCCAACAACATGACCTGTACCGGTATTTGCAATCGATTAATGCCCTGAGCGCGGTAGTGGATACGGCCTTGCTGTTGCAGCACCCCCCCAGCGTACTCCGCGCCCTTTCCCGAGCACTGGATCTCCCATTCGACGACGGGATGCTTCAATGGTCCGCCGGGCCCCGGCCGGAAGACGGCGTCTGGGCGCCCCATTGGTACGCAAATGTGCACCAATCTACTGGCTTTGCGCCCTATCGTCCCAAGACCTATGAATTATCGGATCGGCTCGAAGCGCTGGCAGCGCAAGCCCGGCCTATTTACGAGCGGCTGCTGCAGGAGGCTATTCAACCGGAGGTTGGGGGGTAATGCGTTAAGGCCGTTGGCAGAACATCAGAACATCAGAACATCAGAAAATCAGAACATCGACAAATGCTTCAGCAATTCAACCCAAAAAACAAGGATATCCAAGTCTACATCGACGGTGTATTGTACCCGCGCGATCAGGCAAAAGTGAGTGTATTCGACAGCTCCGTGCAGGGCGGAGATGCCGTCTGGGAGGGGCTGCGCGTGTACAACGGCCGCATTTTCAGTTTGGATCAGCACTTGCGACGGTTGCGCGACTCGGCCCACGCGCTGGCTTTTGAAGGAATCCCGAGTGATGAGCAGATTCGGGAGGCCATTTTTCAAACCCTCCGCGCCAACGGGATGACGGACGGGGTACACATCCGCCTGACGCTCACGCGCGGCGAGAAGATTACTTCCGGCATGGACCCGCGCCTCAATCAGCAGGGCTGTACGCTGGTCGTACTCGCCGAGTGGAAGCCACCGGTATACCCTCCTTCCATTACCCTGATTACGAGTTCGGTACGGCGCAATTCTCCCATGTCGATCGACAGCAAAATCCATCACAACAACCTCATCAATAACATATTAGCCAAAATCGAGGCCAACCACGCCGGAGCCGACGCCGGCCTCATGCTCGATAAAGACGGCTACGTAGCCGAAGCTAACGGGGTCAATATCTTCCTGGTGCGCGATGGGGTCGTGCAAACGCCACTGGCCGAATTCTGCCTGCCCGGCATCACGCGCAGCCTCGTAATAGAAATCTGTCGGGAGAACGGCATCCCCTGCCTGGAGCGCCGACTTTCCCTCACCGAATTTTACACCGCCGACGAGGTATTCACCACGGGTACGATGGGGGAGCTGACCCGTGTTTCCGCCATCGACGGTCGGACCATCCGCCTCGCTCCCGGGCCTTCCCGCCTGGAAGAAATTCAGCAGTACTTCAAGCACCGGACTGAGACGGAGGGGACTGCTGTTCCGGTTTAAGGTGGCGAGGT
>CAZDET010000042.1:0-45492 GCA_964504335.1 uncultured Saprospiraceae bacterium
GATGTAGACGGCGACGGTGTCCTTACCGCCGATGATTGCGACGATCGCGACCCGAACGTTGGTAGTGAGCAGACGCTCTATTATGCCGATACCGACAACGACGGATTCGGAAATGATGCCGACACTCTGCGTGCCTGCATCCAACCCGCGGGTTATGCAATACAGGGAGGCGATTGTGATGATACCAACCCCAGTGCCTTCCCGGGAGCATCTGAAATCCCGGATAATGGTATCGACGAAGACTGTGACGGCTCCGACCTGGAAACTCAAGGGGCAAACTTCTTCTGGTTAGAAGCAGAATGCGGCATCTTTGGCGAGAATTGGGATGAACTGACCGATGCTACGGCTTCGAATGAGAGCTACATCGTTTACCCGTCTGGTAACGCATTCAATACCGGAAGCATCTCCACGCAGCCGCAAGACCTGGTTTCCTTTAACCTTAAATTCAGCGAGACAGGTACGTACAACTTGTATGCCCGCGCCAGAGCCACCAATAGCAATAACAACTCCTTCTGGCTACGCCTCGATGATGGTCCCTGGAAGCGCTTTAATACGGCAGTAGGACCGAATTTTGAGTGGAACGAGTTGATGGCCGCCTTCAATGTTGCGACTGTCGGTGACCACACCCTCTTCCTGGCCTATCGGGAAGATGGAACGGAAATTGACAAGTTGTTCGTCACCAAGGATATTGGTTTCCCAACCGGATTGGGTCAGGAAGCTACCAATTGTGGTCCGATTATTAATCAGCCGCCGGTAGCAGTGGCGGCAGCGACACCCACAAACGGCCCGGCACCATTAAGTGTGATCCTGGACGGTTCCGGTTCTTCCGATGACCGCGGTATCGTTAACTACACTTGGACCTACCTCGTCAATGATGTAGAGCAGCAGCAAAACGGAGCTGTTATCAACCTGACGCTCAACGAAGGCTCCTATGCGGTTACCCTCACGGTATCCGATGAACAAGGGCTTACTGATACGGACGAAGTGATCATCATCGCGACTGGCACTACCCCGATCGATACCGACGAAGATGGCATCCTGGACATGGATGATAACTGTCCGACTGTTCCGAACCCCGGGCAAGCTGACCTAGATAACGACGGCCAGGGCGATGCCTGCGACGATGATGCAGACGGTGATGGTGTCACTAACGATGTCGACTGCGACGATCTCAATCCGGCCGTCGGTGCGCCCCTCCTCTACTATGCCGACGTTGACGGCGACGGATTTGGCGACGAGTCGCAAACAGCGGTTAGCTGTACTCAACCGGTAGGATTCGTACTGATGGGAGGTGATTGTAACGATAATAACAACGCGATATTCCCAGGTGCAACGGAGATCATCGACAACGGCATCGACGAAGACTGCGATGGATTCGATCAGACCAGCAGTGCGGCCTTCTACTGGCTGGAAGCGGAATGCGGTAGCGTAGGAAATAACTGGTCAACTTCCGGAGATGCGGACGCATCCGAAGGCCAGTACGTAGTATACAACGGAGGAAATGCCACTAGCATAGGTAACATTTCCACCCTTCCAGCCGATTTGGTAAGCTTCAGCATCAATCTTTCTGAGGCTGGCGATTACAACCTGTTTGTACGCGGTCGTGCGCCGACGAGCAATGACAACTCCTTCTGGGCACGAATCGACGAAGGTCCGTGGGCACGAGCGAACATTACAGTAAGTAATAATGCCTTCGTTTGGACCGAATTGCTTGGCTTACTGAATGTCCCGACTTCCGGTCCGCATACGCTCCAAATTGCGTACCGTGAAAACGGTACCCAAATCGATAAGCTGTACCTAACCAAGAGCGTCGGGTTGCCGACTGGAACCGGCCTACCCGCCAGCAACTGTGGGCCTGTGGTGAATGAGGCCCCCGTAGCGGTAGCCCAAGCCACCCCATCTACAGGTGAAGCCCCGCTGAATGTAGAGCTCAATGGCCTAGGATCGACCGACGATATCGGTATTATCAACTATACCTGGTCATACACGGTCAATGATATCGTCCAGCAGGTCACCGGTCCGGTACAACAGATTACATTGCCAGAGGGCACCTACATCATCACATTGACAGTAGTAGATGAAGGTAGCTTGGTAGATACCGATGAAGTAACCATAGTAGCCACGGGTGCAATACCCACCGACACCGATGAGGATGGCATCTTCGACGCAGAGGACAACTGCCCGACTATTCCGAATACCGACCAGGCCGACCTGGATAACGACGGCCAGGGCGATGTCTGCGACGAGGACGCGGATGGCGACGGCGTGACCAATGATGTAGATTGCGACGATCTGGACCCTGCCCTCGGCGCTCCAATCACTTACTACGCAGACACGGATAACGACGGATTCGGTAATGATGCAACTAGCCAATCTTCTTGTACGCCGCTTGCAGGCTTTGTCACTCAGGGCGGCGACTGCGACGATTCCAACCCCGATGTATATCCTGGAGCACCGGAAATCATCGACAACGGTATCGACGAAGATTGTGATGGTTTCGACGAGACGTCCAGTGCCACCGAGTTCTATCTGGAGGCCGAATGTGCCGTGGAAATTGGTTCTGCTTGGATGGCAGACACCGACGCCAACGCCTCCAATACCGAGTATTTGGTGTACACCGGACCAAGATCGATCAGCAGTGCACCCGCTCAGATACCGGAAAACCGAGTGCGCTTTGTACTCAATGTAGCAGAGGCCGGCGATTACTACATCTTCGCCCGTGCGCTCGCATCCGCATCGGATCGCAACTCCTTATGGATATCCATCAATGAAGCAGCGCCCTTCTTGTTCTCGCTTGCCAGGGACACGGAATATGTCTGGAACCTTGCGACACAGAACAACAACTCAGCGTTTCAGCTCAGCGCCGGTCAGAATACCATCGACATCTACTACCGCGAGCCGAATGCACAACTGGATAAGCTCCACATAGACCAGGATGCTACGGCTCCCAGTGGCTTTGGAGAACCTGACTTCAGTTGTACAGGCGCAATACCCAATCAGGGGCCGACGGCCGTCGCAACGGCTACTCCACTGAGCGGGCTGGCACCGCTCGATATAACGCTGGACGGATCAGCTTCAACCGACGATCTGGGTATCGTTTCCTATGAATGGATTCTCCCGATCAACAATACCGTTATCACCCTGAATGGTGCTACCCAAACCATTGCTGACTTGCCGGAGGGTACTTACGAAATTGTTCTGACTGTATTCGACGGAAAAGGACTCTCGGATTCCGACACGGTAACGATCATTTCCTCCGGCCCCGACCCGAATGATGTAGATGATGACGGCGTAATCGACGCAGAGGATAACTGCCCAACGGTTCCAAATACCGACCAGGCTGACTTGGATAACGACAATATTGGCGACATCTGTGATGATGACGCGGACGGTGACGGTGTCATCGCCTCTATCGACTGCGATGATTTCGACGCCAGCATTGGAGCACCGATCATCTTCTACGCAGATACAGATGAGGATGGCTTCGGCAACGACAATATCACTCAAGAAGCATGTAGCGCCCCCGCGGGTTACGTCAGCCAAGGTGGCGATTGCAACGATACCAACCCGGCTATTTACCCCGGTGCCACCGAGATACCTGATAACGGCATCGACGAAGACTGCGACGGCAGCGATTTGAATGTAGCCGACACGGACGAAGACGGTGTCCTGGATGCCTTCGATAATTGCCCCACCACTCCAAATACGGATCAGGCAGATTTGGATAACGACAACATCGGCGACGTCTGCGATGATGACGCCGATGGCGACGGCGTCACGAACGATGTCGACTGCGACGATTTCGACAACGGAATTGGGGCAGAGACGCTCTTCTACGCCGATAGCGACAACGATGGCTTCGGTGTTGATTCTATCACAGTGGTGGCCTGTACACCACCCGCAGGATTTGTACCGCAAGCCGGCGACTGCGACGATACCAATCCCGACATCTATCCGGGAGCGGCGGAAGTTGCCGACAACGGCATCGACGAAAACTGCGACGGCATCGATCTGGTAACATCCAATGGAACGGATATCTGGTTGGAAGCCGAATGCGCTGCCATCGGCGAAAAGTGGGAAATCCTCACCAACGCTGACGCCTCCAAATCGGAAGTAGTCAACTACAACGGTACCACTAGTTCAGATATGCCACCTACTGCACAGGCTCCGTCAAACACCGATGTCTTCATCGAAGAAGGCGGCCTGCTGGTCATTGAAATGGAATCGGGCAAATTGGTAGACGACTGGCGCATCGACGACAGCTCATTCGACCCAACAGGCCTTGGATACATTGAGTGGGCCGGCGCCCAGCACTATGAAGACCAGAGCCGCGGGCCGATCACGTACAAGATTCAGATTCAGAACCCGGGTATCTACCGCTTCGACTGGCGCACCGTCGTAAACAGCGGCACGGCCAACAATGAGCACAACGACACCTGGCTGAAAATCGAAGCCGATGACTTCTACGGCTCCAAGAATAATGGTGCCAGCATCGTGCGACCGATCCCGAATTGTACGCAAGGGGTTGACTGCGCTGCCGGTGCCGGGGGTAACGGCTTCTTCAAAGTCTTCGGTGCCAATGTCAATGGCTTCAACTGGAATGCACTGGTAAGCGACGCCGACGGCCACCAGGTCTTCGCTCGCTTCGATAATCCGGGGCTCTACACCATTACCGTGACGGCGCGCTCCAACTTCCACGCACTGGATCGAATGGTGTTGTACCAGGAATCTCTGATCAACCGGAGCACGGCGATCAATAGCTCGACCCCTGCCTCTACGGTGATTCCCGGCGAGCCGGCTATTGAAAATCCACGCGGAAACAACCTGGTCTCTTTCCAGGTGAATGTGGCAGAAACCGCTTCTTATCAGTTGTTTGCCCGCACGCAAAGTAGTTCTTCTCAGAACAACTCCTTCTGGGTGCGCATCGACGACGGCGAATGGGAAATCTTCTCCGTCCCGACCGGTAACAACTTTACTTGGAGCCAGTTACCCTTCACCAATATGGAATTAGCGGCAGGCAGCCACGTCATCGACTTCACGTTCCGGGAAAACAATTGTCTCCTGGATAAGCTCTTCCTCACCAAGAGCGGAACTACGCCGACTGGCGAGGGCGCTGTAGCCTCCAATTGTGGTACTACTTCTACCAACGAGGCGCCTGTAGCGGTTGCTACTGCTAGCCCACAGGCTGGCCCGGCTCCGCTCAATGTGACACTCGACGGTACTGCGTCTTACGATGATCAGGAAGTGACTTCTTACACTTGGTCCTACAACCAAGGTGGAAACACCGTTACGCTCGATGGTGCTGTACAACAGGTTCAGCTCGCAGAGGGCATCTATGATATTCAGCTTACTGTCACAGACGAGCAAGGGCTTTCCGGCACGGATGCGATCTCAGTAATCGCTCTCGGTGATACACCAACTGACACCGATGAGGACGGCACCTTTGATGCCGAGGATAATTGCCCAACGGTGGCTAACCCTGATCAGGCGGACTTCGATAATGACAACATTGGAGATGTCTGTGATAACGACGCAGATAATGACGGCGTACTGAAGGCGGATGACTGCGATGATCTTGATCCACAACAAGGTCAGGAAACCATCTACTACATCGACCTCGATAACGATGGATTCGGAAATGCGGGCAGTTTCGTTATCGCCTGTAGCCAACCACAAGGTTATGTAGCTAATGCGGATGACTGCGACGATACTAACCCGAATATCAATCCAGATGCGACGGAAATCCCGAACAACCGCATCGATGAAGATTGCGACGGTGAAGACCTCGTCATTGATACCGGTGCACAAACCGTCTTCTGGCTCGAAGCCGAATGTGCAGCCGTCGGTAGCAACTGGCAGACTACAACAGATCAGACTGCGGCCAACAACCGCTACGTGACGCCGCTTCTGAGCAGCGGTCTGAATAGCGCTCCGCCTGCAACTGCCGACAATCGCCTCCGCTTTACCTTCGAAGTGGAGGAAGCAAACAACTACTACATTTACGCACGGACCCGTTCGGCGAGCAACCAAAACAACTCATTCTGGATTTCGATTAACGGCAATCCGACCTTCCTGTCGGCAACGCGGATATCCAGTGATTTTGTGTGGGACAATATTGCTGTCCAGTTGGCTAACCTCCCGCTAGGTACCAACACCATCGATTTCTACTACCGCGAGTCAGGTACCGAGTTGGATAAGATTCTCGTTTCAAAGGCGGTGGCAAATCCGACCGGTACCGGAGGAACCGATGATTCTTGTACTCCCGACTTGAACGAAGCACCAGTAGCCATCGCTACGGCCAGTCCGCTCGAAGGTCCGGCTCCGCTATCGACCACCCTCGACGGAAGTGCTTCTACCGATGATGTCGCTATCGCCACCTACGAGTGGTCCTGGATGGAGAATGGTTCCCCGAATACAGCAGCAGGTGCACAAGCGCCGGTTATCCTGTCGCAGGGTATCTTCGATATCACACTGACCGTAACCGATGTGGAAGGTAAGTCTAGTACGGATGTCGTCACTATCTTCTCGAATGATCCAAACCTGGACTCCGACGAAGACGGTATCATCGACACGCAAGACAACTGCCCCGACACCCCGAATCCGGATCAGGCCGATCTCGACAACGACAACATCGGCGATGTCTGTGATAACGACGTAGATGGCGACGGAGTCGCTAGTGCAGATGACTGTGACGATCGCGACAATTCAATCGGATCGCCCCAGGTATTCTACCAGGATACCGACGGAGACGGCTTTGGTAATAGCAACGTATCTATTGTAGCTTGTATAGCTCCTGACGGATACGTGCCCGACAATACCGATTGCGACGATACGCAGAGCGGCATTAATCCGGGTGCGGATGAAATCGCCAACAACGGTATCGACGAAGACTGCAACGGCTTTGACTTGGTGAACGATACCTCTTCCGACATCTGGCTCGAGGCAGAATGCGCGATCCTGGGTGATAACTGGAATACGGTGACCGACACAGATGCCTCCAATGATGCTTACATCGTCTATCCACTCGGTGCGGCAAGTGAGGGTGGCGTTCCGGCCGATCAGGAACCGGATGTGAATGACATCTTTGTCGAATCAAACGGCCTGGTAGTCATCGAGGCGGAAAATGTGGCTCTCGTCGACGCCTGGGAACTGGGCAACGAAGCCCTCGACCCAACCGGACGTGGCTACATCGAATGGACATCGGTTCAGCACAACAACGACGCGTCGTTCGGTCAAATCACCTACAAGGTGCAAATCCAAAACCCGGGCCTCTATCGCTTCGACTGGCGCAGCGTAGTGGGACGCGGAGAATCAAGCAGCGATTCGAACGACTCCTGGCTCAAGATCGAAGCCGACGACTTCTTCGGCTCGAAAAACAACGGTGCCAGCATCGTCCGCCCACGCCCGACTTGTACGGAAGGTGTTGACTGTCCGGAAGGATCAAGCACGGATGGCTTCTTCAAAATCTTCGGCGCGCAAGTAGGTGCTTTCAATTACAATGCACTGACCAGCGACACGGACGGCCACCAGATCTTCGCCCGCTTCGACAACCCGGGAGTATACACGATCACGCTTGCCGCTCGCTCGAATTATCACCGCATTGACCGATTGGTTCTGTACCAGGAATCGCTGGTAGATCGTTCGGTAGCTACCGATCCGAGTACCCCGGAAAGCACGCTTGTGCCGGCGCAGGTTCCGATCAACAACCCGGCCGGTAACAACCTGGTGACGTTCAACTTCGATGTCACCGAGGATGGTAACTACTGGGTATACGGTCGAGGCTACGCTCCCGGAGCCGCCAGCAACACCTACTGGGTGCGCCTCGACGGCGGTGAGTGGCAGGAATTCGCCACGGCGAATAATCAGACGTACAACTGGCGGGAGCTGCCCTTCAGCCGGGAGTTCCTGACTGTTGGCCCACACACGATCGAGTTCAATTACCGCGAGGGAGGCACCCGTCTCGACAAGCTCCACCTGACACGCACCGGCGAGCTTCCGATCCAGGAAGGAGAAGAAGCGACCAACTGCACCAACAACGTTCAGGTACCGCAGGTCAATGATCCGTCTACGGGCATCATTATTGGAGCCACCGTTGAAACGATGAAGGTCTTCCCGAACCCGGCAACGGCGGGAGTGACCATTCAACTCCCCCAACTGCAGGAAATCAATGCGCGCTATCAGGTTACGATCCGCGACGGCCTCGGCCGCACGGTGTTGCAGCGAGACGATGTAGAAGGCGGTATAGATGATTACATCGATCTATCGCAACTGACCGGCGGGCAATACACGCTGGAAGCCCGCAGCGAGACGAACACATTTGTAGAACGCATCCAAATTTTGCGATAATCCGGTGAAAACCGATCGGCCTCGGGCCGATCGGTTTTTCCAGATTTGTACACGACTAAGGTAGGTCGAGTCGTTAATCGAAAACATTAAACTTTTACTAATAATTCTCATGAGCAATAAACTGTACGCCCCACTAAAGGCATTCTTATTCCTGCTCATCGGAGTTCTCCCTGTAGGAACCCTGGTCTACGGCCAAAACTTTGACATCGATACCCTGCAAAACGTATCCGTTAGTTCTTCCACCGCTTTGGAATGGGGTCCTGACGGCCGATTGTATGTACTGGAGGTACTCGGTGATATCAAAATCCTGACCATCAACCGAACGGATGGACAAGGGGATGGAAACGGTGATTTCTTCGTAACCAATTCCGAGACTCTGACCTTCGTGAAGACCATTCCCAACCACGACGACGACGGTACGGCCAACGCCGGGGTCATTACCCGCCAGGCCACCGGTATCACCGTCGGTGGGACGGCTGCCAATCCCGTCATTTACGTGGCTTCAAGCGACGTTCGAAAGGGAGGACCGAGTGGCGATAAGAACCTGGACACGAACTCCGGTGTCATTACTCGACTAACTTTCACCGGCTCCGGCTGGGAGGTGGTCGATATCGTACGCGGACTACCGCGTTCGGAAGAAAACCACGCCACCAACGGCCTTGATCTGATCGACATTCAGGGAAAACCCTACCTAACGGTGTGCTCGGGTGGAAACACCAACGGTGGCGCTCCTTCCACCAAATTTGCCTGGATAACCGAATTTGCGCTGGCCTCCGCCCTACTAGCTGTCGATCTGGATCAGATCAATGCCCTCCCCATCAAAACGGATAACAACTCCGGCCGGCAGTACATCTACGACTTACCGACCGTAGACGACCCCACCCGCGCCAATGTTAATGGCATCATCGACCCGGACAGTACCGGATACAACGGCATCGATATTAACGATCCCTGGGGCGGAAACGACGGCCTTAATCAGACCAAGCTCGTAGTGGATGGTCCGGTTCAGATGCTGTCTCCCGGTTACCGAAATACCTACGACCACGTAGTGACCGAGAGCGGTGCCATTTTCGTGACCGACAACGGCCCCAACGGCGGCTGGGGTGGTCTTCCCATCAATGAGGGAACCCCCAACGTACTGAATGATTATCCGCCTTCCGAAATTGGTGACGGCAGCGATAACAAAGCTCCAGATGGAGAATTTATCCTAAACAATGACCACCTGCACAAGGTAACCGACGATATTCAGACCTACGTCTTTGGGTCGTACTACGCCGGCCATCCCGTACCCATTCGGGCCAACCCGGCCAGCGCAGGCCTGTATACCCGCGGCCTGCACTCGCCCGACCACGATAATGACCCCGCTACGGAAAACGAGTGGTTCCGCACCAAGAAATATGACCCCGACAGTAGCGATCCGGAAGCCGCCGATCCGATGAAAGCGCTACCGGCCGACTGGCCGCCCGTACCGATCGAAGCGGCCAACCCCGTAGAATCCGACTGGCGCTCGCCGGGCAAAAGTAATCCCGATGGGCCCGACGACGGCAACTTTACCGAGTGGGCAAACAACACCAACGGCATCGACGAATACACCGCGTCCTCCTTCGATGGCCTGTTGAAGGGCGACTTGATTGCAGGGCGTTCCGGTGGTTTTCTGACCATCGTTCACGTAAGCGAAACGGGCACCCTTGACTCCCTGTCGCAAGACAAGTTCAGTGTACAAGGCGGCAACCCGCTCGGTATCGATTGCGTAGGCGACGATGGGGTCTTTCCCGGCTCTATCTGGGTTGGTACCTTCGACTCCCGCATCATGATCCTGGACCCCGTTGAAAATATCGTCTGTATTGCTCCGGGTGAGCCGGAATACGATCCGCTGGCCGACTACGACCTCGACGGCTACACCAATCAGGATGAAGAAGATAACGGCACAGATCCTTGCTCCGGCGCCTCGGTTCCCGGTGATGTGGATGGTGATCAAATATCCGATCTCAACGATTTGGACGATGATAACGACGGCATCCTGGACGAGAACGACCCCTTCCAGTTCGCAAACGTGCTAGAGGTGTTTGAACTCCCCATGATCAATGAATTATTCTCCGATCAGGAAGCGTTCGGTGGGTACCTTGGTCTTGGCTTTACCGGCATGATGAATAACGGCGATCCCAACCCCAACTACCTAGACTGGCAGGATGATCGCTTCGCTTCAGATACCGACCTGGACGATATCCTCGGCGGTGCCATCGGAGCGATCACCATGTTCATGACGGAAGGAGATGCGCGCCAGAACACGCAGGAAAAAGGCTATCAGTTTGGTGTAAACGTCAGCACCGCAACCGGCCCCTTCGAGATTCAGGGGCGGATGATCGAGCCCTTTGATGGCAACGAACTCGACCAAACCCAGGGCATTTACTTCGGAACCGGCGATCAGGATAACTACGTAAAGGTGGTCCTTACCAATAGTGGGCTGCAGTTGTCGGGTGAAGACAATGGCGTGTTCTTCGAAAATGCGTTCGTTCCGATCACGATTCCTACGATTTCATTGGATATCTTCTTTGAAATCGACCCGGTTGCAAATACCGTACAGGCAAAGTACTCCCTCGACTCCGGTGAAAAGCAACTGCTCGGCACCCCATTTGCCCTGTCCGGTGCCACCTTGACCGCCGTTCAATCGGCCGCCACTCCGCTGGCAGTCGGCGTAATCGGTTCCAATGCCGGGTTCGCGGAATTCGGCGCATCCTGGGACTTCTTCCGGGTATATAATACCCTGCCGTTCCTCGTGCAACCGCTCAACGATCTACAGGTTAACACCGGTAGTGACGACGACATCCTCAACCTCAACGAATTCTTCAACGACGATCAGGGAACCGATAACCTGACTTACAGCATCACCGGCAATACGGATCCGACGGTCGGTACTATCATCACAGGTAATTTACTCGATATTAGTTATCCCAATACCCCGGCTAGTACAACTATCACTATCCGCGCGACGGATGCCGAAGGAAATTTCATAGAGGATAGTTTCGACGTAACCGTCGTAGAACAGCCGGTAGTCGTTTACCGCATCAATGCCGGAGGCGAAATCGTGCTGGCCAGCGATTCGCCCAACCCCAACTGGGCAAAAGATACGGATACAGCGCCCTTCCAGTATGTCAATTCGACGGAAGTCAACAAGACAGCCAGTGCAAGCCCTTCCGGATTCATAAATTCTACCATTTATCCGACCGATCTCTTCCTGACCGAGCGCTTCACCAACCTGGTCGGGACTCCGCTAGCCTACGCCCTACCGTTGGAAGATGGCGTCTACACGATCAATCTGCTATTTGCCGAAACCTTCATCAACGTCGATCAACCTAACGAACGGGTATTTGACGTGGAGATCGAAGGGCAGGTAGTGCTAGACAATTACGATACTTACGTGGCCAGTGGCAATGGGCAAAACGTAGCCATCGTAGAGCAATTTGAAATAGTGGTCATCGACGGCATCCTAAACATTGAGTTCTTCAAGCAATCGGGTAAGCAAAACCCCATCATCAAAGGAATCGAAGTGCTGCTCAAGCGCTCCATCGATCCGCCTTCGGCGGAAGTGGCGGTGCATCCCGGTATCAACAATATCGATGCCAGCACCTTTGGTGCCAATGCGTTCCAGGTTACCAATACCTCGACGGAGGATCAGAATATTGCGTCAGTGACCTTCGATTTGTCTACCAATTTTTTACCGGAAATGCTCTTCGATCCGGACGGCACAGCCGGTGATCTGACCGCCAAGCCCTTTACCATCAACGGCACAGATGTTACCGGCGTGCTCCAGCACAACCTGTCGCAACCTGTCGGTAACGGCGGCTTCCTGCAACTCGACATCCTGTTCGACGATTTCCAGCCGGGCGAAAAGCTCGAATTTGCCATCGATGTCGATCCTTCCAGTATCGAAGGGATTCCCTCACCGGGGCCTAATGAAAATGGCAGCGTAAGTGGTCTGGAAATGGTAGGAACGGGTATCACGGTTACCTTCGACGATGGTACCTCCTACAGTAGCAGCCTGTATAGCGATGGCAGCAATGCCGGCTCTGTTGCCACCCTGAACGACAAGGTGCTCAATGCTCCATTGTTGTCAATCCAGGGGCTAAGCTCGCCGGCAATTGTCAATTCTTTCGAACACGTACTGGTCATCAACAACGGACGCCCCAACGGCGTGGTGAGTCTACTGCAGGTGGAGGCCGGGTTCTTCCAGGATACCCTCAATCTCGTTCAGGACCCATTCGAAGTGAACAGCGCAGTCAATGTAGTGCGCACAACGGATATCATACTCAACAGCAACGGTCAGGCAACTGTACCGGTAACGTTATTGGCTACCGATCCGGAGGCGGGATACAACTACTTTGTATTAGCCCCCCAGAACGGAACCTTCTTTGGAAGAACCTCCAACGTGGTGATTATGCAGTACGACGAAAACAGCGGACCCGCTGCCTTGGAAGGATTTACCAATCTCGGTGCCGAGTGTGCTAACAAGGCCGTAAATGTGGCCTTCTACAATCCGAGCACCAACGCCAAGATTCTGGAACAGGAGGTCGTTTTGGACAATTCCGGCAACTTCCTCGTCCCTGACGTGCCCAGCGGCAACTACAATATCTTCGTGGCCGTAGAAGGGCACCTTCGGACCGTGCTGACCAGCCAGACGCTGGTAACCGGCACCAACATTCTCAACTTCGGAGATGTGAAGCCAGGCGATCTCGATGCCAACAATCTGATCGATGCCAGCGATTACTCTACGCTCTTCAACCGCTTCGGAAAAGCAGATGGAGAAGTAGAATACGATTTCAACCTCGATTTCAACTGCGATGGCGTGATCAACGAGTTGGATTTCGAACTGCTCAAGAACAACTTCGGGCAGATGGGGGTGAAGCTACCGGATTCTAATTAGTCCTTGTTGTTTTGATGAAAAAGGCGCTTCCCGATCGGGAAGCGCCTTTTTCATTTACTCCAGTTCCATATCCAGGTTAATCTGAGCCTTCATGACAAGGCTCACCGGGCAGGTTTCCTTTGCCAACTGGGCGAGCTCCGCAAATTTTTCCTGGCTGATTCCGGGTACTTTTGCCTTGAGTACAAGATCGATATGATCGATTTCAAATCCGTTACCCTCCGCCATTTTCTGAAGATTTACCCCTGCTTTCACGTCGAGCGTATCGGCCGTGAAGCCTGCGTTGTTCAGCGCAAAACTCAGCGCCATCGCGAAGCAGCCGGCGTGGGCGGCGGCAATTAATTCTTCCGGATTGGTTCCGGCTTTTCCGTCTTCACTTTCGAAGCGGGTGCGGTACGAATAGGGCTGCCCGTCAAATACTCCGCTTTGAGTATCGAGTTTTCCCTGGCCATCTTTTCCGCTGCCGTTCCAAACGGCGGTTGCATGTCGTTTCATTAGGTTCGCGTTTTCTCGCTCAACCACTCCCTTTCCGAAAGGTTTATATACAGACGTAAAAGAATACCCCAACCGCTACACCTGAGCCATCCTCCATTTATCAGTCCTACACCAATTGATCGGATTATCTTGTTCTGCTATTTATTTAGACATGAATTATTCCATCCAACATTATGAAGATTATCGAAAAACCCACCGATCTCTTATCAAAACTACAGGCATTTCCGGTTTTTGAGGGGATCGAACCTGCTGCTCTGCAGTGGCTCATTGATAAAAGCGACTACTATCATTTTTCCGTAGGAGAGTCCATTTTTAATCCTGGCGACTCAGCAGACCACATGATTGTAGCAGTAGCGGGACGTGTGGAAGGCCGCTTCGTACAAAATGGTCGCTCGCGCGTGTTCGGTATCTACGGCCCCGGCGAAATTACCGGCGCACTCCCCTTTAGCCGCATAAAGCAGGTGAAGGGAACCGGATATGTACTAATCGACGCCTACCTACTCTACTTGCATCGATCCCATTTCACGGAAATGGTATCCGTAAGCTACGAACTCACGCAGGCACTGGTAGCTGAAATGACCAACCGGGTGCGCGACTACTCGCGGATGTACTTTCTCGATGAGAAGTTAATGGCACTGGGGAAGCTATCGGCAGGCCTGGCGCACGAACTCAACAACCCAGCGGCAGCCATGGTGCGTTCGGGAGAATCCCTGTACCGCAAAATACACTCCACCCCCGAACGCTTCAAGGCGACCATGCAACTCAAAGCCACACCGGAGGAAACCGATGGGGTCAACGAAATACTCTTTGGTAAAATCGACCAAATGGGCACCGCCCAGGAACTTTCGCTAATCGAGCTGGAAGAACGCAAAGACGACCTGCTCGACTACCTGGAAGAACTCATCGACGATCCGGCAAAGGCCGAAGAAATAACCGATACCCTCGTCGATTTTAATTTTACCATCGACGATTTGGACAAGCTCAAAGCCATCATGGGCACCGACCGTCTGGGTACCATCCTCTGGTGGATTGAAAGCACCCTGGATCTGGAGCGGCTCGTCACCGAAATTCAGGAATCCGCCAAACGCATTTCCGAATTGGTCTCCTCGGTGAAATCCTACTCCCATATGGACGAAGAGCCGACCAAAACGCAAGTGGATGTACACAAGGGGCTGCACTCCACCATTACTATGCTCAAACACAAGTTCAAAAAGAAGCAGATTCGATTGGTCAAAGAAAAGGCAGACAACCTTCCCACCATTGAGGCAATCGGAGGGGAGCTGAATCAGGTTTGGACGAACTTGATCGTCAATGCCATCGATGCGGTAGAGCCGGGTGGGCTACTCACGATTCGCACCTCCTACGAGCACGGATGCGTTTGTGTAGAGATTGAAGATAATGGGCCCGGTATTCCCGAGGATGTTCAGAGCCGTATTTTCGAGCCTTTCTTCACGACCAAAGGCGTAGGCGAGGGGACGGGTTTGGGGCTGGATATCGTGCGGCGGATCGTTTTGAAACACGATGCCGACATCACAGTCGAATCCCGACCGGGTCGGACCGTATTTCGCGTTTGTTTCCCCCTTAAAATGAGAGAATCGGTTGAAACAGGAGATTCCCTGGTTGATGCCAACTAAAGCATACACCCAACTATGGCTGATACAAAACGTCCTATCATTTTCTCGATCGATGATGATGAGCAGGTCCTCCGTTCGCTAAGGCGAGACTTGCGCAATCAATACCGCGATCGCTTCCGCATTGTGAGCACCGCTTCCTGTGCGCAGGCACTCGAAGCAATCGAACAGTTCCGCAAGCAACGGGAGGAGATTGCCCTATTCTTATCCGACCAGCGAATGCCCGAAATGCTGGGCGTCGACTTTCTCGAAAAAGCCAGCAAGCTGTATCCAAAAGCCAAGCGGGTACTACTTACCGCCTACAGCGATACCGACGCGGCTATTCGGGCGATCAACGAGGTACAGCTCGATTACTACCTCCTCAAACCCTGGAACCCACCCGACGAACGCTTATACCCCGTTTTAGACGATCTGCTGGACGAGTGGTTGTTCGACTATCGGCCCTCCTACCGGGGTATCCAGATCATTGGCTATCAGTACTCCCCAAAGTCGCATAACCTAAAAGACTTTTTGGCCGGCAACCTCCGGGCATACGATTGGCTGGACATTGAATCGAACGAAACGGCCGATGAACTCCTGCAATTGCACGGCCTGAAGAGAGATCAACTGCCCGTCGTCCTTTTTGAGGAAGGCGCCCCCCTGGTTGATCCTACCGTCCAGGACCTGGCCGAGCGCGTTGGACTCAACCCCCACGCCCCGGGGGATACCGTTTACGATGTCATTATCATCGGAGCCGGGCCGGCTGGCTTGGCCGCAGCTGTGTACGGCGGAAGTGAAGGCCTGAAAACCTTACTCATCGAAAAGCGCAACCCCGGTGGCCAGGCGGGAACCAGTTCCCGAATTGAGAATTATCTGGGTTTCCCCAGTGGTCTCAGTGGGTCGGAGCTGACCCGGCGCGCCCTCACCCAGGCCAAGCGATTCGGCATCGACTTTTTGAGCCCTCAGGAGGTCACTGGTATTGGTATCAAAGACGACTATAAAGTCGTTACGCTCGCCGATGGTACACCCATTCACACCCGGGCGATTGTCATCACAACCGGGGTAGATTACCGGCGGCTGCCCGCTGATGGGGCTGACAATTTCACGGGTGCCGGCGTATACTACGGGGCTGCCATGACCGAAGCACAATCCTGTCGCGACCGAACCGTCTACGTTGTCGGGGGCGGTAATAGCGCCGGGCAGGGAGCCGTCTATTTGTCAAAATTTGCCCGAGAAGTCAACATTTTGATCCGCAAGCCGGATTTAAGTAGTAGTATGTCCTCCTATTTGATTCATCAGATTGATGGGATCGAAAATATCCACGTCCACGGTTACCGCCAGGTCCAACAGGTTTGTGGCGATGGAAATGTAGAGAAGCTGGTAATCGAGAATCTTCAGGAGAACACCCAATTCGAAGTACCTGCCGACGCCCTATTTATCTTTATCGGGGCACGCCCCTATACCGATTGGCTCGATAGCGAGCACATCATCCGAAACCCTAAGGGGTTTATCGAAACGGGCAACGATCTACTGCGCTATCCGGACTTCAAGAAAATCTGGAAGCGCGACCGGAAACCCTTTTTACTGGAGACTTGCCAGCCGGGCATCTTTGCGGCGGGCGACGTACGTGCCGGAGCGATGAATCGCGTGGCATCCGCCGTTGGAGAAGGTGCAATGGCCATAAAATTCGTACACGAATACCTGGCGGAAGTCTAATCAGTATGAGGTGACGGTACTGAAGGGGTTAATTGAGTTAGCCACTCGAATAAGCCACCCCGGACTAGTGCAACAACTCCTGCTTCGTTGAGATGATCGCCCGATGGTTCCAGCATAGCCTGCTCGTTGGTGACCGATGCCAACCCTGAATATAGGGGAAGCTCATATCGATCGGCTATAGCTTGATATATCGGAAGTGACTTGAAGGTAGGGGAAACCAGAAGTACCACACAGCTTGGTGCGCGCTTTTTGATCCGTTCGACTAATCCAGACAAGACGGCGAGATTTTGTTGGTCCGGTTTTTGTCCGTCAATATCATGTGCGATAATCAGAAAATCAATGGATTGCTGAAGTAGCCAATCCACCCGTTCGAGCGCATTTCCGAGTGTTTCTCTGCTCACGCTGGCATTCACCACTTTCCAGTGGAATCCTGATGAGTCGGCTAAAGCTTGAATCATTCCGGGAAAATGCTGGCGCGTATTGGGGTTGGTCCCGGCCGTCCAGTGATCGCCGAAGAAAACAATTTTGACCGGACGCGACGAACTTGAGGTAGTTCGCTCATTATCAGCGCTTTCTACGCAAGAAATCACGAATAATAAAATGCACACATGGAAAAGCTGGAAAAAACGCACCCTCAAGTATTTATCGTAAGTTTGTAACCAATATTTGAAAATACTAAGTGAAAACCCATGAAAAGTTCGGCTTACCTCGCCTTATTAGAGGATAACCCTGCCGATGTTCATCTGTTGGCATACGCCTTGGAACAAATCGCCCCAGCTGTTAAACTAAAACACTTTGAAAACGGAAACACTTTCTTTAATTACCTAAGAAAAAACCCCAACTTTCGCCCTGGCTGTCTGCTCCTCGACATAAATATGCCGCTCATGAGCGGGCATCAGGTCATTGAGCGCCTCCGCAGCGACCGCAAGTTCGACTATCTACCCATTGTCGTGTTCACCTCGAGTGCCAAACGAGAAGACATTCAAAAAGCCTACGCACTCGGTGCAAATGCCTACGTGCGAAAACCCCTCGAACTGGATGAACTCATCACCAGTGTGCGCACGATCATCGAATTTTGGTTCAACATCAATTTGCTTCCCAGAGGGTGAGGGGGGTACTTTGGTGCTTTAGTCTTTTGGTACTTTTAGTCCTTCTTTTCGCTCAGGAAGTTGATGTTTCGGGTGAGTCCTTGAAATTTTGCCCGTTTGACGGCTGACTTCCGAAAGACCTGGCCAAAGATTTCCTCTGTTAGCTCCGACCAATCGGATCTATCCATATTTAGCAGATCGGGATGTGGCTCGAAAGCGGGTTCAGTGTGCCGTTTGGCAAACCGATTCCAGGGGCAGACCTCCTGGCAGATGTCGCAGCCAAACATCCAGTTTTCCATTTTGCCTTTAAATTCGGTCGGGATGGCGTCTCGAAGTTCAATGGTCAGGTAGGAGATGCACCGGCTGGCATCGAGCACGTACCCGGAAGCCGCGATGGCATCGGTAGGACATGCTTCGATACAACGCGTACAGGTTCCGCAGTAATCCTTCGTGGGGCTGTCGGGTTCCAGTTCCAGATCGGAGATCAGCTCGGCCAGGAAAAAGTAGGAACCGGCCCGGGGATGGATCAGCAGGGTGTGTTTCCCTACCCATCCAATCCCGGAGCGCCTTGCCCAATCACGCTCCAGTACCGGGGCCGAATCGACGAATACCCGGCCTTCCACTTTGCCGATATGGGTGGTAATCCAATCGACCAGTTGGCGCAGCTTCCGCTTCACTACAAAGTGATAGTCTTCTCCGTAAGCGTACTGGCTGATTTTTGGTGCTTCCGGGTCTTCCTGCCCATCCGGATTATGGTAATTGTACATCAGGCTCACAACTGATCGAGCCCCGGGCACCAGCTTCGTGGGATCAACTCTTTTGTCGAAATGATTTTCCAAATAGGCCATCCGCCCCTGATATCCCTGATTGAGCCAGGCTTCCAGGCGCCTTGCTTCTTCGTCCATAAATTCCGCCTTGGCGACTCCTACGAAGCTGAACCCCAAATCGAGCGCCGCCGCTTTCAGCCGTTCCGTCCGTTCCTTCAAATCCATGGATACCGAACTAAATTTCAGGTAATTGCGAATGAGAATCTACAAAATTCCGTCGATGTCATATCTTATTCAATATTCTTTTTTAGAACTATTCTAAATAAAAAGCACAAACAGGCCCGTGTTCAAACTCGCTTTGGGGTTCTGACCTTATTAGGATAGATTTGTGCATATATACCACCAAAGAAAGAATCACGGAATGAATTGGTTTTTAAGAGTACTTACGTCCTCTATCGGGCAAAAAATCGTCATGAGTCTAACGGGACTCTTTTTAATCTCGTTCCTGTTCGTCCATCTATCGGGAAACTTGCAGTTGTTGAAGGATGACGGCGGTGAAGCCTTCAATTTATACGCAAAACTCATGACGTCCAATCCTCTCATCAAGTTTATCAGCTACGGCCTGTATGCTTTTATCCTTATCCATACCATTCAGGGTATAACGCTGTGGGTGAAAAACCGGACGGCTCGCGGAAAAGATAAATACGCGGTCAAAACGACCCGCACCGTCGATACGGCTGCTTTCCCCGCCGTGAACATGGCCTGGTTGGGAATAATCATTTTCGCTTTCATCGTCTTGCACATGTATCAGTTTTGGTTACAGATGAAGCTAGGGTCGATCGATTACGTTATGATTGAGGGGAAGGAGGTGAAAGACCTGTACTCATTGGTCGTGGTTGCCTTTAACGATCCGATTTACGTGACGATTTACGTCATTTCGATGATTGTTGTAGCCTTCCACCTCTGGCACGGATTTCAGAGTTCTTTTCAAACGCTTGGCCTGAATCACAAGAAATACACGCCTGTGATCCAGGCCGTCGGGAAGATTTACAGTGTTCTCGTTCCGGCGGGCTTTGCGTTGATTCCGATTTACATGTATTTCATGCAATAGTTTCACCCTTTGGGGTGATCATTTAAATATATACTGATGCAACTTAATTCGAACGTACCTCCCGGCCCTCTTGCGGAAAAGTGGATGCAATACCGCTCCACGATGCCGCTGGTGGCTCCAAATAATAAGCGCCGTCTGGAAATCATTGTCGTAGGTACTGGTTTGGCCGGAGCTTCGGCTGCTGCCACCCTTGGCGAACTCGGTTACAACGTCAAGGTATTTACCTTTCACGACAGCCCGCGGCGGGCGCACTCCATCGCAGCGCAAGGTGGTATCAATGCCGCCAAAAACTACCAAAACGACGGCGACAGTGTCTATCGCCTGTTTTACGATACGATCAAGGGCGGCGATTACCGCTCGCGCGAAGCCAATGTGCACCGCCTAGCGGAGGTGAGTACTAATATCATCGACCAGGCCGTGGCACAGGGAGTGCCTTTTGCGCGCGAGTACGGTGGGTTGCTGGAAAATCGCTCCTTTGGCGGGGTACAGGTAAGTCGTACTTTCTATGCACGCGGGCAGACGGGACAACAGCTGCTCCTGGGAGCTTACCAGTCGTTGTCCCGGCAAATTTCCGAGGGTTCTGTGCAGTTGTTTAACCGCCACGAGATGCTCGATGTCGTGCTGGTGGCCGGAAAGGCACGCGGGATTATTTCCCGCAACCTCATGACTGGCGAGATTGAGCGGCATGCCGCCCATTGTGTGGTACTGGCTTCGGGTGGATACGGCAACGTATTTTACCTCTCGACCAACGCCATGCAATCCAACACTTCCGCCGCCTGGCGCGCAGTGCGTCGCGGTGCGTTGATGGCCAACCCCTGCTTCACGCAGATTCACCCGACTTGTATTCCCGTTTCGGGTGATTACCAGTCGAAGCTGACGCTGATGTCGGAAAGCCTTCGCAACGACGGTCGGGTTTGGGTGCCTAAAAACCAGGAGGATGCCAAAGCCATCCGCGAAGGCCGCAAAACCGGAAGAGACATCCCCGAAGAAGATCGCGATTACTATCTGGAGCGCCGGTATCCGGCGTTTGGCAACCTCGTCCCCCGCGACGTGGCCAGCCGGGCCGCCAAGACGGCTTGCGATGAAGGCTTAGGTGTGGCTCCTACGGGATTGGCTGTTTTCCTCGATTTTGAATCGGCCATTATGCGGTACGGACAGTCGAGAGCGCATAGCAAGGGCATCCACAACGCCGACAACAAGCAAATTCGCGAAATGGGCGAACAGGTCGTCTCCGAGAAGTACGGCAACCTTTTCGAGATGTACGAAAAAATCACCGGGGAGGACCCTTACAAGATGCCCATGAAGATTTACCCCGCCGTTCACTATACGATGGGCGGTTTGTGGGTAGACTACAACCTCGAGACGAACATCCCCGGATTGTTTGCCGCCGGCGAAGCCAACTTCTCCGACCACGGCGCCAACCGCCTCGGTGCCTCCGCCCTCATGCAGGGACTGGCCGACGGTTATTTCGTAATACCTTATACCATCGGGGTCTTTTTGTCGAAAGAAATCCGCACCCCACAGATCGATCCGAATCACGAAGCCTTTGCGGAGGCGGAACAAGCCGTACGCGACCGGGTAGATCAATTGCTTAATATCAAGGGCTCGCAGTCGGTTACTACTTTCCACCGCAAGCTCGGTAAGATCATGTGGGACTACTGCGGAATGTCGCGCAATGCCGATGGCTTGCGCTCCGCGCGGAAGATGGTGCGCGAATTGCGCGAAGAATTCTACCGCGATGTATTCGTGCCCGGTTCCAATGAAGAGTATAACCCCGAATTGGAGAAAGCACTTCGCGTAGCTGACTTCATTGAACTGGGCGAACTCATGATCCTGGATGCTCTCGATCGCAACGAGAGTTGCGGCGGTCACTTCCGCGAGGAATATCAAACCGAAGAGGGAGAAGCTCTGCGCCGCGACGATGAATACGCGTACGTCGCTGCCTGGAGCTATACCGATCCCAACGAAGATCCCCAGCTCTTCAAAGAGGAACTGGTCTTCGAAAACGTAGAACTGAAAACCCGGTCATACAAATAAGTATCGGCTTCAATTGCCGATTAAAACATAGCGCAATGCACATCACGCTGAAAGTCTGGCGCCAGGGAGGCAAGCACAAAGGTGAGTTCGTGAAGTACGAACTCGATAATGTCTCCGAGCACATGTCCTTCCTGGAAATGCTGGACGTACTCAACGAAGAATTAATCGCAAAACAAGAGGAGCCGGTCGCCTTTGAGCACGACTGCCGCGAAGGTATCTGTGGGACGTGCAGCCTGGTGATCAATGGCTATCCCCACGGACCGATGCAGGGAACGACCGCCTGCCAACTTCATATGCGCCATTTCAAAGACGGCGACACGATTACCGTCGAACCCTGGCGCGCCAAAGCATTTCCCGTCGTTCGCGACCTGGTGGTAAATCGCGATTCTTTCGACCGAATCATTCAGGCCGGTGGGTTTATCAGCGTCAATACCGGCCAGGCCCAGGATGGTAACGCCGTCCCGATCCCGAAAGATACCGCCGCAGAGTCGTTCAACGCAGCCACCTGCATCGGCTGTGGTGCCTGTGTGGCAGCTTGCCCCAACTCCAGTGCTATGCTCTTCGTTGGTGCCAAGGTGAGCCACCTGTCCCTCTTACCGCAAGGTAAAGTAGAAGCTGCCCGCCGGGCCAAGAACATGATCGAACAACACGATGCCGAAGGCTTCGGTCGGTGCTCCAACATTACTGCCTGCCAGGCAGAATGTCCAAAGGGTATCTCTGTCGAGCACATCGCACGACTCAATCGGCAGTATATCGCTTCGGTATTCGGCTCCGATAAGAAAGGGGAATAGTACTTTAGTCAGTTAGTACTTTAGTCAGTTAGTCAATTTGAACCTCGGCCTGGGGAGTACAAGTCTTTTATTAAAGAACTTGATACACAATGCATTGAAGTACTAATGAACTAAGAGACTAAAGTACCAAAACACTAAGCCCTGCTTCCTACAAAAGTGAGCTCGGAAACTATGACCTCGGAGCGCTGCTGTTCCTTTCCCTCCTGGTTGGTCCATTTACGGTGTTGCAGGCTGCCGTTGACCACCACTTGTTTTCCCTTTTCCAGATAGGGAGCCAGTTTTTCACTCCGCTTTCCCCAGAGTACGCACTCGTGCCAATCGGTTTGTTCTACGCGTTCGCCTTCCTGGTTTTGGTAGTAGCGATTTGTAGCAAGGCTGAAGCGCAAACCAGGCTGACCGTTTTTGAGGGTGAAGGTGTCGGCATTGCGGCCCAGATGGCCAATCAGGGTTACGGAATTTCGAAGATTCATAGTCTGGTTGTTAATAGTGTTTTGAAAATCCAACGCTGCAAAGATGATGGGGTAGAACCTTACGAAACCGTTATTAGACGTTTATAAACGGATATAAACGTTTATTACGGCTAATCGAACGGATAGATGGCCCTCCGAATAGCTTTCCGTATTTTTGATCCGATACAGAAGGATCAGAGGCTAACTTCATGTTACGGATAATACTTTGCTGTTTTTTTTTAACGACCACCTATATTGTAGGAGCACAATTACTCACCATCGTCGATTCGGCAACCCGCCAGCCGCTCGAACTAGTGACTATTTACAGTGAAGCCCCTTCGGTTTATGCCACTACCGATTCAGCCGGGCAAGTCGATCTGACGCCCTTCGCTGGTGCTCCCCGGATTGCAATCCAGATGTTGGGTTATCAACCGATCATTCGATCGTATCAGCACTTAAAAAGGATCTCAACGATTGCCCTCGCCGCCGATCAGGTGGCTCTTGAACAGATTGTTGTATCAGCCACGCGCTGGAATCAGTCCCGCCGGGAAGTACCTGCAAAAATCCGGACCATCAGTCAACGGGACATCGCCCTAACACAACCCCAAACCGCGGCGGATTTACTCGGAAGTTCCGGAGAAGTTTTTATCCAAAAAAGCCAATTGGGAGGCGGCAGTCCCATGATCCGGGGGTTTTCTACCAATCGCTTGCTATACACCGTGGATGGAGTTCGGATGAACACGGCCATTTTCCGCAGCGGCAACCTGCACAACGTGATCTCGCTGGATCCCTTCGCGCTCCAAAGTGCCGAGATATTATTCGGTCCCGGCTCCGTGATTTACGGCAGCGATGCCATCGGTGGGGTGATGGCTTTTCAGACGCTGGAGGCGCCCTTCAGCAATACCAACAAGCGCCTTTTTACCGGAGGGAGCACTCTTCGGCACGCCACTGCCAGCGGAGAGCGAACCGCCCACGTACACGGGAGCCTCAGCGGCACCAATTGGTCGGTATTAAGCAGTATTACGACTACACGCTACGGGGATTTGCGCATGGGCAGCCACGGCCCCACCGACTATCTGCGCCCCGGCTACGTCGTGCGCATAGATGGAGAAGATCGCGTGGTTCTCAACGGTGATCCGCGCCGGCAACGTCCCACCGGCTACCGCCAGTGGAATGTCACGCAAAAAGTCCGGTATCGCCCGCACCCGGATTGGGAGCTGCGCTATGGTCTGCACGTTTCAAGAACCTCGGATTTCCCGCGCTACGACCGGCTGCTGCGCACCCGCAATGGCTTGCCCCGCAGTGCGGAGTGGCAGTATAGCCCGCAAAAGTGGTTGATGCAACTGTTGGAGGTCCGACACGATCGAGGCAATCGATTCTACGACCAGATGCATCTACGGCTAGCCCATCAGCAATTCGCAGAGGGCCGTATCGATCGCGATTTCAATGCCCGCTGGCGCACCGACCGGCAAGAACGGGTCCGGGCGCTATCCGCTAATCTCGACTTGCAAAAACGGCTTACCGATCGCTCGCGGCTGTTCTACGGCGCAGAAGTTGTCGGAAACCACGTCCGATCTACCGGCTCCAGAATGGACATCGAAACGGGCGCGCAGGAATCGGCTCCTTCCCGCTACCCCCAGGCAACCTGGGCCGCATACGCCGCTTATCTGAACTATCAGCTGCGGCTTCACCCTACCCTACTCCTGCAACTGGGCGGGCGGTATAGCGTATTTTCAATAGATGCCAATTTTCGCAATAACCTCGACTTTTATCCCTTCCCGGAATCAGAGGCCCAACTGCAGCACGATGCCTTCACCGCAAGTCTGGGAGCCACCTATCACCCCAACGACCGCTGGTCGTTCAGCGGGCAGTTGGCAACCGGTTTCCGGGCTCCCAACGTGGATGATATCGGCAAGGTGTTTGACTCCGAACCGGGTGCAGTGGTGGTTCCCAATCCGGGTCTACAAGCCGAATACGCCTACAATGCCGAAGTGGGCCTGGCCCGGCAATTCGGTCGCCGGGTGAAAATCGACCTGGCACTGTATTCCACTTGGCTCGATCAGGCGCTGGTGCGCCGCAACTTCCAACTTAATGGCCAGGACAGCATTCGGTACGATGGGGAGCTCAGCCAGGTACAGGCCATTCAAAACGCCGCCGAGGCACGCGTATACGGGCTACAGGCAGGCCTGGAACTCAAATTGCCGGCGGGATTTGGCTTTACCACGCTCTTCAGTATTCAACAAGGAGAAGAAGAACTCGAAGATGGGCGGCGCGGCCCGAGTCGCCACGCTGCTCCGGCCTTCGGCCAGACAACTCTAAGCTTCAAGCGGCAACGCCTGGAGGTGCGCGCGCAGGCCGTTTACCACTTCGAACGATCCTTCGAAGACCTGCCCCTCGAAGAACGCGCCAAAACCCATCTCTACGCCTTGGATTCAGAGGGAAACCCCTACAGCCCAGGCTGGTATACGCTCGATTTGAGAGGACTCTACCAAATCACCGATCACCTGCTGCTGAGCGGCGGCCTGGAAAATCTCACCGATCAGCGGTACCGGCCTTACAGCTCCGGCCTGGCGGGTGCCGGTCGGCAGGTTGTTATTGCCATTAGCGCCAAGTGGTGATCATCATTTGATTGAAGGGCGAACAAATAGGCAGCTCCTCCTGTACCACCCAAACACCTTTCGCCCCTTCTTTACCCAACACGATCGCCATGGAGGATAGCTTCAATCGACCCAGTGCCATATTTTTCGACGTCAACGAAACCTTACTCGACTTAGGCCCCGTCCAGGATGCCGTTGCTACCGCGCTTGGCGGCCGCCCCGATCTGGTCTCACTATGGTTCACAACGACGCTTCATTACTCTCTCAATGAGACCGTAGCGGAACGATTTCATTCCTTTCAGGAGATCGGACGCGCCTGCCTGCAGATGATCGCCGATCAACAAAATATCCGGCTGGATAGCTCCAGCGCGGATGCAGCCTTTAATCAGTTTACCCGATTGGCTCCCCACAGCGACGTCTTACCGGCCATGCAAGCCTTACAGAAGGCAGGATTGACCTTGTATGCCCTCACCAATTCGCCCTCACGGACCTTGCAGCGACAAATGGAAAATGCAGAGCTGACCGGCTTTTTCGACAAGCTATTCAGCGTAGAAGAAATCGGCCTCTATAAACCCCACCGCTACGTGTATCGATGGGCTGCCCGCCGGGCGGGACGCCGCCCTGAGGATATCATGATGGTGGCTGCTCACGCCTGGGATATCGCCGGTGCCCAGTGGGCAGGGCTCCGTACAGCATTCATCGCCCGACCGGGAAAAGCCACGTATTCGCTGGCGGATGAGCCAGAAATTATTCAACCCGACCTCATCGGAGTGGCAGATTATTTACTCAACCTGCGCGCTGTCTGATTACGGATTCATCTTATTGGATATCAATTCAGAACACATCTGAAACCACCTCGCTTCATTTGGAGTTAGGTAGGTAGTTCCTGTTATTTAAAACGGACCGTATGTCAAATTACCCGCAAGCAACCGAGGCCCACACTATCGATTTCTCGGCCTACGCGCACCATATTCCAACCACCGGTCGCAAGCGCATTGTCGTGATCGGCGGAGGCTTTGCCGGCATGAATTTTATCCGCAAATTGCCCCGGAACAAGTATCAGATCGTGCTGTTCGACAAGCACAACTACCATACTTTTGCCCCCCTTCTTTACCAGGTGGCTATGGCCGGCCTGGAGGCTCCGTCGGTCGTTCGGCCGCTGCGGCGCTTGTTCAACCGCCAGCGCAATATCCACTTTCGCATGCTCAAGGTATTGCGCATCGACCCGCAAGCCAAAAAGGTGTACACGCTAGTCGATGAATTGCGCTACGACTACCTAGTCATTGCGACGGGAACGCAGCCCAATTTCTTCGGCAACGAACAGATCAAGAAGTTTTCCTTTCCCCTCACTACCCTGCCGAATGCCGTAGATATCCGTACCCGTGTATTGCAAAACCTGGAACGGGCCAGCCTGAGCTCCGATCCGGCAGAACAGAAGCGGCTCCTGCACTTCGTACTCGTCGGGGGCGGCCCGACCGGCGTCGAATTGGCCGGAGCTCTGGCCGAACTCAAGCGCAATACCTTGCCGGCAGATTACCCCGACATGAACGTCAATCAAATGCGTGTAACCCTTGTAGAAGGGGCGAATCAGATTCTCCCCCCCATGTCGAAACAATCGGGGAAGCGTGCGCAGGAAAGCCTTGAAAATCTTGGCGTAGACGTCCTCCTCAACACTCTAGTAACGGATTACGATGGCCGGACCGTAACCTTAAGTAATGGCAAAACACTAGCATCCGAACTACTCATTTGGGCCGCCGGGGTCAAAGGTTCGATCATCGATGGATTTCCGGAGGAAAGCGTAATGCGCTCCAAATTTGTGGTCGATGAATACAACCGGGTGAAAGGCGCAGAGAACGTTTTTGCCATCGGCGATGTCACCCATTTTCCTACCGAGGAATACCCCAAAGGCTTGCCCGGCGTTGCCCAGGTTGGCATTCAGCAGGGCCAGCATCTGGCCAAAAACCTCACCCGGATCGATCAGGGAAAGGAGTTGAAACCCTTCTCCTATCTCGACAAAGGCACCCTGGCAACTATCGGTCGCAACCGCGCCGTGGGCGACTTGCCCTTCAACATCAAGGTATCCGGCTTCATTGCCTGGTTCATTTGGGCGAGCGTGCACTTATTTTATTTAGTCGGCTTCCGCAACCGGCTCATTACCTTTGTCAACTGGGCCTTTAGCTACATTTCGTATACCAATAAGATCCGGATCATTATTCATCCGGTGTTGAGAGAGGGCACTGCTGCCGCAGAACAGGAAAAGGCCATCCACCAGGTCAACGAAGTGAGTGCCTAGCAGCCGGTTAATTGGGAGATAATTTCATCAAATAGGCCGCCAGCCGATCAAAAGTATCCAGCTCCTGCTCGGGGGTAAACCGCCTTTGCAATCGGGAGCGATGGGCCTTCCACAAGTCTTCGATGGAGTGAGGATTCCTCAGGTACTGAATGCCTATTCCCCGAACGGCCCGGTGGTAATCGTTGTGCAACCAGGGCTCCAGCCCCTCGGGATGCGCATTGAATAATCGATCTAAGGCCGCCAACTCGCGAAAGCGGTTGAAAAAGCGACCCGGCTCCGTCCCCGCAAAAGATAATAACTCCTCGGGTAGAGATGATTCGTCCGTAGCTACGAATCGGCGGGGGCTTCCCTTCAGCAGCTTCCAGTGCGGAACGACCAACGTCATTGCATCCTTCCGAAATCCTCGGAGCCCTTGGGTAAAAGTATATACCAGGCCCTCTACCTCCTCGTTCCGAATTCCGGAATGCAACTCCCAATACGAGCCGTTTTCCACTTCTGATCGCGCTAAAATCAAGCATTCAAAACCCGATTCGGTAGTACGCCGGAGTTGATGCAACTCCGGCAACAGATCGAAGGTGGAGTCCGAAAGCGCGGCCGCCAATTGGGAAAGGTAATGGAGCATAGTGCTGCGGTAAGCTTTGATGATACATACAAAAAAACCGGCCATCCTAATAGGACAAGCCGGTTTAGAGGGGTAGAGGTTTGTTCGAAAAAGGAAAATCAGGTCGTGTTTTGAAATGGGGGTGGGTGTTGGGCAAGTGAAAAAAATCGGGTGCCGTTTGTTTAGATAAGCGGCGACGGATGAGTGTTTGCCGGGTGAATGCGCATTATGGGGATAAATGCATTGTTCGAGTGCTTGCTCCGGGAATGAATGCAGTCTACATCGAAATACCGGACTACATCGAAATTGATTTTGGTTTTATTTAATAAGGGACGAAACACCAAAATCGGTAAAATTGGGATGTTGAGTGCCTGCCCAGGGGTGAGCAGACGGGTAAATTGGTATGAGAAAGCGTTTTGTTCTGTGGAGATGTGCTTGCTCGGTGAGCGTGTGGTGAGCTGTTCGTAGTTGCTAATTATGAAACAAATCTCGTGCCAAAAAGTATTGGCAGGAAAACCAAGGGCTTTCGCCGATTGGTAGAATCAATTTTGATTAAATATACTTCCATTGATCGTATATGATCAAAGGAAGTATATGAAGAGCTCATCGGTCTGGTCCACCAGCTGAATCGGTGGCGGTCGTCTCCTCGATGCCCAGGGAAAGGAGATTGACAAACAGCCGGTACGCCCCCGGTACGCCGGCGGGCAGCTCGCGGAACCAGGAATAGCCGGTGTAGACGAAATGCCCGCGGCCGTATTCGGCGATGAGCAGGCCACCGTTGCGAGCGGGTTCGCCGGGGTCGTTACTCGATAGGATAGGAGTATACTCTTCCGACCATTCATTGGGAAAGTACAATCCGCGCTCCTGTACCCACCCTTCGAAATCAGCGGCGGTGATGCGGTTCGGCCCTTGCAGTACCGGATGGTTGGGTACCAGCAACCGCACTTCGGCGGTTTCGTCCGTTACGCGATCCCGACTAATTTTTAGTGGATAGGGGCCGATTTCTTCCATGGGGAGCTTCAGGCGGCGGTTGGTGTTGTACTGCACGATCAGGTTGCCCCCGTTTTGGACGTACTCCAGGAGTTTGGGCTGATAAAAGCCAATGCGATCTATGGTGTTGTAAGCCCGAATGCCCATCACTACGGCATCGTAGTTGTGCAATTGATCGAGATCTGTTTCTTCCAGCAGGTCTACCTGGTAGCCGATTTGACGGAGTGCTACCGGAATGTCATCACCAGCACCCATAATGTACCCGATGCGATCGCCCCGTTTCTCCAGCGATACGCGTACGACTCGGGCGGATTCCTCCGTCATCACCAGTTGCTCGGGAATATGCGGATAGTCGATCCGCACGATGGCCCGCCGATAGGAATCAGAACCACTCTGTAGGACGGGATGAATGGTGCCGACCGACTGGCCCGCAGGAGGAAATAATTGAAAGTCAACGGTCTGCTCCCCCTCCGATTGATCGATACGGATAGCTGCTTCGGCGGGTTCGATCTGCCAACCTTCCGGAATCTCTACAGTAAGGGAACCCGTCAGGTCTGCTTTTTCAGCTTTGACTGTTACTCGCACGGTTTGCGGTTGATCGGACGAGAAGAGGTAGGAAGACTGATTGAGATTGACAAAGGCCGCCGGTACGAATTCAAAGGGCCGGTACACCTCTCCGAACACGGGGTCCGTCCGCTTGAACACCAGTGGTCGGACGGCAGGAATGGCAGCCCATTCTCCCTTGGATGCGTTGTAAAAGGACAACATAAAAACAGCCTGCAACGGATCGGCCGATTCGGCCCGCCCGCGCAGTAACGGATCGGAAACCTGGTACATGCCTAGCGAGGCGCGCTCTTCGAGCCAGTACGGTTGGGAAGGTGTGGCGCGGCTGGAAACCTGAATGGTATCGCTCAGGGTAAAGCGTTCGTTTTCCGCAAGTTGGGTATCTGCTTTCCAGTCGAGCTGGAGGTGTTCGCCCAGCAGCTGAATTTCCTTCAGGCGAATATCTACCGCCGCGCGGTTGGTTGCCTCAAAGGAAAGGCCCAAATCGGTATCCGGAGCCGCAATGGGGCGATCGGCCACCGCTTCCAGAAACAGTCCGGCGCTGGCAATGATCAGTTCGCGGGCTTCTTCCAGTTTCAGGCGCTTCCAGTATCCATCGGGTAAGGCTTCAATCATTTGATAAACCTCTACCAATCCCGGAATACTGGCGGACGGTTCCTTCGGATCGAAATCAGCTTCGATGCGGCGCAGCATTTCGCCGATTGGCGCGCCACCCTCCACCCGTGACCAGGTGGTATTGATGCCCGCAAACGGATCGTCCTTTTCCGGTGACTCCTCCCCTTTCAGAAATTCGAGATACTCCGGCTCCCGCCCCCGCGAACCGGAGGAGCCAAAACCCTGGCTGCGGTGCTGTGACCGCGAGCGGGCGGCGATTTCAGAGATACTCTCGCCCCGCAGTGGCAGATAGGTACCTACATCAATTGTATACAAATCGAGTGTGTCTGCTGCCTTCTCCAGCGCTTCACGGCTGCCGTAAAACCACCAGGAGGTGTTGAAAAACAGCCGGGTTGGTTGCCAGGTATTTACATACTGCAATTGCTCGGGAAAGGCCGTTGGGTCGCCGGCCAGGTCAAACGCCTCGTAGCTGAGCATCGCCGAGGCCGTATGGTGCCCGTGGGTGCTGCCGGGTGTACGATGATCGAATCGATTGATGATTATATCCGGCTGAAAATTGCGAATAACCCACACTGCATCACTCAATACATCCGTACTATCCCAGATCGTGAACGTTTCCGTTGGGTTTTTACTGTAGCCGAAGTCATTGGCCCTGGAGAAAAACTGCTCTCCCCTATCGATCCGCCGGGCAGCGAGCAATTCCTGAGTGCGAATCAGGCCCAACAATTCACGGATTTCCGGCCCGATGAGGTTCTGACCACCGTCTCCGCGGGTAAGGGATAAGTAGGCCGTGCGCGCGTGCCGGACATTATCGAGGTAGGCAATCATGCGCGTATTTTCATCATCGGGGTGAGCCGCGATGTACAGCGCAGAACCCAGAAACTGTAATTCCTGAATGGCTGCCAGCAGGTCGGCGCTATCGTAGCGCTTCGGGGTTTGTCCGCTGAGCGACGTACTTAAAACACACAGGCTGCACAAGAGCGCGTAGAGGATGTATCGTTGCATAGGAGAAGTCGTTTGGAGGGACAAAGGTAAGGAATATGCTAATGTGCCAATGTGCTAATGTGTCGATACCCATTGACTTATTGATCTATTAGCACATTGCCTTATTTGTCAATTGGCACATTGACGCATCGATCTATTGCCACATCGATACATTGGTGTATTTTTGCCCCGCCATGTCCAGATATCAAATTCATGATTTATATATACCGCCCCTTTCTGTATCGCTGTTGGCCCTTGTTGTTGACGGTGCTTGCTTTATTCACTGCCTGTGACCCGGAGGAGGAATTTCTCACCGGAGATGGAGTGGATATTGCGTTTTCCCTGGATACGCTGCGATTCGATACCGTGTTTGTGGAACAGGGATCGGCAACTCGGTCGTTTCGGGTGTACAACCGGTCGGACGAGCCGATTATGATCGATCGGATCTTTATCGAAAACCAGAGCGGGATCGATTTTCGCTTCAACGTCGACGGGTTTTCGGGGCCGGAAGCCAAGGATGTAATTATCTGGGATCAGGACAGCATCCACGTATTCGTCGAAGTGACGATCGATCCCAACATGCCGGAGTCGATCAGCCCCTACGTGGTGGAAGAGCTAATTACTTTCGAAACGGGCCGAACGCAGCGCTCTGTACAATTGGAGGCCTGGGGGCAGAATGCCTTGTACTTGCCCAATCGATTCAGCGACGGTGTGCCCACCGTTATTTCTTGCGAACTGCAGAACTTCAATCTGAAGGATTTGGCCGGCGAGCTGCCGGTGGTCATTTACGGCGCTTTGTTTATCGACAGCTGTACGGTGGAGATTCCGGCGGGTATGGAAATATACGTGCACGGAGGTATTGCCCAAAATGACCTGTTTGGCGTATTCAATGATGGGTTTCTCTTCACCTTGCCAAACGGCAAGCTACGTATTTTGGGTACTCCCGAGGAGCCCGTCATTATCAGTACGGATCGCCTGGAGGAACCCTTCCGCGATGAACCCGGGCAGTGGACGGGCATCGTTCTCGGCCCCCTCAGTACGGGTCATGAGATTCGCAACGCGCGCATCCGCAATAGTATTTTTGGCGTCTATGTGGATTCGCTGGCGACCCTGGAAATGTCGCAAACCGAAATTGCCTATACGGCCAGTAGTGCCCTCGTAGGTCGAGCTGCCACGATTGATATTGAAAATTGCCTGTTTTTCGACAATGCCGTCAATCCCATACAGGTGCTGCTGGGTGGGGAAATCAACATCGACTACACGACCGTGGCGGCCTACGGGCAGAATACCGCTTCGCTGGCCCTACAGAACTTTCAGCAATTTGACACGGACGGTGACGGGCAGGCAGATCAGGCCTTTGCGCTGCCATTGCGCGCACGCGTACGCAATTCCATTTTCGCCGGCTCCGCCACGGACCAGTTGATCCTCAACGATGGCTTTGAACGCTCGGAGCCCGACTTCTTCGACGTCCGCCTCGACCATACGGCCTTACAGGTGGAAGACCTGCTGACAGAACCAGATAACCTCTACGGTGATTTCTTCCAGAACTTCTGCTTCGATTGCATCGAGCTCAACCGCACCGACACCCTATTCGTCAATCGGCAGGAGGACGATTACCACCTGGATAGCTTGTCGCGGGTGCGCAATCTAGGCGTTTTTCTACCGGAAATAACCGTCGATTTAGAGAATCAGCTGCGGATGGATCCGCCGGATCTGGGCTGTTTTGAGCGCATCGAATAAGTGCTAGCGACCTACCTTTCAGCCCAACAATTGCTGCAACTGATTCTGGGCCTGGCGAATGTCTTCCTCCAACTTAAAGGCGCGATTGGCGTCGTTACCCTGCACCAGGATCAGTTCCTTTTGGAGGGCGTCGATTTTGCGTTTTAGCAACGCCACCAATTCCGTATTCTCCGAATGGACCGGAGGCATGTCCAGCGCGGGAGGCGTTTCCCGGAGATCGGTTTCCTGTAGTTCATCCACGGCTTCGAGGAGGGCGAGCCGCAGACGAGCTCTGCTCTGGCTGGCATCCGGCACGCTGGTGGTTCCCATGCGTTCTTCCCGCCGCAGTCGATTCCAATCGCCTTGCTTGAGCAAAATCAGATTCGCATGCTGGCTTTCGCTGCGCACGGCCTCCGCCCAGCGCTCGAAAAACCGGTCGATTTGGTCGCTGGCAATGTACTGTCGTAGTTCTGTTTGAAGTTGGTGCATAGGAGGGGGTGTGAGTTTGGGAGGGGGTGTTTTCTTGTAAGGAATATAGGAAATTGTTAAGAGTTGGGAAGGCGCGTTTATCGCTATCTTTAGATGGATTATATTTGGAGCATGCCCAATCTACCCTACTATTTTCGGCCGGCTTTACTCCAACGGGTTGCGCTGGGGCTGTTCATTTTTGCCTTCCTGTTTGTGTTCCTACTGGAGCCTTTTACCATTAACCGGGCGGAGCACCGGATCGACTACTTATCTATGTCCTTGCTGAAGGGTGCATTAGTTGGGGTTACTTTTTATGTCTATTTCAGCATACTCAATCGATTTCGGCCCCATCCCGAGCAATGGCCGCTAACGATGCATCTACTTCATACCACCATTGCTTCACTAATAGTGGGAATATGGATGTTTCTCATCCGCGACCTCATCTACGACAATCCGAAAAATTGGTCGTGGCACTACTTTTGGGAAGAACTGCGCAATCTATTTGTAGTTAATATATTTTTCAATGGCATATGGCTTCCCATCGAACTTTTCGGAAGAAAACCGACTGCCCCAGCGGCGGTGCCGATTGCCAATAATGGCTCCACCCTACCGAAATTGCCACACGTCTTTATTGAAACGGAAGTCCAGGCCGATGCCTTTGATCTTTCCCTGGCTGATTTCCTGTTTGCTGAGGCGGAGGGGAATTACACCATATTTTACTTAAAGGCTCCGGATGGATACCGGAAGGAGATGAAACGCATTTCCCTTAAGGAGCTCGAATCACAGCTTGCCCCCTACCCCACCGTGGTGCGCACCCATCGATCCTTTCTCGTACATACCGTACACATCATCGAACGCAATGGTAACGCTCAGGGCTACCGCCTCAAACTTGCCGATTACCCCGGCGAAGTACCTGTGTCCCGATCGCGCATTCGGACGGTTGTGCCCTAATCCCAATTTCTTCCCACCTGTCCCAGGTGATTTACCACTCATCCCAAATGTGCTCCGTTGGTAACAGATCTGTCGCACGGCTGCCGCCGGCCCTATACCTTTGTCCAAAAACCAATAGACATGCGTCGGTACGATTTAGACTGGCTTCGCGTAGGGGTATTTGCATTGCTGATTTTTTATCACGTGGGTATGTTCTTCGTGCCCTGGGGCTATCATTTAAAAAACAATGAGATATACGACTTTCTGGTCCTGCCTATGGCCTTCGTCAACCGGTGGCGGCTCCCGATTCTGTTTGTCATATCGGGAATGGGCACCTACTATGCCCTCGGCAAGCGCAGCCTCGGGCAGTTTTCAGGAGAGCGCATCAAACGGTTGCTGATCCCGTTGGTGGTAGGAATGCTTTTTATTGTGCCGCCGCAGGTTTATCTGGAGCGCATCGTGGAGGGGCAATTTTCCGGCGGTTATTTGGACTGGTGGCCCAGCCAGGCATTTATCGGTGTTTATCCGGAGGGGAATATCAGTTGGCATCACCTCTGGTTTTTACCCTATCTGTTGATCTACTCTTTGCTACTGGCTCCATTGTTTGTCTACCTGCGGCGGCATCCGGACAACGGCTTCTTAGGTTGGCTACGTCGGCGGGTGGTGCACCCGACCGGTTGGTACCTCTTTCTGATTCCACTCTATCTGTGTGAGGCCTTTCTAGAACCCTTTTTCCCCTCAACCCACGCGCTTATTGGCGATTGGTTCAACCTGGTCAACTACGCATTTCTTTTTTTCTTCGGGTTTTGCCTAATCAGCATTCAAGATCAATTCTGGAAATCGGTCGAGCGCTACCGCTACTGGTTTCTCGCAATGGGGATACTCGGTTTTTCGCTACAGGTCGTTTTTTGGCGGCTTATCGAAGACTCCGTAGTCGTTCACTTTGTAGAGGCTTTCGTAGCGGTCTTCAATATGTGGTCGTGGATACTCGCCCTATTTGGTTGGTCGGCGGCATACCTCAATCAATCCAGCCGGGTTCTATCGTACGCCAACCAGGCGGTCTACCCCTTTTACATTTTGCACCAGACGATCACCCTAATCATTGGGTATTATATAATGGACCTTGCCTGGGGCTTTTGGCCGAAGTTTAGCATTATGGCCGCTGGCACCTTTGGATTTAGTTGGCTACTCTACGAATTTGGTATCCGCAGGTGGAACTGGATACGCCCCCTGTTTGGTGTAAAAACCCGAATGCCACTACCCAACAGAAAACCTCAGACGTCCGACAAAAACTTGGGCCGAGAAGCTGTAATTTAACCGTCGAGGGAATCCATCATTCAATGGTGGCACATGCGCAAACTATTCTTCGACCGCCAAAAATACGGTAAAGAACTGCTCATTGATACGACCAACCACCTGGAGTACAACCCAGGGGCAGTTACTGTACTACCCGATTTTTACGTGATCGGGTTTCTGGCTGAAGCCGGAGGATCTATGCGCATCAACGATCATCAATTGGACCTGCATCCCAATTTGCTTTTTTTCATTCCGCCCGGCCAAATTTCCGATGTGGCGAACTTTCGGTTTGAGCGAGGCTATTTACTGTTTTTTCAGGGGGATTTTCTCGATGTATTTTTTCAGGAAACTTACTTCCTGTTTAAGTTTCACTTCTTTCACAATCCGGATGCGCCTTATCTGCTGCCACTATCTACCGCTGATTTTCAATCGGTCTATCCGTTGGTGGAAAGCATTCACCAGGATATCCGCAATCCGCAGTTGGATCAGGTCCACTTTCTTCGGTCTACGCTTTACCATTTATTGATCCGGATTAACCGGCAGTACGCGAGGGCCTACTCCATTGAAAATCGGGTCATTTCCGACAAACGCGTTCTGCGGATGAAGTACCTTCTGGCTCACCGATTATTCGATTTTCCAACGACGACCTCGCTCGCTGCCGAACTCGGAATCAGCCGTACTGCT
Organism: uncultured Saprospiraceae bacterium; assembly: GCA_964504335.1. Taxonomy (GTDB): domain Bacteria; phylum Bacteroidota; class Bacteroidia; order Chitinophagales; family Saprospiraceae; genus CAZDET01. The sequence continues at coordinate 37,070 of CAZDET010000042.1, forward strand.
CTACACCAACTTTGTATACAATACTTCGGCCAATCTCCCGGCCAGTTAATCAAAACGCGCCGTTTACTAGAAGCCAAAAAAGCCATCCTCTTTTCTGACCAGGACATTCAAGCCATTGCCTACGAACTGCAATACTCCGATCCCAGCAACTTCAATCGGGCTTTCCGGCAAGCCACAGGACTGACACCACAGCAGTACCGGAAGCAGTTTACAAAATGACCATCATTCGCACGCAGAGACCATCCGCCGTTCTCCGACCTCGCTAATTTGCGCATGCATTCGATTTTCGAACTCACCAACGAAAAGTGCCGTCATGCGATTCATTGCGCTAATAGCTCTGAGTACATTCCTTCTGACCGCTTGCAATCCAGCCCCCGCAGAGGAAGCCTCTGAAGGGAAAGCGGTTGATTCTACATCCACTACAAACACTCCGAACATGGTAACAACTGCCGTTTACGAACTCGCTGTACGCGTAACCAAAGAAGGCCAACTCGAAGCCTTCGAGCAGGCCCGCAGCAACTTCATCGAACTACTCCAACAACAGGAAGGAGCCGAGACGGATCGGGAGTTTAAATCCTTTTACGCCCTCCCTGAACCGAACAAAACGGACGTCTTCATCGGTATGACCAAATGGGCCTCTATAGAGGCCGCCGGAAAAGCCTCCAGCCAGTTGATGGGTACCGAAACCGCAACCACCTTCTTTTCAACCTTCGATTTCATGGCATACGCCTTGATGCAGCAAACAGAAGGCCCCGATTTCGATCTAGCCACCCTGGCCGCATCGCCAGGTCGGGTATTGGAAGTGGCCGTACGCCGCACGAATCAAGGCCAGGAGGCTGCCTTCAACGAAATGCGCGACGCCTTTGTCGAATACCTCAGTGCGCAACCGGGAGTACAGGAAAGCTACGAATTTGAAGTGCTCGGTAGCCTGCCCGGCCTGGAAACGGAGGGGTTAACCATTGGCATGACGGTATACGAAAGCCAGGAAAGCTTCCAGGCCGTAGCCGGATCGATCATGCAGCAGGAAGTGACCCAAAACTACTTCGGTACGTTCGATGTAGTGGCTGCGCAGTATGCGATGTCGGTGAAGTAGTTCGTTAATTTATTACGATGTCATCGGCTTTCCATTCACTGCGATGATCAGATCCAGTTGGACGATCTGGCCGTTGTCGAGCTTCATGTATTCCACCTTATCGTTTACATAAAAGTCCAGGATTCGGACATCAGTGAGGGTGATCTCCTTTCCTTCCCGATCGTGGAACTGCACTATGCTCTTTGTTTTTTGAACCGCAAGCGCTTCTAATTCGTCATAGTAGGCACAATTAATTGGTTGGTAGGGTTTGTCTGCCATGTTTTTTCAATGGTAAAAGCTCGATGCTGTGTAATGTTCGAGGGCAGCTAGCCGACCAACAGTATGTACTCGAGATATTATGACAAAGCAACGAATTGGCATTTTGGGGTGCGGATGGCTTGGGTTACCCCTGGGAAGGTATCTGGTAGAGTGCGGGTATTCGGTGAACGGTTCGACCCGTCAGGAAGATAAACTGCCGGTCATCCGGGAGGCGGGCATACAGGCTTTTCAGATTGCCCTGCATCCTGGGCTGGAAGGCCGTCGGCTCAAAGCATTTTTCGATGTTGATACCCTGGTCATTACTCTCCCTCCCGGGCGGCGCAATGCCGTGACTACGCAGTCTTTCAGCACGCGCGTCCAGAATGTCGCCACCGCCGCACGCAACGCTGGTGTAAAACAGCTCCTGTTCACGAGCAGTACCAGCGTTTACGGTGATCGCAACGGGCGAATTTCGGAAACGGATTCGCTGAAGCCCGGCACGCCTTCAGCGCTGGCATTGGCAGAAGCAGAATATTTCCTTCAACATCGCAGTGGCCTGCCCTCCACCATTTTACGGTTGGGCGGCCTGGTGGGTCCCGACCGGCACCCCGGCCGCTGGCTGGCGGGAAAGACCGATCTTCCGCAGGGAAATCAGGTAGTAAACCTGGTTCATCTGGAGGACGTCATTGAAATCATCGCGAAGATAATTGCCGATGCCCCGTCGTCGGCCATTTATAACTTATGCACAGATGAACATCCAACACGGTCTATGTTCTATACCACCGCGGCCAGAGCACTTGAGCTAGCCCCACCCGTCTTTGCGCCGACTAATACCAACCGGCCAACGGGAAAAATCGTGAATAATACCAAGATAAAAGCTCAATTGCACTACACCTTCCGGCATCCGAATCCGATGGAGTTTCCGGAGGTAGTAGCAACTTCCTGGGAAGAGTAGCGCGCAGCGGGTGGGAATACACGGAATAAAAACCGTCCGATATGCCATACGTCCGTTACCTGGCTGAGGAGCCAGCTTCCGGGTCGGGCCGGCTGCACACCATATAGCGGGTGGGAAAAAAATAGCCCGCCCGCCGTACCTACCAACCCTCGGGGCTGTAGGCAGCCCAAGCGTGCACCCTGCACGCGACTGCCAACGATGTGAACGGCCGTACCGAATTGTGTAATCTATTGGATGCTGAAAACCGCCCAAAAAACGGCCTTCCGTGAGAATGGTGCTGCAAAGATGGGTTTTTTAAGCACACCAGTCAAGCCTAACGTGTATTAATATCCATTAACTGACCGGAGATAGACCCGCGGCCGTCGGTTGAGGCTGCCTGACTGCGGTGCGTCTTCGGCGGTACTGAGCCAGCCCCACCAACACCAGGAACAAAAACGCGACAAAACCGAGGCCAAAGCGCAGCCCAAGCCAATCGCTTAAAAAGCCAATTACCGGAGGGCCAATCAAAAAACCCGCGTAGCCGATCGTGCTGGCCATACTAATCCCCAAGCCCGGAGCCAACCCCGGCACTTTACCGGCATTGCTGTACACGATGGGTACAATGGTCGACAATCCGATCCCCACTAAAAAGAACCCGGCAATCGCCACCAGCGGATAGGGAAATAGTAACCCCAGCCCCAAACCAAACAGTGCCAGCAAGGCGCCGCCGCTCAACAGCGCGTCATCGCCAAATCGCAATCGGGTATAATCCCCGAGCACCCGCCCCGTCGTCATGGCTCCGGAAAAGGCAGCCAATCCCAGCGGCGCAAGCACCCGGCTCGCATTTGTCACCCGCTCCAGGTAGTTCGTACTCCAATCGGCCATAGCCGATTCCCCGAGCATGCTACAAAAGGCAATTACTCCCAGCAATAGAAGGGTCGGATGCAGCTTCCATCCCCGCTGTTCGTCTTGATCTTGTTTTTCCGTCCGTACCGGCCGGTCGGGCAACAATTGGCGATTCGACCAAATAATGGCCATCAGGGCCACAGCAGTAACGATGGATAAATGCGGGCCCACATCGAGCCGGAGGGCTACCATGAGAGCGCTTGTACTCGCTCCCAACATCATTCCGCCGCTAAAAAAGGCGTGGAAGGACGACATGACCGGCTTCTTCAACCGATCCTCTACCAAAATGCCCTGCGCATTCATGGAAACATCCAGGGAGCCGGAGGCCGCACCAATGAAAAATCCAACGAACCCCACCGCCCAGGCCGTGGGCATATAACCGAGCGCAGGGTGCAGCACACAGAACAATAACCCCATCAGCATAGTAAGCCGCTGGCTACCTACCCGCACAATAACCAGTCCGGTGAGCGGCATCGACACAAACGCTCCGATACTCATGGTAAGCAGCAAGATTCCGGTGGCCCCGTGGTCGAGGCCGTACATTTCCTGAATCCGTGGCAACCGGGCAATCCAGTTGGCATACAGAAAGCCATTGGCCGCAAATATCAGACTGACTGCCCAACGAGCAGGAGTAAAAGTGGGTAAGGACATAAGCGTCGGTTTATCCGAAACAAAGGTGCGGGTTACATGGCGGTAATGCCACCATTCAATTGACCAATACTGCTACTTAACTAATTTGATAAAATGAATGAAGCCACGCCGACAGTAACTCGACGTGGCTTCAAACGTTCATTCACGATCGGAGGTATCCATTACATGGACCACTCTTTGATCGACTTTTCGTTCATGCGAACGAAATCGTTGTTACCGGCTTCCTTGGCCAGCTCCAGCGATTTTTTGGCAGCCGTGATGGCCTCCGTTTTGCGGCCAAGCTTTTCCAGAATCAGCGCCTCCGTGCGTACCATCCAGTAACGTTCGGCGGAAGCGTTGGCTTTCTGGATGTATTCCAGCGCCTTGTCCAACTCCTTCTCCGTTTGCAGGAGGTAAGAAGCAGCATTGTAGTAATCGTTGGTAGAAGGTCCCGCCATGACGCGGTCGATGTCGGCCATTACCATCTCGTCTACCTCTACGGAGATGGGCAGGCTAACGGCAGTATTTTCCCACATCATCATCAGGGAAGCACCGTCCATCTTCAAATCGCCGAAGGCGATGGTGAACGATTCCACGGTCATTGGATATTCCATCACCTCCGCAGTTACGGTAGCGGCAGGCTCCATATCAGTGTAGCTGGTCCAACTGGACGACTCGTAGGGAAAAAACATAACTTCCCACTGGTCGGCCATCGGCTTGGTCAGGATTGCGTACGAACCGGCATCCAGCATTTTTCCAGCTACGGTCACATCCGTGCTGAACTCGATCATCGTGGCGGCGTTCGCGCCGGTGCGCCATACTTCTCCGAACGGCACTAAGCCATCGGCAGCAAAGATGGTCCGTCCACGCATTCCAGGGCGGGAGTATTCAACGGAAACCTCCGTCAGACCAACCATTTGCTCGATCTCCGCACTGGGCGAAGGAGCCGGCGTGCGAATTTGAGCGATAGCCGGCAAGCTGGCCAAGGCAAAGAGTACAAGCAGTGCAACGTGGGTGAATTTCTGCATGGTAACTTGGTTTGGTATAATAATTGGCAAATTTGGGGCGAAAGTACGCAAGTTCATCCAACATCCATTACTCTCCTCGTATTGTTCTTTAGTTTTGAATGGATTATACTGCAATATGATTTATGTTCTACTCCTACCGTTGCTGCTTCTCCACCCTGGCGGCGACCATGATTTTCACCTTAGTAAGGGAGAAATCCGGTATGAACCTTCAGAAAACAGCCTGCGAATCATGCTCCACCTGTTTCTGGATGACCTCGAAGAAGCAATGATTCAGCAAGGTGCCCCAAAAACTTTCCTCGGCACCGAAAAGGAAACCCCCGATGCGGAATCGCATCTGCAAAAATATATGGCCACGCATTTCAGCCTGGCAGTTAATGGAACCCCCGTTACACCCGAATTCCTCGGCCGCGAAGTGACCCCCGACGCACTAGGAACCTATCTCTACTTCGAGGTCACCGACCTGCCCGTTCCCCAACGGGTCGAAGTCCGTTACGACGCCCTGACCGAACTCTACGCCGATCAGCGCAACCTCGTTCGGGTTATTGGGCCAAACGGGAAGTTCAAGGTCTTGCTTATGCATCGGGACGAACCGAGCGGCGAGGCCGTCTTTTAACGATACAGATATGATACGCAGCATTCTCATACTCTTCATCCGCTTTTACCAGGGTGCCATTTCGCCCCTCCTTGGTGCCAATAAGTGCCGGTTCCAGCCAACCTGTAGTAACTACGCCTTGGAAGCCCTCGATGAATGGGGTATCTGGAAGGGAAGTTGGATGGCCCTCAAACGCATCGGTAAATGCCATCCCTGGGGGCCCTGGGGCTACGATCCGGTTCCTAAAAGGGAAAGCAGTGAACAATCCTTAAATTCCGCTGACTAAGAATTGCATCGGAACTCCTATACTGCATCTTCAAACGGATACGCTCTACAACATGCTCCATCGACCAAGACGCAACCGCGCCAGTGCAGCCATTCGTGGCCTGGTGCGCGAAACCGAACTCACTCCCGACCACCTCGTACTTCCGCTGTTCTTACTCCCACAGCCCAACGAGCGCGCCGAGATCGACAGCTTGCCCGGCACTTTCCGCCTGGGCATCGAGCCGCTGCTGGCCGAAGTGGAGCAGTGCCTACAGCTCGGGCTGCGTAGCTTCATCTTGTTTCCGGCCGTTCCCAACGAACACAAAGACCGAACGGCCACCTACAGCTACGCCGAAGACAACTTCTACCTGCTGGCCGCCCGTCGCATCAAGGAGCGCTTTCCGGATGTCTGCCTGATCAGCGATGTGGCAATGGACCCCTACAGCTCCGACGGGCACGACGGGCTGGTTCGAGACGGCCGCATTCACAACGACGAGACCCTCCCCATTCTAGCCCGAATGGGCGTTGCCCAGGCCCAGGCCGGATTCGACCTGCTCGGCCCCAGCGATATGATGGACGGTCGGGTTCGCTTCCTGCGCGAAGCCCTCGATAGCGCAGGATATTCGGAAGTAGGCATTATGTCGTACACAGCTAAATATGCCAGTGCCTTCTATGGCCCCTTCCGCGATGCCCTCGACAGCGCCCCAAATGCTAGTGCGGATATCCCGGCGGACAAAAAGACCTACCAAATGGACCCTGCCAATACCCGCGAAGCCCTCCGCGAAGCTGCGCTGGATGCCGCCGAAGGAGCCGATTTCCTCATGGTCAAACCGGCTCTGCACTACCTCGATATTATCCACCGCCTCCACACCACCAGCCAGTTGCCGATTGCCGCCTACCACGTAAGTGGCGAATGTGCACAGCTCCTTGCCGCCAGCCGCAATGGTTGGCTCAACTTCGAGCAAGCCATGCCGGAGGTGCTACTCAGTATCCGTCGCGCCGGTGCGGATGTCATTCTGACCTACTTTGCAAAGGCCTACGCCGAGGCGTACGCCCACTAAACCAGCGGGGCTTTCACAGCTATAGTCCCGTAAGTGTTAGGCTGGGAATAACGATCACCTGCAGGCACGGATTGAAATATCCCAATATCCACTACTAGCACTTCCATAACCAACTTTCACATTTTCTTAGGAGAATTTGCCTGGGGGGGTATCGTTATGGTAGCATCTTTTGTATGTGCACATCGCACAACCTCAAAAAACCAAAACCTAAGAAGGTATGAAACACAACATTCGCATGCTCGTCGGCCTCCTGGTCTGTATGGCTATTGCTCAGCTGGGGCTGGCGCAGGCCCGCTTCAACCCAAAGGTAGGATACAACCTGCAAGGCATCGAGGCGGAAATCGACGATTTTGACGCCGAAGCCCGCACGGGCTGGAATATCGGGGCGGATTTCCGCATGGGAAGAGGGCTCGTCTACCTCAGCCCGGGTATCCACTACTACAATGTCACCGCCGACGTAAAGGAGCATAATTTCGATCCAACCGATATTCAGTTCTCCGACGAAACAACCATCCGCAGCCTGAAGGTGCCGGTCAATCTGGGCCTGCGGATTCTTGGCCTACGCGCCCAGGGCGGTGTGAGCGGTACCTACGTACTCGGCGTAAAGGAGGTAGGTGAAGTCGATTTCGATATCGACGACCTCAATCGCTTTACCTACGGAGCCAACGTCGGCGTCGGCCTCGACCTGTTGTTTCTCACCGCTGACCTCAACTACGAAATCGGCCTCAACGACTATTTCGAAAATGCCTCCGGCAGTAATAACGTCCTGAGTTTAAGTGTGGGACTAATCTTCTAAGTCACAAACTATTCTTTTCGGATGATTGGGGGGGAAATCGCGCTGCGATTTCCCCTTTTCCAGTTGCCCAACCATCTCACCACCTCACCACCTTACCATCTGACACTCCCCTGACGGTTTCCAGGAACAACCCGACCGATTCCAAGTTGTAAGGGTGTCTTTTTAAAAGGCACATACAATTCCAAATTAAACCATTTGAACTATGCAATTCAAGTCGTTCATGTTGATGGTAGCCTTGTTCGTCGGACTGGGCTTCTCCCTCCAGGCACAAGATTACTCCAAGAAAGCTGACGAAATGACCTCCAAGGGAGGTGACATCGTGATGGTCGCAATGACCGCCGGTGATTTCAACACCCTGGTTGCGGCCGTCAAAGCTGCCGACCTGGTAGAAACCCTTCAGGCAGAAGGTCCTTACACTGTGTTTGCACCCACCGATAAGGCTTTCGAAGCCGTCGGTCAGGAAACACTCACTACCCTACTGAAGGAAGAGAATAAAGACCAACTCGCAGGTATCCTGACGTACCACGTAGTAGCCGGTGAGTTCATGGCAAAGGATGTCCTCCAGCTCATCGAAGACAGTGAAAACGGCGAAGCCACGATTCCTACCGTCGCTGGCGGTGAACTCAAAGCCATGCTCGTAGACGATCAGGTCGTCCTGGTAGACGAAACCGGTGCCCGCGTAGTAGTTACTCAAACGGATGTTGACGCAACCAACGGTGTCATTCACGTAGTGAATGCGGTATTGATGCCGGGTGAGTAGATCTTAGTTTTTTAGAATATAAGATTTTAGAACTTTGGTTCTCTGACAATTTTCGTGGTTATATCGACACAAAAATTGTCAAAGAAGGAGAACTTTTTTGATCTTCCCACAATCGGAAGGGG
>CAZDET010000043.1:0-3807 GCA_964504335.1 uncultured Saprospiraceae bacterium
AACAAAGATACACGCTTAGCGCCTAACAAGCAAGCCCTGATTAGCCCAAACGCCAAAAACTCCCCTACCGACCATTTTGATGCGTGCGCCCCAATGGTCGAGAACACTTCCCAATATTGGCAAAATAGTGGTTCGGCGCGGCCGCTTAGTAGTTGGTTGATTGTCGATTAGAGCATATAGATCAATAAGATCACCTTCAAATACGGTTGGGATAATTTCAGTAGTTTGATATTTTACAATCTGGTCGGCTCCAATTGTCGGTTATTTTTGCGACTTCTCATCGAAAAAGGGCACAATACCTATTCGTCCACGAGTTTGAAATACTCGCCTACGATTGGGCAAATTTGGGATACACCGGATGAAATGGAAAACTAGCTTACACTATTACACGTTAACGGCGCTGCTGAGTCTGTCGGTACTTCCCAACTGTCGGGCCTCCCAACAGCCTGATGGTGGAAAAAGCGCTACCGGTGCACTCATCTGGCAAAAGATTAAAAACCAGCTGGATGACCTCCCCGCAGATAGCTCCTTGCAACGCATTACCGCTGAAGTTGATCTGTATTGTGCCCAGAATGAAGTCTGTCGGCTGGAGACCTACCGGCAATTGGTGCGAAAACTCGAGCAGAAGTTTAAGCTGCCCGTCGCTATATACGTTTTGGAAGAAATTGTTCGTCTGGCGGAGACTCGCCAAGATTCCGTCCGCATCGCACAAGCCTACCACGATCTATTTCGCTTTCACGATGCCCTGGGCAACCAGCGCCTTGCTATTGTCAATATCAATCGATCCCAGCAACTTTACGAAGCAATCGGTAATAAAGGGGCCGCCATCTATACCCAGATGATTCGGGTGGTGAGCAGCTACGACAGCACCAACGGCCGGGAAGTGCTCGACAAGCTGGAGCAACTCCTGCGCCGCTCCGAATCAATTGATGCAAACCGGACCTTGTCGCTGCACATTAGCATGATGAAAATAGCGCTGGATGAGGGACGACTCGACCAGGCACTCGAGCACATCCAAGCCTTGGAGGCAATGCCGGTTTCGGAGCCGATCGAAGATCATCAATACGGTATCCTGATTGAGGCCCGGCTAGGGCGGGCAGAATTATCGGGGAAGCAGGGTGAGCGGGAAAAAGCAATTCGATACTACCAGGAGGCCCTCCAACTCAGTAGGGAAGAGCCGGCCAGGTGGGTGGAAATCCTCGTGTTGCGATCGCTCGCAGAGCTAGCGATGGAGCAAAGCGATCTGATCGCCGCCGATCGCTACCTCGATACGGCTTCTTCCAAGGCAGCGGCTTTGCAGCTACACGATCACCTCGCCGCGATTTACTTCCTTAAATCGGACTTGGCGGAATTACAACAAGCCTACGCCGATGCCCTCAACTATACTCGCCAGGGGCATTTTCACCAGGCAGAATTCGAACGGCGGGGCGCGGGATTTGATATCGAGAATTACTACCTCAAACTGGAAAAAGAACAGCTGGCATCCGAGACCGAAAACCAGGAACTCGAACTCCGGCTCAAAGAGTCGAAACTGCGCAATTCGTCGATTCGGGTCGTGCTGGCTATCCTGCTGATTGGTATCCTGGCCGCTGCTTACTTTTACCAGCGCAAGCGAAAACTGGAGCTCAGCCGCCAAAACCGCATCATTCAACGGCAGGCAGAACGGCTGGCAGCGCTGGATTCGGCTAAATCCCGCTTTTTTGCCAATGTGAGCCACGAGCTTCGCACGCCCCTCACGCTGATTCGGGGGCCGATCCAGTCGCTGCTAAAATCAGGTCGGCTGGAATCGAAGGAACGGCGATTACTGGAAATGGTGGCCAGCAGCAGCAAGCAGCTGGATATCTTGGTGCGCGACATCCTCGACCTGAGCAAGCTGGAAGCCCAAAAATTGGAGCTACAGCTCACCGTCACTCCGCTGCGGTCTTTTTTCAGCACCCAGGTCGGTCAATTCGAGTCAATGGCACTGCGTAAGGGGCTCGATTTCAAAATGGATGTCGATATCCCCTCCGACCTAACGGCAGAAATTGACCAGCCAAAGTGCCGCCAAATCGTCAATAATCTGCTCTCCAATGCCATTAAATTCACCGAGGCCGGCGGCCAGGTAATGGTTCGGGTCAATCTGCGCGGTAAGGAATTGCACATTCAGGTGAGTGATACGGGGCGTGGAATTTCGGAAGAAGACCTTCCGCATATTTTCGACCGCTATTTTCAAACGCATCACCACGAGGGGCCAGCCGAGGGGGGCACCGGTATCGGCCTGGCCTTGTGCCAAGAGTACGTCCACCTTTTTGTGGGGCGCATCCAGGTGGAGAGCACACTTGGCCTCGGAACCTCTTTTTACCTCTCTTTTCCGCTGCATGGACTCCAAAATCACAGAGCTGTCTCAACGGCCCACCTGGTTGAGAGTAAACAGACCGTCGAGCGGGTGGAGGATGCAGCAACAAGTACCAACGGGCAGTTGCCCACTATCCTGGTGGTAGAGGATCAGGCGGAGCTACGCGAATTCCTACGACTCATTCTCGCCGATCACTACCAGGTCCTGACCGCCGAAAACGGCTCAGCGGCGCTTGCCCTCCTCGGAGAGCATCCCGAGTGTCGGCTTGTCCTGAGCGATCTGATGATGCCCGTGATGGATGGGTTTCAGCTCCTGGAATCCCTCAAGGCACAAAATTCGACTCGTCATCTGCCGGTTATCATGCTGACGGCCCGGGCCGAAGGGCGCGACCGGCTCAAAGCGTTGCGAATCGGTGTCGACGACTATCTCGTTAAGCCATTCGATGAAGAAGAACTTCTGGCGCGGATCCACAACTTGTTAAAACACCAATCGGACCGCCGGGCATCCCGCAGCGACAAAGCGCACCCGGCCGAAAAAAACGAACACCTGAGTGCAGAGGATCGCTACTGGCTGGAATCCTTCGAAAACCACGTGCGGAGTTGCTTCACCGAGGATACCCTAACCGTAGCCGGACTGGCGCAGTACTTTCACATGAGCGAATCGACATTGCTGCGCCAGCTGAAACGCCTCACAGGGCTGACACCCGTGAAGTACTTGCAGGAAATGCGCCTGGATGCCGCGCGAAGGCTACTGGAAGAACGGACCTTCAATTCCGTGGCCCGGGTCGCTAGGGAGGTCGGCTATAGCAACCCTCAATCCTTTTCCCGATCCTTCAAGCGGCGATTTGGAAAATCACCCTCGGCCTATTTTGAATAGACCCGACAAAACAGCTCCTGACGAATTGTGTACCTAATCTGCCGGATTCTATCCGGTATTTGACGGATGCAATAGGTCCGTATGTGTCATATTTGTGAAGGCCCATTCCTAGGGCATCTAAACAAATACGCACCACTAGCCAGAGGACAGCCAATAGGGCTGTCCTCAAAGGAAACATGTGAAATGGCTGTTCAGAATAAATGGCTATATCGACTGGATTTGGCAATTGAACGAAATTTGAGTGATCGATACCTTAATAATCAAAGCCTCGCGGAAACGATGTCGATCAGTGAGCGCCAGCTCTTCCGCAAGATCCGGGAACTGACTGACCTCTCTCCCCAACAATACCTTCGCCAATATCGCCTGCAACGCGCCATGCAGTACCTGCGGGATGGGCAATTCCGTACCGTCAAGGAAACGGCCTTCGCCGTCGGATTTGCCAATGTGAGTTACTTCATCCAGCAATTCGAACAGGAATTTGGGATCAAGCCGTTGGCCCAGCTCCAAAGAGCCGGTTGGCGATGACCACCGACTATTGCAGCGACTTCAATGACTCAATTGGCAGAATAGTGGCATTAATGGCAGCCATAGTTTAT
>CAZDET010000043.1:3907-43427 GCA_964504335.1 uncultured Saprospiraceae bacterium
CGACTTCAATGACTCAATTGGCAGAATAGTGGCATTAATGGCAGCCATAGTTTATATACTTGCGTCTGTCCTTCCCCTCATAAATCAAATGGCTAACCTGTTTCGGCGGGTAGTCATACTCCCGTCAAGTACGCGCAGTGTTGGCCCGTATCTGGCCAGGATCATCCCATTGTTTACGACAAGTTATGGACCTTCAAGGGTGTCTCCTTGAGGATGTATGCTACGTGCTGAAGCTATTGAATGCCTCACGATAGTGGATTGGGCATTCAAGCATTAACCCAGAATTAATACACTAATCCAACCATTCTAATGAAGCTAAGACATTTACTTTTTGTGCTCCTTGCCATGTGTACGGCAGCCACCTCCCTGCCGGCACATACAACGGCGCAGCCATCGGCCGGCACCATTGCAAGACCTACGTCGATTTTACCTATTTCGAAACCTTTGTAGATGTGCCTGCCGGTTCTCAGCTCGAAGAGTTTACAGTCAATTTTTCACGAGTAGACGACGGAGCCCGGGTCTACGTCTTCAACTCCGATTATCCGGAGGGAACCTATGCAGAGAAGGCCGATATCGCATACAAAGGAAAACCGGTATCCGCCGACATCAGTGAGCTTATAAAGATCGGCGACAACAACCGGATCGTCATTGCACAGTTCGACAACTGCTGGTCGGAGAACGTACTCCGCGGAGCAAACGTGGTGGTAAACGGCGTCAAAGTGCCGGCTACCCAGGTCCTTGAAATTGGAAAATAATCGAATTAAGAATAGTATGTAGTTTGTTGGAGGGAGGCCAGCTTTATTTGGAGCTGGCACCCTTCTGAAAATACATTAAAACCTGATAAAGCACCAATATCCTGGAGCTCCTGGCTTAATCGATTCTGAGAACCAAGAGCATAGGATCACGAATAATTTGTGATTCTGCGGAATATATTTACCTTTTGACGAATAACGCATCCCACTTATAATTCACAGAAAATGAAAACATCTACCATATTCCTCGCGATTGCAATTCCCGTGGTGGGGATTATCGGTTATTACATCGGTCGGAACAGTGCAGCAGCGGCTACTCCGGCAATTGCAGCAAATGTTTCTTCGGAGGAGCCTGGCCCCCCGGAAGACAATAGCGAGACCAACATCGATTCCTTGGAAACCGCCGATTCTACGCTGGCAACAACTGCGGAACAGAATACTCCCTCTACTTCCGAGCCGGCTTCCCCTTCTACGGCCGCGCCCGCCACTCCTCCGGTGGCGCCACTGCCCACTGCCGACCCCACAGGAGGAAGCATCGTACTGGAACCCGTGAAAACCGGCATCAGCGACGATAAGATTAGTCGGGTGCTGGAGTCGATTTCCGATAATATGGAAAAGCAGAAGCTGGCTTACGTATCCAGCCTGGGGCAGGACTGTTCGGGCATCTTCCACCGGATTAAGGACAGCATTCAGGTGCGTCTTCCCGCCCTCCGCGACGGATATGGCTATAAGTATCCCAAATACAGCAAGGATCGGAGTAGCCGCCAAATCGCGGACTGGTACTACCGCAACGGCAACCTGATGATCATAGAAGATGCGGTAGCGGCCCGCAATTCTATCCGTCCGGGATCGGTGATGTTTTTCGGTAAGCCCAACAAGAAGTTCCGAAATATGACCATCGAAAAGCTCACGGACCGCGACAATAACTACACTAGCAACGGCATCATAATGCACGTAGCCGTCGTTACTTCTGTACGAACCGATGAGGAAGGCAACGTGGTCGATTACACGATGATGCACGGGCGGAACTCGCGCATTCACGCTTCGCGAACAGGTAGCAAGGAGGTGCAAAGCAAGCGCACCAAGGGCCTGCCACCCTTCGGCAACTGGAGCCAGCAGTGGGTGGCAGTGGCCAACATTGCGACGCCGGAATCTAACGCCGTGGCGAGTGCCGGAGGCAAATAAACTTATTCTGGATCGAGTATAACTGAAGTTGGTTAAATTGGTGAAAAACCAACTTATGTCCAATCTTAGATCCATTTACCTCTGTATCGCCGTAATTCAATTTTCGCTAACGACCCTTCCAGCCCAGTATAGTCTCCCCCAAACCCTGGGCGCTCCCTACGTGCAATCCGTGCACGCCGCCGAAGATGGGCAATCCCTTGCCTGGGTGGTGAATGAGCAGGGAGTGCGCAATATCTGGTACAGGGAGCTTAATAATGGAGAGTCGCAACAACTGACCAATTACGACCAAGATAACGGCCTCAACCTGTCGCAGGTACGGCTATCTGCGGGCTATATGCTCTACGTGCGTGGCAACGGCAACAACCGCTACGGGCAGCCGGCCAACCCGGCGAGTTTGCCCGGCACGCCAAAACGGGTATTGTTGCGCATGCGGTTATCGGATCAAAAAACCGATACGATTGCGGAAGCTGCTAACCCAATCCTGGCTCCTGATGGTAAAGGGCTACTGTACACCCAGGGGAGCGAGGTGTATTTCGTGGAAGATATTACCACGGAAAAGCCTGCTGCGCGGCGTCTGTTTGCGGTCCGCAGTGGGGTAGGCAGCCTGCGTTGGTCGCCCGACGGCAGGGCAATTGCTTTCGTCAGCAATCGGGGTGACCACAGTTTCGTGGGCTACTATTCGATGGCCGACAATCAGCTCCGGTGGATGGCCCCGAGTTTCAGTTTTGATGAATTACCCGTTTGGTCACCCGACGGCCGCCAAATCGCTTTCCTGCGTCGCCCGGGCTACAGCAAGGATGAACTCCGCAACCTCACGGGCGGCTTCCCCTTCGAAATCGTAGTTGCTGATGTGGCTACGGAAACAGGAACAACCATCTGGAA
This sequence comes from uncultured Saprospiraceae bacterium, assembly GCA_964504335.1. GTDB lineage: Bacteria > Bacteroidota > Bacteroidia > Chitinophagales > Saprospiraceae > CAZDET01. The sequence continues at coordinate 6,727 of CAZDET010000043.1, forward strand.
ATCGCCCGCCGATGACGGTGGGTTCGCTCAGTACTACCCCAATGACCCACTGCGCTGGACCAGGAATAACAAGATCCTGTTTCATTCAGAGCACGAAGACTGGAATCACCTCTACGCTCTAAACCCCGATGGGACGGGCCTGACTGACCTGACTCCGGGCAAATGCGAGGTAGAGAATAGTACCCTATCCCGCGATCACCGGTTTCTCTACGTATCGACTAACTGCACCGACATCAACCGACGGCACATTTGGAAGGCCAACATAGAGACTGGAACATCAGAGATGATTACGGAGGCAAGCGGCATTCAAACGCATCCTGTGGCCTTGGCTGATGAGGTATTAGCCTACCGGGAGGGCACCCATAATCGCCCCACATCAGTGGTCGTCCAACGAGGTACGGAGCGGCAAAACTTAATCGATCTCCCTGCCTCCTTCCCCCAGGCTCAGTTGGTGGAGCCACAGGCCGTTCAGTTTAAAGCTGCGGATGGTCTGACGATCCACGGGCAGTTGTTTTTACCACCAGATGCCTCTACCAACCGGTTGCCGGCGGTCATCTTTATGCACGGTGGCCCTATCCGGCAAATGTTGCTCGGCTACCATTACAGTGGTTACTACGCCAATGCCTACGTGCTCAACCAGTACCTGGCTGCTCAGGGCTATGCAGTCCTGTCGGTCAATTTCCGGGACGGGATCGGCTACGGGCGTGATTTCAGGCGGGCGGCCAATCAGGGGCCCCGGGGAGCTTCCGAATACAAGGACATCATCGCGGCCGGAAAATACCTGCAAGCGCATCCCCGTGTGGACCCGGAGCGGATCGGCCTGTGGGGCGGCTCCTACGGCGGTTACCTGACGGCCATGGGCCTGGCAAAGAACTCTGATCTCTTCAAGGCCGGGGTCGATTTTCACGGGGTGCACGACTGGGCCTGGCGCGCCCGCGACTTCTCGCCCGGTGGCGGCTGGGGCATTACTAAGGAGCTGATGGAGGAGGCTTACCAATCCTCTCCCGTGGCCGAATTGCAATTTTGGAGTTCACCGGTATTGATCATTTCCGGCGACGACGACCGCAACGTCATGTTCGGCCAATCCATCGATCTGAAAAATAAGCTCGATGCGCTGGGAGTCCACAATGAGGCGCTCGTTTTTCCGGATGAGGTGCACGGTTTTCTGCGCTACGCCAGTTGGCTGAAGGCCTACGAGCGCACTGTTGATTTCTTCGATCGCTGGTTGAAGTGAATTTTCACAGCGGTACATCCTCCTCATTCATCAGGCGCCCGTGGTGGATGCGAATGATACGCGCCTGAAAGTTCTCGAGGATGCGGTAGTCGTGGGTGGCGAAGATGACGGCGGCATTGTGGGCACGGGCCAGTTCGCGCATCAGGAGTAGGATATCGTCGCTGGTTTCCGGGTCGAGGTTGCCGGTGGCTTCGTCGGCGATGAGCAGCCGCGGTTGATTGATGAGCGCGCGGGCGAAGGCAACGCGCTGCTGCTCGCCGCCGGAAAGCTGGTGGGGCATGGAGCGGTATTTATCCGCCAGATCCACTTCGTGGAGCACTTGTTCGATACGTCGCTGGTTGTCGGCAGTGTCGCGTTGACCGGTGGCTTCGAGCACGAAGCGCAAGTTATCGGCCACGCTGCGATCGGTTAGGAGGTTAAATTCCTGAAAAACAATGCCCAGTTCGCGCCGGAGCTTGGGGATCGTGTGCCGGTTGAGGGTATTTAGATCGAATCCAGCCACCGTTGCTTCTCCTTTGCGCAGGGGGAGGGCTCCGTAGAGGGTTTTGAGCAAGCTGGATTTGCCACTGCCGGTACGGCCGATCAGGTAGGTAAATTCCCCCTCGGATATACTCAAATGGATATTCTGCAAGATGCGGTTTTCTCCCTGATAGATATCCACATCACGTAATTCGACAACTTGATTAGACATACTAGCGCGTCCTTTGCTGTAAAAATAGAAAAAGGATTTTTGACAGCATTTTTACCCCTTCTCGAAGGGGCTGGCTTAATTTTGAAAAAATTCGATTTTTGCCAGTCAAAGCTGACGCAGTCCTGATCTTCAAAGCCAACCGCTGCAAATCAAGCGGTGTTTGCTTGATACTACTATCCACCAGTCGAATGCTATGAAAAAAGTATACATCATCGCCGCTATCCTCATCGTCGGAGCCATTGCACTACTGACCAATGCCGCCGACGACTTGAGCACTTACGCCACGTTCGCCGAAGCACAGGCCCAGAAAGGCCGTGTAAAGATTGCCGGACAGTTGGCCAAAGACATGGAAATGGTTTATGATCCACAAACGGATCCCAACTATTTCAGCTTCTACGTCCGCGACAATGACGGACAGACCCAGAAAGTCGTATTACTCCAGTCTAAACCACAGGACTTTGAACTGTCAGAGCAAATTGTGCTCACCGGACGCATGCAAGAGGAGGTCTTTCTGGCTACCGATATTTTGCTCAAGTGCCCATCCAAGTACAAAGACGAAGAGCTGTATCTGAAGGAGCAACAGACCTCTTAGTAAGAAAGGGTGAACCTGGGAAATAGCACATTTTAAGCGCCGTGGCAACAGAAAACGGCAGAGCTTAAACAGAGACAATGAACGGAAACGGAGAAATACAATACATAGGGGAGCATTTACTACCCGGCTACCTCGGGCACTTTGGGATTATCCTGAGTTTCGTAACGGCGTTACTGGCGATGGTTTCCTATTTCCTGGCGACCCGACACCGGGAGGATCAGGGCCTGTCGGCCGAATGGGCCAAAGTAGGACGGTGGGCATTTGGTATCCACGGCCTGGCCTTGTTCACAGCGATCGGCTGCATTTTCTACGCGATGCTCAATCAGTATTACGAATATCAGTACGTGCAGGCGCACGTCAGTGCGGATCTGGACATGCGGTACATTTTTTCTGCCTTCTGGGAAGGGCAGGAGGGGAGCTTTTTGCTCTGGCTCTTTTGGCACGTGGTACTCGGTGGTGTGCTGATTGCCACTGCGCGCAAGTGGGAGTTTCCGGTGATGACCGTAGTGGCGTCCGTGCAAGTGGTCATTCTGACTATGATCCTCGGGGTTTACATTGGCTTCGGTGATTATTTCATTAAAATCGGCTCTAATCCGACCTTGTTGCTGCGCGATGTGATGGACGCGCCCATCTTTGCGCAATCGGATTACGTAAAGCTGTTGCAGGGAACCGGGTTGAATCCGTTGCTTCAGAATTACTGGATGACCATTCACCCACCGACGCTCTTTCTCGGATTTGCTTCTACTATCGTACCCTTCGCGTTTGCCGTAGCGGGGCTCTGGACGGGCGATCACAAGGGGTGGCTGCGAGCGGTACAACCCTGGGCATTATTCAGTGCGGCGATTTTGGGTATCGGTATCCTGATGGGAGCTGCCTGGGCCTACGAAGCGCTCAATTTCGGTGGCTATTGGGCCTGGGACCCCGTAGAGAATACCTCGCTTGTTCCCTGGTTGATTTTGGTGGCCGGCTTGCACACCAATCTGATTGCCCGGGCCACCGGTCATAGTATTCGGGCTACATATGTGTACTACCTACTTACGTTTGTGCTGATTGTCTATTCCACCTTTCTGACTCGTAGTGGTATTCTGGGAGAAACTTCCGTACATGCATTTACGGAGATGGGATTGGAAAACCAGCTGCTCTTCTTCATCGGTAGTTATCTGTTGCTCTCCATTGGCCTGCTGGCCTGGCGGTATCGCTCGGTACCGGCTCCGGTGAAGGAGGAATCCACGGCTAGTAAAGAATTCTGGATGTTCATCGGAAGTCTCGTGTTGCTGTTTTCGGCCATTCTGATCACTGCTTCCACGAGTTTGCCGGTCTACAATAAGATCGTTCAATTTTTCGACCCTACGTACGTCGGGCAAGTGCTGACCGATCCGGAGCCGCACTACAATAAATACCAGGTGTGGATCGGTGTATTTATTGGCTTGCTTTCCGGCTTTAGCCAGTTTTTGCGCTGGCGCGAGCAGCGCTTTTCCACGGCTTGGAAGAAATTTGCAATCCACACCGGCATTGCGCTGGTAGCTGCCGTCGTATTGACGATCATTACCCGTCAATTTTTTGAAACCTACACCTGGCAATACACCTTGCTGATGGTCACGGCCTGGTTTGTAGTGGTCACTAACCTGGACTACGTGATCAGCTTCACGCGCCACAACCTCAAGGCCTCTGGATCGGCCGTTTCCCACATCGGATTCGGATTGATGATCGTTGGTATTCTGGCTAGCGGACTCAATAAGGAAGTCATCTCGAACAATCCCTTTTTGATGGAAGGGCTGACCGACGACGAGGAAGCCCGCCGCAAGACCATCCTTTTATTCGAAGATTCTCCGATGATCATGGAGGATTACGAGCTAATGCTGACCGGTGATACGATCGATAAGCTCACGCGGACCTTTATTGTCAATTACAAGCGCCGCAACGCGGAAGGAGAAGTGGTCGAAGAATTCAACTTAAAGCCCAACGTCTTGTACGACAAGCAATTTTCAAAGATTGCTGCTGTCAATCCGAGTACCAAACACTACCTGACCCACGACGTATTCACCGTTATTACCCATCTCCCGGAGGAGGAAATCAGCGTAGAATCCCGACGGGCGAAGGAGGATAGTTTACTGTATCAGAGCGCCGAGCTTCAGCCTGGGGCTTCATTCAGCTTCTTGGATACGGTGCCCATCAAAGACCTCGACACCTTTGAGGTGCGCCACTACAGCGTGACCCTCGATAGCCTGACCCGCACCCCCACTCACCCGGAATACGAGCCGGAGCCCGGGGATATCGCCATCGGGGCCATTCTGAAAGTGAAAAGTTCGAGAGACGAAGAGGTCTTCACGGCCCGGCCAATGATTTTGCTGCGAGGCGAATTGGCCTACAACTATCCGGTACAGCTCAATGAGATAGATACGCGGGTTCGGTTGGAAGAAAAAACGTTCGAGTCCTTCCTGGTTTCCGAAGGCGCAATTGAGTACCAGGAAGTCGATCTGGCGCAGGGCGAATCGGTTCGCATCGACGGGCTCGACGTCCGCCTGATACGGTATAATCCCAATCCTTCCCATCCGGATTACCAGGCTGAAGAGGGCGACATTACCGCTGCTGCCGAACTGGAGGTGACCGATGACCAGGGACAGACCTACCAGGTAGCGCCCTTGTTTCTCATTCGCGATTCACAGCCGATGGATCTCAAAGCACAGGTACATCCTCTCCAATTTCATGCTCGTTTCGTGCGGCTTGACCCAAAAACCGGAAAAGCCAAATTGTTGCTGGGGCGCCACGCCGCTCCCGATACGCCTACTGCTGCCATTGGTGTAGCTCCCCGCTCCTACCGGAGCGACTGGATTGCGTTGCAGGCAACGGTCTTTCCGGGTATTAACTTCTTCTGGTTAGGATCGCTAATGATGATGGTCGGACTGCTCTTCAGTATGGTTTACCGGTTGCGGCAACCCAAAGCTCGCGAGTAATGCAACGCATCTGTTTGATCGGTGCCGGCAATGTCGGTTACCACCTGGGGCAGCAGTTGGTGCGTGTCGGCCGGGAAGTAGTGCAAGTGTTTAGTCGGGAGCAATCGAAAGCAGCGGCGTTAGCTCAATTGATTGGAGCCGAGCCCATACACCGCCTGGAATCGGTTTGCCCGGATGCCGACTTATATTTATTGGCAGTATCCGATGATGCTATTGAGCCCGTAGCAACCACCCTCGGCTTCCAACTGGAAAAATCGGGTACCCTGGCCCACACTTCCGGGGCCATACCATCCACGGTGCTGGCCAATCATGCGAAATCCTACGGCATATTCTATCCGCTTCAGAGCTTTAATCGAAGCCGAATGGTAGATTGGGCAGTGGTGCCTCTCATTTACTATTCGCCGGAGGGAGAAGTGGAAGATCAATTGCGCGAATTGGCGGAAGCGGTGAGTGGAAGCCCCTATCGAGTGGATGATACCGACCGCCGACAACTGCATCTGGCGGCGGTATTTGCAAATAATTTCACCAACTACCTGCTACACGTCAGCAGCGAGTTGCTGTCCGATCATTCATTACCCTTTGAGTTATTGCTCCCGCTCATTCGCGAAACGGTAGACCGCCTGGAGGAACAGGCGCCAAAGCAAGGCCAAACCGGCCCAGCGATCCGCCGGGATGCCGCTACGATGCGCCGCCACCTCCAACTGCTCGAAGGCCAGCCGGACTGGGCGGAGTTGTACAAGGCGCTTAGTAAGGGTATTCAGCGCGATTTGTGATCAGTTCACTTTCCTTAGTTGGCCATCTCCTTCTTCCACCAGGATAAAAGCGCCGGAATAACCGGCGTTGCGCGCCCTGGTCCGTACCGTACGCGCTTCTTCGAGTGTACGCAGATTGCCTACATAGAATACCGTCAGATTATTTTTAGGACGACTTTCGATAGTGCCGAGGCTGGCAGCCCGGTTGCGGTCGAAATTTTGGGGTTGGCCGTAGGCCCCCAGTTGTACCTTATACGGAGCCGTTCCGCGCATAGCGGTGTTGTTGCCACCTGGAGGAAGGTTGCCGGAAGTGTTACCGGTGGTCTCCTGTACGGGAAAGGCACCGCTGTATCCGCGGGAGCGCACCCGTGGCACCATTTGTTTGGCATCGGCCATGGTGGCATATCCCCCGACCCGCACTTTGTAGGAACTACCTACCTGGACGTAGTAGAGGTTGCCCAATTCGGCAAGCGATCGATAATTATTTAAATCCGGCACCTTGTTGAGGGCGGCTACTTGCACGGAGTACGTTCCGGGGACTGGGCCAGCGGCACTTCCCGGGTTACCACCTATGGGAGGGGTAGGGGTGGTGGTTCCACCCGGAAGTAGTCGCAGCACCCCGAGAATATCTTTGTTAAATCCATCTCCAACAGGAAGGGGAAATGTCAGCGGATTGTAGCCCGTGGCTTCGATCCGAATGTCGTAGGTGTTGTATGGATTGAGTGACAGGAAGTAATCACCTGCGGCATTGGTGACGGCGCTGTAGGTTTCCTGCGTTGCCCGGTTCGTCACAGTGATCAGGGCATTTTGAATGGGAATCTGAGTGTTGTAATCCACGACTTTTCCGGGGTAGGATTCACTGAGTCGATTCATAGTGACAACGATGGGCTGCCCACTCGATAGGTCCATATTGGCCATCGGAATCGTGGCACTGGTGTAACCGTCTTTGCTCACCACCAGGATGCACGATAGATCCTGCAGGACCTGGAATACATACTGACCGGAATTATCGGCCTGGTAGGCACCATCGCCGCAATCGGTGAAGTCCACGACGGTACCGGGAATGAGGGTGCCGTCTACGGCATCCCGCATCACCAGCGTGATATTGCGCGAGCTTCGCGCTACGTGGTAAATATCTTCATTACCGGTACCTCCGGTGCGATTGGATACCACGTAGCCAATATTTCGTCCTTCATCGAACACAAATCCATAGTCATCGCGGGGCGAATTGATGGCGGCACCGAGGTGGTAAATTTGGGAGAATCCCCGGCTGGTCTGTTCATCCGCACTGAACACATCGAAGCCCCCCAGGCCAGGGTGGTAATCGGAGGCAAAGTACAGCGTGCTCCCATCGTAATAGGGTGTGATTTCATGTCCGACAGAATTGACGATCGGTCCGAGGTTTTCGGGATTGGCGTAGCTGTTTCCGACCCGCCGGGCTCGGTAAATATCGTACCCGCCGAAGCTATCGGATCGGTCGGAGGCGAAATAAATTTCCGATCCGTCGGGCGAAAACGTTGCAAAGCCGGTATTGAAGCCGGAGTTGTACGGAAACGGCCGTACGTTTACCCATTGCCCGCTGGGATTGACATCGGCCAGGTACAATGTAAGCACCATACCGCTGGTGGGAATATGCCGGGTGCCGTCGATGAAATTATTTAGCGTAATGGCTACCTGCGAGCCATCCGGAGAGTAAGCAATGGGTCCGATCCCGATACCCCGGCGGTCGGGTTGGTAGCCGGTTTCGAGCAGGTAGGGAACGGATAAATAGCTATTCGATTCAATGGTGGATACGAAGGGCAGATTGACGGCAGCGCCATCGAAAGCTGTATTCAAATCGGTGCGAGCGGAAGAGAAAGTCACCTGATCCAGAACGGCAAAGTGGGGCCCGAAATCGCTGAAGGGCGTATTAATTGATTCTTCGGTCACGGTGAAACCCGCCGATTCGGCCAGTTGCTGTTTTGCGAAATCCGTGCTTTGGGCAAAGTTATCCCCGACGACGGGATCGACATCGCGTGCATACACCAGAAACCATTGCTTAGCCTCATCGTAGCGCCCCAGCGATTTGAGCACCAGAGCGTGTTCTAGAATAGTGGTCGGGGCAACCCCTTGTAGTTGGACAGCCCGCGCGTAGTAGCGGTTAGCCTCATCAAGCAGGTTGAGATGCCGGTAGGAATCAGCAATTTTGCTGAGCGCCTCGATATCATCCGCTTTTCGATTGAGTGCCTCCCGGTAGGATTTAATGGCTTCGTTGTAGGCGTGAATGTCGTACTGCTTGTTGGCAGTGTTCATCAACTTCCGGAAATTCTGGGCCTGAGAGGGAATACTTAGCCCGATAAAGGCCAGGCACAAGGCAAAGATGTAGCACTTCATATCGGATCGTCTTTTGTAGGGATGGAGGTTACTTACCGCTTAAATGTATTAAAAATTGTAATCAGAGCGGCCGTTGGGTTCAATTGGTAGTAATATCGCGGACACAGCGGCAGCCGGTGTGCTCGAGTCCGGTATCCGGGCTCGACTTCATGCGGGCGGCTACGCGATAGCCGGAGCAGTAGCTGTCGTTGCACAGAAAGGACCCGCCCCTGAGGACTTTCTTAGGTACGCTTGGTTCGTCGGGGTCATAGCTGCGGGCCGGGCCCAATGGGTTTTCAACCACCGACTGGGCGCGCTGCCGGTAGGTATCCGGTCGGTACCAGTCGGCTACCCATTCCCAGACGTTGCCCGCCATGTCGTACAGCTGAAATTCGTTGGCGGGGAAACTGCCCACCGGTGCCACCCGGTGGAAGTGATCGGCTTCCGTATTATTTAGCGGGAAGGCACCCTGCCAGTAATTGGCACGCTTAGGGCTTACGGCTTCATTCCCCCAGGGATAGATAGAATTCGCCAGTCCTCCCCGGGCGGCGTATTCCCATTCTGCTTCGGTGGGCAGGCGTTTTCCGGCCCATTTGCAGTACATGGCGGCATCGTACCAGGCGATTTGCACGACGGGGCGTTGTTCGAAATCCGGTGGCAGGGCTACGTCCGGTCCTTGGGGTTGCTGCCAATCTGCGCCTTCTACGGGCATCCACCAATCACCGGGGGCGTAGTGGCCGGTCTGAGTGGGCTGGTAGAAAACGAGGCCCATCGGTTCGAGCGAGATGCCTTCGGGCATAGGGGTGCCAGGGGGGAGTTGACTCAAAATCTCCTGGGGATCAATAGAGCGTTCGGCGACCGTCCGGTAGCCGGTGGCTTCGACAAATTCGGCGAATTCGGCATTGGTTACCTCGTGGGCGTCGATCCAGAAAGCATGGACGGCAACGGTGTGTTTGGGCAGCTCATCGGGGCGAGCCTGGGCATTGTCTCCTCCCATTTCAAAGCGCCCCCCTTCGATGCGCACCATGCCGTTGAAGTCGCCGGCGCGCTGGCTGTCGATCGGCAGTTGCCGGATTTCTTCGGCAAAGGAGGCCAGCAAATTTTCTCCGGCGGGGCTAGAGCGACCACTTCCGTCGTAGCAATTTGCGTTTTGAGTTGTATTGAATCGGTACTGCGCCCGGTTGCGCACCGAATTATCCTCTCCACAACTTGTGCACATCAAGCAGAGGATAAGATAAAGCCCGATTATTCGGAGCATAAATCAGTTCCTTAAATTAGATAAACATCTGAAATAACAAATATACCTAAAAGCAGGCTGGCCACCCCATTTGTTGTGAAGAATGCGAGATTAATGCGACTTAGATCACTTTCCTTGACCAGGGTATGCTGGTAAATCAGTAGCCCCAGAAAAAGAAAAATACCCAGCCAATGCAACCATCCAAAGGCCACGTACGAGGCACTTTGAAGCGCTCCAACTACTAGTACAAGCAGGCCACATACCGCATGCAGGCCTTCCGAAAGCCGCATAGCCCGGCGCCTGCCCAGAATGACGGGAATAGAGTGCAATTGCTGATGGCGGTCAAATGCTTCGTCCTGGAGGGCGTACAGAATATCGAAACCGGCCACCCAAAACAGTACGATCCCTCCGTACAGAACCGGCAAGACCGCCCAACCCGCGCCCGCAGCCAGATACGCCCCGATCGGAGCGAGTGCCAGGCCGAGCCCGAGAACGAAATGGCATAGAAAGGTGAATCGCTTGGTGTAGGAATACCCCAGGATAACCAGAAGCGCCACCGGCGATAGAGCAAAGCAGAGCGGGTTGATGAAGTAGGTGGCCAGCATGAAAAGGAAACTGTTGCCCGCCACAAAGAGCAGGGCGGAGCGCGCATCGATGACCCCCGCTGGAATTTCGCGGATGGCCGTCCGCGGGTTGCGGGCGTCGATGTCGCGGTCGAGGTAGCGGTTAAAGGCCATGGCGGCGCTGCGGGCAAAAATCATACACAGAAGAATAAGCCCAAACAACCGCCAGCTGAAGGAACCCGTCTCCAGGGTCGCTAGTGAAAAGCCAATCAACGCAAAGGGCAGTGCAAAGATCGTATGGCTAAATTTGACCAGCGACAGGTAATTACTGACGATCCTCGACCAGTGCGACCAGAAATGAATCATAAATGAGAGCTCTCTTGCTTTGGTACCATAGAAGTCGTTTAAACTTTCTTAATTCGTCTAACGGCCAAAGCCTTATAGAACCTGGGCTGCCGCTCTTTTCTCCTCTTACTCAGCGTTAGGGCCCCTGCCCCAACGCTTCGTTCCAGGTACACACTCCAAAAGGAGCGTTGCCAGAACCTGCAAGGTCTTGCCCTCGCCAGAAAGAAAAAAGTTTAAACGACTTCATAAATAAAAAAGCCGCCGGTAAGGTTTACCAGCGGCTTTTTTATGAAAAATCAGAAGGTAGAGCCGAAGCACGCCTTTTAGTTGTTCAACTGAATTTGTGCATCCTGTGATCCGGCGGCGGCATTTACCGTACCGGAAAGAGTCAGAAAGGTTTGCGGCGGAGTCGTGTTGGCCGTCAGGGTTACTTTCTGGTTACGCGGGCCTACTTTGCCGCGGGAGTTGAATTCAACGACGATCTCGCCGGTTTCACCCGGGGCGATCGGCTCGCGTGGCCAAGTTGGTACAGTGCATCCGCAGCTGCCTTTGGCATCGCTGAGGATGAGCGCCTCGTTGCCGGAATTAGTGAAAGAAAAAGTATGGCTAACTACTTCCCCTTCCTGTACGGTGCCGAAATCGAAGGTTGTTTCCCCGAATTCCATTGTGGTAGTGGGACCGGCCGGTACGTTTGCCTGAGGAGTGGCAGGCTGAACAGTCGGGTTTTCAGCAGCGAGCTGATTGCCGGAAATATTATTCCGAGCAGCCTCGCGAACATCCTGGTTGCCGCTCTGGCAAGCTACGGCAAATACGGCTACAAGAGCAACTAATGCAAAGTTGTGGAAACGCTTAAGCATAGTAAGCAATTCTTTTAATGATTTAATTTGGAGTAGTCCATGCACTATAACGAATGCAAAAGTAAAAAATGAACAAGCCAGACGGCCGATGTACCTCAATTTTATTGTTAATAGGCAGTTAATGAAAATACTGCAGAAATCCGGCCGTATCGCGGGTGTTCAGGCATTGCTCCGCCGTCAGGCCTCCCTTGCGGGCCGAAAGTACTCCGAAGTGAATGTCGTGGATTCCTTCCCGGCTGTGGGCATCCGGGTTGATGCATATCGGGACACCCAGTTCGGTGGCGTAGGGAATCCAGGTCCAGTCGAGGTCCAGGCGATAGGGGTTGGCATTGAGTTCGATCGCCACCCGATGCTCCGCACAGGCCTCAATGACGGCGCGGTGGTCAATGGGATAGCCGGGCCGACTGAGTAAAAGCCGCCCGGTTGGATGGCCTAAAATATGGGTGTAAGGGTGTTCGATGGCGCGCAGCAGGCGGGCAGTCGCCTTGGTCTGATCCATGCGCAGATTGGAGTGAATACTGGCAATGACGACATCGAATTGAGCGAGCAGGTCGTCGTCGTAGTCGAGTTGGCCGTCGGCCAGGATATCGCACTCCGTACCCTTTAAAATGCGAAAGGGGGCCAGTTCTTCATTGAGGGCATCGATTTCCGCAAATTGCTCCAACACGCGTTCCACAGAGAGGCCGTTAGCGTAAAAGGCCGCTTTGGAGTGGTCGGTGATCAGAATGTATTCGTAGCCCGAAGTGCGTGCGTACTCGGCCATTTCCCGCAGGCTATGTAGCCCGTCGCTGTAAGTGGTGTGGCTGTGCACCACTCCCCGAATGTCGGATGGTTCCACCAAGTTGGGTAATTGGCCCCGGCGCGCCTGGTCCAGTGCCCATTCCGATTCCCGCAACTCAGCGGGTATAAAGGGGAGCTCGAGTTGTTCGAAGACCGCCTCCTCCGTTGCCAACGGCGCAAGCGCTTCCGGGGTAGGAGTCAATGCACTGAGAAACGACGCCGTGGCCGAACGCAAGAAACAATCCGTGCCGAAGGCCCCCTCGGTAGAGGCGTAGATCCAAACCGGAAACTGCTCCGAATACCGGGCTTCGACTCGATCTTCGGAACGATGCCAGGTGGTTAATTCCAGAGAGCTTGCTTGCACTTCCAGATCTTCCAGCGGTAGGGACGTCTGGAGTTCGATGGCTTCCACTACGTTAGCATGGCGCCGGATACCCCCTACGAGCGTATGCCGTTGGTCCGGAAATGCCTGCTCGATGGCGGCCAGCAACCGCTGCGCCGGCTCTTCCAGAGTGGCGTAGTGAAATTGATTTTTGGTAAGCTGGTAGTACTCCAGCTTTTTCTTTAGATCCGCCTGGGTTTTCTCGCCAAATCCCTTTAGCTCAATCAGCCGGTTTTCATTGACGGCATAGAGCAATTCGCCGATCGTTTCCACACCGAGGTCGCGCCAGATGCTCTGCACTTTTTTGGGACCGAATCCGGCAATTTGAAGCATTTCCCGCACGCCCTCCGGCGTCATGGAGCGGTACTTTTCCAAGGTTTGCATGCGCCCGGCCGATAGGAGCTCCTGAATTTTGGCGCTTATAGCACTGCCGACGCCTTTGATGCTGTTGCGGTCAGCTTCTGGCATTTCCGACAACGGGGTATCCAGCTTCCGCAACGTGCGGTACGCATTCTGATAAGAACGAATTTTAAATGGATTTTCGCCGTGTAGCTCCATCAACCGGCCGAGTTCCTGAAAGGACTTGGCGATGTCTTGATTCGTCATAACCGCGCTTAGCTGATCAGCCCATGTAGCCAATGATAGTCCGGACCTGCGCCTCGGCAAATCGCTCCACTACGTCGTCATCCATCAGGAGCAGGGCATCCTGATAGTTATCAAAAAAGAGGTGCTCGACGAGAATAGCGGGCATACTGGTTTTGTTGAGGACGTAGAAGCCGGCTTCCCGATCCATGTCGTTGTCGGAGCGATCGGGGCGGTAGGAAATGCGATCACCGAGCAGATCGCGGACGTTTTGCATGTGGTCATCCGCTACGGCATCGGAACCCGTAGTGCCCCGCGAGGTGTACACCTCGAAGCCGCGGGCCGCTCCGTTTCCAAGGGCATTGCTGTGGTTGGAAACGTAGAGGGTACGCCGAACACGCCTGGCGTACCAGTTAGCCAAGTCGACGCGATACGACAGTGAGTTGTCGAGAAATTCGTGACTGACGATCAGGTGTTGAATATCGAGGTTATTCAGCTTGTTCGATACTCGATTGGTCAGTACGCGGTTCCAGACGCCTTCATAAAACCAACCGTCGCCGTGAAAAGTGCCCTGGGTGTGTTTCCATTGCTTCGACGGAGCCGTCGCGTACTGGCCATTGCGCAGAATGCCTCCATGCCCTGCGTCCAGGAAAACCATAAAGTCCGTTCTCATCATGAATGGGTTTGATCATCTCCCAAAGGTAGGAAATGTTTGAGCTAGGCTTCTGCCGTGGGAGTGAAGCCGCCCAGCGGATAGGGTGTTCCCTCTGCGATGGGCCCGTGTTGCTTTTCGTACTTGAGCAGATTTTCCGACAGCGCGCGCACGAGGCGCTTGGCGTGTTGGGGGGTAATAATAACCCGCGATTTAACCCGGGCCTTTCCCATGTTGGGCAAAATGCGCACAAAGTCGAGGACAAACTCACTGTTACTGTGCGCGATGATTGCCAGGTTACTATACACGCCCTCAGCTACGTCTTCCGGAAGCTCGATGTTGAGCTTTTTTTCAGTAGGATTATCTGCCATAAGTAAACGATTTTCGGACTCCGCGGATCCAGGAATTATTTCTTGGTCTGCCGCTTCGGAGTTCCAGTCGATGTTTTCGATTTTTTCGCGGCCGTCTTCTTCGTCGTTTTCTTAGCCGTAGCCCCTTTTTTCTTTTTCCCTTTTTTTTCGAAGGCGTCGGGGATTTCCTCTTTGATGATTTCCTTAATCTCTTCGAGCGTCAGCTCCGCTGCCTGCTCCTGGGTCATGCGCTTATTGTCGACTTTGGGGAGCTTGATGCTCTTTTTCTTGAAGCGGATGAAGGGCCCCCAGCGACCGTTTTCGAGATTGATTTCCTCCTCGTGCCACTGCTTGATGTAGCGGTTAGCTTCCTTCTCCAGTTTCTTTTCGAGCAGCTCGATGGCCTGCGCTCCACTGAGATTATCGAAATCGTACTTCTTGGGTACGTTGACGTAGAGGTCGTTGTATTTGAGGAAGGGGCCAAAGCGCCCGACACCCTTGGTAATGGGAACGCCTTTGTAGGTGGCGATAGGGCGGTCGGCTTCCTTCTTCATTTCGATCAGTTCCCGGGCGCGCTCCATTCCGACCTGGTGGGGATCTTCGCCTTTGGCCAGGCTAATAAACTTATCTCCCCAGCGCACGTAGGGCCCGTAGCGGCCGATTCCGACGGCAACTTCTTCTCCTTCGAAGGTGCCAATGGTTTTTGGAAGCTTAAATAGTTTAATGGCCTGCTCGAGCGTCAATTCATCCATGCTGACGCCGGGCGGTAAATTGGCGTAGCGGGGTTTTTCGTCGGGGATCAGCTCATCGGGAGCACCCAACTGGATGACGGGACCATTGCGGGAGAGGCGGGTGAGGATGGTCCGGTTTGTATCCGGATCGGTGCCCAGGATACGCTCGCGGGTAACCCGTTCGGCAGACTCCAGGGTTTCCTCCACGCCCGCGTGGAAGGGGTGGTAAAACTCCTTCAACAGCGTGCGCCATTCGGCTTTGCCGCTGGCTACTTTATCGAATTCTTCCTCGATTTCCGCGGTAAACCGGTAATCCATGATATCCTCGAAGTGATCGTCGAGGAAATCGGATACCGCCATACCTACATCCGTGGGAAAAAGGCGATTTTTGACGGCACCGGTCATCTCGGTCTTCGTCTCCTTGCTGATGTTGTCCTTTTTCAGCGTCATCACCTGATAGGCCCGTTCGACTCCATCGCGGCTTTCGCGAACGACATAACCCCGGCCGGGTTCCATGATTTTGCTGATGGTCGGCGCATAGGTAGAAGGACGGCCGATGCCGAGTTCCTCCAGTTTGCTTACCAGGCCGGCCTCCGTGAAGCGGGCGGGCGGGCGCGTGAAGCGCTCGGTTGCCGTCATCTCGCGCAGCGGCAACTGCTGACCCTTTTTAAGGGGAGGGAGAATGCCGGTATCTTCCTCATCCTCGTCGTCGTCCTTCGATTCGAGGTACACTTTGAGAAAACCGTCGAACTTGAGCATTTCTCCCTGGGCGCGCAGTGGGGTATCGGGCACGGTGGAAATCCCGATGGTTACGGTTGTCTTTTCGACGACAGCATCGGCCATCTGAGAGGCAATCGTGCGCTTCCAGATGAGTTCGTAGAGGCGCTGTTCGTCCCGGCCACCCACAGTGATGGATTGGCGCTCGATATAGGTCGGCCGGATGGCTTCGTGCGCCTCCTGCGCCGACGACGACTTGCTTTTGAACTTGCGCACCTGGACGTATTCCTCGCCGTACTCCGACTCGATCTTCTTGGCGATGTTGGCCACGGCCACGTCACTCAGGTTGGTGGAATCGGTACGCATGTAGGTAATCAACCCCGCTTCGTAGAGGCGTTGTGCGACCTGCATCGTGCGATTGACCGAGAAATAGAGCTTGCGACTGGCCTCCTGCTGGAGGGTGGAGGTGGTAAAGGGGGCCGTGGGCCGACGCTTTACCGGTTTGACCTCGATTTTCTCAATGGTGTAATCCGCGCCGATGCACTTCTGGAGAAATGCTTCTGCTGTCTCCCGGTCTTCGAAGCGTCGGGGCGAGTCGGCCTTCAACAAGACGTCCTTTCCCTGCTCGTTGCGCACCGTAAAGGTGGCGTTGATGCGGAAGAAGGGCTGGGCCTCGAATTGCTGAATGTCGCGCTCCCGCTCCACGATGAGTTTGACGGCCACGGACTGCACCCGACCGGCGGAAAGGCCGTTTTTGACTTTTTTCCACAGAAGCCCCGACAATTCGTATCCCACCAACCGATCGAGCACGCGTCGGGCTTGTTGGGCATTAACTAGGTTGATGTCTACCAGGCGCGGTTGCTGGATGGCCTTTTGAATAGCCGGAGCCGTAATTTCGCGGAAGACGATGCGCTTGGTGTTGTCGGGCGACAATCCAAGCACCTCGCAAAGGTGCCAGCTAATGGCTTCTCCTTCGCGGTCTTCATCCGTAGCAAGCCAGACTTCGTCTACCTTTTTGACCGCACTCTTCAACTCGGAAACGACCTTTTTCTTGTCGGGAGTTATGACGTAATGCGGTTCAAAATCGTTCTTGACGTCTACGGCCGAATCGCTCTTTTCCAGGTCGCGCACGTGGCCGTAGCTCGATTTCACTTCGTATTCCTTCCCTAGAATCTTCTCAATTGTCTTAGCCTTTGCAGGTGACTCGACGATGAGTAAGTTTTTTGGCATAAAAAGGTTTTTAGGGGCATGTCATTACACATCAGACGGCCAAATCTAGAAAAAAGTTCAATGAAGGTGGCTGAACGATGCGCATTGCCCCGCATCCAATAGGGGATGCATTTGCCATAGAATGTACTGCTGCCGCAGGGCTTATGTTTCGGAAAAGGCCTTCATCTTTAATCTACCCGGACAACGCTTGCACCGCTTTCCCTTCTTGTATTTCTTGCAACACTTTTTCTTCACCTTTTTGCCTGCGAAGACGGGTAAGGGATACTGAAGTACAGGAGCGGTACTGATATGATCTAGTCTGGTGGTTTTCATGCTTGCCTTTATTTAGACTACGTAAAAATAACACGGTTCCCCCAATTGTTTATCGGGTATTGGTCATTTTCCGTAGCCTAATCTTCCTAAAATGCTACCAAATCGGCGGCGTGTTGCATTAGGAGTTGCTGGGTCTCCGGGTCGTTAAACCGACCTTCGGCATCCAACAAACGGGAGAGCTGTGAAATGGGCAAGCGGTTGGGCATGACGGTGGTTCCCAGGTGATTGAGCACGGCGGCCAGGTGATCCATACCGAGTAGGTTGCCGGCCCGCCCGGAGGCGATTCCGATTAGTGCTGCTTTTTTCCCGGAAAAATTATCGCGGTAATGCCGCACCGAGACGGCGTCGATAAATAGCTTCAGCACCCCGGGATAGCTGCCGTTGTACTCGGAAACAAAAAACGCAAATTTGTCGGCCGGGAGTATATATTCATCCTGAAGGCGGATCAATGCCGGGCTCAGCGCATCCTTAGAATACATGTCGATGTCGAACCAGTCGTGGGGAATCGCATCCAGCGCAAGCAATTTAATCTCCTCCTCTGAAATTCGTCGGAGATGCTCGAAATAGAAGCGCGCAAACTGAGCCGTTTCATTGCCGCGCCGGTTAGTACCGGAAATTACTGTTATCATAACGGGGTATAAACAGCGCGACGCAAAGTCAGTTCTATCATTGCTACGAATCAAAGTGAATCATTAAAAAACTATGCACTATGAAAATGACCTACTACGGCCACGGCTGTTTCGCCGTGGAGACTAAGGGGAAAACCCTGTTGTTCGATCCGTTCATCACTTACAATGAGTTGGCCGACATTGATGTCAACACGATCAAATGTGACTACATTCTCCTGTCGCATGCTCACCAGGACCACATCGCCGACCTGGAGGCCGTCCATCAGAACAATCCCGATGCCACCGTAATTGGCCCTTTCGAAGTGGCTGCGGCCTACGGAGAGCAGGATTGGAAGGCCATGCCCATGAATCCCGGTGGCAAGCGGCAATTCGACTTCGGGACGGTGAAATTGGTCAACGCCGTCCACTCCAGCGCATTTCCCGATGGGAGTTACGGGGCGAATCCGGTCGGGTTTGTCATTTGGAACGAGGAAGGCTGTTTTTACCACACCGGCGATACGGCATTGACGATGGACATGCAACTGATTCCGATGACCTGCCCACCCTTAACATTTGCCGTTATGTGCATCGGTGATCACTTCACCATGGGGGCGGAAGATGCCGCAATTGCCGCTGATTTCGTGCGGGTTAACAAGGTGTTTGGCATCCACTACGACACCTTCGATTTTATTAAGATAGACAAGGAGGAAGCCAAGAAAGCTTTCACGGCTAAAGGAAAAGAGTTAATTTTGTTGGATATTGGTGAAAGCCAGTCAATTTAACTCAGTGTACTAAGTCGGTTTTATGGGAAAGGTGATAGCCGTTGCTAACCAGAAAGGTGGGGTAGGGAAGACTACGACCACAATCAACCTCGCTGCCTGTTTAGCAGTGCTCGAAAAGCGGGTTCTGATCATTGATGCAGACCCGCAGGCAAATGCCTCTTCGGGCGTCGGCATTCTACCCGGCGACGCCGATACCTCCATATACGACTGCATCATCAACGAACTAGAACCTGCCGAGGCCATCTACGAAACCGAGACCCCCAACCTGCACATCATGCCATCGAGCATCGATCTGGTGGGAGCGGAGCTCAAACTCGTCGATCGCTTCCGGCGCGAGTATATCATTCGCGAAAAGGTAGTCGATAAGGTGCGGGATCACTACGATTACGTCTTTATCGACTGCCTTCCCTCCCTGGGGCTGGTAACCATCAACGCCCTGACTGCCGCGGATTCAGTGCTCATCCCCGTACAGTGCGAATTTTTTGCACTCGAAGGATTGTCCAAGTTGCAGGATACCATTCGGCTGGTCCAGCAACAACTCAACACCGATCTACAGATTGAGGGCATCCTGCTGAGTATGTACGATCAGCGGCTCCGCCTTGCCAATGTGGTGGTGGAAAAAGTCCGGGAAATTTTTGGCGAGCAGGTGTTCGAAACCATCATTCACCGCAATAGCCGAATCGGAGAGGCCCCCAACTTCCACATGCCGGTCGTGATGGTCGATGCCTCCAGCCGGGGAGCCAGCAATTTCCTGCAACTGGCCGAAGAATTCCTGCATCAAAACGGCGATAGCGTACAGGGCGTTAAACAACCTGCTTAAACAAGTCGATATCCGACTAGCGACGAATTAACATGGCAAAGAAACCGATTGGAAAACGGACTTCGAAAGGGCGGAGCGCGCTCAGTAGTAGCATTAGTGCCGAAATGTTCGGTATCAACAACAAGAAAATAGACGAGCAGCCGGAAGAGGCCATCAAGGAGCTGTCTCGTCACTTCGCCATGATTCCCATCCAGCAGATCGAACGCAATCCCGATCAGCCGCGTACCGAATTCGACGAAGAGGCCCTCCAGGAATTGAGCGAAAGTATTGCTATTCACGGCATCATCCAGCCACTGACCCTTCGGCGATTGCGCCCCGACCAGTACCAGATCATCTCCGGCGAACGCCGCTTTCGCGCCGCCAAGCTGGCCGACCTCAAGGAAGTGCCTGCCTTCATCCGCATCGCCAATGATCAGGAGTTGCTCGAAATGGCCCTTATCGAGAACATTCAGCGCGAAGACCTCAATGCGATGGAGGTAGCTTATTCGTACTACCGCCTGAAGAATGAATTCAACCTGACCGACGAAAGCCTGTCCGGCCGCGTGGGTAAGAAGCGCGCTACGGTTACCAATTATCTGCGGTTGCTCGAACTGCATCCGAGCGTTCAGGAATTCGTCAAGCGAGGAGAACTCAGCACCGGCCACGCCAAGGCGATTGCGGGCGTTAAAGACAAGGAGTTACAGCGTCAATTTGCGGAAGAAGTCGTGCGGAAAGGTTGGAACGTGCGCACCACCGAAGAACGGGCAAAAGCCTACAAGCCGCAGTCGGAGACGAAGAAGAAAAAACCGGTGCCAAAACCGGCCCTCTCCCCGGATCAGGAACGCATTCTGCGGCAATTCCGGGCTAGCCTCGGCACCGGCAAGATCCAAATGCAGATCGACGACGCCGAAAAGGGGAAGGGGCAGATCACCATTCGATTCGAAAACCACGAAGAGTTAACCAAACTATTCGAATCACTCGAATAGTCGACTCCTAGGATTTGATGGTAATAGGATATTGGGCTGCCTGTGCAATCTGTACGTAATCGGGGCTCAACTCAAAGACATCCGATTGATAAAAATCGGTTAGTAAGCTGATCAGTAATTCCAATGAGGGCACCAGTACCTCGAGCCGGTCGGTAGCCGTGCTGAAAGAAACGAGTTGCCCCTTTCGACCAGTGAATGTTCCCTCCGTATCGAAGCAAACGTATTCCTCTCCGTTGGTGAATAGCGGGAGCCAGCCCGAACGCCACCGGTTGGTCTTTGAGGAAGTTGCCCGATTGCGATTAGTGAGTTCCCGATTTAATTGCATGGATTCTTCCAGCGATAGAAACCGCATATCGTGCACAAAGGGCAGCGTCCTGCAGTTGGCTTGCTGGCCATTTTTCCATTGGTATAGCGTAAATACTTCTTTGGGCAATTGCCAACCAAACGGTTTAGTAATTACCTCTTGTTCACTGGCCGAAAGTGCGCTGTTAAAGCATTGGTAGTAATCCGGTCGCCGATGGCGAATCTGATCGCCCAGCCGTATCAACGAAACGGATAAGTTAATGTCATACATGCTAACCTGCTTGTTCGATTAACAATGACACCTGCTTCATTTCCCACCTTGGGAGGATTTGGTGTCATTCCGGGAAGCCGCTGCTCGATTTACACTAAGGGGAACCGCACAGAATCGAAAAAAGAAGCTTCCCGTCAAATTCCGGAGGTATATCCGACATATAATAACCAAGAATCATACCAATCTAAAAGTTACAGCCCCTGGATGAGATTCGGATAGTCGGTAATGATGCCGTCGACCCCCATTTCGATCAATGTGCTCATGGTCGACGTATCGTTCACCGTCCAGGGAATCAAATGCAATCCCCGCTGGTGGACGGTATCGACGAGTTGGGCAGACACCATCAAATGATGGGGGCTGTAAATGGCAGGAATGAACCCCAGATTTTCTATTTGACGATCAAAATCTCCTGGTGTTTCAACTAAATACGCCAATTTCAGTTCCGGTGCGATTTCGTGAGCTGCCCGAAGTGATCGCTCGTCGAATGATTGGATAATGGCGCGATCGGTTATTTCTGCCTCCCGAATGACGGCGACCACCAACTCCGCAAATTTCGGAGGTGCGGGGGTGTATTGATTATCCCATTCCGGCCGGCTCTTGATCTCGATGTTGTAATAGGGGAGCGCCCGCTCCAAATCTCGGGCGCGGGTTTCGGCAGCTTCGATTACTTCCCGTAGCAGGGGTTTGTACGCCGGTTGCCGTTGCTGTTCCGGAAATCGATCATTTCCAATCGATCCGCAGTCGTAGGCGCGAATTTGTGCGTAAGGAAGTTCGAAGATATTGTGGAACGCTTCCGACTCGGCTGCCAGTGGCTTTCCTTCCGGGTCGGTGCAGATGGCCTCCGACATCCAGGGCTCGTGGCTAACTACCACCTGGCTATCCCGGGAAATAACCACATCTAATTCCAGGGTGGTTACTTGAGGATATTCCAACGCCAGGAGAAAGGCCGGCAGGCTATTTTCCGGAGCCAGACCCCGGGCACCGCGGTGCCCCTGCCAGTCAAAGTTGGTCGTTGCTTGCATGTCTTGGTCGGAGGTTGTTTCCGGTTCCGGTCCGCAGGAAACCAGAATCAGCACTAACAGAAGGGAGCGAATAATTGTAAGATATCGAGACATAACCGGATGGGGTAAAGGAGGTTGAGTTAACGAACTATTGATAAACATGCCTTCCTCCCGGTGTTTCGATGAGTACTTCCGATTGTTCGGCGGCTTCTACTCTTCCGATCAATTGGGCGGGTAAGTTGAAGGAGGCCGCCAGATCGAGTACCCGGGCTGCCTGATCGGGGGGGAGGTAAACTTCCAGGCGGTGGCCCATATTGAATACGCGGTACATTTCCCGCCAGGAGGTACCGCTTTCGCTTTGGATAAGCTCGAACAGGGGCGGTACGGGGAAGGGATTATCCTTGATGATGCGCAACCCGTCAATGAAGTGCAGCACCTTGGTCTGGCCACCGCCGGTGCAATGAATGAGTCCGTGCAAATGGGGGCGGAGCTGCTCGATGAGTGGTTTCAAAATGGGAAGGTAGGTGCGGGTAGGAGAGAGCAGTAGCTTTCCCACGGTGATGTCTGTTCGGTCGACGGTGATGGTATCGAGTAAGCGTTTACTGCCGCTGTACACCACGTCAGCTGGTGTATCGGGGTCGAAGCTTTCCGGAAAGGCTGCTGCGTAGTAGTGAGCGAGCACGTCGTGGCGGGCGCTGGTTAGGCCGTTGCTGCCCATGCCGCCGTTGTAGGCATCCTCATAGGTGGTTTGCCCAAAGGAGGCCAGTCCGACGATGACATCTCCGGGGCGGATTTGATTGACGATGACTTCCCGGCGGGGCAGGCGGGCAAAAGTGGTGTAGCCGACGTCGATAGTTCGCACGATATCCCCCACGTCAGCGGTTTCTCCTCCGGTGAGGTGCAAATCGATGCCGAAGGGCCGCAGCCGCTCGGCAAAGGCATCGGCAAATTGGATAATGGTTTGGATAACGGCGCCGGGGATGAGGTGCCGATTGCGCCCGATTGTAGAGGATACCAAAATCGTTCCGGTGCAGCCCACGCAGCCCATATCGTCGAGGTTCATCACCAGCGAATCCTGGGCGATCCCCTCCCAGACGCTTAAATCGCCGGTTTCTTTCCAGTACAAATACGCGAGGCTTGTTTTAGTACCCGCCGTATCGGCGTGCATAATATTGCAGTACGCGTCATCTCCGGCGGCGAGGTCGGGCAATATTTTACAAAAGGCATTGGGATACAATCCTTTATCTAGCGCGGCCACCGCTGCGTGGACCTCTTCCTTTCCTGCCGAGACGCCCCGGCGTTCGTATCTTGACAACTCCGACATAGGGGTTTTGTACACGTTATTAGACCAAAAGTACCACCTTTTTGGCAGGATCGCAGTGATACAATGGGGATGTAGCCGGTGAATTTTAACAAAATAGTGTAGGTCGCCTTTCGTCAGATTTCTATATTTGCCGGAGTCGGCCAGCTATTCCCCTAATTTTGAGAACAATAACGGCCGGCCAAGAGGCTTTGATCTACATCACTAAACACTAAAGACTGTGGAGGTTTCCGACTTATCCGCTAGGTGGCGCAAGCTGTTTAGCGACAAACGAGTACGCACGGGATTTACCATCACACTACTTTCAACAGGAATCGTTGCCGCCCTCTATTTTCAAAACTTACCCACTCAAAAACTAGCCGCCTCCGTAAGCGGCGCTAATCACCAGCCTTTAAGCAACTTTCCGGTCCAAGTACCCACCATTCAGTGGGGATTAGCCGTTGATACCTTTCAACGCATTGATCGTGTCATTCAACCGGGGCAAACACTTTCCGATCTGCTCATGGAGCAAGGTATCACCGGCGATGCTCTGCAAACCCTGATTGAGAAAGCTTCCGAAACCTTCAATCTGCGAAGGCTTCGAGTGCGCAGCCCCTACGTCGTACTGACGAAAGATAGTACCCAATCCCAGCCGGGGCACTTGATTTACGAACCCAGCATCTACGAGTATATCCGCTTCGATTTGCAGGAGCCGTACGCCGTAACCAGGGTAGAGCATCCCCTGAGCACCGAGCGCCGAAACGCTGCCGGCATTATCGAGTATTCGCTCTGGGACGCTATGGTAGGAAATGGATACAGCTACGAATTAACCGATAAGCTGGAGGATGCGCTGCAGTGGTCCATCGATTTCCACCACCTGCAGCCGAACGAAGAATTTAAACTGATTTACGATCAGGTCTTCGTCAACGGCAAGGAGGCCGGAGTGGCTGATGTGCATGCGGCTTACTACAAGACAGCTGATACGGCCTTTTACGCCATTTATTACGACCACGAAGATCCGGAAATCAGTGGATACTACGACCTGGAGGGGCGCCCAATGAAGGCTACCTTTCTGAAAGCGCCGGTTAAGTACAGCCGTATTTCCAGTTATTACAACCCCAACCGTCTACATCCGATTCTGAAGCGGCGTCGGCCCCACTACGGGACGGATTACGCCGCCCCCTACGGAACACCGATCGTGGCGGTGGGAGACGGCATTGTCGTGGAAGCAACCCGCCGCGGCGGCAACGGCAAATTTGTCAAGATTCGTCACAACGATACCTATACGACTCAATACCTTCACATGCAGGGCTTTGCCAAAGGTATTCGGGCGGGCCAGCGCGTTCGCCAGGGGCAAGTCATCGGCTACGTCGGTTCTACCGGCCTGGCCACGGGTCCGCATGTATGTTTTCGCTTTTGGAAAAACGGCCGCCAGATCAATCACTTGCGGCTGCGTTTCCCGCCTCCCAAGCCATTGCCGGAGGCCGAACTCGAATCCTTTAAACCCCTTCGGGACACCCTAGTTAAACAGCTTAACGAAGCCCGGCCCAGGCCGATCCAACTCAAGAAGGATGCCTAGTTGGGTGGAGTTGAAAAACCAACTTCAACATTAGCTGAATCGGCCGGTTGCACTTACGTGTAGCCGGCTTTTTAGTATCTCCAATAGGGAGGGAGCCCGCGCAACAAATCCGAAGGGCAGCGGTATAAAAAATTCAGAAATCCCTAAACACGTTTTTTATGAGAATGACCCTCATCGGCGTGGTCTTCTTTGCTCTGTTTAGCAGCTGCGTACCCATGCGGCGCTACGAAGAGCTGGAAAGACAAAATGCCCAACTACAATCCGAATACGAGTCGTCCGCCGAACAAGTCAAAACCAAGGATGCCGAGGTGGCCAACCTGCAATCCGTGCTGGCCACAAAAGACCGGCTCATCCAGCAATTAGAGGAGGACCTGGCGCTGAACGAAAAGCGCTACGAAGATCTGGACCGCACCAACCGCGATTTACTCGAACGCTACGATCGCATCCTCGAGCAAAATCGCCAAATGCTGGAAACAACCAGCGGCGAAAAGCAACAACTAACGCTGGCCCTGGCCCAAAAAGAGTCGGAGTTGCAACAGCGCGAGCGCGACCTGCAGCAACTCGAACGCGACCTCCAGTCCCGATCTCAGCGCGTGGCCGAACTGGAAAATGCCATTCGCGAAAAAGATGATCGCCTCCGGCAACTGCGCGAAAAAGTGGACCTGGCTCTACGTGGATTCTCCGATTCCGACCTGAGTGTAGAAGAACGCAACGGTCGCTTGTATGTGTCGCTGAGCCAAAACCTGCTCTTTCCCAGCGGTAGCAAAACCATCAATGCCTCCGGCAAATCAGCTCTTGCTAGTCTGGCAACGGTTTTGAAGAACAACCCGAATATCGATATCACCGTAGAAGGACATACCGATTCCGATGGCGAGTCGGCCTTCAACTGGGATCTCAGCGTGGGCCGGGCAACTACAGTCGTCAAAGAATTGACGCGAAACGGAGTGAGCCCGGAGCGGATCATTGCCGCCGGACGGGGGGAGTTTTATCCAGTCGCGCCGAATAGCAGTGCCTCCGGAAAAGCCCAAAATCGTCGAACCGAAATCATTCTAACTCCGGATTTGGATCAGTTGTATACTATCTTTGGAGGCAACAGCCAATAAACTCCAAGCCATGCGGATCCTCTTCTTCCTTTGTTGCCTGCTGCCTTGTTTGGTGGCGGCACAGAGTGAAATTTTTTATCTTCGATATTCCCTGCGCGACGCCATACAATTGCGCAACTGCTTGCAACCGCAGGAGGTAAACGGGCAAGCTGTCTTCGTTGCCGATGCGCGATTTGAAACCCAGTGCTTACCCATCCTGCTGCGCTACGCGGCCCCTGACCAACCGCTTGACCTGCAAACCCTCTATTCCGGCAATCCCTTTATCGGTCCCGATGCGACGCAGTCGGTGATTGTCTTGCCCGATCCGGATGCCCTTGCACTGAGCCAGCCTACCCCTTTCGAAAAGCCACAACCCCTCTTCTCTACTAGTCTGTTCAATTCGGGGTTTGTCGTAGCGGATTTGGCCGAGGGAGTCGCCAATTTTTTGTCCACGCGCACCCGCGAAGAACTGACCCTGACATTTTTCCGGCGCTTCCAGAAGGCATTGACCAACAACCCGGAATTCGAGGTGCTTTTCCCGGCTTCCATCGGGTTACTCAACCTGATCGATCAGGATATCTACCAGTTTACCATCTTCCTGGAAAGTCTCCGGGAGGCGTTTTTGCAGGATTTGAAGGCGCTGCCGGTAAATGTCCGGGATTTTTTGGTGGTGCACCCCGAGCTGGCCGGATTGGGCCCCGACAAGGTCCTCTTAGTCGACGATGCTTTCCGGCTCAGCGAATTGCTGATCAATGGTGCCACTCCGCAGGAGATTGTGGCTTTTTTGGGGCGGGAATCCCTCACCCTGGCAGCACGCGATTTGCCCTCCTTGCCGGATAGCCTTCGAAAGACCCTTGGAGAGGTCTCCAATGTGTTGCGGACGATCGATCTGCTGACGCAGGGGCTGCGCCGCAGTGCTGCGCCCGATAGTTTGTGGCTTTCCGCACGCGAAGTAACGGTAGCATTGAGCGACCCGCTGGTTATGCACCTGTATCTGGGGCTTCTTTGGCAACAGACCAGGACTTACCGGGAAGTGCCGGCTGCAGAACTTCAACAGTGGCTCCGGGCTTTTCGCAGCGCCCCGGAAGTGCAGGAAGGGCTGCGCAAGCAACTGCAAAGCATGAGCCGGCTCATCAATCGGGCGGAAACGGCACTCGACGCCCTGCAAAACCAACCCGATACAGCAGCACTCAACTTTACTACCTATGCAGAGTACATAGGGAGCATTCGCGATTTATTGAAAGAAGGGGTAACTGCTTACGGCATCCAATCGGAAGGGGCCAATGCGGCGTTGAATGCAGTGGATCGCCTGTTGACGATTTTCGGGCACGCCAATGATCTGTATTTTCAGGCACGGCAACAGCAATACATTTCGGCGATTACCACGGCGGTGCAGATCTTCGAAGCGGTGTCGGACGAGTCGTTGCCCATCTCTACGGAAATGCTGCGCTACGGCACTTTTGTGGCCTCCATTGCCGAAGCGGATTCTGCCGAAGATATTGACCGCACGCTGGAGCTATTTGCCCTACCGGCAGGAAGTTCGTTAGTGAAAAAGTACCAGCGCTTTTCCGTATCCATCAATGCCTACACAGGATTGAGTATTGGTCGGGAAGAAGTGAACGCCGCTGAAATCGGCACCGCAACGGTGTTAGCCGTGGCCGCCCCGATCGGATTGGGATTCAATTGGGGGCTACGACGTGCCGGTAGTATCGGCGTGTTTATTCCACTCCTCGATGTAGGGGCGTTAACGGCCTTCCGCTTCGACGATGAGCTCACCGAAGATCTCCCCGAGCTGGCGCTGGAAAACCTGTTTTCTCCCGGGGCGCTTGTCACCTATGGTTTCGGAGCCGACCTCCCAATTACGCTAAGCGCAGGGTTTCAGCGCGGTCCGAACCTGCGGGAGCTTACTCCGCTAGCTCAACTGGAATTCGATGAAATAACCGCCTACCGTTTCCTGATTTCTCTGGCGGTAGATATCCCGATTGCTAATCTATACTCTAGGTAAGGGTAAATCAGCTGTTGTTGCTACCGTTCGTTACTTCCTTCACGACGGCTTCAAATGCATCGGGATGGTTCATGGCCAGATCGGCCAGAACTTTGCGATTCATGGTAACGCCGGCCAGTTTGCAGGCGTGCATAAATTTGGAGTAGGAAACGCCGTGTTGGCGGGCACCGGCATTGATACGGGCTATCCAGAGGCGGCGAAAGGCGCGCTTTTTGTTTCTGCGATCGCGGTAAGCGTACTGCATGGCGCGATCGACCGCATTTTTGGCTACGGTGTAGACATTTTTGCGGGCGCCAAAGTAGCCTCTGGCGGCTTTCATGATTTTCTTGCGGCGCTTACGGCTGGCCACCGCATTGACGGAACGAGGCATTAGTTAGATTTTTTGTTCAGTGCAGAGACTCCGACGCAGGCGGAGTACTTTGACCTGCACTCTCGTGAAAAATCGAAGGTATTTACTTGCAAAGGAGGCGCTTGACGCGTGGTTCGTCTGCCTCGGAGACGGTAGTCGAACCGAGGAGGCGTGTTTTCTGGCGATTGGTTTTCTTGCGCATCAAGTGACGCGCGTTCGCCTGGAAGCGCTTTACCTTTCCCGAGCCCGTCAGCTTGAACCGCTTCTTGGCGCTCGAATGTGTTTTCATTTTAGGCATAACAAGGTCGTTGTCCGAATCGGACGGCAAAGGTAGGGAAAAAAATATTCTCCGGAAAGGCATAGCTGGTCTTTTCCCAGAGAACCACTTAAGAGGAAGGGCTACCCGGCTACTACTTCTTAACCTTCTTCGGGGCGATGATCACCGTCATGCGGCGTCCCTCCATTTGGGGGAGACTTTCGGCGGCGCCGTATTCTTCGAGCTCTTTGATGAAGCGGAGCAGCAGTAATTCGCCGCGGTCTTTAAACACGATGGTGCGGCCGCGAAAATGAACGTAGGATTTTACTTTTGAGCCCTCTTCGAGGAAGCCTTTTGCGTGGCGCAATTTGAACTCGAAGTCGTGGTCGTCGGTGTTGGGACCAAAGCGGATTTCTTTGATAACCGTCTTTTGGGCCTTGGCCTTCATTTCCTTTTCCTTCTTCTTCTTGTCGTACAGGAACTTACTGTAATCAATGATGCGAACGACGGGCGGCTTAGCGGTGGGGGATATTTCTACCAGGTCTAAATCCATTTTCTGGGCCCATTCCTTCGCCTGCCGAGTGGAGTAAATGCCGGATTCGATCGTCTTCCCAATGATCTGGCTCAATTCGTCCAGGTTGTCTCCAACCAGTCGCACTTCCGGGATCCGAATATTTTCGTTAACTCGGAAATTGTACTTGTCGTTGTTTCGGCGATTGTCTTGCCTTCTTCTTGGGCCTCTTCTATTTGCCAAATGTGGTTGTTTTGGTGAATAATTAAAAAGGAGCAAGCGGATACACCGCTTGCTCCCGGTGGTTCATTTTTATTGTTCTTCGACGTCTTCTTCTGCGCTGACGCTCTTGGCTTCTGCGATCTTCAGACCGTCTTCCTCCTCGTTGAGCATGGCTTCGAGTACGGTGCCTTCCTCGGGGTTATTATTGAGGATGTATTCTGCCAGCGGGTCCTCGATGTACTTCTGGATAGCCCGGTTGAGTGGTCGGGCACCAAACTGCGGATCGAAGCCTTTCTCGGCAACGAATTTCTTCGCTTCCGACGAAAGTTGCAACTTGTAATTCATGCCTTCGAGTCGCTTGTACAGATCGCGGAGGGAGATATCGATGATGCGGAAGATTTCCTCCTGGCCGAGGCTGTTGAAAATCACTACATCGTCGATCCGGTTGAGGAATTCCGGAGAGAAGGTCCGCTTGAGTGCGTTTTGAATAACGCTCTTGCTGTGATCTTCTGCAGCTTCCTGCCGGGCTTTGGTCGCAAAACCTAGTCCTTGGCCGAAGTCCTTCAACTGGCGTACCCCGATATTTGAGGTCATGATGATCAGCGTGTTCTTGAAATCGACCCTGCGGCCGAGGCCGTCCGTCAACTGTCCGTCGTCGAGCACCTGCAGTAGGATGTTGTACACATCCGGGTGCGCCTTCTCGATTTCGTCGAGCAGAATCACGCTGTAGGGCTTGCGCCTTACCTTTTCGGTCAGTTGGCCACCCTCTTCGTAACCGACGTATCCCGGAGGCGCCCCGATAAGCCGGCTTACGGAGAACTTCTCCATGTATTCGCTCATGTCGATGCGGATCAAAGAATCTTCGCTATCGAAAATGTAGCGGGCCAATGCCTTAGCTAGCTCCGTCTTACCTACACCGGTAGGGCCGAGGAAGATAAAGGTACCGATTGGCTTTTTCGGGTCTTTCAGCCCGACGCGATTGCGCTGGATCGCCTTGACGACCTTGGCGAGCGCCTCGTCTTGGCCAATGATGACATCCTGCATATCGGTTTGCATGCCGATGAGCTTCTTGCTCTCGCTCTGGGCCACCCGGCGCACGGGGATGCCGGTCATCATGGAGACTACCTCGGCAATATCTTCTTCTTCGACGGGATAGCGCTTGGTTTTGGCCTCTTCTTCCCAATCGACCTTGGCCTGCTCAAGCTGGCGTTGCAGCTTGCTTTCTTTATCGCGCAGGTCGGCCGCTTTCTCGTATTGTTGGTTGCGGACAGCCTGATTCTTCTTCTCCTTGACCTGCTCGATTTGCTCTTCCAGCTCCTCGATATGCTTCGGCACGTGGATATTCTTCAGGTGCGTCCGGGCACCTACCTCGTCGAGTACGTCGATGGCCTTATCGGGCAGGAAGCGATCGGTGATGTAGCGGTCGCTGAGCTTCACACAGGCCTTGATGGCATCATCGGAGTAGTTGACGTGGTGGAAGTCTTCGTACTTCGACTTGATGTTGTGCAGGATGTGGATGGCTTCCTCTGCGCTGGGCGGATCGACCATTACCTTCTGGAATCGACGATCGAGCGCGCCGTCCTTTTCGATGTGCTGGCGGTATTCGTCGAGGGTAGAAGCGCCAATGCACTGGAGCTCTCCGCGCGCCAGGGCGGGCTTGAAAATATTGCTGGCGTCGAGCGAGCCGGTGGCACCACCCGCGCCGACGATAGTGTGAATCTCGTCGATGAACAGAATCACATCGCGCGATTTTTCGAGCTCATTCATGATGGCCTTCATCCGCTCTTCAAACTGCCCGCGGTATTTGGTACCGGCAACCAGGGCTGCCAGGTCCAGCATGACGATCCGCTTGTTGAACAGGGTGCGGGACACCTTTTTCTGAATGATGCGCAATGCCAGGCCCTCTACGATAGCCGTTTTACCAACGCCGGGTTCGCCGATGAGAATGGGGTTGTTTTTCTTCCGGCGACTGAGAATCTGGCTGACGCGTTCTATTTCATTTTCCCGACCGATGATCGGATCGAGGCGATTCTCCTCGGCCAGCTTGGTGATATCGCGACCGAAGTTGTCGAGCACCGGAGTTCGCGACTTGGTGGAGCCGCCACCCTTGCGTTGCTGGTAGCCCCGGCCTTGTCCCTCGTCGTCTTCGTAGCTCTCGTCCTGGTCGGAAGGAGACTGGGCGTAGGGAAGACCTTCCCCGGTGGTAAAATCTTGTTCGGTTTTGACGTACTCCAGCTCTGCTTTGTACAGATCGTAGTCTACGTCGAAACGGCGCAGGATTTTGGAAGCCGGGTTTTCCCGGTCTCTAAGTATGGAAAGCAATAAGTGCTCGGGGCAAATTTCATTGGTTTTCAGGCTTTTGGCCTCCAAAAAAGTTACCTTAAGTACTTTTTCTGCCTGCTTGTTGAGCGGCAAGTCGCTAATTTTAAGCTGTGTTTTCGTCGACGGAAGCCGCTGAATACTATCCTCGACATTTTGACGAAGCTCAGCAGGATTCACTTCCAGAGATTCTAACACGCGCATAGCCAGACTGCCCTCGGACCCGATGATACCGAGCAACAGGTGCTCCGTCCCGATGTATTCGTGACCGAGGCGCATGGCCTCATTGCGACTCCGGGAGATGACCTGCTTTACTTCTGGCGAAAATCTCTTGTTATTATTCATATTATCTTCTTTCTCCGGCGGATTTTGCTGAAATGCCCCTTATACAATAATAGGACAATTCAATAAACGAAACAATTCGTAAATTAAGTTTCCGGCACTCCTACGACCTTTTTGCGGCCTGAAGAATTGCCCGAAGAATGCACGGAAAATACCGTGCCAATGGGTGGTTGTACTTTTCAAGCTGTCAATTAGGCGGAATATTATGCCCGGCCTGACAAAATAGGTAGCTGATGTGTGGCAATCGAGGGGAAGGTGGGATACCCAAATCCTTGGTAAACCAGCATTTATTAGGGAGAACAATCGTTATTCAGGGAGGGTTTAAACTTAACTCGCTACTAGGTCAGCTTATTAAAGTTTGATACATTTGCACTTACTGCTGATCAGAAATATCGTCTTTTAATGAAATATTCGGTTGATAAACAGGAGCGTTATGCCATCTTCAAGATTGAGGAGCAGAACCTTAATAGCTTGATCGCCCCCAAGCTAAAATCCGAGTTCGTTATTCTTTCGAATGAAGGCATTAAAAACCTGATTCTCAACCTGGAAGAGGTGGAATACATCGATTCTTCAGGATTGAGCGCCCTGCTTACCGCCAACCGGTTGTGGAAGTCGAACGGTAGCTACATTCTGACCGGCGTCAAGCACGCCCCCGTTCAAAAGTTATTTGAAATCTCCCGCCTCGACTCAGTGCTGACGATCATTCCCACCGTATCCGAGAGCATCGACTACATCTTCATGGAGGATATCGAGCGCGAACTCCAGAATGGAGAAGACTCCGAATAAGTAACCTACTATATACGTGCGCTTTGATCTTCGCGTGTTGGGCACCAGCGGTGCGGTGCCGGCCTACGGGCGTTTTTGCAGCGCGCAACTGCTCCGAACCGAAACGGCCGATTTTCTGATCGATTGTGGTGAGGGCTGCCAGATGCGCCTCCAGGAGTACGGGGGCGGACAAGCGCGCATTCACCATATATTCATCAGCCACCTGCACGGCGACCATTTCTACGGCCTGCCCGGCTTGCTCACCAGTTGGGCACTAAATGACCGCACCGAGCCACTCACCCTATTTAGTCCGGCCGGATTGTACCGCATGCTCGATGCCCTGCTCGATCTGGATCGGCGCGCATTTCCGTTTCCCATCGAGTTCGTCACGCTTCATACAACACGGTCGGACCTCATTCTCGAAACCGATCATCTGAGCGTTCATACTCTCCCTTTGCACCACGGGTTGCCCACCACCGGGTTCCTGTTCCGGGAGCGGCCCCGACCGGCGAACATTCGGCCCGAAAAGATAGCCGCATATCAAATTCCCTACCAGGCCATTCCGGCGATCAAGGCGGGTGGAGACTTTTCCCTTCCCGATGGAAGAATCGTCCCGCACGCCGAACTGACGCGCCCGGCGGCTCCGCCGCGATCGTATGCCTACTGCTCGGATACGCGCTACCGGCCGGCCTTGGTTCCCTTGATTCAGGGAGTTGATTTGCTCTACCACGAGACCACGTTCTTGCACGAATTGGTCGATCAGGCGGAAGAAACGCTGCACTCGACTGCGTTGGAGGCCGCTCGCATTGCCGCAGCGGCTGAGGTAGGGCGATTGATCATGGGGCATTATTCGTCTCGGTATCCCCGTACGGAGGTGTTCGAACAGGAAGCACGTCCGGTCTTCCCCAATGCCCACGCCGCCGCGGATGGGAGTTTGTACGAAGTGCCGTTCCAAGGGCGGGCAGCCACAAACCATAAACCAAACCATTGACTGCTCGCAAAATCATCCACATCGACATGGACGCTTTTTACGCCTCCGTCGAACAACGCGACCACCCCGAGTTGCAGGGGCGGCCCGTCGCGGTGGGAGGGAGTAGTTTGCGGGGGGTGGTAGCTTCGGCCAGCTACGAAGCGCGGAAGTTTGGGGTGCGTTCGGCCATGCCCAGTATTACGGCCAAGCGGCTCTGTCCGGAGCTCATTTTCGTGAAAAGCCGCTTTGACGTCTACCGGGAGGTGTCGCAGCAAATTCGATCCATTTTTGAGGAATACACCGATCTGGTGGAACCCTTGTCGCTGGATGAGGCCTACCTCGACGTCACCGAGCCGAAGAAGGGACCACCATCGGCGACTCTGATTGCGCAGGAAATCCGTCGGCGCATCGAAGAAACGACCCAACTCACGGCCTCGGCGGGTATCTCCTTCAACAAGTTCCTGGCAAAGGTGGCCTCCGATATCAATAAGCCCAATGGCATGAAGGCCATCCTGCCGCACGAAGCGCAAGCCTTCCTCGATGCCCTACCTGTAGCTAAATTCCACGGCATCGGCAAGGTGACCGCCGCCCGCATGCACAAGATGGGATTGGAAACCGGGGCCGATCTGAAGGTGCTCACCGAAATTGAATTAGTCCAGCGCTTTGGCAAGGTGGGGCGGCACTACTACCGCATCGTCCGGGCGGAAGACAACCGGCCGGTCAATCCCAACCGCATCCGCAAAAGCATCGGGGCCGAGCGCACCTTCAAAGAAGACATCACCGATCTGGCCGGCATGCAGGAGAAGCTGCGCTACCTCGCCGAGGTGGTATACGACTACGCCAAGCAGCGCCAAAACTTCGGCCGCACGGTGACCGTCAAGATGAAAACGCCGGGCTTCAAGATCTATACCCGCTCCAAATCCTTCGCCAGTGAAGTGCGCTCCCTGGAAACGCTCCAGGAGATCGTCTGCGATATTATGACGCAGCACGTCGACGAGTTGCCCGCCGTGCGGCTGTTGGGGGTGAGCATTTCGAATTTGGAACGCGAACTGGAGGCGGAAGGGGGGATTCAATTGGAGTTGCCGTTTGAGGAATAACGGGAAGGCGATCCGGAGGAAACTATTCCAGATAGTTTGCTGTTTAAGGGAGCATACAACTAAGGCAGCTAAAAATTACCGGGCACCATTTGACATTCGTCCCAAAGAGTCCTATATTTGCAACGCCTTAGAAAAAGGGTACCTGATTCCGTAGCTCAGTTGGCTAGAGCATCTGACTTTTAATCAGAGGGTCCTGGGTTCGAGCCCCAGCGGAATCACTACTTTCACAAAAGCGTCCAGGTTTTCCATTCGTGGAACCTGGACGCTTTTTCTATTGGCGACAGTCCCAATCTTCTATTTTCGGTATCATCCTGTTTGTGTATATTTCTAACTTATAACAATCAATTGCTTCATCGATAATTAAAAGGCAATTTGCTTTGGATAGGGCAAGTGAAATGGCGCTAGCTTCTCCGTCATCCAATTGAAATCTCCAGGTATTATATACCCAAACCAGAGTGGTTTGGGACCACGCCGATCTTTTCACCACGAAGTAGCAGCGAAGCTAAACCACTCCGTTTTAGATATATCAGAGGAGTTCCTATCTTTAAAGTTCTGACAAACCCTACCCACACATGCCTCCAGGCGAACCACGCGGTATCGGCAGACAAGAAGGCACGCCAGAAGGGCCCGGCTCCGGTACCTCCTGGCTGCTCGGTATCGGAATTAGCGCCTACCGGCACTTCACGCCGCTGCACAATGCGGTGAAGGACGTCAAGGATTTGCTCACCCTGTTGCAGGATCAGTACGGACTGGCACCCGAACGAGTGCGCACCCTCTTCGACGAGGCGGCCACCCGCGACGGCATCATCGATGCCCTGGAGGAATTGATCCAGGTGGTACAGCCTACCGACAAGCTCATCATTTACTACTCGGGCCACGGCCATCTGCAGGAGCGCACCAAGCGGGCCTTCTGGATTCCGCAGGATGCCCAACGGGGGCGCACGGCCAGCTACATTCCCAATTCGACAATTCGCGATTACATCAAGGTGATCGACTCGCTGCACACGCTGCTCATCTCCGATTCCTGCTTTTCGGGATCGCTCTTCGTGCGGGGCACGAACCGCTCCGATGCGGCTGCCGACGAGCTGGAGCAGCGCCGCTCGCGCTGGGGGCTCGTGTCGGGCCGCCACGACGAGGAGGTCTACGACGGCGAGCCGGGCACCAACAGCCCCTTTGCGGCCAGCATTTTGCGGGTGCTGAAACGCAACCAAAAGGATAAGCTGAACGTCGCCCGCCTGGCCGATGAGGTAGTGGAAATGACCCGCTCCAACTACCGCCAATTGCCGGAGGGCAACCCCCTCTTTGGCGTCAACCACAACGGCGGGCAATACATCTTCCGCCTGGTAGGCAGCGAAGCCAACCTCTGGGAGCGCTGCCGCACCGCCCCTTCCATCGCTACCCTCGATACCTACCTCGATCGCTACCCCAGGGGTCCGCACGCCCAGGAAGCCCTGCGGCAGCTCACACAGCTGCAGGAGGCCGAGGCCTGGCGGGAAGCCGAGCGGATCGATGAAATCTACGCCTACCGGACCTTCCTGAATCGCTTTCCGCAGGGCGATCGGGCCGCCGACGCGCGGGCGCGCATCCGGGCGCTGAAGGAGGAAAACCAACACCGGCAGGAACAACAAGTCTGGGAGCGCGTGCGCGCGCAGGATGATGCGGCCGGCTACCGCGACTACCTGCGCGCCTACCCCAGCGGGCGGCATAGCGCGGAGGCCACCCAACGGCTGCGCCAGTTGGAGGAGCTAGAAGCCGAAGCCCTGCGGGATGGCCGCATTCAGGCAGACTGGGAGCGGACGCAGCAGCAGCATACCGTGGCGGCCGAGCCGGCCGATGGTACC